>NZ_JBKVXF010000011.1:0-2325 GCF_046972725.1 Lacrimispora sp. | reverse complement strand
CGACGGCCGCGAGAGCCAAATATCCCGCAGTTTGATACAAAGGCTCTGACTTCGATATCTATTATAAGACTGATATGAAAAAATGTAAAGAAAGGAAAAACGAAAGAAAATCTTACGTTTTATTATAATACAATATTAAATTATTGAATATCAATAAATAAATATTGAAATTTAATGTATATTATGGTATGTTACAGGAAAGAGAAGTAATGGATGAAGAATTGCGATAATAAGAAGTCCAGCTAAGAAATGTCAATAGGTAAAATGAAAAATGTTTAAAAAGTTTTTTCAAGCAGCTGATGTAAAAAAGGGTAACCTTAATAAACCTATTGCCATGGGATTTTAAAATTTAATTCAAATCTCCATCAGGCAGCGGTGTTCACAGATTCCGGGTGCTCTGCTGCATAACGTTCACGGTGTTCTTCCGGCGTAATGAGCTCAAAAGGCTTATTATCCCGGAGCATAGCGAAAATGATGTTGCAGATTTTGTGCATGACGGCCCCGACAGCAACGCTCTTTTTTTTGCTGGCACATTTACGGGTGTAATAATCGTAAATGACCGGGTTCACGGGCGTTTTTGTTGCTTTATCCACTTTCAGGTTGTTGATGGCGACCATATGCAGGATACGCCTGGCAAGGCTGGAACCCCGCTTGGACATGTGGACCCTGTCTCCATGGAACTTGCCGGAATCGTTTACACCGGGATCCAGCCCAAAGTAAGCATAGAGCTTCTTAGGCGAGGAGAACAGGTCAAAGGATCCCATTTCCGCGATCAGGACGACGGCACTTAAAAAGCCGACACCGTGCAGGGTCTGGATAAAGGAGATGCGGTCATAGTCTGGCGTTCCTTCCAGTTTGCCGACAGCCTGATGCAGTTCTTCCAGTATGCTGTCCAGATGAGCCTGGTATTCCCTGTACATTTTTATGTACAGCCTGATCCGCAGAGCGTTGCTTGGAAGGGCACGTCCGAAAACAGCGGCATCCTTTGCAGCGGTGCATATGGCATCATACCTGGCGAGGGCATACGTTTCCCCAAAGCGCGCCGTGCTGCGGATGGTTTCCACAAGCTCGTCTTTTGGGGCGGCAAGCATGTCCGCTGCAAGGGGGTAAGCTTCCAGAAGCTTTAAGGAAGTCTGCGTTGTGACCTTGCTGAACACATTCAGGTATGCGGGGAAGGACACTTTGAGTTCCGCATGAAGCTTCAATACGATGGCGGATTGCAGGTCCTTGAAATAATAGTAGTCACGCACGAGATTGCGCAGGTCAATGATTGCGTCATCCGGGACAATGGAAGCCTTAAGGGAGGCATCCAGGCCGACTTTAGCAGCTTTTTTTGAATCAAATTTATCATTATGCAGTTTCCTGACGTTCATATTTGTGCTATTCTTAGTAATGATAGGATTAATGACGGCGCAGTCAAAACCCTTATCACGAAGGAAGCACAGGAGTGGGATGTGGTAGATCCCGGTGGATTCAAGGAAGCAGCGGCTTTCAAGAGAATACATCTCCTGGGCTTCCTTTATTTTTGAGATGGCAAGCTCACGGGACTGCGGATCAGAATGAATGATCTTAAAAGGCTTACCGATGAGGATGCCATTGGGGAGCATGATAGACATCCAGGTGAAGTCTGCGCCGACATCAAACCCGACAGAGAGATAGGGGATGCTTTCAGGCATCTTGAGTACTTTTTGATAGTGCATAGTAATATCCTTTCCGGCAGGCATCCAATTCCAAAGGGTGGATACACAACCTAGCGGCTTATACAGGTATAGCCTGAGGCTTCCCAACCAGCCAAAACATAAATCACCACCGAAAGGATTGACAGACTTTCTAAGAGGTATCGCCAGCCAGAAGGCCGGCTCCCAAGGAGGAAACGTCAATGATCCTGCCTTCAGTGATTATACCTCTATATTTTGTCTGGTGCATTAAGGAAACCTCAGACACGGTAAATATGTCCTATAACTTCTGATGGAGGGGGAACTCCTCCTTCCGTTATATCTATATAGATTTATTAGATTGGACTTTGTAACTATTAACCAGTAGTCGTTCTTGACTACACCATTATTATACTAGGAGGAAGTTTGATGAGTGGGAAGATTCTGGAGGAAGAGGGTAAAATGGTGATAACTGAAAGTCAGGAGGGAGCTGGAAATCAGAAGATACCTGAATATCAGGCAAAACCTGAGAAGCAAAACGGAGACCGCGATCAGATAATACAGGAGAAAGATGATATAAAAGAAGATGATTTAAAAAAAGATATAAAAGATGAGATAAAAAAAGATATGAAAAAGGAGATAAAAGAAGCGCCTGTTCCGGCCTGGAGGA
>NZ_JBKVXF010000010.1:0-21928 GCF_046972725.1 Lacrimispora sp. | reverse complement strand
TTAAAAGAAAATAGGAATTTTGTACCTGAGACAGTACCAGATGCTGTCTTTTTTATTTGCACAAATATGAAAGGAGTTTTGATATGCTGAAAGGAATTGTGAAATGGTTTGATGTACGGAAGGGATTTGGATTTATTACAGATGAGGACAACATTGATTATTTTGTCCATTATTCCGAAATCCATGGAGATGGTTTTAAACGGCTGAAGGAGGGGCAGAAAGTGAACTTTGAGCCAGGGGAGGATGACAGGAAACGAAGTGTTGCATTATCAGTGACGGTGGAGGAGCAGGAATGAATTGGCGAATCAGAATGAAAAAGCGGCATGCCTTGTTTGTTTTGGTTGCCACCTGTTCTGCTATCAGCTATCTATTTGGCTTTATAGCCCATGCGGAGACAGTCAGAGGTGAGGAGGGGAGGTTTGAGACAGGAGATACACTGGAGGTTGAGACTGGCCTCGGTGATGGATACAGCACATTGGGATTCACCTGTCTGGATACGGATTACCGGGGTGGATATCTGTTTGTGTCGGATGAGGTCATTCCCTACTCTCTGTGTGTCCGTTATGCGGCTTCCAATAACGATTATACCTACTCGGATGTCAGGACATGGCTTAACCAGCAGTTTGCTGATACCTTGTCAGTATCAGGGGACCTGCTCCCCGTAAAACTTTCAGAGACTGGGGATTCCATATCAGACCGGGTTTTCTGCCTGTCTGTTGATGAAGTAAAGAACCCTGCCTACAAAGCGATTACCAGAAAAATCTGGACACCGCAAAGAGGAATGCGCTACTACTGGACCAGGTCGCCTAGAGAGAACACGACAAACCAGGCCTATATGGTGCAATACAACGGACACATTGCTTCCAGCCGGGTATCATTAACAGAAGCCGGGGTCCGCCCGGCCTTTGTCATACAGAAGGGAGAACCAGATAATACACAGGGCAGAATCTGGTATACCGGGGATACGATGGAACGGTCAATTGCCGGGAAATCATATACCTTCCGCTGTATTGATCCAGATTACTGTGATGCCGGAAGTAACCGGAATGGAGCGCTGTTTCTCTGTGACACCATTATTGGTGGAAGCGAAAGCCTTTTTGACGGGAGGGCAAATGCCTGGGAAGCGTCTGATTTAAGGGCATGGCTAAACCAGGAATTGGAGGATAGGGAAAATCTTGCGGAAACGGTTACAACCTGCCCGTTTACCTATGCGGGAAAAAGTAATAATTACCAGATTTCAGCCCGGAGCTTTACAAAGCGCAGCCGCCCGGGAATTAAAGTCACGGACCAGATATTCTGCCTTTCATTGGAAGAAGCGCTCCGGTATCCGGATATCTTATGGAGGCTTGGTGGTGCAGAAGAGAATAATTTTATAAATGCAGGAACCTTCACGACGGGCTATTGGCTGCGTACACCTGCGGCCGGCGACGGAACGAAGGGTTATGCTGTTACCTATGACGGCCGGGTGGCACCGGAGGATGTAACCAATAAGAAAATCGGTATCCGTCCGGCGTTTGTGGTAGTTCAGGAATAAAAATTTGCACATAGGGAATTTTCTGAGAAAAAGGAGAACAAGATGAAGAAAAAGATGAAGAGGGGGCAGGCAGTTCTATCTGCATGGACCTTGATTGCAGCGATGGGGTTAACTCCAGTTCTTTCTGTATCATATCCAAACGGTATCGCTACCGTTTATGCAAAGGAGGCCGTTAACGAGGCGGTAGAAGAAGCCGGTACAGCTCCAATGGCCAGTCCGTCAGAAGCTAGGCGGGAGAAAGAAAAAGACAGCGCAGAAGGGGAAATGGCGCAAGCAGGTATCACCCAGACTGACCAGAAGGCGGACCAGGATGCAGGAACTTCAGATTTAGAGGACAAAACAGAAGCAAAAGCGGAGGAAGAGGAAAACGAGGCAGGAACGGAGGAAATCAAAACCAAGGAACCAGAGGCAGGGGCAGCAGAAGTCATTACAGATAAAGATGAGCTGATTCCGGCTACTCCTTCCAATGCTACTCCTTCCAATGCCATGTTTTACAAAGGTGCCTTGAATATTTGGGGCGGTATGGAAATGAGTGACCATTTTGATGGAGAGGGAACCGAGGAAGAACCTTACGAGATTAACTCGGATAAGGATTTAAAACTCCTGGCGTATCATGTTGCTAATGAGGAAGTGGACGGTTATGAGGGGTACTATTTTGCTTTGACACGGGACATATCCTTAAGCGATACTGCCTCCTGGCTGCCGATTGGATATTTTACAGAAGCCGGGGACAGCGAACCGAAACCATTTAAGGGGAATTTTAACGGACAGGGATACCGCGTGTATAACCTGAAAATCAGTGATACGACTCAGGATTATGCCGGGCTGTTCGGCAGTGTCCATGGAGCGGTGATTGAAAATCTGACGGTGGACGGACAGGTGAATGCTCACAGTAAGGCGGCACTTCTGGTTGGAGAGACGAACGACAGCACCATAAGTAATTGCAGCTCCAGAGGACAGGTGCGTGGCGTAGGTGTCATCGGTGGGATTGTTGGGGAAGCATATGACAGCGTGATTTTGGAGTGTACCAATACAGCTGGAGTCTTGGGGGGAACCGATACAGACGGCGTAAATGAAGCTTACGCTGGAGGAATCTGCGGCTCTGCCCAATCCTCCTTTATGAGTGACTGCACCAGTGATACCACAGATAGCTACAGCGCTCTTTACTCAGAAGGATATGTAGGCGGAATTGCAGGAAATATCTACGAAACGGAAATATATAATACATATGTGGAAGGTAAGGTTGGCAGCACGTCAGCGGATTATATCGGTGGTCTGGTGGGAAGGATGCGGAGCGGCCAGGTTAAGAATGGCCGGTTTGCAGGGACCATTGGAGCATCTACTTCATCGACATTAAAGACAGCGGGACTCTTTGTGGGATATATTGAAGGTGGGAACATTGATTTAGGAGATGATCTCGCCTATCTCTATACGGATAGTGAGGACAAGTACTCATTAAATCCCTTTGGAAATAAATTAACACCGCAAATTCGGCTGGAACATCACATCGGAGCATATTATTCCAACCAGCGGGATTTTTCCCTTTACCAGATGGGAAGTTTTATAAAGCAGACAAACCGTTATTTTTATGAGGAACTGGAAACGGGAGTTTTGGAAATTGGAAAAGAGAATATCCATCACTATGCTCCCAGTAAGACGGGAGATCCGGTCAGGGGGTATTTGATTACAATTCCGGCTGTGGACCATGGTACACTCTCTGTGCTGGAATCCCAGAATAATTTTGCAAAAGAAATCAACTGGGCAAACCCGGGAGCCGTAGCGAAGGGAGCCAAAGTCCTGGTGTATACAAGTCCTTTAAATGAAACGGAGTCAGAGCCCCCTGTATATTATGAATTGGTGCCGGATTCCCTGTCCTGGACAACCGACGATTTTGACAAAGAGGAAATCATACATACCAATGGGGCTGAAACCTCCTTTACCATGCCGGAAGGAAACATTACTCTATCTGCTAAATACCGGGCAATGACTAATGGTGTTATCCTGGATAAGACGGAGCTGACGTTTGAGATAGAACAGATACGCAGCGGTTCCCGTTGGAATCCGCAGATAGGCTGGAAGGTTACTGATCCGCAGAAACTGACGGCTACCGTGATACCGGATACGGCGGCAAACAAGAACATCATTTGGAATGTGAAAGATACGGATGGCTCATCTACCGATGTCATCCATGTTACAGAAAATGGGGAGGTATCGGTCAACCAGTCGGCAAAGTGGATTCAGGAGCTGATACAAGCCGGTGTGACCAATCAGGAATTATATCCGTCCAAAAAGATAACAACAGAAGGAACCAACTATGCGTCTGTTACGGTAACCACAGAAGCCGGGCAGAAGCGTTCCAGTGCATTTGTTACGGTGAATTTCAAGATTACTGACGATACGGTTGTCCCGGTATCAGATGTTAAGCTCGACCAGTCTGAACTGGCATTTGAGATTGTCAGGACATTAGAAGGGGACCGTTTGGATCCTACAGAACGTTATTCCGTCACACCTTCAAAGCGTCTTTATGAAACGATTACTCCGGAATATGCGGACAACAAAAATGTGAAATGGTCTGTAGGTGATGCGGATATGCTCCGGATTGATTCAGAGGGTATTGTGAGTGCCAAAGAGAATGCAAAGTGGATTTTAGATTTAATCAGGGCAGAAGAAGAGAGAAATAAAGAGCACCCTTACGCAAAAAAGGAAGCGTCTGGTACCCGTTCCAATTATGTGACGGTTACAACGGAAGATGGAGGAAAACAGTCGGTATGTGCAGTGAATCTTTCCTTCCGTACCGATGACCAGACCATAGCACATGTAGCATCGGTAGCCTTAGATAAAAGCGAACTTAAGTTCAGCATAGAGAAGGTGATGACCGGCAGCCGGGCCAACCCGTCTGTTTCCTATCAGGTGACGGATGCCCAGCAGCTTACTGCTTTCGTGATGCCAGAAGAGGCGGAGAATAAGGAGGTAAGCTGGAACTCGGTGAATGAAGCAGTGGTATCCGTATCAGGTAATGGTCTGGTGACAGTTTTGCCGGAGGCAGCATGGATAAAAGCCCTTGAGAAGGTCGATGCAGATAATCTTGCAAGAGACAAGTATTATGTATCCACGGCGGCGGGAACAATGGAAACCAGTATTCAGGTGCTTACCTTGGATGGGCAGAAGTCCGCAGAGTGCAAAGTCGTTGTAGCGTTTAAAACAACAGATCAGACACAGCGGCCATCAAGCGGTTCATCGGGTGGAAGTTCCTCCGGTGGTGGTGGCGGTTCCAGCCGTTCTGTCATAGGAAGTGCTATGAGTCCAAACTTTGACAGTGCTGGAACCTGGATTCAGGATAGTACCGGCTGGTGGTATCAGAATAAAGATGGAAGCTATCCGGCTGCCTGCTGGCAGCTGCTTACTTATAATGGGACAAGTGAGTGGTACCATTTTGATGAGAAAGGATATATGCAGACCGGATGGTTTACAGATACAGACGGGAACCGCTATTACCTCCATGCCGTTTCAGACGGGACCAGAGGACGTATGTATACCGGCTGGAACCTGATTGACGGAGTGTGGTACTATTTTAACCCCACATCAGACGGAACCAAGGGTGCTTTATTTATGAACCGCCAGACGCCAGACGGATACCGGGTAGATGCGTCCGGGGCTTGGGTAGAGTAGTTGGTAAAATTGTATATGGAAGGAAAGGCATGGAGAGAGTATTTTCATGCCTTTTCTTTTGTAGCCATTTTATGAAGTTATTGGGCGCTGGAAGGGATGCCTTTGAGGTAATTCCTTAAAAAAATTCAGAAATGCCCTCGACATAGATTCCAGAGACTTTGTATGCTATGGATAGAAGGAGGTGCTTATAATGAGAAAAAGTACAGGTTGGAAGCTGGCATTCATATTCCTGGCAGTTACCCTAAACCCGATGTCGGCGTATGCAGGAACATGGAAGAATACTTCAACCGGCTGTCAATACCAGAAAGATGATGGAAATTATGCGAGGGCGGAATGGATAACAGAGAATGGAACATCGTATTATCTGAATCAGAATGGAATTATGGCTGTAAATACTACTACACCAGACGGATACCTGGTGGCAGCAGACGGCAGTTGGGTGACCGAACAGCAGTCGCTTGGCGGCTATGTCCGAACCCCGTATGATAACCGGCCTTATTATTACGATCCAGAATGGCAGGTATATATCTTTGATGAAGATACGGACTATGCGTGGGTGAATGACACACGGGTATTGGCTGCGGTCAGGGGAATTATCCCTGCATCGGAGCTGTCAGAAAAGAACCAGGTAGTTTATGAGGAGGTGTGCAGGTTTCTGACTGGTTTTGACTATGGCGCCAGTGATTATGAAAAGGCGACCAGGATTTATGATGAGATTACATTACGTGCGACCTACAACCGGGGAAAATATACACAGGCAGATGATGAGGTCTACAGCATTCTGGTGAATGGGACTGGCAAGTGCGTTGGGTTTGCCAGGGCCTATAAACTTTTGGCTAATGCAGTAGGGCTTAAGTGCGCGCTTCGGGAGGATTACGTGCACATGTGGAATGCCGTATATATAGATGGTCAGGCAAAAAGCATTGATGTATCTTCAACGAGAACGGATGCGTGTTTTTATCTGGATGTAGTGGAACTCAAATGTCCGTTCTGCGATTACAGAAATGTATTCGGATTAAGGGAGGTTTGCCACCCTTGTCCAAACTGCAAAGCGCAGTTGTATAATCCTGATATGAATTAAATAGCCTAAGTCAAACCGGCACAGCAATGTTAGTCTGTGCCGGTTTTTTGGAAATGAGGAAAAATATGATACGACACGATAGCTTTTTCAAAAGACTGAAGCGTGGTGGCTCGCTGTTTTTAGCGGTGTTACTTGCGCTTCAGTCTTTTTTTAATGTTGGATTTAGTATTATTTCAGCAGATGCATCGGAGGGAGAAAACAGAGGAAGTACGTTTGCCTATTATGGCTCCCAGAATCTTTTAAAAGAGGGAGCAAGTTTTCCCTTTTATGGAAAAAACCATAATCGGGTTGGCCTTTGGCCATATGGGATTACCAATGTAGAAGGCGGCCATTCAGCACCTGGATACTGCCTGGAACCGAATAAGTCCATGCGTTCGGGCACTCCGGGAACGATTGTAACATATGACCTTGATACGGATGGTGACAACCTGCCCCTTGGGCTGACAAGAGAGGATGCAGAAATTTTATGGTACGCCCTCTCATCATCAGGTAATTTTGAAGGAGGCATTTCGGGAAATGGGAAAATCGGCCAGGGACATTATATTTTGGGGCAGGCAGCTACCTGGGCCATTATGTCAGGAAATTGGAATGGGTTAGATGATTTCCGTAGTCAGATGGAAGTCCTAATCGAGAACCTGAAAGATCCTATGCTTGCGGTATTGACAAGAGGAGCATTGGAACAATTTTTTAAACAGGTTAATGGAGCCGTGGAGGAAGGAGCCGTTCCAACCTTTGCATCTAAATTTCAAAGCCAGGCGCCGGTACATAAAATGAAGGAAAACGGGGATGGGACCTATAGTATTACATTGGAGTTTGACGGTGATGATTGGAGGCAGTCCACGCTTGTTTATGATTTGCCAGAAGGGTGGAATGTGTCTCTGGAACATGGCAGAATCACATTTACATGTACGACAGGTAATCCCGATATTGGCCTTGTGAGGGGACATTTTCAGGATGGCTCCCTGGGGGCTCAATACTGGGTTAAGCCAAATAGCTTTAAAATCTGGTATCCGGATGGTTGGAACGAGAGCAGTGCAGTAGATGGGAAACAGGCCATGATTACAATGGCAGGGAAACAGGAATCGTGGGAGGTTTGGCTGTCTTTTGGAAAAAGTACAACACACCGCGGGGAAGGAGACTATGAAATTCCATATACCCAGTACCTTCATAAGGAGACCTTTAAGCGGGATTATGTCATTGAACTGGAAAAGCAGTGTTCCGAGACAGGGAAAACTTTGGAAAACTCCACCTTTGAAGTATTAGAAAAGTTTGAGTTTTCGCAGCTTGACGGGACAAATCTGGAAAAAGACCAGTTTATGAAAATGGTGCCCACATCAGAAGGGAAATTTGAAGATTTAACTGTGTGCGATATGGGGCTTGGTACAGATGCCAACGGACATTTTTCGCATTCGGATAAGAAGCTTTATAAATATGAGAAGACTTATTGTGGGGGACACCCAGATCCAGTCATTCATTATGTGGATGGTGACTCTGACTCGGCCGATGAAGAAAATGAACGCCGGAAGAAAAAAGCCTGGGATGCCTGGCAGGAGTGCGTGGACTGGTGTGAGGAAAATTGTGATTTCCATTCCATCGATGAGGGCGTTGCCAGAGACTTAATGGAGGAGGACCGGGATGAGGCATGGAGTACCTATATTCACCTGAAGCGTATTTACACAGTCAGGGAAACAGACGCCAGAACCGGATATATCCTTCATGACCTGCACAATGATGATGTCTCCATTGAAATTGTTGAATTTTCATCTTCTCAGTCAGAAGGAGAGGGTGCCATTACCGGCTATTACCCTGGCAATCGGGCAGTTTCGGTTCGAGAGATGGAGGATGTGCCGCAGTTGTCAAAATCGGAGAAGGTTACAGATATTGTTCAGGCGGGAATGTCAGATGAAGGGAATCAAACCAGTGATTCAGTTACCGGACAGGAAAAAATACCTGAGGATAAAGGGAATGAACAAGAGCCTGCTACTAAGGAACATGAGAACACAAAGAAACATGAATCGGAATCTTCCGGTGACACAGCAGAGAACGGCGAGGAAGGGGAGAAGGAGGTGGAGGCCGGGTCAGAGGAAACAGCAGATACAACAGAAATAAAAGAGTCTGATGAGGCATCCCAGCCATCAATGGAAAACAGAGAGGAAACAGATGAAGAGGCCAGTCCTGAAGCTGAAACGCAGGATTCTGGAAATGAAGCTGAATCAGTGGAAGAAGAGACCATAACAGAGGACCTTCCTACCGTAGCAACCAGATCCCAGATAGGGATAGAAAAGGACGTGGCCACACCGTCAAATGCGTCCACCTATTTGGTTTCACGCCCGGCCTCTATAAAAGTTGGAACAGGCGGACACTGGGAATGGGATGGTGTCCAGGAAGACAGTGAGGTGGCACCGATTGAGCAAGGCAGCTATCCGTCCGGGTACATTGGTTACGCTTATCTGGTGAAGGATCACAGGACAGAAGGAGAGCTGCATATTAATAAGCGGGATAAAGAACTTTTTGAGCTGGAAGAGGACAGCTATGGAAAAGCCCAAGCAGATGCAACCTTAGAGGGCGCTGTATATGGACTATATGCGGCAGAGGACATCAGGCATCCAGATGGGAAAACCGGTGTTGTATTTTCTGCGGGGGAGTTGGTATCCATTGCCACAACGGATAAAAATGGTGATGCTTCATTCTTAACCATAACAGAAGTATCAGAAACCTCAAGAGAGGTACCGAATCTCTATACGGGTAATGAAGTACGGAATGGAAATGGCTGGATTGGACGTCCGCTTATTTTAGGCAGTTATTATATAGAAGAAATCTCACGCTCTGAAGGTTATGAACGTTCTGTAACCGGCAAGAACTTATCTGAGAGCAATCGAACAGGAAAGCCTATTGTCTTAACCGCGTCAGGGAGTGCCTATACAGATGGATTTACCCATAGTATTAATGAATGGTTTGAGGATTCCTATGATTTTACGGTTAAATATTATAAAACAAAGGGTTTCGATATTCTGCTTTCCGGTCTCCCGGAGCGTGTCAAGGCATATGAGGTGACAAGAAAAGAGACTGCATCACAGGAGCAGGTGATAACTGGAACAGAGCGCGTAGAGAAAAAAGATGCGCAGGGAAATATCCTGTACCGGACTGCCGAGGGTGGAGAATACAAGTTAGACGAAACCGGGAATAAGATTATAAAATTAGATGATAGCGGCAATCCGGTGTTGTCTGACCGGGCGCTCACCCAAACGGTTTCGGCAGTGAACCGATTAAATGATTATATCTCATCCATTGAGCGGGAGGAACCGTCCGATTTGGATATGGAAGAATCAGAAGATATTGACGAGGATTATATTTTGTGGGAGACGTCATCGGCTCTTGCTCTTTCGGGGTATAAGAGTGGGCTGTCTGATTACCCGTTTAAAAAACTCAAATTATCTGGAAAGACAAATGGGAAGATGATAGATGAGATTCTGACCTTCTGCTCCTCGGAAAGTTTTTGGGATGCATATGATGTAGATGCAGTATATGAGGAGGCGGGAACCTGGTATGCAAGAATTCGTTATGGATATAAAGCATTGGCGAACCAGCCAGCCATTTACGAAAGCGGCAGTGGTCTTTTAGTAATCCGAAAGGAATATGAGGCCGGGTTTTATTATGCAGTCTATGAAGAGGGACAGTATGATATGGATGGTTACCGCTTCACAGTAGAGAAAAAGGAACTGGACCTGGAGGCTTTGGGGCAAGACGAAATTCTGATAAAGACGGTTTATGCACCTGTCTATGAGACCTATGCGGC
The DNA here is from genome assembly GCF_046972725.1 of Lacrimispora sp. Lineage (NCBI taxonomy): Bacteria > Bacillati > Bacillota > Clostridia > Lachnospirales > Lachnospiraceae > Lacrimispora > Lacrimispora sp. The sequence goes on along the minus strand of NZ_JBKVXF010000010.1, from coordinate 11,848 downwards.
TGGGGAGTTCATTTTGGACAGTGAAGGACAGAAAATCCCGCAGATGGAGGCGGTTCCAATCTATACCAGCCAGGAGGTGGTTTCCTATGAGGAAATTCTGACCCCTGTAAAGACAACCGCAGTGGAGGGCCAGGTGAGCATCCATGTGGATACGGACGAGGAATTTACAGAGGGGGAAAAACATGAGAGAACTTACAGGGTAGTGACAGAACAGAAAATAACAGAATATACAGCAACCGTGAACGTCATGACGACCAAACCTGCACAGGAGAGTGGCTCTTATCTAAAGTTCCCTGTATTATTCTATCCGGGCCAGTATGAAATCTATGAAGATAATGGCACACGGAAAGAGCCGGTTATTATGCTGGAGCGGGTGATTAAGCAGGCAATCGAGGTGAAAAAGGATATTGCTCTGGACTCCTATGAGCATAATACCTATGAGATTCACCGTGACCCGTTTACCGTTCTTTTTGGAGGGTATAACGGAACACAGGAGACGAAGACGCTTCCCGGCTTTTTCTTTAAACTGTATCTGCGTTCTGATTTAGAGAAAACAGACAAGCTTATGAAAAAGGAAGATGGCAGTTATGACTATGTAACATTTTTCAAGGAAAATCCCGATGCTGCGTTTGAGCTTGCAATTGAGTGGGATTTGGAAAAGTATGATGCAGACGGGGATATGACAACCGTACATGCAAACCGGGGCGGCGGGAAGGACGACTACTGGGGACAAAGCAGGATGCTTCCTTACGGTACATATGTTTTGGTGGAGCAGCAGCCAACAGGCATCCCACAAAAACATTATGAGATTGATGCGCCTCAGGAGGTAGAGATTCCTTTTGTTCCACAGATAGATGCCGATGGTACAGTACATGATAAAATCCCATCTAAGGAATATCTTTACGACTCTGCCATGACACCGGAGGAATTGACTGAGCGTTATCAGATTCGATTTAATGAAGAAACCCATATCATATATGCGCATAATAATGACGGCGATTTTGAAGTGTTTAAGTATGGTCTGGAGCCGGACAGCAGAAGGGATTGCCAGAATGAGACAGTAGCGAGGTATTATCATTACGGCTCTATCAGCGAGGATGCTGGAAGTGCAGACCAGGTGTATTATGAAACTTATTACGACCGGGATGGAACGATAGCGGATTATGGTGTAACAATGAATGGAGTGGTTACCATGACCGGAAAGTCTACTGCCGTGGACCGGATGTACGCGAAAGCACTTGTACCCTGGAGTGTGTTAGATCCCAGATATGGAGAAGTAATCAACGATGACGGCGATATCGGAAACCGGGAAGCTGGCCTGGAGACAGATGGAACCTTTAATTTTATTTCCTTTGCAGTCAAGGATTTTGAGAATGAGTTTTACAGCTCCAGGCTCAGGATTGAGAAATTGGATTCTGAAACTGGAGAAAATATTCTGCATGAAGGAGCGCTCTTTAAGATTTATGCAGCCAAAAGGGACGTGATTGGAAATGGTGCTTCCGGTGTGACAGGAAGCGGGGATATCCTGTTTGATGAGGAGGGAACGCCTCTCTATGAGGAACGTGAACAAATTTTCATGCAGGACGACACCGGAGCGGAAGTAGGGGTTTTTAAGGCTTACACCACAATCCGGGACGGAGAAGTTGAAGGAGAGGACGGAAGCCTGCATACAGAGAAGCAGTGCGTGGGGTATCTGGAAACGTATCAGCCGTTAGGCGCCGGCGCTTATGTTCTGGTGGAGGTAGAGGCACCGGATGGATATGTGAAGTCGAAACCTATTGCATTTACGGTATACAGCGACAAGGTGGAATATTATGAAGACGGCAATCAGGAGAAAAGGACGCAGGCGGTAAAATACCAGTACATGCGTCCCATTGGCGCTGACGGGAAAACCGTTGTAGAGGATATGCACCAGATTATTGTAAAGAATGCACCTACACATATAGAAATACATAAGCTGGAAAACCGTGCGGATGCCGTCACATACCGTGTAGAGGGAGATGAAAAGCAGCTAAAAAACCGCGGGGACGTGGATTTACAGTATAAACCCAATGGGGAATTTGCCGGGTTTGGTTATGTGACAAAACGCCTTGAAAACGGTCAGGAGAAGATATATGTGGAGAATGCAACACTGACATTGTATGAGGGGTTGGAAGTAAAGCAAACTGGGGAACACGAGTATGAGAAAGTCAAGGTGAAGAGAAATCTATTTGGCTCAGTAATAGGAATCCAGGCGTATGATACCGGCGTGGATACCGATATAAGACAGACTGGGACAAACGCAGCAGGGCAGGCGGAGTGGGATATTACAGAAGAGGATAATCCACCCGTGGACATATGGTATTTTGACTTAAAATATGATCCCACAGAACTTGATGAACAGACCGGCATCCTCTATGGACTGGATGACTGGGGGAACCGTCTCTGTATGTTGGATTCAGAAACAGGTATGGCTTATGTGACAGATAAAACCGGCGCAGTGATTGTCTGGCCGCTTGATGAAAATGGGGATAAAATCATTTCCCAATCCGTAGAAGTATATACCAACGGGGAAGGAAATTCATCTATCAACATGGATTTGCAGCCAGTACCAGATGAAAACGGGCTTCCTATCTATTATAAGGATGGCGGTGTTATATGGATTGAGAATGAATGGGTGACGGACCATGGTGCCTGTGAAATTGCAAGAGTAAGGCAGGGCGCCTATATCCTGGAGGAGACAGCTGCCCCGTTGTCAGACGGTTATGTACAGTCCGCATCAGTCGGTGTGATTGTCCGTGATGTAAGCGAGAAGCAGTCCTATGTGATGGAGGATGATTACACAAAGATTGAGGTATCAAAGCTTGATATGACTTCCAGAAAAGAGATTGAGGGCGCGGTTTTAACACTCTACGAAGCATACCGCGTCTATGATGATTCCGACCGGGGGTGGCATTTGGAAATTCTCCGGGATATGGAGGACAAACCGATTGTAGCGGAACGATGGGTGTCAGAAGGAAACGTTCCACACTGGATTGACCATATCATGCCGGGAGATTATATTCTTCAGGAAACAAGAGTACCAACAAAGGCCGGCTATGTGACGGCGGAGGATGTGGAAGTCACCATATTGGAAACCGGTGAAGTACAAGGCTATGTAATGGAAGATGATCATACAGCGGTAGAGGTTTTAAAGCTGGACTCCCGGACCGGGGCTGTGATGGATAATCTTCACCGGGCCACACTGGCTTTATACGAAGCCCAGGTAGATGAGAATGGGGAAGTGCAGTATAGAGATGATGGAACCATACTCTATCATCAGGAAAAGAAGGTGTATGAATGGCAGACAGATGATGGAAGTGATGTGAGAAAAACGGCCCATCAGGTTACCATACCGGGTGGACACAGCTACACGGCCTATGATTATGAGATAGAGCAGGTTCCGGGAACAAGTCAGGCGGTTTGCTATATCACGGAGACAGGAGCCATGCGTTTTGAGTATCTTCCTGTGGGGAAATATGTGTTGGTAGAAGAGCAGGCTCCTTACGGCTATACAGTGGCAGCACCGGTTTATGTACCAGTCCTTGATGTGGGTTCTAAGGAACGGGTGCAGACCATTACCATGACAGACGAACCGATTCAGGTACTCCTGACAAAAGTGAATGTGACAGGTGGAAAAGAAATTTCCGGAGCCACAGTTGCCGTCTACCGTGCAAAGGAAGATGGTACACTTGCCAAACACCAAATGAAAGACAAAAACGGGAATCTGTTGTATGTAACCGATACGGACGGGAATCTGTTGCAGGATGAAGACGGGAACCATATTCCGGCTATGGAGTACGAAGAGGCGTATCTGGTGGAACGCTGGATTTCCGGCTCAGACGGAACATACACGAAGCGGGACCAGAAAGAAGGCAGGATACCGGAAGGTTATGAAATCGGGGATTTAAGGCTTCATGAGTTAAGTCAGCCAGCCGCAGGGAATTACTATTTTGTTGAGGAACAGTCTCCCTTTGGATATGTGAGGGCTGCAGAACTGCCGTTTGCGATTGTTGATACACTGGATATTCAAAAGATTGAACTGGTAAATGAACTGATTCTGGGCCAGGTTGAGATTATCAAGACCGATAAAAGGAATCCGGAACAAGTTTTATCAGGTGCAAGGTTCCGATTGTCCAATCTGGATACCAATGTGGCGACCATTCTGATAACGGATTCCGATGGTCGGGCAGTCAGCTCCCCGGTCCCCATTGGAGGGATAGGAACGGATGGGGCGGTAAGCCTCTATCATTTCCGGATACAGGAGGTGGAAGCGCCTGACGGTTATCTGCTTGACCCGACAGTCCACGACTTCCAGTTTAATATAAAGACAGACCAGTACCAGACGCTCACCTATCAGTATGAAGCAGCGGATAGCCCTAATAGGGTTATCATTTCTAAAAAGCAGCTTACAACAAAGGAGGAACTGCCGGGCGCCAGCTTAGAGGTCCGCAGAGTCACAGAGATGGTTGACAAGGACGGAACGGTTATACGGATTGACGGTGATGTGATTGAAAGCTGGATTTCCACGGAGGTCCCGCACGAACTGGAATGCCTGACAGAGGGAATGTATGTCCTAATCGAGACACGGGCACCGGAAGGATATATAGAAGCAGAGAAAGTGTACTTTACAATATCCGGGAACATGACAGTGGATGACATGCCTATGGTGGAGATGTTTGATGATGACACCAAGATTGAAATCAGAAAGGTGGACAGTGAAACCGGAAATCCTTTAAAGGGCGCGAAGATGCAGCTGATTTTGGAAGCGTCCGGGGAAATCATTAAGGAATGGATTACAGATGAAACCGGAGCGATTCAGTTCTTCGGTCTCCCGGCAGGCGTGTACTTAGTGAAAGAGGTAGAGGCTCCGGAAGGATACCAGATACCGGAAGGTCCCATGCGGATTACCGTGACCAAAGATTATAAGCAACAGACGTTTGTAATGGAGAACCGGATGACCGAATTGATGATTGACAAACTGGACGAGGAGACCAGGGAACCGGTAACAGGAGCAGTGCTGCAGCTTACAGATGGGGGAGGAAATCAGGTGGCGAAATGGGTTACCACTGGGGAACCGGAACTAATCCGCGGCTTAAAGGCAGGCTGGTATATACTGGAGGAAATCCAGGCGGCAGACGGCTACCTGCTTTTAAAGGAACCAGTGAGAATCGAGATTACGGAGAAAGCAGGAATACAAACCGTTACCATTACAAACCGGAAACTTGAAGTGGAAGTGGCAAAAACAGATAAAGAGACCGGAGAAAACCTGGCGGGAGCAAGACTTCAGTTGATTCGAGATGCCGATGGCATGGTATTGAAAGAATGGGTAAGCGGGAAGATACCTGAAATTTTTAAAGGACTTTCTGTCGGAGAATATACAATCAGGGAATTGACGGCCCCAGAGGGCTATGCAGTAACAGGGCGTTTAAACTTTTGCGTGAGCGGAACCGAGGAAAAGCAGGAGATTAACCTGGTAAATGAGAAGATTGTGGTGGAACTCCAGAAGACGGACACCTTGGAAGGCAGCCCAGTGGAAGGGGCGGTTCTTCAGCTTCTAAAGGCTGCGGGGACAAACGAGGAGACTGTAATGAAAGAATGGGTGTCAGGAAAGGAGCCGCTTATTTTAACAGGAATACCGTCTGGTATCTATACAATAAGGGAAACACAGGCACCGGAAGGATATGTCCCAATGGAGGATATGAAAATTGAGATCCTTCCTAATCAGACCATGCAGCATTTTGATATTAAAAACCAGCCAATCCAGATAGAGATAGGAAAGGTTAGCGGAGAAACAGGAAAACTGCTGGGCGGCGCTGTTCTTCAACTGGTAAGAGATTCGGACGGTACAGTAATCCGGAAATGGACATCCAGGGACGGTGAGGCTGAACACTTTAAAAACCTTGCGGGCGGTACGTATATAATACGTGAGGTGAAGGCTCCCTCCGGCTATGAGAAAATGGAGCCGCAGGAAATAGAAATAAAAGATATTGAGGCGATACAGGAATTTGTGGTCAAGAACTATAAAATCACCCATTCAGGTGGCGGCGGTGGCAGCACTCCGAATCACCCGAGACCCTCAGCGGAGTATATGGAACTGTTTAAGATTGATGGAAGAACTGGCCAGAAGCTTGCAGGGGCAAAGATTACCGTTTACAATCCAGACGGCAGTGTCTATGCGGAAGGATTTACAAATGCAGCAGGAATATTCCGGTTTAAGAAACCTTTAAAAGGAGCCTATACATTTAAAGAGACGGAGGCACCAGAGGGATACTATCTAAATGAGGTACTGCATGCGTTTGCAGTAACTGAAGATGGGACCATAGAAGGGGATACGACTATGGAAAACTACAGTAAAACAGAAATGATAATCTCTAAAGTGGATGTAACAACAGCAGAGGAACTGCCTGGCGCCGAGATCGAGGTCACAGACCAGGACGGAAACCATATCTTCTCCGGCATTAGTGATGAAAAGGGAAAAGTATATTTTCCGGTCCCGTCTCCGGGGGAATATCATTTCAGGGAACTGACAGCACCGGAAGGGTATGACAGAAACGAGACGGTCTTTTCATTCACGGTGTTTGAGGACGGCAGTATAATTGGCGACAATACCATTACCGATCAGAAACATTACGGAACAATCACGGCCAATTATGAGACAAATAGAAGGGGAGAGGGTGATTTGATGGTCGGTGAACTTAATCATGCACCAAAGACAGGAGATACCAGCTATTTTGTAGGGGTGTTCATGGCATGGCTTGCATCCGTAGTAAGCCTGTTAATTGTTTCCCTCTCAAAGTGGAGAAAAAAACAAAAGAAATCAAAAACAGGGATAAAGGCTGGCATGTTTCTATTGTTGGCAATAATGGTAGTTAGTACGCCGGTGATGGAGTCTCAGGCAGCGGAAGATGTAATTGAAAATATATATGAGGAACACCAGTATACAACGGAAAACCCCGATTCTAATGAAGCAGAAAAGCTGTTTGAAAAAGAAATTGAGAGAGACGGAAAAAAATACCGTCTCTCAGAAATCCGGACAGAAGTGCTGGAAGAACAGGGGAAAAGGAGTTCTGGAAATTCTTTTGAAATCGCAACAAGCCCGTTTATTGATGGAAAAGTGGAGGTTAGGCCGAAAGAACAGATAACCCGGAATGGAATTACTTATCATTTGGTAAAATCCCAGAAGGAAGCAGCCGTTATACGGGCTCATGAGGTACCGGTAAGTGAGGAAGTCTTATATGAAGCAGTGGAAGCCAAGGACATGATACCGTCAAAAATCAAGATGACGGTAACAGATGAGAAAACCGGGCAGATGATGGAGACTATTGCAAAAATTTCTGACCAGACATTTGGCGGGGAGCGCCTGGACGATACATTTTCCTTTTCAGCTGTGTTCCATGAATATGGGCTGGACGGCTATTGGATTGGGGACCAGGTTTTTAAACTGAGTGGGACTGAACCAGACTTCACCGGATATGAAGGGCAGCTCCTTTCTCTGATTGAGGCTGATGCTGAGCATTATACCATAGAAGCAGCAAGGTGGGATGGGGAAGCTTACACAGATGAAGCGGGTATCCTATGCCGTAGGGTTGTTATAACTGGTACCAAGAAGGTGAGTGACTGCACAGTGATATATGAGGGAAGTGCCTATTTTCCGGAGGAGGAAGGCGTACGCCTGATTTCTACCTATGATAGCGGGGAAGAAGAGGTAGAGCAATACACCATGAAAGCAACGGGGGTTTACATACCTAAAAAGAACCATGGAGCAGCGGTCGCCACTGTGATTGGTGTTACCAGTGTCGGTGCAGGTACTGCAGGATATACCTATTATCGGAAAAAGAAGCAGAATCAAAACGTATAAGCAAAGAGGGGAGGAATGGGACATATTTCTCCCCATAATAAATTTATGAAATACCCTTGTATTAAGGAATAACCGTTTTATACAATAGATCTATATTAAGGAGGAAGGAGATAGAAGAAATGAAAAAAAAACAGAAAGTAGTCCGGATACATCCGCGTAAGAAACCTAACCTTGCAATGCCCGTTTGTCCTTACTGTGGACGAGACGCTGTTATGCGGCCAGCCGAGTATGTGTATGGTGATGATACGATAATTGCAGGAAGCATGCTGTATGTATGCAGCGGATATCCGGATTGCAATTCCTATGTAGGAGTTCATAGAGGAACGAAAAAGCCTATGGGCTCTTTGGCGGATAAAGAACTTCGTAATAAAAGAATCCGCGCGCATCGTGCCATGAACAGACTGATTGAAAGTGGGTGCATGTGCAAAAATGGAGTTTATGCCTGGTTATCCTGCAGCTTAAACCTGCCGCCTAAAGAGACACACATCGGATGTTTTTCAGATTATATGTGTGAGCAGACCATCATGGAGTGTGAGCGAGTATTAGAAAATTGGAAAGGAAAAAGAGCTGCATAAAAGGGGGCATAAGCACATGAGATTAGAGCCATCAGATAAACCAATGTACCACAGAATGGATCAAAGGGATAGAGCATTGATTATGATACCTGTTTTTGGAATAGCAGCCTCATTGGGGCTGTTTTTTCTTGCGGCCCGTTTTCCGGCCATCATCGGTGGACCATTCATCGGACTTGGTGTGTGTGGTATGTTTGGAAGCGCAATTCGCTATTGGAAGCTAAAGCAGTTGATTATGCCATTAAGCGGATGCTGCTTAGAAATTCAGACCAGTTGTTTTGTTGCAAGGCAACCTTGGAAGAAGGAACACTACGAGCAATGCAGAATCTATTTTAAGGAAGTTCAGGCGCTAATAAGGGAAGCCAAAGCAGGCGGTTTTTATCTACAGATTCCAGAAGGCGGTGAGAGTGAAATCCGTGGGTCTGGAGAAAACCGGCGGTGTCTTTTCTATGTCAGCCCATTTGGTTACCCGGAGGAGAAGATGCAGGCCGTGTACCAGACCATAAAAGAAAGGCTGCCTGAAACGGCAGAAATATATGAATATGAAACATGAATGGATGGGAGTTCCGAAAATGTTAATGAAAAAGCTAATCATAAATGCAGGTGTCATACTGGGCATCCTGGCAGCGGGAGTTTTTATGGAGATTCATCAGGAGGGAGAAGGTGTTTTAAAACTCACAATACTATGCGTGACCGGCCTGGGTCTTTACTTTCTATACCTTTGTCAGGTTATTTTCCAGAAGAAATATGAGACGCTGGTGGGAGAAGTGACCCTGATACAAAACTGTAAGGGCAGAAAAAGATATTGGGAAATTGAGGTGGTAGATGGGGAAGGAAAGGCAAAGCGGCTTCTGGTACCGGTTCAGAGCGGGGTGAGGAAAGGGATTGTGTACCGATTTTTCTTGAAGAATGATATTTTGCTGGGGGTGGAGGAAATGTGATGAGTTATAGAAATATATAGTAATCTGAGGGTGAAGTATGTCAAAGATAGCTGTATCCTGCTTGACTACTTCAGTAGTAATAGCAGTAAGCGTATGTAGTAAAATCATTGTATGATTTATTGTTTATATGCCAGATTTTTTTTATAAAATAATTTTAGGCTATCTCTTGACAACAAAGAAAGCAAGTGATATATTCTATGTGACGATATAAGGCATTTAGTCATAAGGAGGTGAGGAAAATTGCCGCGCTTTACAGAACAAGAAAAAGAAATCATAAACAGGAAACTTTTGATAGAGGGGGAAAAGCTGTTTGCAGCACACGGCTTGAAAAAAGTAACGGTTGATGATTTAGTAGCTGCTGTAAATATATCGAAAGGTTCATTCTACGCTTTTTATCCGAGTAAAGAACACCTATATGTAGAAATCAATTTTCGCTTACAGAAAGAGCTATTTACTAATATTGAAACAACAATTAAAGGAAGAAAGTATGAAAATCATAGGGACTTAACAAAAGATGTTATCACTTTGGGGGTAACTGGGTTGATTAATTCTCCTATTCTTTCGCAGATCGATTTGTCTTTAATGGACTATCTGCAAAGGAAACTTTCGCCAGATATATTTGACAGTCATATGCACAATGATATACATATACTGGAAATGCTTGAAGATTTAGGGGTTATTTTTACGATTCCGCATACGGTTATCATAAAATCCCTGTATTCTGTTTTATCCTGTTTGGAACAGTTCAAGGAGGATAAAGAACTGAATATGATACAAAATCTTTTAGTGAATGGCATTGTTCAACAAGTAGTAGCAGAGTAACAATTTTGTTTGGTTATTTGACAGGCAGATAGCCAAACATATTTTTTACAGTTTGTATGACTATATATTTTTATGAGTCATAAAGTCTGAGGAGGACAAAATAATGATCGATGTAAAAAAACTGTATTTTAGCTATACTGACAAACCGTTTGTCGAGAATGTAAGTTTCCATGTTGGGAAAGGAGAAATTTTTGGATTTTTGGGCCCTTCTGGTGCCGGAAAATCAACCATTCAAAAAGTTTTGACCGGACTTAATACAAAATATAAAGGCAGCGTAAAAGTTGCAGGTACAGAAATACGGGAGCGTACAAATCGGTTTTATGAAAATATCGGTGTTGATTTTGAATTTTCAACCTGTTATGAGAAATTCACTGCACGACAAAATCTCGCCTATTTTGCTTCTCTGTATGAAAAGCAGCCCCGGTCTATTGACGAACTATTGCATATGGTTGGATTGGAAAATGACGGAGATAAAAAGGTTGGCGACTTTTCCAAAGGTATGCGTTCCCGCTTGAATTTTATCAAAGCGTTGATACATGACCCAGACATATTATTCCTTGATGAACCGACAAGCGGTCTTGACCCTACGAATAATCGTTTGATGAAAGATATTATCCTTGCAGAAAAGAAACGTGGAAAAACGGTTATCATTACTACTCACAATATGTTTGACGCAACAGAGCTATGTGATCAGGTAGCCTTTATCGTTGCCGGAAAAGTAAGCGCATTGGATAGTCCCCATAATTTGATTATGTCAAGGGGGGCTGCAAAAATACAATATACCTACTATGACAAAGGTGAGAAAACGGGAGAATGTCTGCTTGATAGAACCACAGAAGATAAGTTATTGAAAAACTTAATTTCCGAAAACCGTCTGCTTTCCATTCATAGCAGTGAGCCTACATTAAATGATATTTTTGTAGATATTACAGGGAGGACACTTCAATGAGATTGGGACGTTTAATTTGTGGTGATATACATTTCCAATGGAAATATGGTTTCTATTTTATCTACTTTATTTTAACCGTTTTATATGTGTGTGGGATTGCCGCTTTGCCGGAACATTGGAAAACGGATATTGCTTCTATTATGATATACTCTGACCCGGCAGCAATGGGATTGTTTTTCATGGGAGCGATTGTTCTTTTGGAAAAAAGTCAAAAGGTATTAAATGCTATGGTGGTATCTCCTGTAAAAATATCTGAATATATACTTTCAAAAACAGTTGCGTTGATTGCTATTTCTACGGTAATTGCATTGATATTAGGGTTAGTTTCCGGCAGCAATCATTTGCTTGGTATCGCAGTTGGTACTGCTTTGACATCAGCAATCTTTACTATGCTTGGAATTATTGCAGCTACAAAGATTTCAAACTTGAACCAGTTTCTTATTGTAATTATGCCGATAGAAATTGTTTGCTTTGTTCCACCTATTGCTGGTCTGTTTGTGACTTTACCAAATGTGTTTTGCTTTTTTCCGTTCATGGCTTGTATGAACCTTATAACTGGAAAAAGTATGTTACTATCGTTCGATATGGTAATTGTAATTGCTACGCTGATTATCCTCTACATAATTGCAAGGGATACAGTTGAGCATATGTGGAAAAGTTTGGGAGGTGTAAAGCTATGAAAAGG
>NZ_JBKVXF010000009.1:0-22981 GCF_046972725.1 Lacrimispora sp. | reverse complement strand
ACCAACTTCATCGCCGCCTCCCATAGAGATGTCTCTTTTTTATATCTATTCTCCAGACGCTCCTCCAGAATGGACTGCTGGTACTGGCAGATACCTTCCATACCTTCCTGGGTAACTCCCAGATACTCAGTCAATCTAATCTTATCTTCTGGTGTCAAGTAAGCACATGAATAACTGTAGTAATGCGGAAATTCAAGGGCCTCCACACACGCGGTCCGCCATTTTCCCTTTACTGTATCCCAAGTGAGATATTCTCTTTTACTCTTATCAATGAAAATTTCATATAATGGTTTTTTACTTCCCAGCCGTAAATCCCTCGCCAAATAGATAGCAACCATCAAAATACCGTCACAAATTTTACTCTGCAGATATACCTCTCGCTGGAAGACAGGCTCAACTCTTTGCCACCCAATCTTTTTATTCTCCGGTATATCCTGTTCTGCCATACAAAGCATTTCATCTGTTGCATACAGATGTCCCAGCTTTTTCAGTCTTATTTTCTTCATGACTCTTATCCTGCCTTTCTTATTTTTCCATTGATGCTATACCAAGTATCTGGAAGAATCTCTTTTCCATCCACAACATGTATTCCTATCTCTGTAATCTCGGACTGGCTTCTCACTTCCTTTGCAAAGCCCAGGATATCTCCTTTTGTGCCTTTTGCAATAGGGTTCTTTCCTCTGACAATCACAATACCGTTTTTTGCCACGCCTTGATTCAGACACACAAGGTGATTATTTTTTCTAAATGGATGATCAAGAAGATATTTTAAGCTATGAGCCACAAATTCTCCTTTGTCCAGTTTCTTTATAAGCCTCAACCGGGTGCAGCTAATTTTGCTGTCATATGCATCCTCGTCAATATCACCATCAGCGACAACCATGTAATACACTGCCCTGTCCCAGTCCGGATAGTAGGATAAGCAGTCCAATGGGTTTTCAGCACAATGCATTCCATTTATTCCGCAATTTGCTTTATCCTCCTCATTCCACACGCCTAATCGATATTGGTATGTATTACCGTGGTTTGTACAAGTTAAATCCTTATCAAAGCCCTTAAATGCAATCAACATGGTCATTTCCTCCTTATTCAGCCAGGCCGTTCTCAAACAGAGAAACCTGGCCCTCAATCTGGTCTTTATTCTGGTCAGCCGCCTCCGTCTTGGCTGAAGAATGTTTTCCTTCCTTCTCAGATGCATTGCTGTTTGCTCCACCTGCTTTATTTTTCTTGGAAGCGTTGCGTTTCTTAGCGGTTTTGTTTTTGTTTCCCTTCGGAGTATTCATCTGCGCCGACAATCGTTTGTGGAAAGCCTCTTCTGCTTCCGTTCTTCTCTCGGCCTCCTTTTCGCGGTCATCCGTTAAATAATAATCCCGTACCCATTCAAAAACTGTGTCTTCCAAAACAGCCATGTTTGCATATCGGCCACTTTTTTTCACCTCATCGCTTACCATTTCATACGCCCGACTCATGATTGACTCAACACACCGCTGCAGTGTCTTGTGTTTCTGGAGCACCAGGTCAGCAAAATCGCTTTTATCACAGCACCTTATGAGATAGTTGCCGATAACATCCGTAAATTGAGGATCATTCAGATTAAACATTTCATCCAACAGCTTACTCCGGGCTGACATATAATCTTTCTGCGTCTCTCCTCCGTCTATCAGGAAATACCGCTTTCCAGAGAGGAACTCTTTCAAATCCACTTCAGGAACCTTATATTTCCCGGCAAGATTTTTAAGTTCATCCTTTAGTCCCATTTGACGCAACTTACTGGCTGTCTCGTTAAAATCTTGAATATTCTTAACCTTTTTATATAATTTTTCTATCATTGTCATACTCCTTTAAATTCAGCCGGAGAATTCACCATTCCCCGGCTATACTGACTTTATGCAGCATTATCTATGCTATCCAACTCTTCATCTCCGGAACTTTCTGCCTGCTCCATCTTTCCTTCTCCTTTCCGCTCGTCCTCTTCCTGTTCCATCAACGCCAATAACGCCAAAATCATTCCCTTACACCAGCTATTGTTCCATTTATCAATGAACATCTGGATTTCTTCTACCACTTGTTCCCATTCCTCTTCAGTAAGTTCTCTGCCGCAATACTTCTTATAGAATCCATAGCTTTCCTGCATTGCGCTATTATAATCAACCAAAAGTGCCTGGTCCAAACCTCCAATCAGCGCCAGAAATAGTGGTTCCCCCTGGTAGACATCATCCAGCGATTCTAAAGGCAGCGGTTGAGTACCATTAAGAAACACAAACATATCATTGAACAGATTTTTTACTAACATAAGATGGTCCATTCTTTTCCTCCTTATGAAGCCTTCAAATCACCGATTCTTAACTGACCAACAATCTGCGGGCTATTTTTTTTCGATTTCCTATTTGATGGCCGGCGCTTTCTTTTCAAAATACGCCTTTTACAGTTAGCCATGTCATCATACAGGCTTTCCTGGAAGCTCACTCTCTTCATCTGCAAGTAGGCATCTTCGCAAATCGCTTCTTCCAAACTTTGTACATGACACAAGAGACGGTAAGCCTCACTGTTTTCTTTGTCCTCATTATCCAAATGTTGGATATGGTCTGCTAACCATAAATAATCCTTATTATTTCGGTATTCTTCAAGCGCACGAATTGCGGTTTCTTTAATTTGCTGGCAATTCGCCATGTAATCCACATCCATAACCGGAGGAAGCGGAGCATAATAACATTCTGGGTAATCTGCCTCAGCGAACGTATTCTCAATCTGCCTCATCATCGCTTCTATTCCACTGCGAAGTCGATTTAAATATTCTCCGTCAGGCACATCCGCCTCCGGGCACCCCCTTATTTTCCACATATTCCACCGGTCATACAGAGTTTGAAGCCTTTCCCCAAATTCGTCCGCCAGCCTTTCGTAGTCTGCCTCCTCCATCTTCCCTCCTTTCCAGTTTGGGCATACCAAAGCTTCCAGTTTCTCATCGCTGATAATAAAGCCGCATATAAACCCACTTCTTTGTACGGTGCAGCCATAACGGTAGCGTCCACTCAGCCTTCCTTCTGTTTCCTCTTTTTTATTCAGATCAATATTGTGGCAGTTCCTACACGATTGTTTTTTCATTTGGTCCTCCTTCTTTCGTTATACGTACATTACGGCCGTATTGGGTGCTTACGTGCAATACGTTTTACTCCACCCATTGATGCCTTTTACGAACCCAGTGAAGTGACTAAGCCGCCATGTCGATAAAATCCTTTAGCTCCATCTGACCTGCAACCTGTTTATCTGTTTTTTCATTTCCATACATCCACCAGCGGAACACACTCTCACCATCCTTCCAGTTTCCCTTAGATTTACCACTGGCTGTACGCGCCTTTACCATACGGTCAAAAGCTCGTATGTAAGCATCGCGGTACTTGGGATATCGCTCAAATTCCCGTTCCCGGCTTCTTATGCTTGCCAGAGGGCAACCGATGCACCCAATCCTACAAAAGCCTTGGTCATACAGACAGCAATAAGGCACCTGATACTTACGGATAAAGCACCAGATGTCCTCCTCTGTCCAGTCGATGATGGGATTTAATATTCTTTTTCCCTTCAAGCTGCATATTTCTAATTTTCTACGATCTTCCTCGTTATCACAATTTAGATAAATAGCCCCTTTCTTCTTATGAATCTCTAAGAAATCCCGGTTGGCTCTTTTCCTGCTTTCTTCCCAGCGGACTCCGGTCACCGTAAAGGCTCCCTCGCCCCCTCCTTCTTTCAGCACTTCACAACAGTAGCGTGCTGTACGCAGCGGCGGCATCTGCTTCTTGACAATCAAATCCCACATGGTCAGCTCCGGATACTCAACCTTGACATCTGGAAATGCCTCCCGTATAAACCGCACCAGCTCCGGAGGATCTACTGTTGTCAAATGATAATGTGCCTGAAACTTCACATGAGCCATCTTTGCAAGCACATAAAGCACAACACTGTCTTTTCCGCCGCTGAAGGCAAGGTAATAACCATCCTTATGATACCGGACCGCAGCATCTTCAAACATCTGAAACAACTGGATTGCCCGTTTTACCTTATCTGAAAAATCATCAAAAAGTCTGTATTGTTCCATTCTCTCCCGTCCTTCGCAATTATTCTGCTATTGACGGAAAAGCCATTCTTTCCGGTGTGTCTTTTTACGCCGCTAACCGCTTTTCTTTCAAGGCCTCGGTCCGCAGTAACCTGGCATTTAACGGCAACCAGGAGTTTTCTCCGGGAAATGAGGGAATGGAACCTTTTTAGATTTCAAATGGGATTGTTGCATACGCTATGGGCGTTATTTTAAGAATTTGTGCATTTAAAATACGCCGGTATGGACATTTACGGTTTAATTCCTCTACCCAGTCTGAGAATATCATTTCAATCTCCAGGTCCAGATCATCATGCTCCAAACGCAGCAGGATATATTTATAAGCCTTTCGGTAATTTCCCCGCACAGTTACATAAGAATACTCTACTTCATATAACGGAGCTGTCAGCCGTCCTGTCAGGAACTGTGTTGGGTGGAGCTTTTTGATGAATTCCCGGTACTCTTCTGTTGCCGGAAGATTCCCTCCAACCCCAATCTCTGCAAACGAGGCGATATCTGCAAATTTATGTATATGCATAAACCTCTCCTATCCTAATGAAAGTCACCTTAAATGCATATAACCTTATCCTCAGCGGAACAATATCTATATGCATGATTGGATAACCGTTCATCTGCCGGAACTTCCTCTGCATTAATGGACTGTATCAAATCCGCCAGTTCCTGAGAAACTACAGCATCCTCAGCACCCAGGGTCGGAAACAGAATCACCTCATCTACACTATAAGGAATGATTAAGAAATCCTTTCCCACATGTAATTCACAGTATCTCATGAGCCCGGGATAGAGTAAGACTTCTGCACCACAAAAGTGAATCCGGTTTGTTAACACATACATCATGTCCGTTATTTTCATAAGCACTGGTGGATACTTATTTACCATATTGACCAATGCTCTCTGATACAATTCCTCTTTGTCCACAGACCAATAGTTCAAATGCTTATTTGTTATCATTAAGGTTGCTGCTATTTCTTCTGTTTCTTCACATAATAATAAAAATATAACGGATAAATCCAGATATGGAATGTTTGGGATGTTCTCCAGCATAGAAGCGTTGTCGTGGGTATTTACCAGTTTACACATGATTTTGTCTTTGATTTTCTCAAAACTCATATCATTTACAATCTCCTGCATACCAGCCGGTATATCTGGCGCCGATGCATAGCATTCCAGAATCTCATCAATAATCGCTTGAAGCCCTGTTCCTTTTTTGTAGCACTCAAAAAAATCTTTCAAGTGAATAGAGGGGCGAAACTGCTGCCCCTCTTTTTCAATGCACAACTGTGTCTGGACTATGCCATTGTTGATAACCGGTTTCAGAACATGCACATGGAAACCGGCCCCTAATCTTTTGGCTACTTCAGAGCTGACAGCTTCGGCAAATTTTTCTAATGTCATCATGATGTGAATCTCCTTTTCAATTTAGAATTTCGTTTCACAGTGGAATGGTCACAGTTTAAAATATCTGCGATAGCCTCTATACTGTAACCCTCGCTTCTCAGTTGCTGTATAACTTCTTTTCTCTCCTTTCTTGTTGACACCCGCACAATTTTGGGATGCTTCTTTTTTAAAATTTTTTGGGAAATCGGATTATTCAGGCCATGTTCATACAGAAACCGGGCCTCCCTTGCATTGACTCCCATTAAGATTGCAATGATAAGGCAATGATATCCCTCCGAATCGTAAGAATCTCTCATCCGCTCCCTCCTTTCCGCCTTCTGGCTTCTTCCTCCTTTCTGCAAACAAAAAAAGAGACACCAAAACAATTCATTTTGATGTCTCTTCATTCCCGCAGCACAATAGCTGCTCTTATTCTGTTACTTTAAAATCCTGCTTCCAGTTTTAATGCCGGAACAAAAACTACTTGTAATCCTTGGATTACATAAATCAGCTTTCCCACTCATTTTACCACCATATATAGTTTTTGTCAACTTCATTGTGCTATATATTGTGTTGTTCTCCTGCCTGTTCCAGTACCAGCTGTTCCAAGCTTTCGCTGATATAAAATCCGTTCTTTTTCATTTTTTCGAGAACGGAAGCAATCTCCGGAATAATCCCCTCTCTCTTGGCTTTCAAAAGGACTCCGATTGTTCCGGTAACTTTTAGACCGAGATATTTTGCTGTTTTTTTAGCAGCATTGTCATCTATCACGACTAAATCGTCCGCTGTCCCCTCCTGGGCCAGAATCATGACTTCCACTTCTCCATCGTGTAGCTTCGCCTTATACATCTTTTTATCTGACTGGTTTGCGATTTTTTCCACATGTATCCAATTCAATGCAGTCTTTAATACCTGACATGCCGAATCGTCTTTCTCTGTCACCTCACGGTACACAGCCTCCGGGATACAAATCTCTTCATAGAGCGCCTTCAGTATATCCAATAATCCAATATTACAAAGTACAATGATGGGGGTGGAATTTACAATCACTCTACGCATTCTCCAGTTCCTCCAAAAACTCTGCTTTATTGTCAAACTGGAAAATACTGACCTTCCCCTTTCCCAGATATTTAATAAATTCTTCTTCTGTCATACCGGCTATCTGGGCACAGTATCCTATGGACACATTATTCTGCGTATAATATCCTACTGCTACCATACATCTGGCAAATGCAGCGGCCTCCTCCTCACTCATATGTGTATCATACATAACTGCATCCGGTATGCGGATTGAGATCTGGCACATAGAAGCCCTCCTTTCTGTTCCAGACAATTTATGCTTTTACAAATCTAATATATCATATCTGCCCCTCTTATTCAAGCAAACAACTTTTACAGGGTCTTTAGAACTAAATCATCCTGCCTTTTTCATAGGTTCCTCATCTTCCCTATGGATACAAGTGAGCAGTCTGTCGGCTGCTCCCTGTATCTCATTCTTTAAAAGACCATACAAGCTGGTAAAGTTTCCAATCCTGTTTTCCCGAAATGCATACTCTGTCTCAAACGCACGTATATAAGCATCTGTCTTGCAAAATAGGATAAACAGGTCTTTATCATTGATGTACAGACTGGCTTTCTTGTCACAGATATAACTGTTCTTTTTACAATACCGGCCACCATTGGAATTTTTCATTGCAATGCCGCGTCCATTTTGTATTTCTACAAACCATGGGTAATTACGTTTATTCCCCTGGGAATCAGTATCATACCGGACAATCTTAAGTTTTGTGACAATACTGTAACCCTCCTTATCTGGATTACCAAAAATCTTTTCCTGGGGATAATCAAATTCCCACAGATGATTAAAGAGCGCCGAGTATATGTATTTAGCTTCTTCTGGGCTGATATTGGCATAGACACTCACTGTATTATCCCCTGTTCCTTTGCTGTAATCCAGCATATTAAGACGGATTAAGGACCTTTCCCCAACTTCTGACACGTCTCCGGACGCATGGATATGAGCCGGAAATAAATATGACGCTGGTTTTAAATTATCCATGAGCTCTAACAGTGCCTTATCTGTTTTATACACTGCAATCTGACCGGATACTACGTTAGACCAGTCCCGTTCTTCCCTTTCTGCCATATGTCTCCTCCTCTATCTGATGAACCGGGCGATGAGACCTGCCAGTTTGACTGGCATTGTATTGAAATCTGCAATATTCAGAAATCCGTCTTTGTATATTTCCTCAATCATCTCACGGTCATCACCAATTGCTGCGGAAAACAACTTAACTCCTCTTTTTTCCAGGCTATATTTGGCTTCTTGCAAATCTGCTTTTGCAATTTCGCCTTTATATCCTTGGGCATAAGGCTGTCCATCCGAAATCATTAATAATATTTTTATATCCTCTGGCCGGTTTAGCAGTTTTTGTCCTACAAATCTAAGTGCTACTCCATCTCTATTACAATCATAGGTACTAACACTCATGATTCTTAAATAATCCTGATTGTCTACAGAATCAAAATCTGCAAAAGAGTAAATGTCTACCACTTCCGTATATCCCGTATCATGGGTTGTATGGCCATACAGCATAACCGGTATTCCCAGATTCCGGCAAAACGTATACATGACAAGACCCGCTTTTTGTGCAGACTCAATCCTGCCACCGGATGACATAGAACCTGAAAGGTCAAGCAGAACCGCAAATGCGATTGAAAATCCATCTTCCGGTTTTATTGTTTTTTCAAAAATCTTATCATCCAGCCGGTACAGATTTCCACGGCTTAAACGTTTCCCCATGTAAAGACCTGATTGCGTACCTCCCTCCAACCGCTCCAGCACATCTTCAAGCGATGCTTCCAGCCGTTTTGTGATTCGGTTTATTTCTGGAGCAATCATTTTATATTCTTTTTCCAATCGCAGGGGAACTGTTGTCATCCGGTGCATTTCAATCACTGAATCTTTGTGGATACCGTCCAATTTAAAATCTGCTGCCTCCTCCTCCAGATTCCTTTTTAAATCCGATTCCTCATCCTGCCGAAACTTCTCCTCTGCTATTTTCTGCAAAAGATTAGATAATGTCTCATCTATCTCCGATCCTTCCTCTGTTTCCTCTTCTCCTCCTTCCTGCCTCTGCCCATCTCGCATTTTCTCAAGTGCATTTTCTAATTCTTCGTTCTTACCGTTCTGATTTTGAGATTCCGGTTCTCCTTCCAGCTCCCCGTCCCAGCCTTCAATTTCCTCTTCCACTTCATTCTGTTCTTCCGAAGCACCGATGGTCTCTGAAAGTGCCACCCATAACATTTTCCGCTTTAAATACTCCTGAATTTTCTTACTCAGTTCTTCCTCCGAAAGCCGGTTTATTTCATTTTTCAGGCTCTTTGCCGCTGTTTTAATGGCCTGTCTGATGTATTTCCACAACTTTAGCATCAGGCGGTTCGTAGCATAAAAGCGAATATCCGGGTCAGCGCTTACCACTGCCTCATCAATGATTTTACGGCAGGAATTTAAGCGGGAACAATACTGTTTATCATATTCTTTTTCTGCCTCTGTCCTTCCGGCTCTGGCATAGCGGAAAATCATATCCAGCATAATGGTCAGTCCATCGCTCTTTTCTGCCTTACGCGCTTCCTGCGTTGGAATATGATGAATGATAAGCGCGGCATTACGTTGAATTCCATTTTGAATACTGCCCGGATACTTCTGGCACATAAAGCTTTCAATATACACATCTTCCAGTACGTTATTTATATAAGAAGCGGTTTTCTGTATCACCGAGGCTGCCACCACGTTATGGGCATTTAAGTATCCTTTCATCTCCTCCCAGGCTTTTCTTTCGTATACCAGCTGCACCTGTGGAGGCTTTGGATACACACGCCATCTGGAGAATCCGCTTACATACCGGCCCCGCCGTTTGAAATCCGAACATCTAAGATGGCCGCATTCATGGGCTATAAACCCCTCATGGCTCTTTATTTTAGACACCCGGCTCGTCATCAGATTTGTGATTGGATTCGCCGTATTTAAGTAGAGGAGCCGTCCATTTGTAAACGCAATCCTGGCGTCATCGGACTCTTCATAATCCATGAACAGGGTGATATCATTCTTCTGTCCCAACAATCTGACAGATTTTAACATGGTGTCATGATAGGATTGAGACAGAAAAAAATCTTTATCCGTCAGCCTTCCCATTCTATTTTTTATTTGATTACGTTTTTGCTGCACTTTTTTATTCATTGGTTCCTCCTCATTTTTTTATGCCGCCTGCGCCTCTGTGAACGCGGGTATCACCAGTTTTTTATAAATTTCCTCCCTTTCCTCTGGTTCCGGCGCTGCTTTCGCAACGAGCGTGCATTTTGCTGCTTTCAATATATCCTTCTGTATAAGGTAAGCCCACACCCAGTCCTCATATTCCCGGTATCCGCATACTCCGCCCGTAATCATTTCTGTATTGCAGTGTTTTTGTACTTCACAAACAATATCCGCCATTTTCTTTAAGAAAGTCTCATCGTCAAATTTCACTTTCTTCTTGACCCGGGCTACCATTGCCTCCGCATTGAGCGGCTCTAAGTAATGAACCATACGCATTCTGGACAAAACGGATTCGTTAAATCCCCGGCACCCTTTATATCCCATATTGGTTGTAATGAGGATTACTGTGTCGGGATGCCGTTTCACCACTTCTCCACTGGTCAGTGTGATTGTCGCACCTTCATCCAGCAGTCCATTTAACTTAACCAGAGTACCTGGTTTGGTAATAACAGAAGGCTCCTGGATTTCCACCAGTGATGGTCTTCTGCACCCAGTCACAATAGGAGACTCTACCATGACAAATTTCTTATCATCCTTCCCATTTTCAAATCCATTTTGATAAAACATGGTCAGGATTTTTCTAAACGCCCCTTCTTCACTGATTTCGTTGTCGTACAATCCGCATATCTGCGCCAGAGCGGAAACCGGGTCCATGATTAGATCCTGATACGTTGGCATGGGAATTTGAATCTTTCCCGGCCGTTCACCTGTATTGGGAACCATGGAAGATACCAGATCCACTTCATCTGTTCCCTCGCTGCATGTAAAAGCATAGTACGGCAATCCCAACAACTGTGCTATAATTTTTGCGTTTGTTGTTTTACCTGTGCCAGCTTCCCCTACACTAAGGAAAACCCGCATGGGGCTGTTGATAACCGCGTCCATAATCTCCTGTGCTTCTGCTGATACATTGTATTTTTCCGGCAGCTTAGGAACCAGATTTTTTTCCTCATCGGTAAGCTCAAATTTGCGGTCATACTGCTCTTTTAATTCTGCTATTGTTCTTTCACAGTCCTTACATTCCAGAACCTGAAATTTTCCATATATCGTCTCGGTCGGGTTATAATCTCCATCGGCCAGTTGACTGGTAAGAATTAACGGTACATTTCCAGACGCAATACTATCCCCGTCAAACAAAATACCAGACTCACCGAGAGACGCACTATTGACAATTCTTCGGTACAGATTGTCACAGCATAGAAAAGCCAGGTCCGTTGCCTTATCCGCATCCGGATATCCATTTTTTATCTCATCGTTTAACAGCAAGAAGGCTTTGGAAAATTCATCGTCATGAAGAGAACCTTCTGCTAAGCTTGCAAAAATGAACATCATGATAATTTCCCTGCCGCTTGCCCCCCGCTCACCAATCTGCGGATATGCCGCCAGTGTTGTTCCGTTCTTTACAATCCCTTTCCATTTACCATCCTGTGGATGATACACACCGATTCTTATTTCAGAACCGGCAGCCACAGGCTTTGCGTACTCCATACAATACCATTTAACCGTTCCCGACACTGTCTGTACACCAAATGCGCCTTCCTGGTCTCCTCTTATAATTGCAGATACGGCCAGCAGTGCTTTTAAAGTGGAAGCGTGCAGGGTTGCACGCTTCATTCTTGACATATGGTTATGGACGGAAAGACAGGATGCCTCCGTTGTGTCTTTTTTCCCGCGGTTTGCAGCCACGCCCGCAAATGGTTCCGGCAAAATTCTGGTAAATGTCCAGTTTTCAAAAATCTTCATCATCTTTTGATTTCCTCCTTCTTATGCAGCTTCTTGTCCGGGAATCAGCCCCTGTCTCTGTGCCTCTGCACGCAACCTTACTGCCAACAGGGTATTTCTCTTGCCGATATCACTGTTGGAAATTGCCATATAGAGAGCTTTCTTTGATCCAACAAGATGAACCCGAAATTCTGCCCGCGTGACTCCTGTATAATAAATATTTCGCTTTAGCATCGGCCAAAAGCAGGTAAGTACCGGGATTATCACAATTGGAAATTCGGCTCCTTGTGATTTATGTATACTTGTTGCATACGCTAACTCAAGGATTGATAACTCATCTTCCTGATATGTTTTAATGACATCTCCAAAATCCACGGTCATTTCCATTTCCCCAGCCTTTGATTTTCCAATCTGGACAACCCTTCCAATATCTCCATTAGCAATCTCTTCTGTATTATGCGTCTGCATAACCCGATCACCAACACGGAACAAACCGTACTTGGTTTCCCACTCCGCTTTATCAACAGCAAACGGATTGGCAATTCCCTGCAGCCGGTTATTTAAAGCAGTTACCCCTGCCTCTGTTTTAGCGCGTAGAGGTGATAATACCTGAACCATATCCAAATCACCGCCGTTTCTTTCCAATTCCTCCTGATATATTTCCGAAATTTTTTCTGCGGCATCATATGCGTCTTCCACATAGGTAAAGGTAAAATCATCTCCATAAAGAAGATTCTTTTGATTTCTGTTTATCAAATCCGCATTCCATATGATATTTGACCCCTTCGCCTGCCGGAAAAACTCGTCCAGAACCGTAACTGGAATCACATCGGAGACAATTAATTCTCTAAATACATCTCCCGGTCCCACCGATGGAAGCTGATCCGCATCACCTACCAATATAAGTCTGGCTCCTGTCTTGATTCTTGAAAACAGCATACTGGCAAGCTTCATGTCGGACATGGTAAATTCATCCGCAATAATCAAATCCTCTTCGAGGATTTCGGGTTCCATATTGTCCATCTCATCATCCGTTACATATAATGCTTTGTGGATTGTAAAAGCCGGATACCCAGTGCTCTCTGAAAGTCTTTTCCTGGCTCTGCCTGTGGGTGCGCAAAGTAGTACAGACTTATTTTTTTCCAGACGTTCAAATATCTGAAGAATAATTTTGAGGATGGTAGTCTTTCCTTTTCCAGGGCCGCCAGTGATGATGGATACCTGGGACCGAAATACCATTCGGACTGCCTCCTCCTGTTTTTGTGCAAGCGTCATTTTACTTTTTGCTAAAACAGCCTCTAATTCCCGCTCAATATTATACGTGTTCCCCGGTGAACGGAGCAGCCTGACAAGATGATACGCTGCCTCTTTCTCCGCCTCCCGGTATGCCTTTAAATAAATAGCCGTTCCATCTGCCTCCAGAAGCTTATCCTTCATTACCAGCTCATTTCCTGCCAGCTTAATCTGTCCGCGCCTGACTGTATCAGTTGGAAAGCCTGCATTGAGCACCTTATATGCCATATCGACAATGATGGTACTGTCTAAATACAGATTTCCTTCTTCAGCGCCCTTTCTCAAAACATATTGAATAGCCGCTTTAATCCTTTCAGGCTCATCCGGAGCGAGGTCTTTACTGGCTCTGGCAATGGGATCAACGGTAATAAAACCAAACCCTTTGATTTCACAAAGACGGTATGGGTTTTCCTTCAACAGTGTCACTGCTTCCAGACCAAAATGCTGTTTGATTTTTTCGGCCTTTTTGGGTGTGACGTGGTAAGGTGCAAGATACGCCATTAATTCCCTTAATTCCGCACTCTTCTGATAGGATTCAATAATAAATTCCAGCTTCTGTTCAGTAATTCCCTTAATAGCAAGGAGTTCATAAGGATGATTCTCCATAACAGTGAAGGTATCGGTTCCGAACCGGTTGACAATCTCTCTTGCCATAACCGGGCCGATTCCCGTAATCAATTCGGAGGACAGATAACCGATGATTCCCTCCCGGCTTTTG
The DNA here is from genome assembly GCF_046972725.1 of Lacrimispora sp. Lineage (NCBI taxonomy): Bacteria > Bacillati > Bacillota > Clostridia > Lachnospirales > Lachnospiraceae > Lacrimispora > Lacrimispora sp. The sequence continues at coordinate 9,448 of NZ_JBKVXF010000009.1, read as the reverse complement.
GGAAGGAGAACCCTCGACCAGTCAACACCGAACTGAAGGCCATATTTCTCGGACCTTTTCCAGTCTCCCTCCATCTCAATCTCCACATTATCCATACAAGGAAGTTCTTTTCCAAATGCAGTGAACGTCACCTCTGTTCCATAATTGGATATGACTGCTTCACTTGGAATACAATCCAGCTCCATACTGCTGTATTCAGCCACGGTATAACCATTCCCCGGGTTTATATACAGTCGGCTCTTAAATTTACATACCATCGGTTCTCTTCCTCCCGCTTACCTTGAAACATAAATGTATCTCCCATCATTGACTGCATAAAATCCGTCCTGCTTTAAATATTCGGTAATGGTATTGGCTTGCGCGCCCGGATATCCAGGAAGATTGCCAGCCCGTCTGTAACCCTTTGGGGTGCGGATATTACAGACACCATCGGTACGAATCCAAAATTCATTTTTTTTATGTGCAAATATATTGGTAGATATCGCTTTGATTCGTTCCCTTCCGCACCGTGTATACCATTCATATACCGGGGTGTCCCTTTCGTCCTGACCTTTATTTCCATCATCCGGACCTTCCTCGGCCGCTCCACTTCCACTGCCAGACTGCTCTTTTTCCTCCGATGATTTAATTATCCTGATTCTCCATTTTTTTCTGATAAGCAAGTAATACACTGCAAATGGAATCCCAATCGATACCGCATTCACAATAAGTCCCAAAATCATGGGCGCTGCCAGCTGTAACATCACGGCCCCCGCTGTGCACATTAAAAATACCATGATGAATTTCTGTACTTTCTTTTCATTCATCTTCGTTTATCCTCCAAAAGCAGGCGGCTAGAATGCGCCATCACATCCTAGCCGTCTGTATTCATACTGTTAAATCAATTAAACGGAAGACCTTCTTCCATTCCACTCGCTACATTCATAAAGTCATCGCCGGCAGCTGCCCTCGCAGCCCCTCGCTGGGATGCGCTTCTTCCTACCGCGCTTCGGCTAGGTGCCTGACGCTGTGGTGTATTTCTGCTGGCAGCCGGTTTTGCGGCGCCCTGATTCGTAGCTGGCGCTGCTGCTCTGGATGCCGCAGTGGCTGCTCTGGGTGCCTGTGTTGAATTTCTCGTCACCGGAGCTTCTTTGGACATCTGTGCCGCTGATGCATTTGCAGGATATACTGCTCTGGACGGAGCCGTGCTCTGCGCCTGCCCATTATCTGCCTCTCTCTTTCCATCAGCGAACTCAACATCGTCCGCTTTCAAAGAAACGCCATATACCTTTTCTCCCTTTTTATTTGTGTAGTTATCATTCTGCATTCTTCCGCTTACCACCACACGCATACCACTGTACCAATACTGTTCCACAAACTCTGCTTTCCTATCGAATGCCACACAGTTAAAAAAGTCTGCTTCTGGTTCTCCTTCTCTCTTTGGTATCCGGTCCACCGCCACAGTAAATCTGGCAATCGACATCTGGGCTTTCTCTGAAAAACTCACCTCCGGATCCCTTGTCAATCTTCCCACAAATATACATCTGTTCATTTGTTATCCTCCTTCGTTTTTATACAAACCCACTTTTGGATTGCTCCATCTTAGCTTCATGCGCAAAAATAGACACGGAAAGATGGTTTCTCTCCCTGCCTTTTTATACGGCAATGCCGCCTTCTCCTGTATCATCTGTTCCCCAGATTTCAGCCATCTCCTCTGGAAAGGCTACTGCAGCCACATCCCGGTACCGTCTTGCTCCTTCATCATTCAACGGGGCCTCCAATGAAGCTTTCGACCAAAAGATTGCTTCTTCTTCCGGTACATGATAGGGACCTGTGAGAAATCCTCCGTAATTCCACCGGGGTACGGAAGGCTCTAAAATCGCTTCCAGCTCCCCCTTTGTATCTGCATTCAGTATCATCTGACTTTTCTTTAACATAATCCCAACCAACAGGACAAATGCAAAACACTCTGCTCCGTATCCATTGACACGTCTTCTGATACTTTCTAAGGCGCTACAGGCACTAAGCTTCATTCTCTCTGTTTTTGTCTCATCACTACGCAACTCTTGTTCCGTATGACGGCAAATTGCTTCGATGATGAATTGTTCTGTCCATCCCATCATATCCAATCTGCTCCTCTTTTTTCTTCAGGCCAGACCACCAGTAATCATCAATTCCCTTATCATTTCCAGCCCAAATCCCATCTTCTCTCTGGTCCCAGGTCTTGCGGATGCATTTTAATTTTAGCCGGTCACAGCTCTCATAGAGCCTGCAGCAACCCGCACGAATCTGGTCCCGCTTTTTCCGTTTCTCTTCACAAATCTTCCTTCCATAGTAACGCTCCTTGTTCTGACATTTACCACAAGTAGAGGACTTATAATCACCATAGCAGCCGATATCCATGAATTTGTCCATGTCAAAGTATTCCATGACCATCTCAAGACCGTTCTCCTTTAGGACTGCCAATGCCTTCTCAAGGCTCTTATACTGGTTTACTCCCGGTGTCCCCAAAAAGCTGTATCCGGATAAAGCATGAGCGACAATCGGTTTTAATATTCCTTCCGTTACCCGTACCGTCTTGTCAAATGGATTTCCAACAAAACTGACCGGACTCTTACTGCCGGCACCACGTTTTTTATTGGTACTGCTTAACCACAAATACTTTTTATCATCATGGGGAGCATCCAACCGTATCTGAAAACCTTCAATCTTTCCGGATATACTGTAAGCCGGGCATAGGATTCCCTGGTTATTCCGATATAACGCAATATCCCAGTTTTGGTTTTGATTCATGTAAAATCCCGGTATGCCCGCAAGAGAATATCCTTCTTTTATCAGCCTCCTTGCGAGCCCCTCAGTCCCATGAACTGGAGTACTGCGAAAATGGAATACCTCAATCTGGTTGCTTGTTAGCCCCCGGTCCATCAGTTTTCTCCGGTGAGTTTCCGACAGGGACAGCATCTCTATGAGTCTCTGATAAATCTGACTTCTTTTCTCAAGACTTGCTGTTTCTTCCTCCTCTATCTGTGTCATCGTTCCTGTGAAGCTGCTGTCATAGCTGTTTCTGCAGCCAGCGCCCTCATGCAGCGCCGTCTTAATTTCACGATAGGCAATTTTATACCGATCCACACCACAAATTCCCATCAGGTCTGCATAGAGTGTCAGCATATTTCCATGAGCGCCGCATTTAAAGCAGTGATAGGTATTTGCCAGCTCACCGTCTTTTACAATACGGAAATTCATTTTTCCTCTGGTATCGCCACAGAACGGACATACGACATTAAAGGAATTTCCTTCCGTCAGCCTCTTAATTCCCAACAAATTTGCTACATCTGATATGTTAAACATCTTTTAAGTATTCTTTCCCGCTGCTTTCACCATGCGGCCTACAGCGTGCTCAAAAGCAATCTGGCGCCTTGTCGGATTATTTCATTTCTGCCGCGGTAATTATAGGCTATCCACTCCAACGCCTTCACCCCTTCTTCTCCCTGATTGAGCAGCTCACTCAGACATTTATTGTTATAGATACCAAATGTGCAAACAATATTGCCAGCTTCCTCAATTGTCATATTTACAGCCGGCTGTGGGCTTACTTCGTTTGGCAGATTCACCATCGTCCCATTCTCCGGCATGATATGGCGGCTCAGAACCGGACGGTTCGTGTCTCCCTTATCTGCCTTCTGTTTATCTTTTGCAGATTTCCTTCTGGTCTTTTTTGCATCTGATTCCATACCCCCATCTTGTTGTTTTGCTGTTTCTTCCGCATCCGCTTCCTCCTGCCCTGATTCTGGGTTCATCTCTGAATCATTCATCATGGAACGTTCTTCAGATGCATCAACTTCGCTCTCCTCAGCTTCCTCCATCGGTTCTTCCTCCGGTAATTCATCCGGTACTTCCTGTCCGCCTTCCATTTCAGCGTCCAGTTCCATATCGGTTATTCCAGAGGCATCTCCTGCTATACCTTCTGAATCCCGATCTGAGAAATCATATGCATCAGAGGACAAGCCATCATTTTCCGGTATGCTCCCATCATATGTATCCGGTGGAAAATCCCGCATATCCGGGTCTACACCGCCCTGGTCGATGCAGTACTTATCCATTAGGTAGTATTTCATGGCATATGTGAGCGCACTGCCTTTTGCTTTCTCCGGCATTTCATGGGTACCGATGGCATGGATTGTAACGGTTACCTCGTCTTCTGGCTTCTCTGCATTAATCCACTTTAGTTCTAAATCTGCCTCATACAGCCACATTTGACAATATGCTAAGAATTCAACATAGACAGAGTCCCCATTCTCGTTTCTCTTTGAAGCACATTCCGAAACAATTTCAAAGTTCACATTCCATCGGTTCATTGCCGGGGTCAGATAGCGGAAAATATCATCAATCTTTATAAAATCATAATTCACGTCCTCACTGTATGCGCGTTTTACCAATGCAGGTATCTCCGAGCGGATCTTTACCATTTTTTCCTGTAGTGTTAAAATCTTTTGTTCCATGTTCATTCCCTTTCTTAACGTGTGATTTGTATTCCATCATAATTGTCTCCACCTGGCCTCTTAGTCCATATGCCAGATCTCGTACCATCTCAAAATCCATATCCACAAACAATGCCTGATGGAGTTTTTCCTTTACCTTTGCCTGAGTCACAGCCTGCTGCAACTCAGTAAATAAGCGAGATTCTTCACTCGCAAGCACATAACCGCCCTGACCGGAATATACCACATCACATAAGTATTTTTTCGCAGTATCTGTTAGCTCACAGGACCAGTCATTCGGAGTTCTATGGCCGGCAAAACCGGCTTTTTCCCGTTTCAGCTTTCTTAACCAAACTCTAAGCTTTAATTCCAGAAAATGTCTCTCATTATCAGTCAAAATTCCTCCTATGTTATAGTAAGACAGAGGGTACTGATGCAATCAGACTGGCAATACGGTAAGATTCTCCCTGTATTTCTTTTTCCTCTTTTACCACCCAGTCACACCATTCCACTGCGAACCGAGTCAATATCTGCTGAAGTGTACGGTCCTCCTTTTGCATAGCAACCAGGAACTGGCGAAATGGATTGCAAATTTCCCATTCTGTTTTAGATAAATATGCTGCAAACAGCCGTTCAACTGATTCCGTCTGGTGGCCGCTTACCGAAACTTCATTGGGTGCAGAATCCCCATACGTGACCCAAGGCCATAAATTGGTCTTTGAAAGCTCTGGTTTCAGTTTACAGGACAATTTCACACTGCCCTCATTTCGTTCATCCCACTCACTACTGGAGGATAAACATATAAACCACTGCCCAATCAACATCATAAAATTATGCCTGATTCTGTAGTCTTCCTTCAACATAAGCTTCATAAAATCCGTATGGTCCACAATAACAACATTGAGATATCGGCCAACCAAGATTTCCTGTACCTTCTTTCCATCTATCACAGATACCATTTCTTCTGGCTGTCTCATTTCTTCGTCCATTTTCATTTTCCTCCCCTAACTTGCCTTATCCTCTTTAATATAAAAAGACTGTGAGGTATTTGTCTGCGCATACTCTCTGTAAATATCCGGATGCATAAGCTGCAGCACCTCCAGGCTGTCTTTATTGATGGAAGTTGTAACTTTCCTGTTATAGCCGGCCAAATATCTGATATTACCAGTTTCCAGTACCGCTTCCTCAGCTCCCTCCATGGCTTCCTTTATTGGCGCATAGGCAAGTTTCATCTGTTCATCTATTTGATCCATTTGACGCTTCAATTCTGACTTCCGTTTTTTCAGTTTCAGATAGGACGTCATGTTTGCCGCATATGATGGTGGGAGTACAATTTGTTTATTCTCCTGCACACCATAGCGTCCCTGAATGCTTTTAAGCATTAAGTCAGCCTTCTCCGTATACTTAGGTGGTTTTCTTAAAGCAACACACTGATTCCAGAAATACGATTCCTGCCGAATCAGTTCTTCTTCCTGTGCCAAATCACGCTCCAGGCGCCGTATGATAAGAGAACCCTCATGGTTACCATGAAGGCAGAGAAAAATTATGCCATCTACGTTAGCCACACTCATATAATGAATCCCCTGGAGAACATAGTGCGGCGGAATATTTCCACCTTCCCAGCCATTCATGTGGTGGTAACTGAACGAGGTTTTGCACTCCAACAAATAGATCTTCTCATCAAGCTTAACGAAAAAATCAAAATCAGATATCATAAACGGATACAGCGGATGCCGGAACATTTTACGCACAGCATACGGTCTGGTATCTGTGCGTTTCATAAAAATCTGAACCACCAATTCCTCCAGACGCTTTCCGATTTCCTTTGCTACCCAGCCATCATCATTCTGTTCTTTGATTTTTTTATGTACCTTCTCTTCATATAAATCCCTGGCTGTTTTCCATGGCGAGATGCCGCACACGGCCGCCGCATCACTCCCCCCAATCCCCAGTGTTCTGTATAATTTCCATTCGTCATGGGATAGGGTTGTTATATCCTCCACCAGCACATCTGGTTCATAATTCAGGTTCAGCATATTGTCTCCTTTCTGACAGAACAGTAGGGTTCCCTGCCCTGCCTTATTTCTTTCATCAGTACAGAATCGTTCCTGGGATATCATATTCATGGAAACGATAGGTCAAGCACCGTGAAACCATCTCTTCCAAATCGGTTAATGCCTTTGCACCCATTCCATTGCTCTGTGCCAGAAAAATCGCCTCACAGATTCCACAATAAATATCATAGCCATTACAGATTCCCGGTCCATGTCCGGCCTTAAACTGTTCTACCGTCTGGGCTGTCAGCGCCTTACTGATACCAGCCTTAATCATAACACTAGCCATAACGTTAGCCGGATAGCTGGCATATACATGAAACAGCTTCGACAAATCACCAATGGCCTCCTGATATCTGGCAAATATCTGTCCCATATTCTGAGAGAAATCTTCTATGGATGCATTATTCGTATGCTCCAATTTCAATGGTTTTCCTAAAATCAACGGCTTCTTCTCTGCTCCCAGCAGAAGAGAATAATAGATATTCGCACCACTTACGCCAACATCGGATGTCTGGACACGAATCAAAGCTGATAATACGTTATCTGCCTGTAAGCCATACTGGAGCAGCAGTTCCCGGTATGTATCCAAGAGTCCTTTTTCTTCCAATTCCCAGGACGCCATTGCCAGAGAATGACTGAACAGGCCGTTTGAAAAGGTAGCCTTGTCATAGTTTTCTGCAACATAGATAGATGCTACTTCAAATAATTCCGGCATTGGCAGGACGGAATAGTCACTTGGGTCTCCGCCATGTACCGCGCGCACCTTTCCTTCATGAATTCTCACAAGCGCATTTCCCTTTGTCACATTCAGACAGTCATTTAATACCCGGGCTAATTTCCCCTTCGGCAAATCCAATAGCGCAGAACCTGCAATCCTGGCCCTGCTCTCGATTGACTTCATGGTGGTCTGTCCGACCGGATAATAGGTACTGCCAAGGCATAAGAACAGGCCGGAATTCTTCATTGTATCTTTTATGATTTCCTCTTTCTCGTCCATGTCCTTTATCTTCTCGCAAATCTCTGGTTCTTCCTCTCCGGCAATCACAAGAACAGTATTGGTGGGATGTTTCTGCCATTCTGCCCCGCACTCAATCCCATCCAAAAATTCGAGAAACTCTTCCTTATCACAGAATGTCTTTGAAAAATCATCTGCAAAATTCATATGCGCCCTCTCCTTATAAGTTAATTAGAACAGATACAATATGGCCTCCGCTGATAACAAACTCATAGCCATCCTTTCCCATCTCAACCATTTCGCCGATTGTGAGCTGGTCTCTCCCTGCGTTATCCCATCTTGCTTCTAACTTCATTTGTTTTCCTTCCTTTCTTTTATTTTTGTCCAGGCTTTATGCCTGAAAATCATCATTTGTTGCTACATGCAGTTTCTTATCCGCCCGGTCAAACAAATATACAAGGTCAGAAAGCTTCACTCCTTTATTTTCAATATTTAAGGCATGTATCACAGCTTTCCAATCCGCAATAGAGGTTCTATTTTTTCTGGACGGAATTAATATAATCTCATGAATGTCTACCGGAAGTATAAGGAGGCTGTCATTACAGCTCTCTGAAATCTGTCCCAACAGATGATTGTCAATCATATTGCTGGCTCCATACAGGCCACTTTGATTTGACAGCACATACATAGGGTTCTTCTGTTCCTGATGGCTTTTGATAGATTGGAGCATCTCACCAAATGTGTTTCCTATTGGAGCTGATATCACCTTCCAGTCCTTAATTTCAACCATTTCAATCACCGGTGGATTGAGATCTGTATTTGACTTTGCCGTTTCCAGCACGTCCTGCAGCTCCACTTCCCACCGGTCTAAATCCTCGTTTACCACGGTTCTAACATACGATTCTCCATCCACCGTAATAAAAATCAAGAAGTACGCCACCATGTCGTAGTATCTGATATGCGGTATATACTTCAGCACTTCCTCATTGTCTTCGCGATTGGCCAATGCACAAACAAGATTGTTTTTTACGTTGCTAAAGCTATCTCCTGTGAGATATGGACCATTTAAGAATCCTCTCTTTTTTTTGTACTCTTCTATCACTTTTGTTACCGCCCTTTGAATGTCTTCCTCATTATCCAGCCAATGAAACTCACTGCCGTTTAGGTATATCCAAATTCCAGCTGATTCACCGGATTTTTGGACTCCAACCCTGAGAAATTCCTCGTCCTGTTTTTCCATTCGCTGCGGAAATGTCGCTTTATATTCCGCTCCCAAGTTCTCCTTTAACTTCTCTTCAAAACTTGTCTTACGCGTTTCCATGTTCATTTTTTCTTTCTCCTTTTCTTTTTTAGCAAAAAAATAAGACACCAGAAACTTCTTCAAATTTCTGATGTCTTACTTACAAACAGAGATTGCTTCTCTGCCTGGCTTTCTTATGTTAGGCTCATGCCTGAAAAACTTAGCTTCCGGTTGCCCGGAACAAACATTCCAATGCGCTTAGTAAAAAAGCGGCACAAATCAATGTCATGTTTATTTTATCACTATATATAGTGTTTGTCAATATTCTAAATCTATATATAGCTATCCAATCCAATGTGATTGCTAAATCGCAGCAATTCTTCATATCCTCTCTACTGTGTAATATCATGCAATCTGTTTATATCCTCTCCTATAGTTTTTCTCTATCCAGCTAAGCAGCTTTTTCTCTCCCAATTCCTCCATACAGAAATCATAAAGCTTGGGATTATATGCTTTCAGCCTTACGAATTTTTCAAAGCTTGTCAGATGACAGCCCACCGGACAGAACAGACAGCCGGTTCTTTGTTCTCCTGTGCACTTAAACGGCCCACATGATGGAAAGCCCCCCATCTGACCGGGAACTTGCCCCACTTCGACCACCTCACCATAAGGCTCTGCAATTTCTAACTGTTTTTCCACTGTATACCGGAGCACATCCTGTGCTCTCCAAAATCCCATT
>NZ_JBKVXF010000008.1:30106-152351 GCF_046972725.1 Lacrimispora sp. | reverse complement strand
AGAGCGCCGCCCTGTCACGGCGGAGGTCGTGGGTTCGAATCCCATCCGGGTCGTTCTGTACATAGGTACAGGTTTGTTTACCAGCTGGTAAGTTAGTCGCTTACTACAACAATTATGGGATCTTAGCTCAGCTGGGAGAGCATCTGCCTTACAAGCAGAGGGTCATAGGTTCGAGCCCTATAGGTCCCATTTCCATGAGCAATCATGAGAATGCCGGCGTGGCGGAACTGGCAGACGCACAGGACTTAAAATCCTGCGGGACTTACCTCCCGTACCGGTTCGATTCCGGTCGCCGGCATTTGCCTGATGAGGCAAATAAATGAATATGTGTGTGTAGCTCAGCTGGATAGAGCACTTGGCTACGGACCAAGGTGTCGGGAGTTCGAATCTTCTCACGCACGTACAAGGAACCAGCATTTCGTTGGTTCACGAAATAAAAGCATCCTGTTGCAGGGTGCTTTTTTCGTGTTATTTGTGATTTTTATTACGGTTATATAATTGTTTGAGTGAAGATCTTATTTCAGATTGTTCACTGATGGTATTTAATGTGATTAAGTAATACTTACAGGAACTAATGTTTCTATGACTATTAAGATATGGTGCGCAAGCAATACTTTTTAAGAAAAGGACAAACCTTTTGAGTAAGATGGTTTAAGATAGATCACTTCTTTATAAATCGTTTGAAAGGCAAATCACTACTTTACAAATAAGTCAATTGGGTGTATAGTAACTGGTGTATCATAACTGCGTTGGTAGCTCAGCTGGATAGAGCGTCTGGCTACGGACCAGAAGGTCGCGAGTTCGAATCTTGTCCGACGCATAAAAAGAACAGTTTTTTTGATTTTTATGAAAGCTGTTCTTTTTTTATGCTCATTTTTTAATTAAGAATATTAGGTGTGGAATTGTAATATAAAATAATAAATATAGAATATCATTTTATTTTAACAATAAATTGAATTTTTTGTTGAAAAATAGGATATGTGTGAAATTTGGCTTGATTTTTTCCCGAATTTTATTATACTAGACTTAGATTAAAATATTTCAAAATTCAGACACGATGAGGTAGCTGCAGACAATAGGTCCAGTGCCTCTTTTTTTTAATCTCAGGTTTTGAAAATAGGATTGATTGGAGGGGAGGGCTTAACCGTGGAGAGTGAAATTTTAAAAAGACTGGAACAGCTCACTGGACATATAAGCTTTTACTATGAGAATTTAGAAACGGGGGATGTGATCGGATATAAGGAAGAGGAGCCTTTGATGGCGGCCAGCGTGATTAAACTGTTTATCATGACGGCAATATTTGACAGGTTGGAGAGGGAAGATATTTGTAAAGAAAATAGTTATAAGAAAAGTTTTAGCGAACAAACAGTAATTTCTGTCAAACGGGAAGACTGTGTTCCCTCCTGTGGTGCTCTTACTTATCTTCATGACGGGATACTGGTAACAGTAATGGATCTTTTGACCTTAATGATCATTTTTAGTGACAATACCGCGACCAATGTTTTGATTGATATTCTTGGGATAGAAGAGATCAACAAGACGATTCAAAGACTGGGATTTGAAAAGACAATTTTACAGCGTAAAATGTTTGACCTGGAGAAATCCAACAGGGGGATTCAGAACTATATTACGGCAGGTGAAGTGGGGAGACTTTTGAAAATGATGTATAAGGGAAGTTTGATCAGCGGGAGGGCCAGTGAAAAAATGATATCGATTATGAAAAATCAACAGCTGGAAAGCAAAATCCCTTTTTATTTAAAGGCAATTCCCGATGGACCCGAAATCGCACATAAGACAGGAGAAGACAGGGGAATCAGTCATGATGTGGGAATTATTTATGGAAAGGAGCCCTTTATTGTATGTTTTTGCGGCAATGAGACGGACACTCCCCGGTTTGACCGGGTAATGGCGGATATTTCTTTGGAGTTATACCAGGAGGTTAATGGTTGAGTGTGTATTTTAATAGGATAATTATATATGGATGATTTTATTTCAGGATAGCCATGTTAGAAAAATGATGATAGTGTAAAGTTGCGTATAATAGAATCCGTTCTCTTTTCATTTTGAACCATGCTACTGATGCTGTGCAAATCACTGAATAAATGAAATTAACGGGCATTCCATTTCCATCGGACAGGGATTTGGAAGTAAAGTAACTGTTTATTAAGAGGACTCAAAGAGAAGCTGATGAAAGATATAAAACTTGACACTACCAAATAAAATGGAGGAAAAGAGATGAAAAAAGGCAGATTAGCGGCGGCTATGTTATGCGCAGGTTTGGGAATTTCTATTGTATTTAGTGGATGCGGTTCAAAAAGAGCAGGAGATAACGGGGCCAAAACGGAAGAAAATGGCTCCAGTGGGGCGGAAAGTGAAGGGCCTGCGGTGTATACGAAATTGTATGGAGCTGAGGCTTCGACTTTGAATTATCTGGTGTCCTCTTCGGAAGGTGATTATAAGATCGGTGCAAACTGTGTGGATACACTGGTGGAATATGACAGAAAGGGGCAGATTAAGCCAGGCTTGGCTACAGAGTGGACTTATGACGATGGAACCCTGACCTGGACTTTTAAGCTGAGAGAAGCCAAATGGGTGGATAATACCGGGGCAGAAGTAGCGGATGTTACGGCTCAGGATTTTGTTGATGCTATGAAGTATCAGTTGTCTCCGGAAAATGAAAGTGCAAATGTACAGAATCTTTTTGGTATTATTGCAAATGCGGAAAGTTATTACAACGGTCTTGTTTACAACGGAGGAGCAGATCAGGACGGAACGGTTTGGAATGCCATGGGCTTTTCAGAAGTAGGGATAAAGGCGGTGGATGAACATACGCTTACCTATACACTGGAAAAGGAAGTTCCTTATTTTCTTTCTTCCCTGGCTTATATTGTTTATATGCCTGCGTACGGGCCCCAGCTTGAGGAGCTTGGTAAGGATTTTGGTACTGGAGCGGATAAGATGTATTATAACGGTGCGTACTATCTGGAGGAATTTTCTCCTCAGGAGAAGCATGTGTTAAAAAAGAATCCGTCCAATTATGATGCGGCTTCTGTCTACATAGATGAAATTCAGGAGATATACAATGCGGAATATAATACCATTGGTCCGGAGATGGTGAAGCGGGGAGAGGTGGATTATGCGGAAATTTCTGCAGATATTCTTGATGACTGGCTGAATGGGGAAGATACTAAAAATCTTGTAAGCCGTGAAAGACCAAAGACCAGCTATTCTTATTTCTATTGCTTTAACTTCAATCCACAGTTTGATGCTCAGTATGAGCCGGAAAACTGGAAAAAGGCTGTGAATAATGAAAATTTCCGCAAGGCGTTATTTCACGGCTTAAATAAGACAAAGCAGGTGGCTGTCATGGAACCTTCCAATCCGGAGGATTTTGTGATTCAATCCATTACACCGCCGGATTTTACGTTTAATGCAGATGGGGCGGATTATACGACCGTTGGCGATATGGCAGCTTTGGGGAATACATTTGATGAGGCTAAGGCAAAGGAATACCGGGATCTGGCGAAGCAGGAACTGGCGGCAGGCGGAGTGACGTTCCCTGTGAAGGTTTTAATGCCATACAATCCTTCTGAGATTAACTGGGATAAGGAATGCCAGGTGGTGAAACAGCAGATGGAAAGTCTTCTTGGCAGCGATTTTATTGAAATTGTTGTAGAAGCAGGTCCGGCCGATGGTTTTTTAACAGAAGTACGCAGAAACGGAAAGTTTGCACTGATGAAATGCAACTGGGGGGCTGATTATGCGGATCCGGAAACCTGGACAGATCCATTTTACCAGGAGAAAGGAGAAAGCGGATATGCTCCGGGATATAAATATGGAAATATCGCAAAAGCCATTGAAGAGGGGACCCCTTCTGCAGATGCGGCAAAGGAGTATTTTGACCTGGTGGATGCAGCAAAAGAAATCAAGGTGGATATGAATGCCCGTTATGAGGCATTTGCAAAGGCGGAGGCCAGCCTTATTCATCATGCATTTGTTCTGCCTTACAGCATTTCAGTCAGTAAATATCTGGCAATCAAGCTGAATGTGTTTGAAGGGCAGTATGCGCCGTTTGGAGTGTCAAACCTGCGGTATAAGGGGCAGCATCTCCTGGATCATTATGTTTCCATGGATGAGTATAAGGCAAACCGGGAAGCAAATAAATAGTAGAAAGTGACTTTTATTTCATAACAAAGGAGACAGGAAGCTGATGGTAAAGTATTTAGGTAAAAGAATTGCACGTTCCTTTCTTACGCTGGCAATTATTTTAACGGTGGTGTTCTGCCTGCTTCGATTTATGCCAATTGAGGGATATTTCCAGAATTTTGATAAAATGACTCCCCAGCAGATACAGGTGGGGTTAAAGGAAATGGGACTTACAGATCCTCTTCCGATACAGATTCTGCATTTTTTCAATGATCTTTTGCATGGAGATCTGGGCGTATCAAGAATTTACCGTGCCAACGTTCCTGTCACTGATATTTTAGCAGATAAGTTACCGGTTTCCATAAAGCTTGGGGTTTGGTCCATGATTGTTTCCCTCCTTGTGGGGCTTCCTCTGGGAGCCCTGATGGCAAGATACCAGTACCGTTTCATCGACCGGATCGGGACGCTTTTTATTGTCTGCATCCAGGCGGTTCCGGCTGCTGTTTACTTTCTTTATATCCAGCTTTATGGAACCGGTATACTAAATGTAGGGCTTTTGTTTCAAATGGATGAACCTGAATACTGGATTCTTCCGGTTATCTCCATGTCACTTGGTAATATTGCATTCTATGGCATGTGGCTGAGACGCTATATGGTGGATGAGATGAATCGTGATTATGTAAAGCTGGCGAAAGCAAAGGGGATGTCGGAGGGAGGAATCATGTTTAAACATATTTTTCGGAATGCATTTGTTCCTCTGGTCCAATACATACCCACTGCATTTTTAAATACAGTCATTGGTTCCATTTATATTGAGTCTCTTTACAGCATTCCGGGAATGGGGGGACTTCTTGTTACGGTAATTAAAAAGCATGATAATGCCATGGTTCAGGGGATCGTGCTGCTCTATGCCTGTGTGGGAGTGTTAGGACTGCTGTTTGGGGATCTTTTGATGGTCATTCTGGATCCCAGAATCAGTTTGGGAAGGAAAGAAGGTGACAGATGATGAAGCAGTTTTCTTACCGCCATACAAAGGAAGCACAGATCATGGATCATATGGAAGAATCCGATCTGTTTTCCTTTGCAGAATTTAAAGAGGGGGAAGCGGAGAAAGCAGGGTACAGCAATTATTCTTATTGGAATAGTACGGTGCAGGCCTTTTTAAAGAACCGGGGAGCAGTGGTGCTTTTGGTTTTGCTCTTTCTTTTGCTGCTTTTCACATTTGTCCAGCCCTATCTGCCGGGGCAGTATGATCCCAACCAGATCATCAATGACAGCAGCGGAATGCAGTACCGGAATGTTCCGCCTGGAGATGAGTTTTTGCTGGGGACGAATTCCATCGGGCAGGATTTATGGGCAAGAATCTGGGCGGGAACCAGAACGTCTCTTTTGATCGGGCTTTCTGTAGCTTTGGCAGAAGCGCTTATCGGTATTACTATAGGTGTTATCTGGGGCTACGTGAGAAAAGCGGATGTTATGCTTACCGAGCTTTATAATATTATTGATAACATTCCGAATACCATAATACTTATATTGATCTCCTACATCTTAAAGCCAGGTGTTAAGACACTGGTTTTTGCCATGTGCCTGACTGGATGGATTCAGATGGCCAGGTTTATAAGAAATCAGATATTGATGATCAGGGACAGGGATTATAATGTTGCCAGCCGGTGTCTTGGTACGCCGGTCAGCCGGATCATCAGAAAGAACCTGCTTCCTTATCTGGTATCGGTCATCATGCTTCGTATGGCGCTCACCATTCCGGCAGCCATTGGAAATGAAGTCTTCATTACCTATATCGGGTTGGGACTTCCTGTGAATATTCCAAGTCTGGGAAATCTGATCAATGAAGGACGGGCACTGATTACCAGTGCGGCTTTGCGGTATCAGCTGGTTTATCCTACCATCATTCTTTCTTTTGTAACGATAGCATTTTATATCATCGGCAATGCCTTTTCTGATGCGGCTGATCCGAAAAATCACGTATAAGGAGGTAAGGTATGGACCGTGAAAAAATTTTAGAAGTTAAGGATCTGGATATCTGCTTTGATTTAAGAGGGAAAGTTCTCCATGCGGTACGGGGAATCTCACTGGATCTGTATAAGGGGGAAGTGCTGGCAATCGTGGGAGAGTCCGGAAGCGGAAAATCGGTATTTACCAAATCCTTTATGGGACTGCTGGAGAAAAATGGACGGGTGACCGGAGGAAGTGTTTTTTATTATGGGGCTGACGGTGAGAGGGAGCTGGAACTCACTGCCATGAACCGGGAAAGGGACTGGAGGAAAATCAGGGGGCATGAGATTGCCATGATCATGCAGGACCCTATGACCAGTTTAAATCCTCTGCGCACCATTGGAAGCCAGATCATGGAAGCAGTACTGCTTCACCAGAAGGTGGGGCGGATGGAGGCCATAAAACGGACTGTAAAATATTTAGAAGATGTGGGGATTCAGGAGCCGGAAAAAAGGTTTGAGCAGTATCCTCATGAATTTTCAGGCGGAATGCGCCAACGTGTGGTGATTGCCATCGCCATTGCCTGCAATCCTCAGATTTTGATATGTGATGAACCTACCACAGCTCTTGATGTGACGATTCAGGCACAGATTCTTGAGCTTTTAAAAGAACTGCGCCATAAATACAGGCTGTCGGTTATTTTGATCACCCATGATTTGGGCGTGGTGGCCAATATAGCTGACCGGGTGGCGGTTATGTATGCAGGTGATGTTGTGGAAATCGGCACAAGTGAGGAGATCTTTTACGATCCAAAGCATCCTTATACCTGGGCGCTTTTGTCCTCTCTTCCTCAGGCCGGACATAAGGGACATGAGCTTTTTTCGATTCCGGGAACACCTCCCAGCCTTTTTACCACCATAAAGGGCGATGCCTTTGCACCCCGCAATCCCAGGGCACTGAACATTGATTTTGTAAAACGTCCCCCTTACTTTGAGGTATCACCAACGCATAAGGCGAAAACCTGGCTGCTGGATCCCAGAGCGCCCAAGGTGTCTCTGCCGCCGGTGGTTGGGAAAATCAGAAAGGGAGGTCTGTTCTGATGGAACGGGAAGTATTATTGGAGGTAAAAGATCTTTCTGTGGTCTTTGGAGAACGCCGCAGGAAATATGAAGCGGTTAATAAGGTGAATTTTAAAATATACAAAGGGGAAACCTTTGGACTGGTAGGAGAATCTGGGTCTGGAAAAACCACCATTGGACGGGCGATTATGAGAATTGTAAAAACCTCAGGCGGAGAGATTTTTTATAAAGGAGAAAAGATCAATGGGGTTATTTCACGGAAGTTGGATCATAAAGTAATAAAGGAAATACAGATGATCTTTCAGGATCCCCAGGCGTCCTTAAATGAAAGGGCCAAGGTGAATGATATCATCAGTGAGGGCTTAATGAATCTGGAACCTGGTTTAAGGAAACGGGACAGGGAAAAGCGGGTGCAGCAGGCCCTTTGTGACGTAGGACTTTTGCCGGAATTTGCCGGACGTTTTCCCCATGAATTTTCAGGAGGGCAGAGGCAGCGGATCGGCATTGCAAGGGCTTTAATTATGAATCCGGATTTTATTATTGCAGACGAACCGATTTCTGCACTGGATGTTTCCGTGAGAGCCCAGGTCTTGAATCTGTTGACCAAAATGCAGAAAAAGCGGCAGATCACCTATCTTTTCATTGCCCACGATTTATCGGTCATGCGTTTTATTACTGACCGGATTGCAGTGATCCGAAAAGGGGAAATCGTAGAAATGGCTGAGACAGAGGAACTAATCGCCCATGCGCTCCATCCTTATACAAGAGCTCTGTTATCGGCGATTCCCATGCCGGACCCTAAACGGGAAAAACATAAAAAGCTGCTGGTTTATGATCCCTCTGTTCACGATTATTCAAAAGAAAAGCCGTTCTGGCAGGAGATCCGACCGGACCATTTTGTTCTTGCCAACAGGAAAGAAGCCGAGGAGTATAAGAAACTGTATGTAAGATAGAAAGGGCTGTGGGAGGGAGTAATGAACCTGTACGGAATCGTTCACAAACCGGTGGTCACCATATGGGAAAGACCGGAAGAAACCAAAAAAAACAGAGTGGAAGAAACGGTATCTGCCATTGCAGATGAGGCACTTTACGGAACAGGTCTGAAAATTACAGGAGATCTGGTACATGGATTTTATCCTGTCAGGACATTTTATGATTATCCCGGCTATGTAAAAAAGGAAGATTTAAAGCTTTGGGATCTGAAAAAATTACAGGCGTTTGAAGAGGGCAGGCTCATGGTCATGGACGGAAGATATACAGATATTCTGGCTCTTCCAAAGGTTCAGGGAAAGCGTTTGCTCAGTCTTCCCAAAGGTGCTTTGATAAAGGTGCTTGATATGGATTCTGAAAGGGAAGGCTGGGCCAGGGTCGGGCTTCTTTCCGGGCAGACCGGGTATGTGAGAAATCAGTATCTGAGGGAAAAGAAATTTTCCCAGAAAGGGCTGTGGACGGGGAATATGCCCCAGCGGGAAATTGTGGATGAGACTCAATTTCGTGATGAAGTGACGGAAACGGCTATGGGGTATCTTGGGACCCAGTACCGGTGGGGAGGAAAATCTACAGATGGAATCGATTGCTCAGGCCTTACATCGGAAAGCTACCTGCTAAATGGAATCATTATTTACCGGGATGCGAAAATAGAACCAGGCTTTCCGGTCCATGAAATTAATAAAGAGGCGATGCTGCCGGGAGATTTGATGTACTTTCCCGGCCACATTGCCATGTATCTGGGAAATGGCGCTTATATTCATGCCACAGGAAAAGCGGGGAGCAGTGGTGTGAGAATCAATAGCCTGAATCCGGAAGCCTGGGATTATAGGGCTGATTTAAAGGATAGCTGGTATGCGTCAGGAAGTATATTTTGACAGAAATTATTGAAACGGAGGAGATTATGGATTCCAGGCTTACTTTAGAGAAACGGATTGAAGCGGAGATCAAAAGCTACGATGGGAAGATGGGAATCTATCTGGATGATTTTCATGGAAATGTCATAGCAGTCCGGGCAGATGAAACGTTTGAAACGGCCAGTGCAATCAAAACCTTAATACTGGCTTGTTTGTTTGATGAAGTGGAGAAGAACAATGCTTCCCTGGAGGATATGGTGGAATACAAAGCAGAACATGCAGTGGAAGGAAGCGGTGTGCTTGAGGCTTTAGAGCCGGGGGCAATGCTTCGGGTCCGGGATGCGGCTGTTTTTATGATCATTGTCAGTGATAATATTGCCACCAACATGCTGATTGATTATCTGGGGCTTGATACCATCAACCGCTGCATCAAGGGGCTTGGCTGCAAGGATACGGTCCTTTATAACCCCATTCATTTTAATCAGTACCGCAGGCTGGGGACCAGTACACCGAGAGACTACGCAGGCATTTTTATCCGGCTGGCAAAGGGAGAGCTTATAAGTCCTGAGGCAGACCGGCAGATGCTTGATATTTTTAAGAAACAGCATTATAACAGCATGATCACAAAGGATTTTCCGCCGTATTTTATGGACAGTGACAATACGGATGATGTTCTGATTTCTGTGGCCTCCAAAAGCGGAAGTATGGACGGGTGCAGAAATGACGGGGGAGTCGTATTTACTCCATACGGACCTTATGTGATCGTGATGTTCCATAAAGATTTTTCCGATGCCATGTACTATCCGGGACATCCGGCGGCTGTGTTTGGTGCAAGGGTAAGCCGGATGATTTTAGACCAGTATCTGGCATTGGAAGGGAAATTTTATAAATAATAAAGGAGTGAACGGCAGCAGTCTGCTTATAAGGATAAGAGTTCTCTCAAATCACAGATGGTATGAGTGGCTTTGGAGGAAACGGTGCTGCCTTTTGGCGTGTACAGACAGGAGTCTATGCCGGAATTATAAGCACCCTCGATGTCTGATGTCAGACTGTCGCCTACCATAATGGCTTTTGATTTGTCAAAATTCCTGATATTTTCAAAGCAGTGGTCAAAAAAGCTTTTATGGGGTTTTTCATAACCGATTTCTTCTGAAATAAACATTCCGTCAAAGTACTGAAAAAGTCCTGCAGCTTCCAATCGCTTGATCTGGGTTATGTATACTCCGTTCGAGGCAGAGTATAATTTCTTCCCTTCCGATTTCAGACGGAAAAGCGTATCTTCTGCATGGGGCATCAAATCGCAGGATTCGTTAAGGTTACTCCGGTACCGGTTTTCCGCTTCCGCAGGATCAATGTCAAGCCCACAATATGCAAAAAATTCTTTAAATCGTCCGGTCAGGACGGTATCTTTATCTACTTTTCCCTGTTCCAGCAGATTCCAGAGATTCTTATTGATTTTTTTATAGCGATGAAATAACTCATCCTCATAAGTTATGTGATAGGAATCCAGCAATTTTTGAAAGCTGTGGATTTCTGCAGTATCAAAGTTAAGCAGTGTGTTATCAATATCCAGTAAATAAAACTGATACATGGGTCATTCCTCCGGAGTAATTAAATTTTTAAGTAATTATAGCATATACCTGATAGCGGAGACAACAGGAGAATGGGAATCAGGGCGGCGGCTGCGTAATTTGACGGTAAAAAAATATGTGATATAATACTTAAGGCAAGTATTGGATTTTTGAGCAGCATAAAAAACGCTTAAAAAAACGCAATAAGTTGCTTATTGCAGTAGGATATTTGAGCAGGAGTTGGCTTACATAAGGTCAGATTAAGGTTGTGGTGTAAAAATATGGAATCAGGAAGTATTGCTTTTTCCGATGGAAGCAGCTGCAGTTACGAGATCAAGGTTTCCAGGCGGAGTACAATGGCAATTCAGGTCACAAAAGAGGGGCAGGTTCTGGTAAAGCTGCCTTACTGCGTATTGATGGAAGAAGGGCATAAATTTGCTCTGGCAAATAGAGACTGGATTTACAGGCAATTATGCATCATACAGTCAAGGCTTAGAGAAAAACAAGGGTTTCATTGGAGCGATGGGGGGACTGTCTTTCTTTATGGAAAGAGTATGAGCCTGCTTGTAAGAACCGATTCTGGGAAAAAGGGATATTCCATTGCAGAATCCAGAGAAGAAATCACTGTGACAGGACCATTTCATGAAAAAATGGAGCAGGAACGGGAGTCAGAAGTAAAAAAAGCCATGAAACTCTGGTACCGTAAAAAGGCGAGAGTCTATGTGGAAGAAAAGACTGCCTGGTGGGCATCACGCATGAAGGTAACGTATGAAAGGATTTCCATCAGGGACCAGGCGACCCGCTGGGGAAGCTGCAGCACCAGGGGAAATCTGAATTTTAACTGGCGGCTCGTGCTGCTTCCGGCAGACCTTGCAGATTACGTAGTGGTTCATGAACTGGCCCACCGGATGCATATGAACCATTCCAGACAATTCTGGAATGTGGTTGGAAGTGTGATGCCGGATTACATGGAAAGAAAAAAAGCGCTGAAACTCTGGGCAGAGAAACTGGATTTGATTTACTGAATCCCAGAGCATCAACAAGACAGATAAGGAAAGGCCGGTGCAGACCGGCTGACAGGGAGAGAAAGAAACATGGCAGCAGAAAGATGGATGCTACAGACGAAACGTGCTGATTTTGAAGAAATAGCCAGATGTCATCACATATCACCGGTTACGGCAAGGATCATTCGCAACCGGGATGTTATAGGACATGATTCTGTGGAAAAATATCTTCATGGAGGCTTAGAGGATCTATACAGTCCCCACCTGTTGAAAGATATGGACGCGGCGGTCGGGATTCTTATAGAAAAGATCAGGCAGTCAAAGCCCATAAGAATCGTAGGGGACTATGATATTGACGGGGTATGTTCCACCTATCTTTTATACCGGGCACTGCAGGAAGTGGGTGCTGTTGCAGATTATGAGATTCCGGACCGCATAAAGGATGGGTATGGAATCAACGAATCCATAATCCGGGCAGCGTCAGCAGATGGCATTGATACCATATTGACCTGTGACAATGGAATTGCTGCCACGGCTCAGATCCGGCTGGCAAAAGAACTGGGGCTTACGGTGCTGGTAACAGATCATCATGATATTATGAAGGAGAACGGAGAGGAAATACTTCCTCCGGCAGATGCCATAATCAATCCAAAGCAAACGGAGTGCTCCTATCCTTATCCGGAGATCTGCGGCGGTCTGGTGGCTTATAAGCTGGTAGAGGCACTTTACGAAGCCTGTTCCGTCCCAAAAGATAAATGGCTTGAAATGCTTGAATTTGCAGCCATTGCGACGGTGGGTGATGTGATGAAGCTGCAGGATGAGAACCGGATCATCGTAAAAGAAGGATTAAAGAGGATTGGAAAGACCAAAAGCCTTGGCCTCCGAAAGCTCATTGAAAAAAATAATCTGGATAAAGATGAGATCACTGCTTACCAGATTGGATTTGTAATCGGTCCATGCTTAAATGCGGGAGGGCGCCTTCAGACAGCCAAATTGGCCCTTTCCCTGCTTCTTAGCAGGGATGAGGAAGAAGCGGACCGTATGGCACTGGAACTAAAGGAACTCAATGACCAGCGCAAGACCATGACAAAACAGGGAACGGAAGAAGCGGTTGAACAGGTAGATAAGCTTTATAGGGAAGACAAGGTGCTGGTGGTATATTTGCCGGATTGTCATGAATCCCTGGCTGGAATCATTGCAGGAAGACTTAGGGAACATTATCAGAAGCCGGCATTTGTATTGACCGATGGGGAGGAGAATGTGAAAGGTTCGGGCCGTTCCATTGAGAGCTATCATATGTTTGATGCATTAGTTGGGGTAAAGGATCTGCTGTTAAAATTCGGAGGGCACCCGATGGCAGCAGGCTTGTCCCTGAAAAAAGAGAATGTGGAAGAATTCCGCAGATGCCTGAATGAACAGGCAGCACTTGGAGAAGAGGATTTCATCCGCAACGTATGGATCGATGTTCCCATGCCTCTGGAATACATAAGTGAGCCGTTAATCGAAGAACTGAATTTACTGGAACCTTTTGGACAGGGGAATGAAAAACCGTTGTTTGCACAGAAGAATTTATCCATACGGAGTGTCAGGGTGCTTGGTAAGAACAGGAATGCGGTAAAGTTCTCCCTTGCCACAGAAAAAGGCATGCCCATGGATGCCTTGCTTTTTACAGACGGAGATGCCTTTATGGAGGAATTGGGAAGCAGCCGGACGCTTGATGTGATTTATTATCCTGCGGTCAACGAATATAATGGGAATAAGTCTTTGCAGATCATAATAAAAAATTATAAGATATCAAAGGAATGACAGAAAGCCTTGACATATTAAAAAAGACGCTATATAATCGACCAAAATACAAAAGTCGCAGTTTTCATGAGGAAAAGTGAGGGAATGGACATGGTAAATGAAGTAATGAAGTTTATTACCGGCTATGATAAGGAAGTCGGAGAAGCAATTGAAAAAGAGTGTGGACGCCAGAGAAGAAATCTTGAACTGATCGCATCAGAGAATATTGTATCGGAGCCGGTAATGATGGCAATGGGTACAGTACTTACGAATAAATATGCAGAAGGTTATCCTGGAAAGCGTTATTATGGCGGCTGTGAAGAAGTGGATGTTGTAGAAACCATCGCGATTGAACGTGCAAAAAAACTGTTCGGCTGTGATTATGCCAACGTTCAGCCCCATTCCGGTGCACAGGCCAATATGGCGGTTTTCCTTGCCATGCTACAGCCAGGGGATACCGTTATGGGTATGAATTTGAATCATGGCGGACATTTGACTCATGGAAGCCCTGTAAACTTTTCCGGTTTGTATTTTAATATTGTGCCTTATGGAGTGAATGACGAAGGAATTCTGGATTATGATGAGATGGAGCGTCTTGCAATTGAGCATAAGCCAAAACTGATTGTGGCTGGCGCAAGCGCATATGCAAGGGCCATTGATTTTAAAAGATTCCGTGAGGTGGCAGACAAAGTAAATGCGTACTTAATGGTAGATATGGCTCACATTGCAGGTCTGGTTGCAGCAGGACTTCATGAAAGCCCGATTCCATATGCGGATGTAGTGACAACGACTACCCACAAGACTCTCCGCGGACCGAGAGGCGGAATGATCCTTGCAAACAAGGAGGCCGCTGACAAATTCAACTTTAATAAAGCCATTTTCCCGGGAACCCAGGGCGGTCCTCTGGAGCATATTATCGCAGGCAAGGCAGTTTGCCTTGGTGAGGCATTAAAGCCTGAATTTAAAACTTATCAGGAACAGGTAGTAAAGAATGCAAAAGCGCTTGCTGCTGCACTTGTGAAGCAGGGATTTGATATTTTAACAGGCGGAACTGACAACCATCTGATGTTAATTGATTTAAGAGGAATGGAAGTTACCGGCAAAGAACTTCAGAACCGCTGTGATGAGGTTTATCTGACCTTAAATAAGAATGCAGTGCCTAACGATCCAAGAAGCCCGTTTGTGACCTCTGGTGTCCGTATAGGAACTCCGGCGATCACTTCCAGAGGGTTAAAGGAAGACGATATGGAAAAGATTGCAGAGTGCATCTGGCTGGCTGCTACAGACTTTGAGAATCAAGCAGATTATATTAGAAGCGAAGTTACAAAGATCTGTGACAAATATCCGCTTTATGAGTAAATGAATGTTAGAGGGTGTTTCTGTTGACGGCAGGAACACCCTCTTCTTAATTAAAATACTGCGCAGAAAAATCTGCGCAGTATTTTAGGAGGAAATTAGATTTGGCTGCTTATGCCTGGTTCTTGAAAGACTCGCAGTCGGTACACTCTTTTTTTGTTGGATTCTCTTCATGAGTTCCTACCTTAATTCTGTCCAGTGTACAATAGTCTTCTTTTTTTGCGTGATACTCACAGTTGTCGATAGAACATTGGATACATTCATTAATCCCGTTTGCTAACATAGATAAACCCTCCTTCATTGAATGTTACGTCTATTATTGTAAACGGTTTGATCAGAATTATTATGCCAATATTTTCTTTTAAAAATCAGTGTTTTTCAGTCTTTCATACTCTGCTTCGGTAAGAGTAAGTACCGTTCCGTGTTTAAATCCATATGGAAATGAAAAGGCTTCGTCAGAGCGTACAAAACGGCCGGTGGAAAGCCGGTCGGAGATAAATGGTACATATCCCTGTTTTTCTTTAACGGTTCCATAATAATCCAAAAAGAGGCACCAGCGGCCGTCCTCTGTCTGAAAGGCAGTAGGGGCTTCGTACTGCCCTTGCTCCAGCTTGGCCATTTCTTCAAGGAAAGCCGGAACCGGAGAAAATGGTCCGGTGATAGAGCCGGATTCCAAAAGCAATATGGTGGCCGGGTTCTGCTCACATTTTACAAAAAGGTAATACCGGCCGTTTTCCTCATACATGGCGGAATCAATGATGTCACTTCCTTCTTTTTCGTAGAGTACGGCAGGCTTAGAAAAATGTTCAAAATCTCTGGTCCTGGCATAATAAATTTTTTTTGGTCCATAGTCGTTAGAAGGATGGGAAGAGGACCAGTGTATGAGATAGTCTCCCTGTTTCTTATCCTTTATAATATCAGGGGCCCACACGCAGCCGAATGGCTCGTCTCCAAAACGAATCATGCGGGGACTTAAGAAGTGAACCAGATCTTCGGACTGCCAGAGCACCAGTGTTTTGCTTCCGTTTCTGCTGACCTCTTTCCAGCTGCCTTTATATTTGGTTTTAAAATTTCTTGCAAGGCTTAAATCAGTAGCAAGTATGTAATAAATTCCTTCTTCTGTCCTGCAGATAGTAAAATCCCTGACCCCTTGTTCTCCTATCGTACTGGTTAAAATAGGTTTGCCGCCGTTTACTTCTTCCCAATGAAATCCATCCTGGCTTAATGCAAAATAGACCTGTTCTCCATCAGGAGTTTCTTTTTCTTTAAAATGAACAAATAGGTATGCCTGTTTCATGTTCACCCTCCCGTATTTTTCTTCTATCATAGCACTTGTGAAATACGGCTGCAAGTTGTTGTGGAAGGCCAGGGAAAAAGTGGGAATAAACAGCTGATCAATGCCAAAAAGAGCCTTAAATGGTTATATATCAATCATTAAGGCTCTTTTTGAGTTGTATCTTATTAGGATGTAAGTGCGTTATTAAACGTTGCAGTGTTAATATTATGATTTTTGCATTGTGATGTTCGTGTATAAATGTGTATTGTTAGTAAATTAAATTTCTGTTTTTAAGGCTGGTGTATCAGACTTATATTACTTTATTTTTTCGTATCCGGACTCTTTGATGGTTCCGTCACTGTTTGTCTTGTAATATTTGTCATCTCCGTCTTTGATGTTTGATTTGTTCTTTGCAAGCTTACCGGAGGTTCCTACCAGATATTCTTTGCCGTCAAATTCAACAACTTTGTATTTCTCATCGCTGTCTGCTTTTAACATACGGCCCTGAATATAAATGCTGTCATCATTGATACCGTTATAGCCGGCACCCTTGTTGCTTCCGGATTTACGGAAGTTATAGGTGTATTTCTCACCGTCAAGGTCGATGGTGGTTTTACCGGTAGCCATAACACCCTCTTTTGGAGAGTTTCCGAAATAGTAAACGGAAGCAGTATCGTCTGCAGATGGGAATTCATCCTCTGTTTCAATTTCCTCATAGGAATCGATCTTTCTGTCAGAATCGAAGGTCAGCTTGTAAAGACCGTGAAGCATCTCACCCTTTTCATTGAATCCGTATCTTAAACCATTGATGGATTTAATCTGGCTGGTCACTAAATCTCCGCTGGTATTTGCATAGAACCAGTACTCGTCGCCGTTTTCATAAGCTTCCTGATCAACGTTTTCGCTTGGGACTGTCTTAAACCAGCCTTTTGCCAGCCAGGACTGCTCTGGAAGATTGTAATACTGGTTTGGATTGCTTGCTGTTGCAGCAGATGCTTTTTCGTACCATTCGGATTCAGCAGCACCATTCTCATCAAACCGGTATTTCCGGCCGTTAATTGTTTTTGTTGTATCTTTCAGCTTCTTGCCATTGGCTCCAAAATAGAACCAGTAGCTGCCGTCAAAGTTGTCTTTGGTATTGTCATCATCAACGACTTCGATTAACTTCCATGCATTGCTTGTTTTCGCACCGTCTGTAGAAGCACCTAAGTAGTAGAGTCCTTCCTTCCATGCATCATCGCCGGTTACACGGGTAGCATCTTCGTTTACCCAGCCGTAGAGCATTTTGCCTTCGGAATCAAATGCATAATCGTGAACCTCGCCGTTTGCAATCTTGATGGATTTAAAAGAGGTTTTTCCGGAAGTACCAGCCTTATAAGCTCTTCCGTTGCTTCCAAAGTAGTACCAGAAGGTATCCTGACCATCTTCGTCATCACTGTCATCTACTGTGATCTCACGCCATTCGTTGCTGACCATAGCACCTACGGAGTTCACATAGTAATAATTATCGTCGGATTCGATGAGACTGCTTGTCACCATCTGTCCGTCGGAATCCAGGTAAAACCAATTGTCTCCGGATTTTCTCCAGGAATCGGTTGTTTGATCTCCGTTGCTGTCATAATACACCCAGGAATTGTTCTCCTCCGTCCAGCCCTGAGCTGCAAACGATGTCATTGAGGCACCTATGGTAAAAAGCGCAGCTGCGCAGGGAACAATCCATTTCAGTTTCTGTTTTCTCATGTTCAATCTCCTTTCATAACTCCTGTTTTGTTTGTCCAGCGTGTTCCGCTGTTGGTGTGACTTTAAACCATGGAGCAGGTCCAAGGTCAAGCCATGTAAAAAATGCGTAAGAATGCGTAAGAAATGTGATAAAATTTAATACTTTTGTAATATTTCCGTATACTGGTAAGAAACAAATGGAGAAAAAATCCGAAAAGGCCCGTTATATGGGAAGAAACGCCTGTAGATGCAGTTATTTATGAAAGATCAACTGGAAAATAAAAGAAAAAAAGACAGAAAAACCTGCCTTTTATATGAAATATATTACCACAAAAATGACTTTTTTTCAAGACTTGTAATTGTGCGATGACAGGCGTAAACTTGGTATTCACAAAAGGAGAGGAGCGGGTTTATGACAGAGGGAATGTGGATGTTACTTGCAGATGAGAGTAAACAGGCTGCTGCTGTAAAAGCTGCCAATGATTATACTCAAAAGTTCGGACTTGTTTTAAATGAAGAGGAAGCTTCCCTGCTTTTTGCAGAGAGAAGGGAAATATTAAAAAAGCAGCAGAGGGTAGAGTTTGGGGAAGGGATTTTACCAAAACTCATTTTTGCTTTCTGTGATTCCCCTTATATTTATCAGGATAATTATGCCGAAACCCTGGGCAGGCTTCAGGAGATCTTTTATTTTTATAAAAATGAGTCTATGGATGAATTTACTGATGATGAGCTTATTGAAGCCATGAAGGACTTATTTGATGGAGAGTGTCAGGGCTCACTGGACTATCTTGAGGATACCGGGCTGGAACGGCTTGCCAGAAACGCCAGGTATGGATTGGTGTCAAACGAGGTGGAGGCTGATGACTTTTAGCATGGAGGAGCTTCTGCCTGTGGTTGCGAAACTGGCAGATCAGTATACATCAAAAGAAAGTACTTCCATTACTTATGAAAAGGCACAGCAGCTGATGGAAGGAGTCTTATATTGTATTCATGAATATGAAACCCATGTGCCAAAGGGGCAGGAACTTTTTTTTAATGAAAACCCATGGAAGGCTGAAACCGTTTACAATATGGGATATGATATGGTGCTTCAAAAGGTGAAAGATACACAAAAACAGTATAATTCCGTAATACAGGACTTCCGGTCTTACGGAAACAGGTGCTGTTATGAGACATTTGTGAAAGGACTTCCAGCCTTTTTTCTATATTATAATCCCCGTTTTAATCCGCAAAACCATATATTGACTCTGGATTATCCCGTTCTGTTTCCTATGGGAGCCCTGCAGGGAGCCGATGCGGTTCATATTTATGTAAATTGTATGCGTTTGGAACAGATGTTTTTAAAAGCACTTCCCCGGGAGTACGTCATGCACGTTTTAAGGGCTTATTCTCTGGATTGTGACGGCCTGATCATCAACATTGCTGCCATTGCTGCAAGAAACCTCTTAGGGTGCCGGATAGCCGGGAAACGGGGGGATCTTCTTGCGTATACCAAAGCAGAACGGAGCAGGGTCATAGAATATGTAAATGAAAATACCGAAGAATGTCTGGAAATGAATATGCAAAAAGGAGTGGACGAATTAATGACCTTTTTGTTTGGCGGTAATGCGGAACTGGGAAATTATTTAAAGATGGACTTGCATGATTTTAGTTTTGAACTTAAAAATGCGGTCCGCAATGGTTGTCTGGAGTCTGTTTTAGCAATCAAATAGAAAGCAGAGAGTGATTCGTTCTCTGCTTTCTGGTAATTAAAATCTAAAAGTTGAATTCCTTTTCCCATGGAAAGTCTGCAGATGCTTCCAGGCTCTTGGGCCAGTGGCTGCACCAGGCAGGGACACGGGGATTCTCGATGCGGTCCAGACTTGGCGTATAGGGCTTTAGATCCAGCACCGGACTGTTATCCTCTGCATCAATATAAGCAAGTGCTATGATTCCTTTCTCTCTATGAACCGAAATGATTTCAGCTGCGGATAAGGCAATGGGATTGGGGCGTTTTGGTGAGCGGGTCGCAAAGGTTCCCATAACAGAAGGGGCCTTCTTATACGGAGAACTCTCCTTTAAGGAGCTGCGGTCCTGTAAATTGTCACAGGCGTCAAACCACCATAGTACATTGATGTGGCTGAACCCTTCCAAGGAAGTGAGTGCCGGAAGATAGGATTTCTCAAGCTGGATCGTTTTTAAGCCATTGCACGTAAGAATCCGGCCAATGGGCTTTACAGTTAATTCATTCATGAAATTACTCCTTTTTAGTTTTATTCCGGTACCGTTATCTCCATTTTACCAAGTGTTTTTTACACTTCAACCCCTTTTTAAAAAAAATAAAAAATAATATATTATGTAAACTGAAAGCCAGGACCGAAAAGAAACATAATTCTTTTCGGTCCTGGCTTGTATGTTGATTTTTTAATGACTGCTTTGTGCAGAAGTCTGGTCTTTCAGCAGGTTTTTCTGTGCTGTTGAAAGCATCAGTTTAATACGGTTTAACTGGTTGACCTCACTTGCGCCGGGGTCGTAGTCTACCGCAATAATATTGGAATCCGGATAAGCTTTCCGAAGTTCCTTAATGACTCCCTTACCTACGATGTGGTTTGGAAGGCATCCAAAAGGCTGAGTGCAGACAATGTTGTTGGTACCGGTATGGATCAGCTCCAGCATCTCTCCGGTTAAGAACCAGCCTTCTCCGGTCTGATTGCCAATGGATACAAAATCCTTAGCCATATCTGCCAGATTTCCGATATGGGAAGGAGCGGTGAAATGCCTGCTCTTTGTCAGTTCCCGCTTTGCTGCCTTCCGGAAGAATTCAAGCAGGGAGATTCCCATGTTGGAAAGGGTGGCGGTTTTCTTCTTTCCGCCAAGATGCTCTGCTTTAAAGTTATTGTTATAAAAGCAGTATAAAAGGAAATCCATCAGATCCGGCATAACAGCTTCCGCACCTTCTGATTCTAAAAGTTCCACAATGTGGTTGTTTGCCAGTGGGGAGAACTTTACCAGAATCTCTCCTACAACGCCAACCTTTGGCTTTTGTATGGAATTGCGCTCCAGATTGTCAAAATCTCTGATAATTCCCCGGATATTACGGGAAAATGTCATCATATCCGGTGACTTCTTTGACAGAGATTCGATGCATCGGCTTTTCCATTTTTCATGAAGGGAATTGGCAGAACCAGGAACCTTTTCATAAGGCCGGGTGGCATACAGCACTCTCATAAATACGTCGCCATAAACCACAGCCTGCATGGCCTTTGTCAGCATGGGCAGTGTAATTTGAAAGCCCGGATTTGTCTCCATGTTATTGGCGTTGACCGAGATAACAGGGACCTGGCTCATGCCGGATTTGTCAAGAGCCCTTCTTATAAAGCCGATATAGTTGGACGCACGGCAGCCGCCTCCGGTCTGGCTCATGAATACGGCAGTACGGTCTAGATCATATTTGCCCGAAAGAAGCGCCTCCATGATCTGACCTACAACGATCAGAGAGGGGTAGCATGCATCATTGTTTACATATTTCAGTCCCGTATCAACGGCGGAACGGTTGTCATTCTGCAGCACTTCGATCTTATAGCCAAAGGTGCGGATCGCAGGTTCGATCAAGTCAAAATGAATCGGTGACATCTGGGGGCATAAGATGGTATAATCCTGTTTCATTTCTTTGGTAAACACCACCCTGTGATAAGCACTTGATACCACGTTTTGTTCATAATGCTCTTTGTCCCGTACTTTCAGTGCGGCAATCAGGGAACGGATGCGGATTCTGGCTGCCCCAAGATTGTTGACTTCATCGATTTTTAAAACCGTATAAATCTTGCCGGATCCGGTAAGGATATCACTAACCTGGTCTGTCGTTACGGCATCCAGACCGCAGCCAAAGGAAGTGAGCTGGATCAGATCCAGATTCCGCTCTCTTTTTACCAGAGTAGCTGCTTTGTAGAGCCTTGTGTGATACATCCACTGGTCTGTAACCACCATGGGCCGTTCAATCTCTGCAAGATGGGAGACCGAGTCCTCCGTAAGAACTGCAAAACCGAATGAGGTAATGAGTTCGGGAATTCCGTGGTTGATCTCCGGGTCAACGTGGTAAGGACGCCCCGCCAGTACGATACCGTGACGGTCGTTTTCCTTAAGCCATAATAAGGCTTCTTCTCCCTTTTTCTCCATGTCCGCACGGGAAGCCATAAGCTCTTCCCAGGCCTCATGGGCCGCAGCTGCCACTTCGGAGGCAGGGATTTTAAATTCGTTTTTAAAGACTTCCACCAGACGGGAGGTCAGTACCTCTTCGTTGGTAAATGCCATAAATGGGTTTAAGAACCGTACATTTTCTGTCTGGATCCCTTCCACGTTGTTTTTAATGTTTTCCGCGTAAGAGGTGACGATCGGACAGTTAAAATGATTTCCTGCATCCGGTGTTTCATTTCTTTCATAAGGAATGCAGGGGTAGAAAATAGTTTTAATTCCTTCTCTGATCAGCCATTCCACATGGCCATGGGCAATCTTGGCCGGATAGCATTCGGATTCGCTTGGAATGGACTCAATGCCCAGTTCATAGATCTTTTTGGTGGACTGGGGGGAGAGGACGGTGCGGAATTTTAATTCTCTAAAGAAAACAGCCCAGAAGGGGAAGTTCTCATAAAGGTTCAAAACTCTCGGAATACCGATGGTGCCCCTCTCTGCGGCGGATTCCTCCAAGGGGTCGTAATCGAACATCCGGTGATATTTGTAATCAAAAAGATTAGGCACATCACTGGAGGACTTCTCTTTTCCAAGACCCCGCTCACAGCGGTTGCCGGAAATGAATTTACGCCCTCCGTCAAAATGGTTTACCGTAAGAACGCAGTTGTTGGTACATTTTCTGCAACGGGCCATGGAGGTCTCATAGTGGAGATTAATTATTTCATCAAGGCTTAACATGGTGGTCTTTGCGGATTCATTATACCGCTCCCGTGCGATCAGTGCGGCACCAAAAGCTCCCATGATGCCTGCAATGTCCGGCCGGACTGCCTGGCAGCCGGAGATCTTTTCAAAACTTCTGAGTACGGCGTTGTTATAAAAAGTACCGCCCTGAACTACCACATGCTTGCCTAAATCGGCTGCACTTGTGATTTTAATAACTTTAAACAAGGCATTCTTAATAACAGAATAGGCAAGACCGGCAGAAATATCAGAAACCGGTGCCCCTTCTTTTTGGGCCTGCTTTACATTAGAGTTCATAAAAACAGTACATCTTGTTCCAAGATCCGTTGGATTGGCTGCAAAAACCGCTTCCTTCGCAAAATCTTCTACCTTATAATTTAAGGAACTTGCAAAGGTTTCGATAAAGGAACCGCAGCCGGCGGAACAGGCTTCATTTAGCTGAACGCTGTCAACCGTACCGTTTTTGATGCGTATGCACTTCATATCCTGGCCGCCAATGTCCAGGATACAGTCTACCTCCGGTTCAAAAAAGGCGGCGGCATAGTAATGGGAAATGGTCTCCACTTCGCCTTCATCAAGAAGATAGGCGGCCTTTATTAAAGCTTCCCCGTATCCGGTGGAACAGGACCATACGATCTCACTGTCTTTTGGAAGCTGCTCTTTGATCTCTTTCATTGCCTTGGTGGCTGTTGCCAGAGGGCTTCCGTTGTTGCTGCTGTAGAATTTATACAGCAGGGTTCCATCTTCCCCAACAAGGGCAACTTTGGTGGTGGTAGAGCCTGCGTCAATGCCTAAGAAGCATTTTCCGTGATAGGAAGAAAGCTCTCCCTTTTTGACGCTGTGCTTGCTGTGACGGGCGATAAATTCATCAAAATCCGCCTGATTTTCAAACAGCGGTTCCATACGCTTCACTTCAAATTCCATGCGGATTCCGGAAGATAAACGGGAAATCATCTCCTCCAGAGAGATGGTCTTTTCTGAAGATTCCACTGCATTCATTGCCGCGCCGATGGCTGCAAAGAGGTGGGAGTGTTCCGGTGCGATGATCTCGTCATCGGATAAGTGAAGGGTACGGATAAAAGCTTTTTTCAGTTCCGGCAGGAAATGCAAAGGGCCTCCCAGAAAGGCAACGTGGCCTCTGATTGGCTTTCCGCAAGCCAGACCGCTGATGGTCTGATTTACAACTGCCTGAAAAATAGAAGCCGAAAGATCTTCTCTGGTAGCCCCTTCATTGATAAGTGGCTGAATGTCTGTTTTTGCAAAAACGCCGCAGCGGGCAGCGATTGGATAAATGGCCTTATAATTGGCCGCATATTCGTTAAGACCAGATGCATCGGTCTGTAAAAGAGCCGCCATCTGGTCAATGAAAGAACCGGTCCCTCCGGCACAGATGCCGTTCATTCGCTGGTCGATACCGCCGGTAAAGTAAATAATTTTTGCATCTTCTCCGCCAAGCTCGATTGCCACGTCGGTATGTGGGGCATAATCCTTAAGGGAAGTGGCAACCGCCACAACCTCCTGGACAAAGGGGACTTTTAAATGCCTGGAAAGGGTCAGTCCGCCGGAACCTGTAATGCCCGGACGTAAATCCATAGGACCCAGTTTATCAAAAGCCTTTTTTAAAAGGCCTGCAAGTGCTTCCTGTATGTTAGCAAAATGCCGTTCATAATCAGAGAATAACAGTTCATTGTTCTCGTTTAATATCGCGATTTTAACAGTAGTGGAACCGATATCGATTCCTAATGTGTTGTATGTAATCATATGTGCGGGGTTAACCCCTGCCTCCTTTTGTGTAAAAGTAAGTTGCTGGCTCACCGAACATCAGTTTAACATAAAATAAGTAAGAATACAATTGTAATAACTTGCTAAATTAATGCTATTTCTAGCAAAATTTGTTTAAGTTCACAAAATCAGGTTTCATTTTGTTTGACAAAAATGGTTGGGGATTTTATAATGTATAAGTCAAAGTCCGCCAAGGGATTCATAAAATTTTTTCAGTGGAAAGGGGGAAACGCTATGATACAGATTTATAAAACAGAGGACGGTCTGATTCAGCAAAAGGATGAGCTTTCTCCAGGTTCCTGGATAGCGCTTACAAACCCCACAGCTACAGAGATTCTGGAAATTGCAAATACCTATAAGAT
Organism: Lacrimispora sp.; assembly: GCF_046972725.1. Taxonomy (NCBI): domain Bacteria; kingdom Bacillati; phylum Bacillota; class Clostridia; order Lachnospirales; family Lachnospiraceae; genus Lacrimispora; species Lacrimispora sp. The sequence goes on along the minus strand of NZ_JBKVXF010000008.1, from coordinate 127,566 downwards.
CGATCCGGATGATTTAAGAGCACCGCTTGATGAGGAAGAGCGCTCCCGAATCCAGACAGAGGACCATTACACACTGGTCCTGGTGGATGTTCCCACCATTGAGGAACGAAACGACAAAGACTGGTATGTTACCATACCTATGGGCATAATAACAACAGATGAGGCCATTATTACGGTTTGCCTGGAGGATACGACGGTACTGAATGCGTTTATGGATGGCAGGGTCAGAGATTTCCATACGTACATGAAGACCCGTTTTATTCTGCAGATTCTGTATAAGAACGCATCCCTTTATCTGCAATATTTAAGAGTCATTGATAAAAAGAGCGGAGTGATTGAGGAAAAGCTCCACAAGTCGACAAAAAACCGGGAGCTGATTGAGCTTCTGGAACTGGAAAAGAGCCTTGTGTACTTTACTACCTCCTTAAGGTCTAATGAGATGGTGCTTGAAAAACTCATGCGGAATGAAAAAATCAAAAAGTATCCGGAAGATACGGAGCTTTTGGAAGATGTTATCATTGAGAACAAGCAGGCCATTGAGATGGCGAATATCTACAGCGGCATTTTAAGCGGTACCATGGATGCGTTTGCTTCTGTAATTTCCAATAACTTAAATATTGTAATGAAGTTTCTTGCAACCATTACCATTGTCATGTCCATCCCCACTATGGTGGCAAGTTTTTACGGAATGAATGTGAATTCCCAGGGGATGCCCTTTGCCAACAGCCCTTACGGGTTTGTGATCGTACTAGGATTTACGCTTGCCCTGACACTGATTGTCGCTTGGATTTTTTCAAAAAAAGATCTGTTTTAGTCTTGTACTAAGTTTAGGAAAAGGAAGGAAGCATGAAATTTTTTTATAATCTGGAACGCAAATTCAGGAAATATGCGATTTCAAATCTGATGTATTATATCATCGGGATGTACGGTGTAGGACTTCTTATGGAACTTTTTGCACCGGGATTTTACTGGCAGTACTTATCCCTTGACGCAGGAATGATTCTCAGAGGCCAGGTATGGAGGATCGTAACATTTATGATCTATCCGCCGGGCAGTACCAATTTGTTATTCAGCCTGATCAGCATGTATCTGTATTATATGCTGGGACAGAACCTGGAAAGAATCTGGGGAGCCTTCCGCTTTAATGTTTATTTCTTTATGGGAGTCATCGGTCATGTGGCGGCAGCCCTGATTGTCTACCTTTTTATGGGAAAGACAGTTTACTTAACAACGGAATTTCTAAACTATTCCCTGTTCTTTGCTTTTGCTGCTACGTTTCCGGACCTGGAATTTCTTTTGTTTTTCGTGATTCCGGTGAAAGCCAAGTGGCTGGCAATCTTCAATGGGGTTTATTTCCTTTACATGTTTATTACCGGCAACATGGCGACAAGAGTTACAATATTTATGTCACTGTTTAACTTTATCCTCTTTTTCCTTTTGACCCGGAATTTAAGCCGGTTTAATCCGAAAGAGATCAAAAGAAAACATAATTTTCAAAAACAGATGAAAATTATGCCTCAGGGGGGAACCCATCATAAGTGCGCCGTATGCGGACGTACCGAAAAGGATTCTCCGGACCTGGATTTCCGTTATTGTTCAAAATGTGAGGGCAGCTATGAATACTGTTCTGAGCATTTGTATACACACAAACATGTTACGTCGGACCACCCCACAGCCGACAAGACGACCAATTAGCTACGGAGGATAATAATGAAGAAAACTAAGATTATTTGCACAATGGGACCAAATACAAACGACCGCAACGTAATGAAAGCACTGGCTGAGCATGGAATGGACATTGCAAGATTTAACTTTTCCCACGGTGATTATGAAGAGCAGAAGGCACGCCTTGAGATGCTCAAAAGTATACGGGAAGAACTGGATCTGCCGATTGCTGCACTTCTTGATACAAAAGGACCTGAGATCCGTACCGGAGTTTTGGTGGATGGGAAAAAGGTGATGTTAAAGGAAGGCGATACCTATACCTTGACCAGTGAGGATATTGTCGGTGATGCTTCCAGAGGCCATATTACCTATGAAGGCCTTGCTGAGGATGTTGTTCCAGGCAACCGGATTCTTATTGATGACGGCCTGATTGAACTGGAGGTTCAGGAAGTAAAAGGCAAAGAGATCGTCTGCAGAATTATAAACGGCGGAGAGCTGGGAGAAAGAAAAGGCGTTAACGTACCGAACGTTAAGATCAAACTTCCGGCACTGACGGACAAAGATAAATTAGATATCCAGTTTGGTATTGAACAGGGATTTGATTTTATCGCTGCTTCCTTTGTCCGTACCGCAGATGCAATCCATGAAATCAAAGAGATTCTGGCAGCAAACGGTTCTAACATGGCAGTCATTGCCAAGATCGAAAATGCAGAAGGTATTGAAAACCTTGATGATATCATTGAAGCAAGCGACGGAATCATGGTTGCCCGCGGTGATATGGGGGTTGAGATTCCTGCACAGGAAGTTCCTTTTGTTCAAAAGAGCATCATTGACAAATGTAACGTTGCATGCAAGCCGGTTATCACTGCAACTCAGATGCTGGATTCCATGATCCGTAACCCGCGTCCTACCAGAGCTGAAGTGACTGACGTTGCAAATGCTGTTTATGACGGCACCGATGCCGTTATGCTTTCCGGTGAGACTGCTATGGGAAAATATCCGGTAGAAGCACTCTCCATGATGGCTTCCATCGTAGAGGAGACGGAAAAACATCTGGATTACAATGCCTTTCGTCAGCGCCGGGTTTCTGCCGCCAATGAACATAACGTATCCAATGCAGTTTGCTATTCTTCTGTAGCAACAGCCCGTGATTTGAATGCAAAGGCCATCGTAGCGCCAAGTATTACCGGCTTTACTGCAAGACTGTTATCCAAATGGAGACCGGAAAGCCAGATCATCGGATTATCTCCAAGTTCTTCCGCGCTCCGTCAGATGCAGTTATACTGGGGCGTGAAGCCATATCATGCAAAACGTGCGGAATCCACGGATGTCCTGATTTATTCCTCCATTGAGCTGTTAAAGGAGAAAGGAATCGTTAAGGAGAATGACACTGTAGTAGTAACTGCAGGTGTGGTCAATCCAGTCAGAAAGCATGAATCGGCTGCTCATACCAACATCATGCGTGTTGTGAATGTAAATTAAATATTGAATCTTTTTGAATAATTATACAAAAAAAGAGTGGACAAAAGAGTCTATCCCCGGTACAATGTAGCTTACCAGCAGTTGTGCCTGAGACAGGCTCTTTCTGCATTGTTTAACTTACGAGAGGAGAGGAAGGCTTTGGAAAAGAAACCATTTGTTACAAAAGAAAAGTTACAGGAAATAGTGAAAGAATATCCAACTCCCTTTCATATTTATGATGAAAAGGGAATCAGGGAGAATGCTGAAAAATTAAAACAGGCATTTTCCTGGAATAAAGGGTACCGGGAGTACTTTGCAGTCAAAGCCACACCAAATCCATTTATCCTGAACATCTTAAAGGATTACGGGTGCGGGGCAGACTGCTCGTCAATGACGGAACTGATGATGTCTGATGCCATAGGCTTTTCCGGCTCCGATATCATGTTTTCTTCTAATGATACACCGGCGGAAGAGTTCCGGTATGCAGATAAGATCGGGGGAATTATTAACCTTGATGATATTACCCATATCGATTTTCTGGAAAAGGCCATCGGATACATTCCCGAAACCATCAGCTGCCGCTACAATCCGGGCGGAGTTTTTAAAATCAGCAATGATATCATGGATAATCCGGGGGATTCCAAATATGGAATGACCACGGAGCAGATTTTTGAAGCTTACCGTATCTTAAAGAGCAAGGGGGCCAGGAATTTCGGCATTCACGCATTTCTCGCCAGCAATACAGTGACCAATGAGTATTACCCGCTGCTTGCAAAGGTGCTTTTTGAGCTTGCGGTGAAACTGAAAGAAGAGACCGGAGCAGATATTAAATTCATAAACTTATCCGGAGGAATCGGTATCCCTTACCGCCCGGGACAGGAGCCAAATGATATTCTGGCAATTGGAGAAGGCGTAAGAAAGGTTTATGAAGAGGTTCTGGTACCGGCAGGAATGGGAGAGGTCGCTATTTATACAGAGCTTGGCCGTTTCATGCTGGGGCCCTACGGCGGACTTGTGACAGAGGCCATTCACGAAAAGCATACCCATAAAGAGTACATCGGTGTGGATGCCTGTGCGGTGAATCTGATGCGCCCGGCCATGTATGGGGCATACCATCACATTACGGTCATGGGCAAAGAAGATGAGGTGTGCAGCCACAAGTATGATGTGGTTGGTTCTCTTTGTGAAAACAACGATAAATTTGCTATTGACCGGATGCTTCCTGAGATTGCCATGGGAGATTTGCTGTTCATCCACGATACAGGTGCTCATGGATATGCCATGGGATACAATTATAATGGAAAGCTAAAGTCTGCAGAGCTGCTTTTAAAAGAAGATGGAAGTGTCCAGATGATCCGGAGAGCGGAGACGCCCAGGGATTATTTTGCAACCTTTGACTTTTGCGATATACTGAAAGATGTAACGTATTAACTAATGCAGAATTACTGCAGCGGGAAATGGATTTCAAACATACGGCCATTCCGTTAGTTGAAATCCGTTTCCCGTTTTTGTGCTCTAAAAACAGAAAAATCCCTGTGCCGTGAGACACAGGGATTTTTCTTAGGATTTTCGGATTTCAAAAAGGGTAAAAGGATAATTGCTATACATTGTGCATTTCTTATGTCATTAGTATAGCACACCCCACTTGGAAAAGTTTGTATATTATTTGAATAGATTATGAAGATTTTCTTAATATCACTGAGGCAGAGAATTGGATTCCCTGAAAATTTTGCCTTGAAATGAAACCATGGGAGTCTGCCTGGAATATCTTAATAAAAAAGGAATCAGGTAGTGGACTGTGAATCATGTAAGAGAGGCAATACATTGTGAAGCGGCTTTCCGCATGGGACTTACGGGGCGCGGAATCGGAGTTGCAGTGCTTGATACGGGAATTTATCTCCATGAAGATTTTGAACATAGAGTAGCAGCTTTTATAGATATCGTACACCGAAGGCGGGATGCTTATGATGACAATGGTCATGGAACCCACATCGCAGGAATCATCGGAGGAAGCGGAAATGCTTCGGATGGAAAGTATATGGGAATCGCACCGGAGTGCCATATCATTATGCTGAAGGTTCTGGATAAAAAAGGAAATGGATATGCATCCGATGTACTTGCCGGATTGAAATGGGTCCGTGACAACAAGGACAGATATGGAATCCGCATCGTAAATATTTCTGTTGGTTCCTTTTCAAGAAAAGGGATGACTGAAAATTCCGTTCTTGTGCGGGGGGTAAATGCGGCATGGGATGACGGTCTGGTTGTCTGCGTGGCAGCCGGAAATATGGGCCCCGGAACCAATACCATCACAACTCCAGGGATCAGCCGGAAGGTGATTACGGTAGGCTGCTCAGACGATTACAAGGAAGTCAATGTTATGGGAAACCGGATGATTGACTACTCCGGCAGAGGCCCTACGGGAGCCTGTATCTGCAAACCGGAAATTATCGCGCCGGGTGCAGGAATCATGAGCTGTTCCAATGAGCCAGGAGAATACCAGAGCAAAAGCGGTACCTCCATGTCAACGCCCCTGGTGTCAGGGGCGGTTGCACTTCTTCTGCAGAAATATCCTTATATGAGCAACCGGGACGTAAAGCTAATGCTTCGGGAGAGAGCCGTGGATTTAGGACTGCCCATGAACCAGCAGGGCTGGGGACTTCTTGATGTTGAACGTCTTTTGCTGTAATACTATGGCTTGAATGAAAAATGATTAATGGGAATACGTCTTGATACAGGCTGTAAAAGCCCGTATAAAGGCGTATTTTCATGCAATCCAAATGATTTTTTTGGACTTCTGCAACCGGTTTATTTCCCGGTATCTCCTCGGAAAAAACTTGCAGTCCCTGGTTTCCTGTGTTATAGTAGCTTTACAGTCTAAAGGCATCTCGCCTTTTCGTTTCATTCATCGCCAGGCACTTCGCCAGGATTTTCCGTAACATGTATGATTATCAGCCGGACAGGCAGGGAGTGTGATGTCCATTGGTTTTAGAAGTCTAAATTTCTGGTTGACATTTGTTATAAAGTATACTATTATTATAATTAGAAAAAGAACATTTGTTCGTGTTGGAGGATAATATGAATAAAGATGATAAGCTGAAAGCACTTGATGCTGCCCTTACACAGATAGAGAAAGCATATGGAAAAGGTTCCGTTATGAAGCTGGGCGATAACGGGACGAATATGAACGTGGAGACCATCCCTACGGGAGCGCTGAGTCTGGATATCGCACTGGGTCTTGGCGGGATTCCAAAAGGAAGAGTGGTAGAGATCTACGGGCCTGAGTCCAGTGGTAAGACTACGGTTGCACTTCATATCATTGCAGAGGTTCAAAAGCGGGGAGGCATCGCAGGCTTTATTGATGCGGAGCATGCTCTTGATCCGGTTTATGCTAAGAAGATTGGCGTCGATATTGACAACCTTTACATATCACAGCCGGATAACGGGGAGCAGGCACTGGAGATTACGGAAACCATGGTCCGGTCCGGAGCCGTGGATATCGTAATTGTGGACTCGGTTGCGGCTCTTGTTCCGAAGGCAGAGATTGAGGGGGATATGGGGGACAGCCACGTTGGTCTTCAGGCAAGACTTATGTCCCAGGCGTTAAGAAAGCTGACGGCAGTTATCAGTAAATCCAACTGTATTGTTCTCTTTATCAACCAGCTTCGTGAAAAGGTAGGCGTTATGTTCGGAAGTCCTGAGACTACTACTGGCGGACGTGCCCTTAAGTTCTATGCCTCCATCCGTATGGATATCCGCAGGATCGAGACATTAAAGCAGGGCGGAGATATGGTAGGAAACCGGGTCCGCATAAAAGTGGTGAAGAATAAAATCGCTCCTCCATTTAAGGAAGCAGAGTTTGATATCATGTTCGGAAGAGGAATTTCCAGGGAAGGTGACGTTCTGGATCTGGCGGTAAAAGAGAATATCGTAGAAAAGAGCGGAGCATGGTTTGCATATAATAATGCCAAGATCGGTCAGGGCCGTGAGAATGCCAAGATCTATCTTCAGGACAATCCTTTGATCTGCGCAGAGATTGAGAATAAAGTCCGCGGAAAGTACAATCTGCCTACAGAGGGCGGTGCGGCTGCAGAGGGAACAGACGGAGCCGGAGCAAAGGAAAGCAAAAGAATCAAAGCGGAAGATAATAAAGAAGCCGCCGGTAAGGAATAAGTTTTTACCGATGACCGGGTGATCTGCAGAATAATAGATAGAATAAGGGGCATTTATGTTAGTAACTGAGATTGTGCCCGTCGATAAGCGCAGGAGTAAAGTCATTCTTGATGAAGACTTTACTCTTGTTCTTTATAGAGGGGATATAAAAAGATTTAAGATAGAAGAAGGAAAGCTTTTTTCGGAAGAGGCTTATGAAGAGCTTCTTCATGAGGTTTTATTTAAGAGAGCCAGAGAGAGGGTCCTGTTTCTGTTGAAATCCTCCGATAAGACAGAGCAGGAGCTTATTAGAAAGTTAAAGGAAGGGGGGTACCCCAAAGAAGCGATTGATTATGCCATAGGCTTTTTGAAGGAGCACCGCTTTATTAATGATGAGAATTATGGCCGCCGGTACGTGGAGTATAATTCCGGAAGAAAAAGTGAAAAGCAGATCCGGTACGAACTGCAGAGAAAAGGGCTTGACAAAGAGGTGATCCGGGATATATTAGAAGAACAGCCGGTAGACGAAGAATCCCAGATCAAAGCATATATCAGGAAAAAGTGCCGCAACCCGGAAGAAATGGACCGAAAAGACCGCAGCAAAATCATTGCGTCACTGGCAAGAAAAGGTTTTTCTTATGAAGCCGTAACCCGTGTTTTAGGCGGTATTTACGACGATAACTGACAATAGGGGAAATGTGTATAAGTATACCGGAAACAGAAGTGAAATACTTGACATAATGTATAAAACAGTTTAAAATTGAAGTGTTGTATTGTTGTACAATGAAAATCTAATAAGGAGGTGCTCCTGTGTCAGTATCAGTATTCACGACTGTATTGTTTGTAATTTTGGCATCAGTAATAGTCGCTTTTATTACCTGGTCTGCTGCAATTTCTTATCGTAAGAAGACCTACGAAAGCAAGGTGGGTTCAGCAGAAGAAAAGTCCAGGGAAATAATAGATGAAGCATTAAAGGCCGCTGAGACAAAGAAGCGTGAAGCTCTCCTTGAGGCAAAAGAAGAGTCTTTAAAGACTAAGAATGAACTGGAAAAGGAAACCAGGGAAAGAAGAGCTGAGCTTCAACGTTATGAACGACGAGTACTAAACAAGGAAGAAAACCTGGACAAAAAGTCTGAGGCGATGGAAAAACGAGAAGCAGGTCTTGCTGCCCGAGAGGATGCCCTGAACAAAAAAAGTGCCGAAGTGGAATCACTGTATGAAAAAGGCATTCAGGAACTGGAAAAAATTTCCGGACTTACCTCCGAACAGGCAAAAGAATATCTTTTAAAATCTGTTGAAGATGATGTAAAACATGACACTGCAAAATTAATTAAGGAACTTGACAACAAAGCAAAAGAAGAAGCCGATAAAAAGGCAAAGGAGTACGTGGTTACAGCCATTCAAAGATGTGCCGCTGACCATGTGGCAGAGACAACCGTTTCTGTCGTACAGCTTCCCAATGATGAGATGAAAGGCAGAATTATCGGTAGAGAAGGCCGTAACATCCGTACGTTGGAAACCCTTACGGGAGTGGAACTCATTATTGATGATACCCCGGAGGCAGTTGTATTGTCCGGATTTGATCCGGTTCGTAGAGAAGTAGCCAGAATTGCATTGGAACGACTCATTGTGGATGGACGAATTCATCCAGCCAGGATTGAGGAGATGGTAGAAAAGGCACAGAAAGAAGTAGAAACCAATATGCGTGAAGAAGGAGAGGCCGCTGCTTTAGAAGTAGGAATTCACGGTCTTCATCCGGAACTCATCAGACTGCTTGGCAAACTGAAATACAGGACAAGCTACGGCCAGAATGCTTTAAAGCACTCTATGGAGGTTGCTCAGTTATCCGGTTTATTAGCTGGAGAGATCGGCCTTGATATCCGTATGGCCAAACGTGCTGGTTTATTACATGACATCGGGAAAGCCGTTGACCATGAAATGGAAGGATCACATATTCAGCTTGGTGTGGAGCTTTGCAGAAAATACAAAGAATCTCCAATCGTACTGAATACAGTGGAATCCCATCATGGGGACGTTGAACCACAGAGCCTTATCGCCTGCATTGTCCAGGCGGCGGATACTATTTCTGCAGCAAGACCTGGAGCCAGAAGAGAGACTCTGGAGACATATACAAACAGATTAAAACAGTTAGAAGATATTACCAACTCCTTCAAAGGAGTGGACAAGTCCTTTGCCATTCAGGCAGGACGTGAAGTTCGGATTATGGTAGTTCCCGAACAGATCAATGACGACGGTATGATACTTCTGGCTCGTGATATTTCAAAGAAGATTGAAGAATCCTTGGAATATCCGGGACAGATTAAAGTCAACGTGATCCGGGAGTCCAGAGTAACAGATTACGCAAAGTAAAATATTGCCCTAAAACCGTATACTAGTCTTCATGCGGTTTTAGGGCATGTTTCATGTCGGAGGATTGATACGTGAACCGTAAGTTGAAACTATTGCTGTGCTGCATGTTGATCAGCCAGCTATTCCTTATGAATGTATATGCAAAGCCGGACTGGCCGTCAGATACGGACGTTCAGGCAGAAGCCGGAATTGTCATTGATGCAGATTCAGGAGCAGTTATATTTGGCAAGAATATGCATACTGCATATCCGCCTGCCAGTATTACGAAGATATTGACTGCCCTTATCGTACTTGAGAATGCCGATCCTGATGATATGGTTACCTTTTCCAGGGATTCTGTCTATAATGTGGAGGAAGGAAGCGGCAATAAATTAAATGTAACAGACGGAGATAAGCTTTCTGTAGAAGACTGCCTTTATTCCCTGATCCTTCATTCCTGCAACCAGGCCGCCAATGCGTTGGCAGAGCATGTGGCAGGAAGCAGGGAAGAATTTGTTAAAATGATGAATGAGAAAATCGAGGAACTTGGCTGTACGGAAAGTCATTTTGATAATCCGTCGGGACTTAACGGAGACACCCAGTATGTAACTGCTTATGATATGGCAATCATAGCAAAAGCGGCTTACAGCAACAAAAAGCTGGTGGAAATCAGTTCCGCTTTAAGTCATGAGATTCCTCCGACTGCCAATAACCCTGAAGGCCTGACCATTTATAATGAACACCGTCTGGTCAAAACAAAGGATTCAGCCAGTGAGTTTTATTTTCCGTCAGCGGTTGCAGGAAAAACAGGATATTTGATTAAAGCAGGAAACACACTGGTAACTTATGCAGAACAGGATGGAAGAAGGCTTATTTCTGTTATCCTGAAAGGAAGTCCCAGGCAGTATTTTATTGATGGGAAGAATCTTCTGCAGTTTGGATATGATCGTTTTCAGAATGTGGCATTGACTGGAAAGGAAACCGGCTATACAGAGGGAGAGGAGTCCATTAAAATTGGTGAGACCAGTTATAAGCCTTCGGACCTGGAGCTGGAAGCCAACCGTGTCATAACCCTTCCGAAAGATGGGAAGCTTTCGGATGCAGACAAAACCCTGGTAACAGAGCTTCCGAAAGACAGTCCCAAAGGAGCAGTCGCTCTCCTTCAATATACTTATAATGACAGGAATGTAGGTCAGGCTTACTTAATTGCAAAGGATGGTGCTGCAAAGTCCGGCCAGGAAACCCAGGAGAATGGGACGGAGCCAAAGACAGAAGAAGAAAAAACAGAGACACCGCCTTCCGACAGCAATAGAACAGAAAGTAACAGGTTTGGAGCTGTGGCAGCGGGAATTGCAGGTGTTTTGATCATCGGCGGAGCGGGCGCAGGGCTTGTGACGTATAAAAGAAAAAAAGAATTCAGACAAAGTGAGCTTCGCAGAGAAGAGAGAAGGCGGCGTTTAAGAGCAGAAGGAAATGATGAAGCTTTTGAACGGATATTAAAGGAACGCCGGAATACAAAAGGAAAAAGATAAACAATGAAAAAGACCAGCTGGGGTAGCTGGTCTTTTTTCGGAGAAGGTATTTCGTTTCTTATGGGGTGTAGCAAAAACTATATAATGTATTGGGGGGGTTACAAGTAATAATATACCCCATATTGATGAAAAAGTGTCAACAAATATTCACAAATTCAAAAAATAAAATTATGCAAAATGTCTTGTTTCTGGAGAGAAGCATAAAAAAAATATAGAAATAAAATGAAAATACGTGATTTTTTGTGCTTAATCCCTGTATCTGTCATTACATTTGGCAGATTGTGGGGGTTTTAGTGTTTCCTCATAAAACCTGCATGTCTTAACAATTCAAAAATATAATTCTATAGAGAAACAGAAGGAATATCAATATAAGTATCTGCCAGACCCCAGGGAAAATACTATGAATATGGTAAAATATAGAAAAACAACTTGTGCAATGGTGCGTACAAGTTATACATTGGTAGTAAGAGGATGAATCCATCATTCTTATGGATAGAGCAGGAGGTAGAAACGTATGAGATTTTTTGTAGACACGGCGAATATTGAAGAAATCAGAAAGGCCAATGACATGGGGATTATCTGCGGCGTAACCACGAATCCTTCGTTGATTGCAAAGGAAGGACGGGATTTTAAGCAGGTGATTGAAGAGATTACTTCCATTGTAGAAGGTCCTGTAAGCGGAGAAGTGAAGGCCACAACCGCAGATGCAATCGGAATGATTGAAGAAGGACGCCAGATTGCCGGGATTCACCCCAATATGGTTGTTAAGATTCCAATGACGGCAGAAGGGCTGAAAGCGGTAAAGGTCCTTACACAGGAAGGGATCAAGACAAACGTAACCCTGGTATTTTCAGCGGCCCAGGCGCTTTTGGCTGCCAGAGCAGGTGCTTCCTATGTTTCTCCATTTTTAGGCAGGCTTGACGATATTTCCATGCCGGGAATTGATCTGATTAAAGATATTATGGAGATATTTGAGATACATAATATTGAGACGGAGATCATTGCAGCCAGCATCCGCAATCCGGTCCATGTAATTGATTGTGCAAAGGCTGGAGCAGACATTGCGACCGTACCATATAAGGTACTTGTTCAGATGACAAAGCATCCCCTGACCGATCAGGGAATTGTAAAGTTCCAGGAAGATTACCGCAGGGCATTCGGCGAATAGATCATGGAAGAAGTATAGAAAGGTTGGTATAACATATGGCATACAGCAAAGTGAAAATGGTAATTGATAAGGAATTTTGCATTGGAGAAATCGACGAAAGGATCTACGGTTCTTTTATCGAACACCTTGGCCGTGCCGTATACGATGGAATATACGCCCCGGAACATGCGACTGCCGATGGGCACGGTTTTCGTACCGATGTAAAGGATCTGATCCGGGAATTGAATGTTCCCATTATCCGGTATCCGGGCGGCAACTTTGTTTCAAGCTATAACTGGGAAGACAGTGTGGGCCCTTTGAGTGAACGTCCTAGACGTCTGGAACTTGCATGGAAAAGCATTGAGGAAAACAAGGTGGGATTAAATGAATTCACCAAATGGACCAGAGATGTTTCCTCCGATGTGATGATGGCGGTGAATTTAGGGACCAGAGGCATTGCAGATGCATGCAACTTATTGGAGTACTGCAACCACCCTGGTAATACCAAATACAGTGATTTGAGAATCAGCCATGGATACAAGGAGCCTCATAACATTAAGACCTGGTGTCTGGGCAATGAAATGGATGGTCCGTGGCAGCTGGGACATAAGACCATGGAAGAGTATGGACGTTTGGCGGAAGAAACGGCAAGAGCCATGAAGATCATTGATCCTTCCATTGAACTGGTATCCTGCGGAAGCTCCTCTCTGACCATGCCTACCTTCCCTGACTGGGAAGCCGTTACCCTGCAGCATACATATGACTATGTGGATTACGTTTCCATGCATCAGTATTACGGCAATCAGAAGAATGATACTGCAGATTTCCTTGCCTGTTCTGATGATATGGATCAGTTTATCCGTACGGTGATTGCCACCTGTGATTATGTAAAAGCGAAAAAGAGGGGCAAAAAGGATATTAATATCAGCTTTGATGAGTGGAACGTATGGTATCATTCCCATGCAGCCGACAATGATATTACAGAAAACCATCCATGGCAGGTAGCACCGCCGATCTTAGAGGATATCTATAATTTTGAAGACGCTCTTTTGGTAGGTCTTATGTTGATTACTTTGCTGCAGCATGCAGATCGTGTGAAGATCGCCTGCCTGGCCCAGCTTGTGAATGTCATTGCGCCCATCATGACGGAAGCCGGAGGAGGGGCTGCCTGGAAGCAGACGATTTTCTATCCCTTTATGCATGCATCCAGATATGGCCGTGGTACCGCTCTTTTGCCGGTCATCAGCACTCCAAAGTTTGATACTGCTACCCATGAGGATGTGGCTGCAGTAAAAGCTGTGCCTGTTTACAATGAAGAAAAGAGGGAATTAACTGTTTTTGCCGTAAACAGAAGTCTGAAAGAAGATGCGCAGATGACTGTCGATGTAAGGAGTTTTGAAGGATACCGTGTGTTAGAGCATATTGTACTGGAATGCGATGACTTAAAGGCAGAAAACGGACCGTTCAGCCAGAAGGTGGCTCCGAAACAGACCAGCCAGTCTGCCGTCGACGGCGGAATGATGACGAGTACTCTCCACAAAGCATCCTGGAACGTCATCCGTCTTGGAAAATAAAACAATAAGGGGGAATTCACATGGTAAAGAAGGAGTATCAATTCTGGTTTGCAACTGGCTCTCAGGACCTTTATGGGGAAGAGTGCTTAAAAAACGTAGCAGAACATTCGGCAATCATTACAGAACGGCTTAATTCCTGCGGGATTCTGCCGTTTCCCGTGGTGTTAAAGCCTGTACTCATTGACAATACTTCCATACGTGCACTGTTTAACCAGGCAAACGCCGATGAAGCCTGTGCAGGCGTAATTACCTGGATGCACACCTTTTCACCGGCAAAATCCTGGATCCTGGGGCTTCAGGAATACCGGAAACCTCTGCTGCATCTGCACACCCAGTTCAACCGGGAGATTCCTTATGATTCCATTGATATGGATTTTATGAATGAGAACCAGTCGGCTCATGGGGACCGGGAATTCGGCCATATGGTGACCAGAATGGGAATGGTAAGAAAGGTCATCGCAGGCTTTTGGGACGATGAGAATGTTCATAGGCGGATCCGTGACTGGATGCGTACTGCAGTTGGAATTATGGAAAGCAGCCATATCCGGGTCCTTCGTGTTGCTGACAATATGAGAAATGTTGCTGTGACCGAGGGCGATAAGGTGGAGGCTCAGATGAAGTTCGGCTGGGAGATCGATGCCTATCCGGTAAATGAGATCGCCGATTATGTGAAGGACGTGGCAGCAGGCGATGTTTCGGCTCTGGTAGATGAATATTACAGCAGATATGAGATTTTGACCGAAGGAAGGGATCCTGAGGAATTTAAGGCTCACGTGGCAGTTCAGGCCCAGATCGAGCTGGGATTTGAACGGTTTTTGGTGGATAAGGATTATCAGGCAATTGTCACTCATTTTGGAGATCTTGGTTCCTTAAAGCAGCTTCCGGGTCTTGCCATCCAGCGTCTTATGGAGAAGGGATATGGATTTGGAGGAGAGGGAGACTGGAAGACAGCAGCCATGGTCCGGCTGATGAAGATCATGACAGAGGGCGTAAAGAATGCAAAGGGAACCTCCTTTATGGAAGACTATACCTACAATCTGGTTCCGGGAAAAGAAGGGATCCTTCAGTCTCATATGCTGGAGGTTTGCCCAAGCATTGCAGATGGTAACATCGGCATTAAGGTAAATCCGTTGTCTATGGGAGACAGGGAAGATCCGGCCCGTCTTGTTTTTACTGCAAAAGAAGGAAAGGGAGTTGCCACCTCCCTGATCGATTTAGGCACCAGATTCCGTTTGATCATCAATACGGTAAACTGCAAAAAGACAGAAAAACCAATGCCAAAGCTTCCGGTAGCCACTGCATTCTGGACTCCGGAACCAAACTTGGCAACCGGAGCGGAAAGCTGGATATTAGCCGGAGGTGCTCACCATACGGCATTTTCCTATGACTTGACTGCTGAGCAGATGGGCGACTGGGCCGAAGCAATGGGAATCGAAGCCGTATATATTGATGAAAAGACAACCATCCGGGATTTGAAAAATGAATTAAAGTGGAATTCCGTGGTATTCCGTTAAAATTTTGCGGGGCCCGCCCCTTAAAAAAGGGGCGGGCCTGTTCTTTAAGGAGGGGGTTCTGATGAAGGAGAAACAAATTGCAGCGGCTGTCCGGGAGGGGAAGACCGCTCTGGGAATGGAACTTGGTTCCACCAGAATTAAAGCGATATTAGTAGATGAAGCTCACACCCCCATTGCTTCCGGCAGTTATGATTGGGAAAACCGGTATGAAAATGGGATTTGGACCTATTCCATTGAAGATATATGGAATGGAGTCCGGGAAAGTTACAGGCAGATGGCAGAGGACGTCAAAAAGCAATACGGGGAAACGCTTACCACCATCGGTGCCATTGGCTTTTCGGCTATGATGCATGGATATATGGCATTTGATAAAAATGGGGAAATACTGGTCCCGTTCCGCACGTGGAGAAATACCATGACAGCAGAAGCCTCTGAAAAGCTGACGGAATTGTTTGCCTTTCATATTCCCCAAAGATGGAGCATTGCTCACCTGTATC
Organism: Lacrimispora sp.; assembly: GCF_046972725.1. Classification (NCBI taxonomy): domain Bacteria; kingdom Bacillati; phylum Bacillota; class Clostridia; order Lachnospirales; family Lachnospiraceae; genus Lacrimispora; species Lacrimispora sp. The sequence continues at coordinate 111,675 of NZ_JBKVXF010000008.1, read as the reverse complement.
AGGCGGTTCTTAATAAAGAAGAGCATGTACGGCATTTGGATTACCTCATAACTTTGGAAGGCTACGTTCACTGGAAGCTGACAGGAGAACGGGTTCTTGGAATCGGAGACTGTGCGGGAATGTTCCCGGTTGACAGCAATACAAAGGATTTTCATGAACGGATGGTAAAACAGTTCGATGAGCTTATTGCTGGAGAACAGTATCCCTGGAAGCTAAGAGATATTATGCCCAGGGTATTAACGGCGGGAGAAGCAGCAGGCACTTTGACGGAAGAGGGGGCAAGGCTTTTGGATATCAGCGGGAATCTAAAGGCAGGGATTCCGTGTTGTCCGCCGGAGGGAGATGCAGGAACCGGCATGACAGCCACCAACAGCGTGGCAAGAAGAACCGGTAATGTTTCCGCAGGAACCAGCGTATTTGCCATGGTTGTTCTGGAAAAGGAATTGTCAAAGGTACATCCGGAGATCGACCTGGTTACCACACCGGCAGGAGATTCGGTTGCCATGGTCCACTGCAACAACTGTACCTCGGATATAAATGCCTGGGTTTCTCTCTTTGAGGAATTTGCCTTGACCATGGGAATGAAAATAGATAAAAATACGCTGTTTTCCACCTTGTTCCAGAAAGCTCTGGAAGGAGATAAGGACGGAGGAAAGCTCCTTTCCTACGGATATTTATCCGGAGAGCATTTGACACGTTTTGAAGAAGGCAGGCCCTTATTCGTACGGACGCCGGAGAGCCGTTTCAATCTGGCTAACTTTATGAGGGTTCATCTTTATACGGCTTTAGGTGCCTTAAAGATGGGAATGGATATTCTCTATGAGGAAGGTGTTGCGCTTGATGTGCTTACGGGCCATGGAGGACTCTTTAAAACGAAGGAAGCGGGGCAGAAGATCATGGCTGCAGCGATGAAGGTTCCGGTTGCTGTCATGGAGACCGCAGGGGAAGGCGGTGCCTGGGGAGCGGCTCTTTTAGCATCTTATATGATAAGAAAAGAGGAGGGAGAAACTCTGGATCATTACCTTGCAAAGAAGGTTTTTGCCGGGGAAGCAGGTAATCTGATTGAACCGGATCCGGAGGATGAAAAGGGGTTTGCAGCTTTTATGGAGCGTTATAAAAAAGGACTATCCATAGAACGTGCAGCAGTAGACAGCTTGAAATGATTACAGGAGCGGAAAGGCGGCAAAAAGTATGCTGGAAGAACTGAAAAAAGTCGTATATGAAGCAAATATGGAACTGCCCCGGAGAGGACTTATCACCTATACCTGGGGAAACGCAAGCGGAATCGACCGAAAAAAGGGCCTTTTTGTTATTAAGCCCAGCGGAGTGGATTATGATAAACTCATGCCGGAGGATATGGTGGTTATGGATCTTCATGGGAATAAAGTGGAGGGAGAACTAAATCCTTCCTCTGATACGGCCACTCATCTGGAGCTTTATAAGGCGTTTAAAGCGGTGGGTGGTATCGTACATACCCATTCTCCCATGGCAACCTCCTGGGCCCAGGCAGGAAGAGCCCTTCCCTGCTATGGAACCACCCATGCCGATTACTTTTATGGAGAGATTCCCTGTGCCAGAAATCTAACAGAGGAAGAGATCGAAGATGGATATGAGAAAAATACCGGAATGGTGATCATAGAGACTTTTAAAGGGAAAGATCCCATGCATGTTCCTGCGGTTCTCTGTAAAAACCATGGTCCCTTTACCTGGGGAACAGATGCGGCCAATGCAGTTCATAATGCAGTGGTGCTGGAGGAAATCGCAAGGATGAATCTGATGACTGAACTGTTAAATCCATCGGTAATTCCGGCACCTCAGTGTATGCAGGATAAGCATTTCCTGCGCAAGCATGGACCCGATGCATATTACGGGCAGAATCAATTATAAGGAGTTTTTTATGGCAGAGGACAGCGGAAAAACAAAATATTATGTGTTGATGGAAGAATTGAAAAGGGATATTATTTCAGGAAAAAGAAAACCCGGAGACCGTCTGCCATCGGAAAATGAATTATCCGCCGCCTGTCACGTCAGCCGCCACACGGTAAGAAAGGCGCTTTCCATTCTGGAGCAGGATGGATTTATTGAGGCACAGCATGGAAGAGGGACCTTTGTTTCCAGAAAAGCAGGGGGGAAAAAGGGGTCGGGCAATATAGCGGTCATTACTACGTATTTATCCGATTATATATTTCCAAGACTGATTCAGGGAATCGACCGTGTGCTTACGGCAGGCGGATACAGCATTATTCTTAAAAATACAGGAAACAGCAGGTTAAAGGAAAGCAAATGTCTGGAAGAGATTCTGGAAAAGAATATTGACGGCCTGATCATTGAACCCAGCAAAAGTGAAATCATGTGCGGTCATAAAGGGCTGTTCGATAAGCTGGATTTTTACCAGATCCCTTATGTATTTATCCAGGGGTACTATTCCCGGATGAAACAAAAGCCTCATATTCTTATGGATGACTGCATGGGCGGGTATCTGGTTACCCGGTATTTGCTTACTCTTGGGCATAGGCATGTTCTGGGGATTTTTAAGGCGGATGATATTCAGGGAAGAGACCGGCACAAAGGCTATGTAAAGGCATTGCAGGAGTCCGGATTATCCTATGATCCGGATATGGTCATCTGGTTTCATACGGAAGACCGGACCGTTAAGCCTGGGGAGATATTAAAGTATCTGCTGGAAGAGGGACGGGAAATAGACGGGATCGTCTGCTACAACGACCAGATCGCTCTTGAGGTCATAAAAACCCTTGACAGATGCGGCCTTTCTGTACCGGAGGATGTTTCCGTTACAGGCTATGACAATTCCTTTATTGCAGAAAACGGAAGGGTGAAGCTGACCACCATTGCCCACCCCCAGGAACGGCTGGGGGCAATGGCAGCAGAGCTTCTCCTGGAAAAAATAAACGGAATTCCCGATGAGGAAAGCCGGGTGGAACGGATTCTAAAACCGGAGCTGGTGATCCGGGAATCCTGTGTTAATCGGTTAAAATAAGCGGCAGATGAAATCGGTTTTTATTGCAGGTGCTTGAACAGGCTGGAAAGATCATCGGTCGGAGAATAACAGGCTCCGTTATGACACAGATAATAGACCGTTCCGGTTTGGGGAATGGGGTAGCTTGCAGTAAAGGGAGCGGCCTTTTCCAAGTCCTCTTTGTTTTTATGGGTCTTAACAAGTACAGACAAGTTGACGGTAGGCGCATGTTTCAAATAAACGATCAATTCCTCAGGAATACTTTTCTCGGCAGTTATACAAACCAGCTGGGAAGATGGATAAACCGCTTGAGAGACGGCCAGTAATGCCATACAGTGTCCTGCCGGGTAATCTTTTATAGAATTAGCAAGAAAACCAAGCTGGCGGCGGCTTAATTGCTGCCACCTTATTTCACCTGTCAGTTTTGAGAGCTGTTCCAGAACAACAGCTGCCACTGAGTTACCGGAAGGAATGGCACCGTCATAGGTTTCTTTGGGGCGGTTAATCAGCTGTTCGCTGTTCTTTGAATAAAGGAAGAAGCCGCCTTGCCGGGCATCTTCAAAATTGTCCAGCATTTGTTCTGCCATGCGGATCGCCTGCTGCAAATATTCTGTTTCATACGTAGCGTTATATAGTTCCAGCATGGCATATGCGTAAAACGCATAATCATCCAGCTGTCCGTCATTTGCAGCTTCCCCCTCACGCCAGCGGAGCTTCAATTCTCCATGCTCATTGGTCAGGGCTGTTTTGATAAAGGAGCAAGCATTTCTGGCAGCTTGAATATATCCGGGATTGTCAAACAGCCAGCCAGCTTTTGCCAGAGCCGCAATCATCAGTGCATTCCAGGAGGTAAGAACCTTATCGTCTTTATGAAGCCGGGTACGGTTAAAACGATAAGTGTACAGCTTATGAGTCATTTCTTTTATACCAAGGTCCGTCTCGCCATATCGGGGATTGTCCAGTAAATTCAAAATATTCTTTCCTTCAAAATTCCCATGTTCTGTTATACCAAACCAATCACAGAAAACTCCGCCATCGGTTTCCCCCAATACATTGTAAATTTCTTTTTTGGTAAATACATAATATTTTCCCTCGTTTCCATCACTGTCTGCGTCCTGCCCGCAATAAAATCCGCCTTTTTCATCAAGCAGTTCCCTTATTGCGTAATCCAGAGTGCGTTTTGCAACCATAGAAAAAAATTCATTGTTAGTAACAAGGTATGTCTCCAGATAAGCAAGGGCAAGCAGAGCATTGTCATAAAGCATTTTTTCAAAATGGGGCACAAGCCATTTTTCATCGGTGGAATAGCGGGAAAAACCTCCGCCCAAATGATCAAAGATACCGCCCCGGAACATCTGGGTAAGGGTATGCTTGACCATTTCCAGGGAGGAATCGTCTTGTTCCCGCAGGGAATATTGTAAAAGAAACAAAAGGTTGTGAGGAGTAGGGAATTTTGGAGCAGATCCAAATCCACCCCACTTGGGATCATAATTACTTTTTAATTGTCTGGCTGCATGGATTAAGATAGTATCGTTCAGATCCGCATCTTTGCTCTGGACCTTTTGCTGCCTGTTCAATAAGGCAGTAACCTGTTCTCCCTTGGATAGAAGCGCATTTCGGTCGTTATCCCACATAAGTCTGACAGCTTCCAGCAGCTCCACAAGTCCCATTCTTCCGTAGGTTTCTGTTTTAGGAAGATAGGTTCCTGCCCAAAATGGTTTTTGATCCGGCGTCATAATGATTGTAAGGGGCCAGCCCCCGGAGCCCGTGAACATCTGGCACACAGCCATATAGACTGCGTCAATATCCGGCCGTTCCTCCCGGTCCACCTTGATGCAGATGTAATGACGGTTAAGAATTTCGGCTGCCTCTTTATCTTCAAATGACTCATGGGCCATCACATGGCACCAATGACAGGTGCTATAACCAATACTTAAAAAGATGGGTTTATCTTCTGCTTTTGCTTTGGTAAATGCTTGTTTACACCAGGGCCACCAGTCAACTGGATTATAAGCATGTTGAAGTAGATAAGGACTTTTTTCATGTATTAATCTATTGGATATCTTGCTGGTTGTCATAGGGAATCACCTCCTTTCATAAAGATACAACCTATTATACCCAAACAAAACTATTTTCAACATACTTATAGTCTATAAACTCAATTATCGTCTTGTATCGTTCATTCTGTTCTTCCAAGTCAATAGAGGATTACTTTGACTTAAAACGGTTTTCAAAAAAGTTACCTATCACACTTATATAAGCTAATAAGATCCTTCACGAATATTTCTTCATTTGTGAACTGAATTTTATTATTGCTTAAAAATCCCTCCATTGATTGGATTGTTTTTTCGATAATAGAAATTTTCCATCTTTTGCTTAAATCTTTTTTAAAACTGATAGAAATTTCATTTTTTAATGGTTCATATACGATTGAACACAGAGTATCCGTCCGGCTGGTTTTGCTTAAAACTTCAAAAGCTTCATTTATTCCAAAGCTATGAATATTATTATGGATATATTCATGAGCACAAATATATCTATCAGCACCTCTGCCAGATACTTCATTATAATTTGCTTCCTTAAAATCCCCATTTGGGAAATTAGTCATAATAATAAAATCATTCTGACAAGGACTTACTATATTTGTATTATTTCTTTCTTCCAGAATAAATGCATCACCAGTTTTATCAGCAATAAGAGTATGTAGTCCTAAATCCGGGAATAACGGATTTCTGGGATAAGAGATCACTCTTTTATTAAGAATTTCAAAAAATTCAGATGTTTTTTTGTTTTCTTTAGCGCCTCATCAAAAATATCAAAAGCAGACCAATCATTTTCATCACAACTTGATTTGGAACCTGGACTATATTTTACTGCTTGAGTACAGATAAATAGACCCTCACTGTTAAAGCCCGCGATATTCCTGTATTTGTTATCTAATAAACCTGAAAAGTAAAATAAGTTCCTATCATTATAACTATTGACTTTTAGTTTTAAATCAATATCAGCAGCATCGAAATTCATACCATAAATAGCTTTTTCCTGACTGTATACTGCAAAACTTGTACACATTTTGGAGCCCCCTTTAATATATAATTTTGTCATATAATATGCTTCGAGTATTTAGAGAATCATTTGGTTATTTTACCATTGGCGTCACCGCTTTCTTATACTTCCATCCATATGATATCACCAGGTATCTCGATAGTTCAACCTGCAACATTTTTCGTAATCAAAAATGCTCCACTAGTTTTCAAAATCAACAGAGTAATTTCTTGAAGTGTTGTGTGAATTGTTTAGCTTATATACCTTATTATATTTAGTAGATTAAATTCGTTTATTTGGGTGCTATAACCAATACTTAAAAATGGGTATATCGCAAACATACCGATCGTAAACTGATAGGTTTGTCAGATTCTTTCTGAAAAGAATATCGTTTAAAATGGGCAATTATAACAAAAAAAATCTTTTATAATCATATAAAATGACTTTTATTGACAAAAAATGCATATTATAATATGATTAAATGGTTTGATAAACTATCAGGATTTAGTAAATATGCGAAAAAGGGAGAGTTAAATGCGGTTAGAGCAGGGGATTAAAACGGTGTTAACCCAAAAGCAGGTATTAACATCCAGGCAGATGCAGTCCCTAAGATTACTGGCTTTAAACAATATTGAGTTAGATGCAGTCTTGTTAAATGAATATCTGGAAAATCCTTTATTGGAAAATAGAAATGTCGAATCAAATGGCGGAAACAGTGGTGAATACAGCGGTGAATACCAGCAATGGTATCAAAATGCTGTTTCTGAGACAGAAGATATCTATTCTTACTTGTGGGAACAAATGGATATGACTAAATATAGCAGACAGGAACAAGAAGTAATTAATGTGATGATTGGCTGTCTGGATGACAATGGTTTTTTTAAAGTACCATTAGAACAGATACAGTTGCTTGTAAATGTGCCAATAGAGACAATTGGAAAATGCCTGAATGAATTAAGGCAATTGGAGCCAGTTGGTATATTCTCATCGGATATGGCTGAATGTCTGATCTTCCAGTTGAATCGGTTAGGTATAGAGGACCCTGTATTAAATGTTATAATAAAAGAATATTTAGAAGAGCTGTCACAGGGAAAAATTGCAGCCGTAACAAGGAAGCTGAATATTTCATCATCAACAGTACGAAGGTATCTTTCGGTGATAGCCAAACTTGATCCCAGACCCATGTTGTCATTAGGAAAGAATACGATCGATTATATTATTCCGGATGTTATTGTTTCCCGGTCATCTGGTGGCTATGAGGTTAAAATCAATGATAGCTGGTTAGCCAATTATCAAATCAATGATTACTATGCTGCAATGTTAAATAATACCGGTGATCCTGACTTATCTGCATATTTTAAAGAGAAACAGCAGCGTGCCCGCTTTTTTATAGAGGCTGTTGAACAGAGAAGAAAAACGATAATAGATATTGTAAAAGCATTGATAGAACTTCAGGGAGGCAGCCTGAGTCAAAAAAGCAAATTTAAGCCTGTTACCATGCAGCAAATAGCAAGTAAACTGGGGATAAACATATCTACAGTCAGCAGAGCCGTAAAAGATAAGTATATCCAATATCCATATGGGACAATAGCAATGAAAGAATTATTCACATCTGCCGTGGGTAGTAGTAACCATGATGAAGTATCGGTTTTTCGGATAAAAGAACTTCTTAAGGAAATTATTAACGGAGAAGAGAAAAAGCAACCTTACAGTGATGCTAAGTTAACAGAGTTATTGAAGAAAAATGGAATAACGCTGTCCAGAAGAGCTGTGGCCAAGTACAGGGATGAGCTGGGAATAAAAGGAAGTTTTGACCGGAAGATAAATGACTGAGTTTTTTTATCCTGGTATATTCCAGTTATGCTGTTTTGGGAAAAATTGCAAATTGGATCCATAGGGTAAAATCATTTGTACGGGAGAAGATTTATGGAAAAACGAAAAGATAACAGCATTCCTCAAATCTGTTTCATTGCACCGACGGAAAGCCTTGCAGGAAGAGCATCGACAATCATTCGGCGCAAAAGTCTGAAAATTAATGTATATACTGTGGCACTGGAAGGTGCGGTTGGAGTTGCAAGAGAATTGATTCAACAGGGCACCTGGCTGTTTATCAGCCGGGGAGGAACGAAAAGAATACTGGAAAAAGAGTTGTCAGCAACTGTTGTGGATATTCCTCTGCTTGCGTCAGATTATATTCCGGCACTTGAACAGGCAGCAAAGGCAAAGGGCAAAATAGCATTTTTTCTGGCGGAAGAGGTGAGTGATGAATTAAGAACCATGTGTTATCTACAGGCACTTGATGCTCAATATTATTATTTTACAGATGATGAAAGCTGCAGACAGTGTGTGATGCAGTCGGTTTGGGATGGTGCAGTGTTAGGTGTGGGAGGGATTGTGTCTGGCAGATATGCAAAAGAGGCAGGCATGCCTTATATTGTTGTGGAGAGTTCAAATGGTTCCATCGAGCGGGCAGTGGAAACTGCAGAGCAGTTATACCAGGTGCACCGAGCCAGCGAAAAGGAGAGAGAGCTGCTGGAAATCCAACTGGAGCGTTATAAGAATATCTTAAATTATACCCATGATGCGATTATAGCGATTGATGGGAGCGGACACATTGAGGTGACCAATCAGGTTGCAGAAAAGATACTGAATAAAGGAAAATTTCCGCTGGAAGGAAGGCGCATCGAAGAGGTGCTGCCCAATACTCAGATGATTAAAATTTTGCGGACCGGTGAAGCGGAAACCGGACAGTTGATGAATATTAACGGAACCATGTTTTCTACTAATCGAGTGCCGATCATCGTGAACCATAAAGTCAAGGGTGCAGTAGCGACATTCCGTGATATAAAATCACTGCAAAGTACAGAGAGGCAGATCCGCATCAAGCTTCACGAAAAAGGCTTAACTGCAAAGTATTACTTTTCAGATATTATCGGAAACTCACAGATTATGTTAAATGCCAAAAGCCTGGCAAGGGATTTTGCAGATTCCCACTTTACAATCATGCTCTATGGTGAAACCGGAACAGGGAAAGAGCTGTTTGCACAAAGCATCCATAATGCCAGTCCCAGAAAAGACGGACCATTTGTGGCGGTCAACTGTACTGCATTATCAAAATCATTGTTGGAAGCAGAACTTTTCGGCTATGAAGATGGCTCTTTTACCGGGGCAAAAAGGGGAGGAAAAGCAGGATTATTTGAAATTGCACACGGGGGAACCATATTTTTAGATGAAATAGGAGAACTTCCTCTGGAATTTCAAGCACAGTTTCTGCGCGTAATACAGGAAAAGGAAGTCAGAAGGGTAGGCGGAGATTCTGTTATTCCTGTTGATATACGGGTGATTGGAGCTACTAACCGTAATCTGCTGTCTTTTGTGGAATCCGGAGAGTTTCGCAAAGATTTATATTACCGGCTTAATGTGCTGAATCTAATGATTCCTGCTTTAAGCATGCGTGGGGATGACTATTTGCAGATTGCAGAAAGTATATATGAAAAGTCTGGAGCAGGATTAACTGAAGGTGACTGGGACAGCTTTTTAAATATTATGCGGACGTATAGCGGCTATCAGTGGCCTGGGAACGTAAGGGAGCTTCATAATATTGTAGAACGTATATGTCTTTTACAGAAAAAGGGTCTGACACAGGAAAAAATAATAGCGACTTTGCAAACTGCCTTTATAGCAGAACCTGTAAATCCGTCTGCCGGACAGCAAACAAAAAGTTTAGAAGATTTAGAACGGCAGGAGATATTAAATGCATTGGAAAAGAATCATGGAAGTGTTGCTAAGGCAGCAAAAGATTTAAAAATCAGCCGGTCTACCTTATACCGCAAGTTAAAAGAAAATCAATAGGTGTATTGTTTTGGAACAAAAGGCGTCTCATGTGTCTTAAAATGAGACGCTTTTTTTGTGTGCAGGAAAAGAAGTTCACAACTTATAAAAAATCCTATATCAAAAAGCCTGTATTTACGGGATTTTAAATATTTTTAATTCTCGACCAGTAGTTGGCATGATATTTGCTATATATAAAGGCAGGCATAACAAAAATTTTTGAAATGCAGTGCAGACAGAGAAGACCTGATCAATCTCCGCTTTCTGCAAAAAAAATAATGGAGGTACATTATGAGTTTAGCTTTCATATCACTGCTTGTACTGATCGTCGTGATTTTGGCAGGCTTTCTGAAAAAAGTCAACGTAGGCCTGTTGGCTGTCTTAGCAGTAGCTATTTTTGGGACCGTATCCGGTTACAGCGATAAGGTACTGATACAGGGATTTAATGCGGGCCTGTTTATTACGTTACTAGGCGTTTCATTTCTGTGTGCGGTAGGAATCTCCAACCAATCTCTGGAATTGCTGGTAAAGATTTTTTTGCATTTATCAGGCGGTTACGTAGTGGCGGTTCCAATTCTTATCTACATGATAGGATTTGGGATTGCAGCAATTGGGCCAGGATGTATCCCGGCACTTGGAATTGTAGCTGCATTGTCACTGCCTTTGGGAAAATCCACTGGTTATGATTCGGTCATGCTTGCAATTATTGGTCAGATTGGTTCTTTTGCGGGGCGATTTTCACCGATTACGCCGGAATCTATTTTGATAGGTGAAATTGCAGCCAAACAGGGAATTTATAATTTTCAGTCAACGGTTTTAATTTATGCAACTGTTACAACGTTTGTGCTCTCCGTTGTAATATATCTGATTTTTAAAGGTTTTAAGATTACAGGCAAGGTTTCAGAACAGGAACAGATGCCAAAATTGAATAGGAAGCAGATACTTACTTTATTTGGATTTTTAATTGTAATTGTTTCCTGTGCTTTTTTTAAACGAAATGTCGGAATTATTTCCTTTGCAACAGGAATTGCATTGGTGGTACTGGGGGCAGCAGATGAAAAGACAGTGTTCCGGACTGTTTCCTGGTCAACGTTATTAATGATTACGGGAGTAGGAATGCTGATGGAAGTTGTTATTGATGTCGGAGGAGTAAAACTGCTTTCAGAAAGTCTGTCCGCAATTATGCATCCCCGTACTGCTGTTGCCATACAGGGGTTAATCGGAGGTATTATGACATGGTTTAGTTCAGCGCTTGGTGTTGTTTGGCCGACTCTTGTTCCAACGGTTGGCAGTGTTGCTGAAAAGGTAGGTGTATCAGCCAATGATTTGATCACAATTTTATGCCTGACGGGTTCATTTGCAGGACTTAGTCCGGCCTCAACCGGAGGCGGCCTGATCATGGCAGCAAAGGCCACTGATCCTGATTTTGATAAAGAACAGGAAAATAAGTTATTTATCAAGCTGTTTGGATTATCGGCATTGATGCTTGCCATCATCGTGGTGGTCGCCTTGATGGGCGTATATAGCATTTTATAATTGAAGAGAGTGAGGAAAGAATGATGAAGAAAAAACTGTTGGATGGTGTTGTTGTACTTGATTTAACGCGTGTATTAGCCGGTCCCTATTGCGGGATGCTGCTGGCAGATATGGGAGCTGTGGTATATAAAATAGAAGTTCCGGGAAAAGGTGATGACAGCCGTTCCTTTGGCCCGTATGTAAATGGTGAAAGTGCCTATTATATGAATTTTAACCGCGGAAAGATAGGCTGTACGCTCAATTTAAAAAAAGAGGAAGGAAAAGATATTTTTAAGGAAATGGTAAAAAAGGCTGATATTGTGATTGAAAATTACAGACCCGGTACCATGGAAAAGCTTGGGCTTGGATACGATGTATTAAAGGAAATCAACCCGCGCCTGATATATGGTGCAGTATCCGGTTTCGGTCATTACGGTCCTTATCATAATCGTGCCGGCTATGATATTATTGGCCAGGCTATGGGCGGCCTGATGAGTACAACCGGCTGGCCCGGCGGCGAGGCTACCAGGACCGGAACTCCAATGGGCGATGTTTTAGGAGGTTTAAATCTGACAATTGGTATTTTAGCGGCACTGTTTCATGTACGTTCAACCGGAATTGGAGAAAAGGTAGATGTATCACTGGTTGATTCCGTTGTTTCTTCCATGACCAATATCAACTTGATTTATCTGGCGGAAGGCCGTATTCCGGAACGGATTGGTAACCGTTATGAATCTACATACCCTTATGATTCCTTTAAAGCAAAAGATAACAGTGTGATTATTGGTGCCGGAAATGACAAGCTGTATAAAAATTTGTGTGTACTGATGGGGATGCCGGAACTTGCCGATGATCCCAGATTTCTGACGGTCAAGGACCGGGTGCAGAATCATGAGGCCATGAAGCAAATTATTGAAACATGGACGAAGCAATACACGGTAGAGGAAATCACCTCTATGCTTAATAAAGAAGGAATACCAGGCTGTCCAATTAATTCAATTGATAAGGTTGTTATTGATCCCCAGATCGCAGGTGCCAGAAATATGTTTCCACAAATAGAACATCCGGTTGCCGGCTTGATGCGCCTCACCAATAATGCAATTAAATTCACAGAAAGTAATGCAGACCCGGTGGCTCCTGCACCAGTTCTTGGACAGGATAATGATTTAGTATTTGGTAAATTTTTAGAAAAGTCTAATGATGAAATAAATGCTCTTAAGGAGAAGTCGGTAATTTAAAGGAGAAAACTAAAAATGACAAGAAAAATTGAAGTTATAGAGGTTGGAACCAGAGATGGATTCCAGAGTGTAAACTGCAGTACAATTCCTACTGATTTGAAATTACATATTATTGATGAACTGGTTGGGGCGGGTATTAAGCATCTGGAATATACGTCCTTTGTAAGTCCGAAGGCAATCCCGCAGTTAGCCGATGCAGCAGAGGTGACGAACTATGTGCTGGAACGTTATCCTGAACTGGATGTATTTGCGCTGGTACCCAATATGAGAGGGGCATCTTCTGCATATGAACTGGGGCTTAAAAAGGTAGTTTACGTGGTATCTCTCAGCAAAAGCCATAATAAGGCGAATATTAATCGCACCCATGAAGAATCTTTGAATGGATATAAAGAAATCAAAAAGGCGTACTCTGATATGAATATTATTCTGGATCTGGCGACTGCATTTGGGTGTCCGTTTGAAGGAAAATACCAAGATCCCAGACAGGTGGTATCATTTCTAAAAGATTATATTGATGCCGGCTTAAAAACCTGCTGCTTATGTGATACGATCGGTATCGCTGATCCGATGCAGATAAAATCATTGGTCAGGGCATTAAACCAAAGCTATCCGGGTCTTGAGCTGATGGTTCATTTTCATGATACGAGAGGACTGGGGATGGTAAATACGCTGACAGCAATTGACATGGGAATCGATCGTGTTCAGTCCGCACTCGGAGGACTGGGGGGGTGTCCCTTTGCACCGGGGGCCTCTGGTAATTTATCTACTGAAGATCTGGTTTGGATGCTGAATGAAATGGGATATGACACCGGCATATCTTTTTCCAGGCTTTTGCAGACGGCTAAAGCACAGGAAATACAGATTAAGGGACAATACAGCGGTCATCAAATTCATATAAAGTCAGGTGTAGCAAAGCAAACAGAATGCTGATAGAAGCCAATCAGACTGGGAATGAAATCCCTTGTCAATGTGGATATGAGAAAGTGGATTAGAATACCATCAGTAAAAATCAATTATTAGAATAAAAATGGAACAGAAGCAGAAAGAGCCCGACTATTTTCGTTGGGCTCTTTTAGAAATTACACGAATGTGGCTAAACATTCATAAAAACTATAACATAAAAATATGTATATTTCAATCATGATAATGCATTTTTATACATATGTAAAACCTATAGCAGGCAGGTGAATGATAGGAAAAGGAATTAGCAGGGCGGTTAGTAAGGCTGTGAAATAATATAAAAAGTTTCCCCAAAGTAGACGTGAGTGGGCAACCGGTATCATTTTGTACATATTTTGTTTCATCCGGGCTATGGATTTTCTGCAGGTTCCTTTTATAATAAAGAGTATAACAAGGAGGATAAAACCATGATCGTACCCAGACATTATGAGGACCTGCATCTGCTTCATGAAAATACCATGCCAAACCGGGCATACTATATTCCGGCCTCTAAGGCACTCTTTGATTTAACGGAATGCAGAGAGAATTCCGACCGGTTCCAGCTGTTAAACGGAAACTGGAAATTCCGCTATTTTGACAGCATTTATGATGTAAAAGATGAATTTTTTCTGGAGGACTATGATAGCAGCGGCTTTGAAGAGATTCCGGTTCCCGGTTGTTTTCAGAATTACGGCTATGACAGACACCAGTATACCAATACCCGCTATCCGTTTCCAATGGATCCGCCTTATGTTCCGGCAGAGAATCCCTGCGGGGCATACATCCATCATTTTGTTTATCAGAGAGATGATGTTGCACCGAACGCATTTTTAAACTTTGAAGGAGTCGATTCCTGTTTTTACGTATGGTTGAACGGAAGCTATATCGGATACAGCCAGGTGTCCCACGGAACCAGTGAGTTTGATGTAACTGCGCTCATCAGGGAAGGGGAGAATACCCTGTCGGTCCTGGTTTTAAAATGGTGTGACGGGAGTTATCTGGAGGATCAGGATAAATTCCGTATGACTGGTATTTTCCGGGATGTTTATTTATTAAAACGGCCGGAAGAAGGAATTTTTGATTACTTTATTAATACCGTGCAGGAAGGAAGCAGTGCCCGTATTCAGGCTAATGTGTCCTTTTTGGGAAATGAGGTCCCGCTGAAAGTTACAGTTCTGGACCGGAGCGGGAATGTGAGAGCATTTTCGGAGGGGTACCTTAAAGATGGTAAATTTGACCTGGAGATTGAGAATCCTGTCCTTTGGAATGCAGAGCAGCCTTATTTGTATACAATTATTTTTGAGACCCAGAATGAAGTCATCGTTGACCGTGTGGGGATCCGGGAAATATCCATTCGGGATGGAGTGGTTTATTTCAATGGACAGAAAATCAAGTTTCATGGAGTGAACCGTCATGACAGCGATCCGGTCACTGGTTTTACGATCCGTCTGGAACAGATGAAGACGGATATGAAGCTGATGAAGGAACATAATGTGAATGCCATACGTACCAGTCATTATCCCAATGCTCCCCAGTTCTATCAGTTGTGTGATGAATACGGTTTTTATGTAATTGATGAAGCAGACAATGAAAGCCATGGCACCGCTTCTGTCTATATGAAAAACCGTACGGAAGAGGTCAGGAGAGACCGATGGAACCGTGCCATTGCAGATAATCCGGAATTTACGGAAGCAACGGTTGACCGTGTCAAACTACTTGTGGAAAGGGATAAGAACCGTCCTTGTGTTGTCATATGGTCCATGGGAAATGAATGTTCCTATGGCTGTACCTTTGAAGCTGCGCTCGCCTGGACGAAGGGCTTTGATCCTTCCAGGCTGACGCATTATGAGGGAGCCCGCTACCGCGCTGTGGATAAGACCTATGATTACTCCAATCTGGATCTGTATAGCCGCATGTATCCGAGTCTGGAGGAGATTCATGAATATATGGGAAGAAATGCCGGAAAGCCATTTATTCTGTGTGAATACAGCCATGCCATGGGAAATGGCCCCGGAGATCTGGAAGATTATTTCAAGGTATTTGAGCAGCACGACGGAGTATGCGGCGGATTTGTATGGGAATGGTGTGACCATGCCATTTATCAGGGAAGGAGTCTGGAGGGAAAGCCCATGTATCTCTACGGAGGAGATCACGGGGAATATCCTCATGATAATAACTTCTGTATGGACGGGCTGGTGTATCCGGACAGAAAGCCCCACACAGGACTTAAAGAGTTTAAAAATGTATACCGTCCCATAAGAGTGGTTTCCTTTGATCAGAAGTCCGGAGAAATAACATTACACAATTACATGGATTTTGTAAATTTAAAAGATTACGTCTGCCTGGCTTATGAGGTAACCTGTGATGGAAAAGTGATCCATCAGGGAATCATTAAAGAAGCTCTGTTGGAAGATATATGCCCTCATGAAGAAGGAACCGTGACTCTTGATATAAAGGTTCCAGAAAGGGGAAAATGCTATTTAAAGATCAATTATCTGTTAAAGAATCCGGTTGATTTCCTGGAAACGGGATACAGCCTGGGATTTGATGAAATTCCCCTGGATAATCAAGATGGAAGAAACCAGACCGCCGTCAATTTATTAAAGAACCCGGCAGCAGGAGTTACAGAATGGGCTTTAAAGGTAGAGGAAGATGACCGTTATCTGACCATAAACGGAGAGGCATTCACCTATACCTATAACAAACTTACCGGCTGTTTCAAAGAGATGTTTTTTGATCATGCATTACTTTTAAACCACCCCATGGAATATAACATCTGGAGAGCACCTACGGATAATGACAGCAAGATTAAGACCGTATGGATGGAAGCCCATTATCACAGAGCCATATCCAGGGCTTATGACACTGTCTTTGAAGTCCATAAAGACCGTGTGGAAATTAAGACCGATTTGTCCATGACTGCAGCGCCAATCCAGAGAATATTAAATATAAATGCACTGTGGACTATTGAACAAAATGGCACCGTTGATGTGAAACTGGAAGTAAAAAAAGACAAAGAATTCCCTGAGCTTCCAAGATTCGGACTCCGGCTCTTCCTGCCAAAAGAGATGGATCAGGTGACTTACTATGGACTGGGGCCTGTTGAAAATTATATGGATAAACGAAGGGCCAGCTATCACGGATTGTTTCATTCCAGCGTAAAGGATATGCATGAGGATTATTTAAGACCACAGGAAAATGGAAGCAGAAGTGATTGTGACTTTGTAACGGTAAAAGGAAGAAGAACCTCTCTCCATGCAGCAGCTGACCAGGCATTTTCCTTTAATGCCTCCATTTACACACAGGAGGAATTGACGGAGAAAAGGCATAACTTTGAACTTGTTTCAGCAGACAGTACGGTTCTCTGCCTGGATTACCGTCAGAACGGCATCGGCTCTGAAAGCTGCGGACCGGATTTAAGAAAAGAGTATCTGTTTGAAGAAGATGAATTTACTTTTAAAGTAAGGCTGGTTCCGGAACGAATTCAAGCCAATTAAAAAGTTGTTTAGCTGCTCCTATGCTTAAACCATACGCCGGCTCTTTTTAGCGTCTATGGAAACGGTTATAACAGAAACAAGAACCACTGCTGCATTTGCGGCAATGGTTCCGGCCCAGGTCATGGTCATGGTGCCAAAGACAGGGGATACCGCATTAAACATTGTGTGAAATAATACACTCATAAACACACGGCCTTTTCCTGATATTCTGTAGACCGCACCGTGAAAAAAGCGGAAGGAAATCAGTTGAACCGTAAACATCCAAAAGTTTATAAGCCCCTCGCCATGATTTGTCCCCGGTATAAAGAAGAGGGGAATATGCCATAAAGTCCAAATGATTCCGAACAATATGGAGGATAAAACAAAACCATATCTTTTGTCCAGGGCTGGCTGCAATATATACATCCAGCCCGCTTCCTCCAATCCGCCGATGATAAGACAGCCAGGCAGGGAAAGAAAGAACGTATAAAATGGAAGGACCATTACCATACGGCCTGAAACTGCAAGATGTACCCCAAAATACAGTGTAAGTCCTGCAGCAACGAATAAGTAAACCGATATCTTGTTTTTGATATAAAAAACAGTGTTCAGCCAATCCTTTAACCCATTGATTTTGTTGTTTTTTTTCAGTATAAGATAAGAAGCAATGGCAGGTGACAAAATATAGATGGAAAAAGGGATATTCATCGCAAATTGGCGAAACGTGCTCACCCAATTGGAAACGGAATATCCAAACCTTCCAAAAACTATAAGAGCACCAGATACAAGATAGGCGATGCAAAATGTCAGCAGTGTAAATTGTACTGCTGTTTTTTTGTCTGTCATGACTGCGTTACCTTTCCTTTGGGATTCACAGGGGAGATGATCCCGGCTGTGAAATGAATTTCTGATTGATTTAATAATACAACACATATAGATAAAAGTATACGAATGATTATTTATAATAAGCATTCCATGCTATGTTTTTGCTGCTTCCTATGATAGAATGAGACTATGTTTTTTGTTTCCATGTTAATGTATTGCAGCAAGAGCTGGACCGTTGGACAGATTTATCGTTAAGCAAGCAGTTTTGTGATAAACGGATGCCGGAAACCAGTGAAGCAGGGGGGGATTTATGGGAGTAAAAGTATCTTTTGAAACAGAGAATTTTAAATCTGTCAGATTTATTGGCAAGGAAGTAACCGTTGGTAAGAACAATCCTGTTCCTGATTTATGGAAAAAGATCTTGAATGATGGAACAAATGATTTTCTGCAAAGTATGCCGGAACGGGTATCTCCAGCTGGTGATACGATAGGTTATATGGGGGATTTTAATCCAAAAACCAAAGAGTTTACTTATATTGCAGGAATTTTTGCAAAACCGGGTACAACTGTTCCCCAAGGATTTTCCTATCGGGACATTCCGGATTGTTTGATGGGTATTGGTTGGATAGAGGGGAAAAGCTCCAATCTGGAAAAGGGCGCCCATGGGAAAACGGAAAAGATTATGAAGGCAAATGGCTATGCGCCGGATTACTCCATTGCCGGAATTTCAATGGAATACTATTCCTTTGAAAAATATGCGAATGTGAAAGAAGATGGTAATTCTTACTTTACGTTCGGATATTATTTACCCTGTAAAAAAATTATCTGATTGGACATTTATAAGAAATGCATCCGATGTAATGCGGATGAAAACAGAAATCTATAGTTTGGTATAAAATAGAAAACAGGGGGGTATTACAATGGAATCAATATTTAGCAATACGATGGCGGATATGAATTGGAAGGAAATCGAGGAAGTGGGGCATAAAGATGTTCCGGTGCTATTTCCATTAGGGGTAATAGAGGAGCATGGTCCACATCTGCCGCTTGCTACTGACATATATTTCAGCTATGCAATAAGCAGAAAAATAAAAACAGAAATTGAAAATATGGGTGGAAAGTGTCTTATTGCACCACCGTATTATTGGGGAATCAATCATTGTACAGGAGCTTTCCCAGGTTCATTTTCTTTAAAAGAAGAAACCATGAAGAGAGTTTTAAATGATATTTTTGAGAACTTGAGCTGCTTTGGTTTTCAAAGGATCTACTGCATTAACCAGCATGGTGATCCGTTACATATAAAAACAATATTAGATGCAATACAAGAGTCAAATAAAACCCATAACATGCGTATAAGGCTCCTAATGGAACCATATGATCTTTCTAATTACAATTTGAAAGGAACGGAAGATCATATTCTTGTAGATGGGGCAGAATATCCCGATTCTCTTTTCCCGGAAGAAGATGGATTGCTGGATATACACGCAGGAGCCTATGAAACAGCCGCAATGAAATATTTTTATAATGAGATCGTTGAAAAGGAGGCCGTAAAGGATTTAAAGGATTATTCACTGTCTTATAAAACCATTGGAACATGGCTTCAGGGCGGTGAGACTGCAAGAAATCTGGTACCGTCAGGATATGCAGGAAATCCATCAGAGTATGAGAAAAAAATGGAGAGTGTAGAGACTATATTTTCAATACTATGCAAGTATGTTGCTAAAGGGATTATGTCATAAAAGTGATATTAATACGGCAAGGGAAAACATTGGTTCCAGGTTCCTTTTCGTTTTCTCATGGATTTTAGCAGGCGTTATGATTGCTGTTTCATTTGCTGAAATACTGGTAAAAGCCAATAATGCCCGGATAGCGGTGTTGATTTATGACACCATCCCAAACGGAAGAGATGGTGTCAAAATATAATGGGAAAAAAGCTGCCCATAGTTTACTTCATGCTTGTCTGCCAACCATGCCATACCGGACCGCTTCCTTTTCCCAGATCAAGCTCTGCCATAAGCGCACCGTTTAAATATTGTTTGGCGCATGAGATGCTTTCTTCAAGTGTTTTGCCTTTTGCCAGCCCGCAGGCGATGGCAGAGGATAAGGTGCAGCCGGTTCCGTGGGTATTGGGATTCTCAATCCGTTTTCCCGGAAACCAGGTAAGAGTGCCCTTATGGCATAATACATCATTGGCATCCGTTTCACAGTGGCCGCCTTTCAGTAAAAAGGAGGTTTGATACTTCTGGGACAGTTGGGTTGCGGCTTCTTCCATATCTCTTTTGGACAGGAGCCGCTTTTTTGTGGATAAAAGTACTTCTGTTTCCGGGAGATTGGGGGTAATAAGGGTGGCCAGAGGGAATAACCGCTCAATCAGGGTTTTTACCGCATCTGTCTGCAAAAGGGTCCCTCCGCTGGTGGAGACCATGACCGGGTCTAAGACCACCGGGACATTGGGGTGGCAGGAGAGAATATCTGCTATAATTTCTATGGAAGAAATATCTCCTGCCATGCCGATTTTCACCGCCTGGGGCGGAATGTCGGAAAAGATGGCTTCAAGCTGTTTGGTCAGCATTACCGGATTTACGGTTTCTGCCAGATAGACCCCTTTGGTATTTTGGGCGGTCAGGGCGGTGATTGCGCTGGAGCTGTAAAGCCCCAGGGCAGTAATGGTTTTTAAATCCGCCTGAATTCCGGCACCGCCGCTGGAATCGGAACCTGCAATGGTCAAAACCGATGGGAGATACAGGCTCATGATACCACCACCTTTCTGACCTCTTCTTTTAAAGCCCTTACGGCAGCAGGAATGTCACTCTGACCAAAGATGCCGGAAACCACAGAGATTCCTGCAATGCCGGTTCCCTGTAAAAGTGATACGTTTTTATAAGTGATTCCCCCTATGGCTGTAACCGGAAGGGGCACCGAGCTGCAGATGGCAGATAGCTGCTCCATGGTGATCCCAATGGCATTTTTTTTCGTAGGGCTTTTAAAAACAGCACCGGAACCAAGGTAATCCGCTCCGTTTTTCCAAGCGCTTACCGCCTGCTTCGTGGTCTTTGCAGTTACTCCCAGAATCCGGTCAGGACCAATGCGTCTGCGGACTTCTTGGGCAGGTAAGTCCTCCTGCCCCACATGGACTCCATCCGCATCACACGCAATGGCAATTTCCACATCATCGTTAATGATAAGAGGAACACCATATTGCCTTGTAAGCTTGCGGACAGCCACGGCTTCTTTAAAAAATTCCTGCCTGTCCATGTTCTTTTCCCGGAGCTGCAAAAAGGTAACTCCGGCTGCAAGTGCCTCCTCGATCTGTGGAAGCAAGCCTCTTTCTCCTGCAAATGCCTGGTCCGTAATGGCGTAGAGGAGAAGCATGTCTTTATGAAATTTCAATGTTCAGTCCTCCTTTCAAATCCGATTCCCTAAAACAGCTGATTTCGTCCATAAAAAATCGGTGAAAGCTGCCGGTTCCTCCCTGGGATTCGTTTGTTTTTCTTGCGGCCCGTTCTCCGCAAAGGCCGTAAACGGCGGTAGCAAGAGAGACCGCTTCCAAAAGGCCGTTCTGGGAAGTACTTAAAGGCGTAAAGTCATAAGCCGCTGCCGCATAGGAAGCAATGACTCCGTCTAACATACAGCCGCTTCCCGTAATCTGCGACATCTCCATACAGCCATTTTTTATGAGCCGGGTATCCTTTTGGGTGGAAACAATATCAATGGTTCCTGTTATGACGGTAACTGCTCCGGTCAGGGCACTTAAGGCTTTCGCCGTTTCCATAAGTGGAGTTACGTTATCTCCTGTGATCTGATCTTCCGGACAAACGTCTACGCCGTGGGTGGGAAGCGGATTTGATTTTGCTGCCAGACCGGTCAGGACATTTAAAAGGATACGAAGCTCCGAAGCATTTCCCCGGATCACCGTAGTTTTTACTTTCTTTAAAATTTCCAGAATCAGATCCGTCCGGTAAGCCGAGATGCCGATTCCTACGGGATCAAGGATCACCGGAAGGTTTCGCCGGTTTGCTTCCAGCCCTGCGTTTTCCATGGCGGCTTTTGAGTGTTCCTTTGGAGTCCCTGTATTTAATAAAAGGCAGTTGGAAATGCCGGTCACCTCTTTGACCTCCTCCGGGTGGTCGGCCATCACAGGAGAACCGCCGCAGGCCAGAATGGCATTGGCTACATCTCCTGCGGTCACATAATTGGTGATGCAGTGAATGAGCGGGCGTTTTTCCCTGACCAGACCAGTCAGGGAGACCCAGTGTTCCAGATTCATAGCTCCTTCCTTTCTATTGGTTCATCTGCCGGGTCAGATACGATACCAGTCCCAGGCGGCGGAGAATTATTAGTAAAACCGCAGCCAGTAGGGTACCGCAGACCGTACTCATAAGAAACGGAGCCACAAAAAAGAATACGGCAACCTCTTTACCCATGAAAAATGCAGCTACGGGATAGCAGAGTGTGGCTCCGATGAATCCGGTACCTATGATTTCTCCCAGGCAAGTGAGAAGAAACCGGCCTGTTTTTTTATAAAGGTATGCTCCAAGAAAGGCACCTGCCATGCTTCCGGGAAAGGCAAGAAGGCTTCCGGTTCCCATCAGATTTCGGATGAGAGAGGTAGAAAAAGCCATGGATACTCCGTAAACCGGGCCTAAAAATACGCCTGCGATTACATTGACCAGATGCTGTATGGGGAAACACCTGGAGGCCCCTATGGGAATGGAAAAGCCGGAGAGTGCAACCGTAAAGGCTACCAGCATACCGCTGACTGCCAGCTTTTTGATCTTGATTCTCTGGTTTTCCTGAGAGTCCCTATGTATTGTTGCTTGTGACTGATCATTCACGATAATTCCTCCTGTTTTGATAATTCAAACAATATATCATTCGTCAAAGATGGTGATCATTTCTCCATTAAGAATCCGGTTCATATTTTTCATGGCGCAGAAGTTGCCGCACATGGAACAGGTGTCTTCTTTTTCCGGTTTTGATGTTTCCCGGTACCGTCTGGCTTTTTCCGGGTCAATGGCAAGCTCAAACATGGCTTCCCAATCCAGACGTTTTCTTGCGTCACTCATCTGGTGATCCCAGTCCTTTGCCCCTTTGATGCCCTTGGCAATATCTGCGGCATGAGCAGCAATACGGGCGGAAATGATTCCTTCCTTAACGTCATTGGCATCCGGCAGTCTCAAATGCTCTGCAGGGGTCACATAGCAGAGAAAGGAAGCGCCTGCGGCGGCTGCAACCGCTCCTCCGATGGCAGAAGTGATATGGTCGTAGCCAGGAGCGATATCGGTGACCAAAGGTCCAAGAACATAGAAGGGAGCACCTTTGCAGATGGTCTGCTGGATCTTCATGTTGGCGGCGATCTGGTCCAGAGGCATATGGCCAGGGCCTTCGATAATGACCTGTACATGTTTCTCCCAGGCGCGGCGGGTCAGTTCTCCCAGAGTGACTAACTCCTCGATCTGGGATATATCGGAGGCATCTTCAATGCAGCCGGGACGGCAGGCATCTCCCAGACTTAAGGTCACATCGTGTTCTGCACAGATTTCCAGAATCCGGTCGTAATGCTCGTAGAAGGGATTTTCCTGTCCGGTCATCTCCATCCATGCAAAGATAATGGAGCCTCCCCTGGAAACAATGTTGGTCAGACGCCTGGCATTTTTAAATCTTTTTGCAGTCTCTTTGTTGATCCCCACATGTATAGTCATAAAATCCACACCGTCTTTGGCATGCATTTCCACAATCTGAATCCATTCTTCTGCCGTGATTTCCCCCAATGCCTTGTGGTAATAAACAACGGCATCGTAGATGGGAACGGTTCCGATGATGGCAGGGCATTCGCCGGTCAGCTTTTTGCGGAATTTTCTGGTGTCGCCGTAAGAACTTAGATCCATAATGGATTCCGCGCCCATGGCAACGGCATCGTTGACTTTTTCAAGTTCCATATTAAGGTCATTTAAATCTCTGGAAGTGCCAAGGTTTACGTTGATCTTGGTTTTCAGCATGGAGCCGATTCCATTTGGATTTAAGCAGGTATGATGTTTGTTTGCAGGGATGGCAACCTTCCCTTCTGCAACCAGCTTTTGAAGCTTTTCCGGTTCCCATTGCTCTTTTTTAGCGACCGCCAGTAATTCCTTTGTCAGAATGCCTTTTCTTGCTGCATCCATTTGTGTGGTGTAATTCATTTTTTAATCCTCCTTTTGTTATCCGGAGGGATATACGAGGGCTTTTTTTAGAAAATTACAAAAAAAGAGCCCATACCAACAGGTACAGGCTCGGAAAATACATCCGTCTCGTATAAATCCCTACGTTGGCATTACCCAAATCAGGTTATAAAGGTCGAAGTTTGATTACTTCCTCTCAGCCCGCTTACGAGCTCCCTCTTGTGGCATTAGTGTAGCACCGGGTTAGACGGTTGTCAAGAATAAAATCAGGTAATATCTGTGATGGCCTCTTTCATTTCCTTCACATAGCTGCAGATGGGTTCCACACAGCCGGTTCCGTATCTTGCCGCCAGCTTTACAATGGCGCTGCCCACGATTACACCGTCTGCCACCTGGCTCATCTCTCTTGCCTGCTCCGGCGTGGAGATACCAAATCCAATGGCGCAGGGGATATTTTTTGTCTCTTTCACCAGAGTAACCATCTCTTCCAGATTGGTGTTTATTTCCTTTCTCACACCGGTTACGCCCATGGAGGAAACGCAGTATACAAAGCCTTCTGCCTCCGATGCAATGGTCCGGATACGTTCCTTTGAAGTAGGAGCGATGAGAGATATCAAATCAATTCCGTATTTGCGGCACAGGGGCAAAAGCTCCCCTTTTTCTTCAAAAGGCATATCAGGAACAATGAGAGCATCGATGCTGCACTCTGCCATATTTTTCACAAACCGTTCACTTCCATATACGAAAACCGGATTTAAGTAGGTCATAAAGGCAAGAGGAACATCAGTCTTTTGACGGATTCTCCTGACGGATTCAAAGATTTTGTCCGTGGTGGTGCCGGCTGAGAGCGCACGCATATCTGCTTCCTGGATGACGATGCCTTCCGCCACCGGGTCAGAAAATGGGATCCCGATTTCGATTAGATCAGCCCCGGCTTCTGCCATGGCGGGAATCAGCTGTTCGGTAATGGCAAGATCCGGATCTCCTGCGGTGATAAATGGGATAAAGGCTTTCCCCTTTGAAAATGCTTTTGATGTCCTACTCATAGATTTCGACCCCCTTGTAACGGGCGATGGCAGCCACATCCTTGTCGCCCCGCCCGGATAGATTGATAACAATAATTTGATCTTTTCCCATGGAAGGAGCCACTTTTCTGGCATAAGCGATTGCATGGGCGCTTTCAATGGCCGGAATGATTCCTTCTTTTCTGGATAAGTATTCAAAGGCATCCACTGCTTCCTGATCCGTTACCGGAACGTATTGTGCGCGGCCGGAGTCAAAAAGTGCTGCGTGCTCCGGCCCCACCCCCGGATAATCAAGACCTGCGGAAATAGAATATACGGGAGCGATCTGGCCGTACTCATCCTGGCAGAAATAGGATTTCATTCCGTGAAAAATGCCAAGTGTGCCGGTGGCTAAGGTTGCGGCATTCTTATCCGTATGGATTCCGTGTCCTGCCGCTTCACAGCCTACCAGCTTTACGGAAGGCTCCTCCAGAAACTCATAAAAAAGTCCCATGGCATTGCTGCCGCCGCCCACACAGGCGATCAACAGATCCGGAAGCCTGCCCTCCTCTTTTAAAATCTGGGTGCGGACCTCTTTTCCGATGATGCTCTGAAAATCCCTTACAATGGTGGGAAAGGGGTGAGGGCCCATAACAGAGCCCAGCACATAGTGGGTATCTTCCACCCGGTTGGTCCATTCCCGAAGGGTTTCATTGACAGCATCCTTTAAGGTCCTGGTCCCGCTTTTTACCGGGTGGACGGTGGCGCCTAAAAGCTCCAT
The DNA here is from genome assembly GCF_046972725.1 of Lacrimispora sp. NCBI lineage: Bacteria > Bacillati > Bacillota > Clostridia > Lachnospirales > Lachnospiraceae > Lacrimispora > Lacrimispora sp. The sequence goes on along the minus strand of NZ_JBKVXF010000008.1, from coordinate 85,886 downwards.
GCGGAACACATTCAAAGCCTGCCGCTCCGTATCTTCTTCTCCCATAAAGATTTCGCATTCCATTCCCATCAAAGCAGCGGCAGTAGCAGTGGCCACTCCATGCTGCCCGGCGCCTGTTTCCGCAATAACCCGGGTCTTTCCCATTCTTTTTGCAAGAAGGACCTGCCCCAGCGCATTGTTGATTTTATGGGAGCCGGTATGGTTTAAATCCTCCCGCTTTAAATAAATTTTTGCACCGTTTAAATCCTTTGTCATCTGCTGGGCATAATAAAGCAGAGAAGGCCTTCCGGTATAGGTTTCATGCAGAGACTTAAGCTCTGATAAAAAGGCTTCGTCGTGGCTGTAAGTTTCATAAGCCGCCTCCAGCTCTGCCACTGCGTTCATCAGCGTTTCGGGGATAAACTGTCCGCCGTGCTGTCCAAATCTTCCTTTTCCCATTGATTTTCACTCCTTACGATTTGTATGATTTCTTTTATTTTTACAGGGTCCTTAAGGCCTTCTGTTTCCACGCTGCTGCTTAAATCCAGACAGAAGGCATTGGTTTTCATTGCTTCTTTTATGTTGGAGGCCCCAAGACCTCCCGCCAAAAACCATGGCTTTTTGATATCTGGGATCATGGTCCAGTCAAAGGCTCTGCCGCTTCCGCCGTAGGAGTCTTTGGAATAAGTATCAAAGAGCAGAAAGTCGGCAGAACATTCATTGGCCTGCAAGATATCTTCTTTGGAACGGACTCTTACAGCCTTTATAATGGGTGCCTGAAAGTCCGGATGTTTTTTTAAGGCTTTTATATATTCCTCATCTTCATCTCCATGAAGCTGTATTAGTCCAATGGTGTGATCCCTGATAAGAGGTATAATCTCTTCTATGGGACTGTTTACAAAGACGCCCACCGAGGGGATTTCAGAAAGCAGCAGATCCCTTAGCTGACGGGCAGCGGATGGGGAAATCTGCCGTTTTCCCGGTGCAAATACAAAGCCTGCATAGTCCGGTTTCCATAAGTTCACCGCTTTTATATCCTGCGGACGGGTCAGCCCGCATATTTTGATCCGTTTATTTATCATTGTGAGGCCCTCTGAAAACGGCTGATCAGCTCTTTTTTATTAGGAGCGCGCATCAGGCTTTCCCCAATCAGGACACCGTCAACACCTGCGTCTGCCAGCGTGCGGATGTCTGTTTCCGTTTTTATTCCGCTTTCTGCAACAAAGAGTACACTTTCAGGAACCATTGCTCTTAACCGAAGGGAGTTTTCAAAATTTACCTCAAAGTTTTTCAAATTTCTGTTGTTTACTCCGATTATTTTGGCTCCTGCCGAAAGCGCAGAATGAATTTCCGCTTCGTCATGGGCTTCGACCAGGGCGCTTAAACCGAGGCTTTCACAGATTTTTAAATATTCCGTCAGCTCCTTTGTATCCAGAAGGGCGCAGATGAGCAATACGGCGGAGGCACCGATTGCCTTTGCTTCATAGACCTGATAAGGGTCTACGGTAAAATCCTTTCTTAAAAGAGGAAGGGAGACCTGTTCATGGATCCGGGAAAGATACTCATTTGCTCCGAGGAAGTATTCCGGTTCTGTAAGAACTGAAATGGCATCGGCTCCCGCCTGCTCATAATCCTTAGCGATCTCCAGATAGGGAAACTCGGGAGAGATAAGCCCTTTGGAAGGGGAAGCCCGCTTGATTTCACAGATCAAGGAGACTCCCGGAGCGGATAGTGCCTGTTTCAAAGAAGGAGGATTCTTCTTTTCCGAACCTTCAACTGCCAGATAGGCCAGCCGTTTCATTTCTTCCAAAGGAATTCTTTCTTTTGCTTTTTCCGCCCGTTTTTTTGAAGCCGCAGCTAACTTTTGAAGGATCATAGGGCTGCCTCCCTGGTGGCGGATACGAATTCCTCCATTTTTTTCAAAGCCTTACCGGAATCGATCAAATCGGCGGCTGTTTCTAAACACTGGCTGACGGAACAGTCATCAATTCCCAGATACAGACTTAATGCGGAATTTAATAACACAATATCCCGTTTTGGTCCATGGAGCTTTCCGGCCAGAATGTCTTTGGTAATCTGGGCGTTATCGGAAGGAGAGCCTCCAGTCAGGTCAGAAAGTAAAGCACGGTGCAGTCCAAATTGCTCCGGTGTGATGTCATAGGGGATCTGTTTTCCGAAACGGATTTCGCAAACATGGGTGGGGCCGGTGACGGTGGCCTCATCCAGTCCGTCATCGCCGCACACCACCAGTCCCCGTTTGACGCCAAGGTTACTCAGTACCTGGGCAAGAGGCTCCACCAGCTTTCTGTCGTAAACGCCAAGAAGCTGCATGGTAGCGCCTGCCGGATTGGACAGAGGACCTAAGATGTTAAAGATAGTTCTTACCCCCAGTTCCTTCCGGACAGGACCGGCATATTTCATGGAAGAGTGGTAAGCCTGTGCAAAAAGAAAACACATACCCGTTTCTTTTAATATTTTCTCTGACTGCTTAGCCGTAAGGTTTAAATTGACTCCCAGACACTCTAAAACGTCGGCAGCCCCGCTTTTGCTGGATACGCTGCGGTTTCCGTGTTTCGCCACCGGAACACCTCCGGCAGCCACCACAAAGGCGCTGGTGGTGGAAATATTAAAGGTCCCGGCCTCATCACCTCCCGTTCCCACGATATCGATCACCGGAAAATCCGGTTCCAGGCGGAGGGCCTTTTCTCTCATGACCGTGGCGCAGGCCGTGATCTCATCAATGGTTTCCCCTTTCATCCGAAGTCCGGTGAGAAATGCGGCCATCTGTGCGGGAGTAGTTTCTCCGCTCATAATCTCGTTCATGACCTCTCTTGCAGCATCAAAGCTTAAATCCTGACCTTCAATTACTTCATGGATTGCCTGCTGAATCATTTTGTTTTCCTCCTTCATGTCTGATTTCTATGGATAAAAAGTTCTTTAAAATGGTTTCGCCGTCCGGTGTTAAGATGGACTCCGGGTGAAACTGAAGGCCATAGACCGGATAATCCTTATGCTTTACCGCCATGATTTCTCCGGCTGCTTCCGTTCCGATTACCTGTAAGCAGAAAGGCAAAGAGTCCTTTTCGGCAATGAGCGAGTGGTATCTGGCAGCGGGAATGTGTTTTTTAAGCCCTTGAAATATGGGGGAGGCTGGGTCAATGGTAATCATGCTCTGCTTCCCGTGCATCAGCGTTCCGGCCTTTTTTATCCTCGCTCCGAATGCCTCGCAGATTCCCTGATGCCCCAGGCATATCCCCAGAACCGGGACCGAACCTGCAAATGTTCTCACCACCTCTTCACATACCCCTGCATCTTTTGGATAACCGGGCCCTGGGGAGAGTATGATGTGGCTGGGAGATAATCCTTTGATTTCCTCCACCGAAAGTTCGTCATTTCGGATCACACGGATATTGGGATCCAATCCGCCGATCATCTGCACCAGGTTATAAGTAAAACTGTCATAATTATCTATAAAGAGAATCATCGGTTATTCACCTCCACTGCCTGTTTCAGTGCATATATCACTGCCTTTGCCTTATTTTCTGATTCTTCATATTCCTGTTCCGGAATGCTGTCGGCAACGATGCCTCCTCCTGCCTGAACCGTTACCTTTCCGTTTTTTCTGACCGCCATCCGTATGGCGATGCAGGTATCCATATTTCCGGTAAAGTCCACATAACCCAGTGCGCCGCCGTAAATGTCTCTTGGTTCTGCTTCCAGTTCGTCAATGATCTGGCATGCACGGATTTTCGGAGCACCGGATAAGGTGCCGGCAGGAAGAACGGATTCAATGGCAGAGAAGGCATCCAGGTCCTTCCTGATCCGGGATTCCACCTGTGAGCAGATGTGCATGATGCGGGAATAACGGTGGATCATCTGGTATCCGGTTACTTCCACGGTGGAAAACTCCGAGATTTTGCCAAGATCATTTCTTCCCAGATCCACCAGCATGTTGTGCTCCGCCAGCTCCTTTTCGTCTGCCAAAAGTTCCTTTTCCAGAGCTTTATCCTCTTTTTCATTGCTGCCTCTTGGTCTGGAGCCGGCCACAGGAAAGGTGGTAAGCCGCCCTTCCTTTAACCGGACCAGCGTTTCCGGAGAAGTGCTCATGATCTCCATATCTCCTGTACTTAAATACACCATGTAAGGGGAGGGATTGGTGGTTCTTAACACCCGGTACGCATTTAAGAGACTGTCCGGGTAATCGCTGGTAAACCGCCTGGAAAGGACGGCCTGGAAAATATCTCCGTTTACGATATATTCCTTTGCCCGTTCCACCATTTTGCAGTAGTCGTCTTTGGTCACATTGCAGTGAAACTCAAGGTTTCCCCCAGGGGAAGACGTTTTCAGGGGAGGCGATTCAAATATCATGCGGGCAATGTTTTCCAGCCTGGCGCAGGCGATCCCGTAATTTTCCATGACCCGGTCCGTTTTCATATTTACCACAATGCTGATTTTTTCCGTCAGATGGTCGTAGGCAATGACGGTATCAAAAAGCATAAGGTCAAAATCATTACAGTCCCCCTGCTTGATGGATAATACCGGCTCGGCATAACCGATCATCCGGTAGGCAAAATACCCTACAAATCCGCCGGTAAAGGGAGGAAGACCGGGAATTTTCGGGGCCCGGTACTCCTTTCGGATTTCACGGAGAACGTCATAGGGAGCGTCCGTTTTTATGGTCTTTTCAGGAACCGGTTCAGCCCCTTCTTTTAGATGACGGATCGTGACGGTCCCGTCCTTACAGGTAACACTCATGACCGGGTCGTACCCCAGAAAGGAGTAGCGTCCCCAGGTCTCTCCGCCCTCAATGCTCTCAAGCAGATAATAGCGGCTGCTTAAGGCTGCAATTTTCTGCAGCAGGGTAATAGGTGTTACAGTGTCTGCAAAGATTTCCCTGCAGACTGGGATTACGGGATAGGAAGCAGCCAGTGCTCCGATTTCCCTGCAGTCCGGTGTGATGTTCATGGTTTTCAATACTCCTTTCTGGAATTAAAAAAAGCCCCCGTCCCTCCTCCATATTGCTATGGAAAGAGGGACGGAAGCTTCATAATCTGATTTCCGCGGTACCACCCTGATTGGAGAAGTTAGACTTCTCCCGCTTTAAGCACACCAACATGTGCCTCCCCTTGATAACGGATAGGAAACCCGTCAGCATCTACTCCCGGAGAATTCCGGTTTCAAGCCGCCCTCGCAGGTCCATTCGGATCAGACATCAACGTTTCCTCTCACCGGCCGGAAACTCTCTGTGCATGATGAAAAAATCTTACTTACTCCTGCTCAACAGTTTATCGCTTTGTTTTGCTACAGTATATGAGATGTGGATTAAAATGTCAACAGTTATTTTTATGCAAACGGTTTCTCCTCATTGACATTTCGGGAAATGGTGTTAGAATGGTGCTAATTGATTGCAGAATTTAACATAGTAAACAGGAGGATTTTCTTATGGCAAAGATCGGTATTATAGGAATTGGTAATATGGGATTGGCAATATTAAAGGGATTATTGGGAGTATACAGCAGGGAAGACCTTTTGTTTACCGATGTGAATAAAAGCCGGTGTGAAGAAATCACAAAAGCTATGGGAGTGGAACACGTGGCTGACAACGGACAACTGGCAGCCAATGCAGCATACATCGTTCTTGCCATAAAGCCACAGTATTTTGATCCGGTGCTCTCTGATATCAGGAATACAGTAACAGAGAAGAATGTTATCATATCCATCGCTCCTGGAATCACTACCGCTCAGTTAAAAGAAAGGCTTGGAGCTGAAAAGCGGGTGGTCCGCGCCATGCCCAACACCCCGGCCCTTCTTGGAGAAGGAATGACCGGAGTCTGCTATGAGGAAAAGGCATTTTCCGAAGAGGAAAAGCAGGCAATTGCAGACATATTCTGCTCTTTGGGAAAGGTGAGAATCGTGGAGGAGCGTCTGATGAATGCGGTGGTCTGCGTCAGCGGAAGCTCTCCGGCCTACGTATACATGTTCATAGAAGCCCTTGCTGACAGCGCCGTAAAGTACGGACTGCCAAGAGATGCGGCTTATGAGATGGCAGCCCAGTCCGTTCTTGGAAGTGCCAGGATGGTACTGGAAACAGGGGAGCATCCGGGAGCATTAAAGGATAAGGTCTGCTCACCGGGGGGAACCACCATTGCAGCCGTTTCTGCCCTGGAAGAATCCGGCTTCAGAAGTGCTGTCATAAAAGCAGCTGATGCCTGTTATAAAAGATGTACGGAACTGTAAAACGAACAGGAGGAAATAAAATGGAACAGCAGCCTGTAAAACGCTTAAACAGAGAACTGAAATATCAGGGAAACATGTTAAAAATCTATGAAGACACGGTTTTGGCCAACGGTCATGAAGCCCACTGGGATTTTATCCATCACATCGGTGCAGCGGCAGTGGTGCCCGTAACAAGAGAAGGAAAGATCCTTATGGTCCGCCAGTACCGCAACGCCTTAGACCGGTATACTCTGGAGGTCCCAGCCGGAGCACTTGATGATCCGATGGAGCCAAAGATCGACTGTGCCCACCGGGAGCTGGAAGAAGAGACCGGATTTAAGACCCGGAAGGAAAATCTGGAATACTTAATCAGTGTCAATACCACGGTGGCATTCTGTGACGAAGCCATTGATATTTTTGTGGCAAGGGATCTGGAAGAATCTGTGCAGAATCTTGATGAAGAGGAATGCATCGAGGTGGAAGCGTGGTCCGTAAAAGACCTGGAAGATAAGATATACCGGGGAGAAATCACCGATGGAAAGACCATTGCCGCCATCCTTGCCTACGCCCGGAAATACGATGTGAAATAAGAACCTGAATAAATATCCCTCTGCAGGCATAAATTGTGACAAGACCTGTAGGGGGATTTTTTATGCCCAGTTTATTACGTACATTAAAAGTGAAGCCTTTAAAGGCACCGGGAGGGAACTATGTGACAGTGAGCCGGAGCACAAGGGCCTGGGACGTGTTTCTTCTCTGTTTTTTTGCAGGGCTGGCGGCAGGAACGGTCATGGCAAATTTCTGGTATTCTTCCTTCACGGATGAAGCAGGCTATTATCTGGGGCTTTTGGACAGAAATGTAAACATAACAAAGGATGAGCGCATGCTGCTCTTCGGACAGGTATTAAGCCAGAGAATGATGGAGGTGTGGATCGTCTGGCTTGTGGGTATGACTGCGTATGCCCTGCCTCTGTTCTGTATATTTACCGTATTGGCAGGCTTTTCCATGGGTTTTGTACTGTCCGTCATAACCGTACAAAAAGGCCTTATGGGTCTTCCGGTATTTTTAATGACAGTTATGCCCCAGTGCCTTTGCTACCTTCCTGTTTTCGGCATTCTGCTGTTTTGGGGCGTGCAGAAAGGAAGACGTTTCCGGATTCCTGCATTTTTGCTGCTTTTGCTCCTGACGGCTGCCGGAAGCGCCCTGGAAGCCTGGGTCAACCCGGCTTTTTTGAAATTTGTTCTTTCATGAGAGAAAAATAACAGAAAAATTATTCCCCCCATATTACCATATCTAGCGAATAATTCGCCCCTTTGGCCAACATCTTGTATATATTATGTAAAGTGGCCGGAAAATACCTTAAAAGTGGGAAAAATGTGTTTGATTTTATCGAAAATAGTCTATATAATGGTAGAATGAAGCCTTATTTTAAGGCGTTTTTTAAACCGAACGGTTAGGGGATATGCAAATGGTAGTTGAGATTAATCAATTTATTTATTATTTGAGAGAGATAAAAAAAACATCAAAGAACACCGAGGTATCGTACCAGAGGGATTTGATGCAGATGGCCTCTTTTTTGGGTCAGCAGGGGATCGTGGAAGTAGGCAAAGTCACTAAGACAAGCCTTAATTCCTATATCCTTTACCTGGAAAAGGCGGGAAGGGCAACGACTACTATTTCAAGAACACTGGCATCTATGAAGGCGTTCTTTCATTATGAATGTGCAGAGGGAAAGATCGGTAAGGACCCGGCAGAGATGATCAAAGCGCCCAAGGTGGAGAAGAAGGCCCCAACCATCCTGACGGTGGATGAAGTGAATTGCCTTTTAAGCCAGCCGGACGGAGATTCGCCAAAGGAACTCAGGGACCGGGCCATGCTGGAGCTTCTCTATGCCACCGGCATCCGGGTGTCGGAATTAATCAATTTAAAAAAGACCGATTTAAATCTTATGGTAGGCTATATCACTTGCAGGGACGAGCATAAAGAACGTATGATTCCCTTTGGAAAAGTGGCAAAGCTTGCCCTTTCTGCCTATATGGAGCGGGGACGCGGGTATTTATTGAAGGAGCAGGATGGGGAATGGCTGTTTACCAACTGCAACGGTAAGCCCATGAGCAGGCAGGGATTTTGGAAAATCATCAAGTTTTATGGGGATAAAGCAGGAATTAAGGCGGATATTACACCTCATTCCCTCCGCCATTCCTTTGCGGCCCATCTGCTTCGTAACGGAGCGGATATCCATGTGGTACAAGCCATGCTGGGACATTCGGATATGGCCACCACCCAGATGTATATGAATTATACTCAAAAAGAAGCGGTCCGCCGCTCTTATACAGGAGTCCACCCAAGAAGTTAGGGGTGATTAAGAACTTTGACATGCCTTCCGTCATATATTGCGGGAGGCATTCGTTGTGCATGAAATGCCGAACCGTAAAAACAGCATTTGCCTGTGCGGCAGGTTTGCGCTATAATGGGTAAGGCTGTGCTCTTAAACTATGAAAATTAATATAATAATGAGGTATAAGAAATGAAAAAGTTAGAAGAATATGTGACAAGCATTCCTGATTTCCCTGAGGAGGGAATTATCTTTCGGGATGTTACTACCATACTGGAAGACCCCAATGGACTTTCCCTTGCAGTGGACGGCGTTCGCACGATGCTTGAGGGTGTGGAATATGATTCTGTCATCGGTCCGGAATCAAGAGGCTTTATCTTCGGTGTTCCGGTGGCCTATGCAGAGCATAAAGGCTTTATCCCCATCCGTAAAAAAGGAAAACTTCCAAGAGAAGTGCTTTCCGCAGATTATGAACTGGAGTATGGAACCGCTACCATTGAGATTCATAAGGATTCCATTCGGCCTGGACAGAAAGTGGTCATTATCGATGATCTGATTGCTACCGGCGGAACCATTGAAGCCATTATTAAGCTGGTGGAAGAGCTTGGCGGTGAAGTGGTAAAAATCTGTTTTATTATGGAACTTGCCGGATTAAAAGGAAGAGAAAAGCTTGCAGGTTATGACGTGGAATCCTTGATCATCTACGAAGGAAAATAAGTGTAATAATCGATATATTTTTATCAAAATTTATTTTTTTCGATACATCTGCAGGGCCTATTGCTTTTATGATTTTTCCTATGCTATGATATGAAATAAAAAAAATGCTGTGTGCAGACTGCAGCAATTTCATAAACAGCAGATAGAAAGGAAGACTCATATGGCCGTACATGTAATTGATGAAGCTAACAGATGTTTGAATTGTAAAAAGCCTATGTGCCGGCAAGGCTGTCCGATTAATACCCCGATTCCCCAGATGATCCAGGCATTTAAGGGGGGAGATATCAACCAGGCAGGAGAGATGGTATTTGAAAACAATCCATTGTCCCTGGTATGCTCTCTGGTATGCAATCATGAAAAACAGTGCGAGGGGCACTGCATTCTTGGAAAAAAGGGGCAATCTGTCCATATAAGCAGTATCGAAAACTATATTTCGGATACGGTTTTTGATAAGTTAAAGATCGAATGCAAGCCCAAGAATGGAAAAAAGGTAGCAGTAATCGGCGCAGGACCTGCAGGAATCACGATTGCCATTCTTTTAACAAAGGAAGGCTACAGCGTAACCATATTTGACGCAAAGGATAAGGTGGGAGGCGTACTCCAGTATGGCATCCCGGATTTCCGTCTGCCGAAAACTATTTTGGAACGCTATCGGAAAAAACTTTTGGAAATCGGCGTAAAGATACGTCCCAATACAGCCATTGGTACAGCGTTAGAGATTAAGGATCTGGTCCGTGACGGGTATCAGAGCATCTTTATCGGAACCGGAGTATGGAGGCCAAAGACGCTGGGCGTAAAAGGAGAGTCCCTGGGCAACGTTCACTATGCCATTGACTATCTGGCAAACCCGGATGCCTATGATCTTGGAGACCGGGTGGCAATTATTGGAATGGGAAATTCCGCCATGGACGTAGCAAGAACTGTGATCCGCCATGGTTCAAGAAGAGTTACTCTTTATGCAAGAGGCCTGCACAGCAATGCAAGCGAACATGAAACTACGTATGCAAAACTTGACGGTGCAGAATTTCAGTTTGGAAAACAGATCGTAGAGATTACGGATGACGGTCCGGTGTTTGAAACGATTATTTATGACGAAGAAGGAAAACAAATCGGTATTGCTGAGGAGCGGGAACAGGTGTATGCCGATTCCACAATTATTTCCATCAGTCAGGGACCAAAGAGCAAGCTTGTCAGCACGACAAAAGGATTGAAAGCCAGTCAGAGCGGTCTTCTCATGACCGATGACGAAGGACGTACCACCATTCCTGGAGTTTTTGCCTCCGGAGATGTGGTATTAGGAGCAAGGACTGTGGTAGAGGCGGTAGCCTATTCCAAAACCGTGGCCCATGCCATGGACGAATATATGAAATCAAAAGAAGAGTGATTAGAATGGATTACAGCAGTCTCATAAATCTGCAGGGGATGCTTTTTCTTCTTGTGGCAGCAGGTATTATCCTGCGAAAAAAAGGTATTTTACGGGAAAATGCTAAATCCGTTTTGACGGATCTGGTCATTTACTTAATCCTTCCCTGCAATATCATCAGCTCTTTTTTCATTGAGTTTAATATGGGAATTTTAAAAGGATTTGCTGTTATTTTAGCGATTGCCTCATTGATTCAATTTGGCTGTCTGCTGTTTGCCAATACTTTTTATAACAGGGAACCGGACAGGCGGAAAAAGGTGCTTCAATATGGTACGGTGTGTTCCAATGCCGGATTTATGGGAAATCCAATTGCCGAAGGAGTTTATGGGGGCGAAGGCCTGATGTATGCTTCTGTATTTCTGATCCCTCAAAGGATTGTTATGTGGTCGGCCGGTGTATCCTATTTTACGGAAAGCCCGGACCGGAAGACTGTGATAAGAAAGGTTGTGACCCATCCTTGTATTGTTGCGGTATACATCGGCATGTTCTTTATGATCACTCAGCTCAGACTGCCGGTATTTCTGGAGAACACAGTAAGGAATGTAGGCGGCTGTACGACTACGGTTTCCATGGTTTTGATCGGAACCATATTGGCAGAGGTGAATCCACGAACGGTTTTTGACAGAGGAATCATAAAATATACGGTGATCCGCCTGTTTTTGATCCCGCTTCTGGTGCTTGCAGGTTGCCGTCTGTTCTCTGTGGATCCTTTGCTTTCGGGAGTATCCGTACTTCTTACCGGAATGCCGGCTGGCAGCACCACCGCCATACTGGCAGCAAAGTATGACGGAGATTATATTTTTGCAACAAAGTGTGTGGTAGTGACCACTCTGTTGTCTTTGATCACCATACCTTTATGGTGTATGTTTCTTTAAATGGCAGACGGATGATCCGTCTGCCATTTTAGATAATGCCTGAAACTGATTGTTGCTTTATCAGGAATATGATAGAATGTTTCCAATGAAGGAAGGAGGGATCGTGTATGAAACGACCGGAAACAGATCTCCATTTGCATTTAGACGGCTCTTTATCCATGGAAGTGATTAAGCGGCTGGCGGCTGAGACAGGATACGATTTTGAAGGGAGAGGTATAAAGGAAAGTGTTTCTGTAGGAGAAAATTGTGAAAGCCTGGCGGATTATTTAAAGTGCTTTGATTTACCGGGGCAGCTTCTTCAGACAGAAGAGGCGCTGGAACTGGCATCGAAGGATCTGGTGGAGCGGCTGGCAGAGCAGGGAGTTATTTATACCGAAATCCGGTTTGCACCCCAGCTTCATATGAGAAAGGGGCTTTCTAAGGAAAAAGCGGTGGAAGCAGTCATACGGGGAGCAGAAAAGGGAATGAGCCAATCCTCCATAAAGGCCGGAATCCTTCTCTGCTCCATGGTCAACGGCTCAGACCGGGAAAATGAAGAAACCTTTGAAATCGCCGGTGCATATTTAGAAAAGGGAGTCGTAGGTGTGGATATTGCCGGACCGGAAGGAATGATTCCAATGTCGCATTTTGAACCCCTTTTTAGAAAGGCTTATGAGAAAGATATTCCATTTACCATTCACGCAGGGGAATGCGGGGATAGTGAGAATATTTTAAAAGCGGTCTCTTACGGTGCGAAGAGAATTGGTCATGGCTGTGCTGCCATTCAGTCTGAAACGTGTATGGACCTTCTAAAAAAGGAAAAGATTACATTAGAGATGTGTGTGATCAGCAACTTACAGACTAAGGCGGTTGCTTCCATCGGCGAACACCCTTTAAAGGCTTTTTATGACAGAGGAATCCGGGTGACTTACAATACGGATAACATTACCGTATCTGATACGACCCTTGAAAAGGAAGCGGAACTTATCAAGAAATATATGGGATTTACAGAAGCAGATTTAAGACAGATGAACCGTTATGCTCTGGAAGGAGCTTTTTTAGATGAAACGGAGAAAGAAAAAATAATTGCAATTTTCGACAATAATACTTATAATGAATGATAACTACGTTTAAAAAACAATGAATACTGGGAATGCAACAAAAAAGGTGACGGTATATGGCAGATTATCCAATCATGGAAAAAAACAATATAAGAGCTTTGGAAATGGGAAAACAGGAGAAGCGGAGGCTGGATGCAGAACTGGAAGCTCCGGCAGATTTTACGAGCCCCGAGGTTCTTTATGAAGAACTGGTGCAATGCATTAAAAGATACCATCCATCCGATGATCTTACCATGATCAAAAAGGCATATCAAATCGCATACGATGCGCATAAGGACCAAAAGCGGAAATCGGGTGAACCCTATATTATTCACCCTCTTTGCGTTGCCATTATACTGGCGGACTTAGAGATGGATAAGGAAACCATTGCAGCCGGCATCCTCCATGATGTGGTGGAGGACACCGTTATGTCCTTAGATGAGCTGAAAGAGGAATTCGGCGGAGAAGTGGCTCTTTTGGTGGATGGCGTAACAAAGCTGACCCAGATATCCTGGTCCATGGATAAGATGGAGCTGCAGGCAGAGAACTTGAGAAAGATGTTCTTAGCCATGGCAAAGGATATCCGTGTCATCATCATCAAGCTGTCTGACCGTCTGCACAACATGCGGACGCTTCAGTACATGAAGCCGGAGAAGCAGAAGGATAAGGCCAGGGAGACCATGGAAATCTATGCTCCCATTGCCCATCGTCTGGGTATTTCAAAGATTAAGATCGAACTGGATGATTTATCCTTAAAATATCTTCACCCGGATACTTATTACGAACTGGCAGAGAAAATATCACTAAAAAAGGATGCCAGGGAATACTTTGTAAAGAGCATTGTTGATGAGGTGCAGGAACATCTGCGTACTTCCGGAATCGAAGGACGGGTGGATGGCCGTGTGAAGCATTTTTTCAGTATTTATAAAAAGATGGTGAATCAGAACAAGACTCTGGACCAGATCTATGACTTGTTTGCGGTTCGGATCATTGTGGAAAGTGTCAAGGACTGCTATGCGGCTCTTGGAGTGATCCATGAGATGTATAAGCCCATTCCAGGCCGTTTCAAGGATTACATCGCCATGCCAAAGCCCAACATGTACCAGTCCCTTCATACGACCCTGATCGGCAACAATGGTCAGCCTTTTGAAATTCAGATCCGTACCTATGAGATGCACCGTACGGCAGAATACGGAATCGCGGCCCATTGGAAGTATAAGGAAAGCGGCAGCGGACAGGTAGCGGCAGCAAAAGAAGAGGAGAAGCTTAGCTGGCTGCGTCAGATACTGGAATGGCAGAAGGATATGTCCGATAACCTGGAATTCTTAAATATGGTAAAGGGCGACCTGGACTTATTCTCTGACAGCGTTTACTGCTTTACTCCCTCCGGTGATGTAAAGAATCTGCCCAGCGGTTCCACGCCCATTGATTTTGCTTACTCCATCCACAGTGCGGTAGGCAATAAGATGGTAGGTGCCAGAGTCAACGGCAAGCTTGTCAATATCGAGTATGTGATCCAGAACGGTGATCAGGTAGAGATCATTACCTCACAAAACAGCAAGGGCCCCAGCAGGGACTGGCTGAATATGGTAAAGAGCACTCAGGCCAAGAATAAGATCAACCAGTGGTTCAAGACCGAGCTTAAGGAAGACAACATTATCCGCGGGAAGGAAATGGTGGACCGTTACTGCAAGGCAAAGGGAATCACTTATTCGGATATCAACAAGCCGGAATACCAGGCCAAGGTCATGAAGCGGTATGCGTTCCGTGACTGGGAGTCCGTTCTTGCCTCCATCGGACACGGCGGCTTAAAAGAGGGCCAGGTCATCAATAAGATGATCGATGAGAGGGATAAGAAACTAAAGAAGGATGTTACGGACAATACCATTTTAAATGATATTGAAGATATGAGTAACAAGCTTCCGATCAAACGGCGTTCCGGAAGCGGCATCGTCGTGAAAGGAATCCATGATCTTGCGGTTCGTTTTTCCAAATGCTGCAGCCCGGTGCCGGGAGACGAGATCGTTGGTTTTGTGACAAGAGGAAGAGGAATCTCCATTCACAGAACCGATTGCGTCAATGTCTTTAACCTGCCGGAAGAAGAGAGAAACCGGCTGATCGATGCCGAATGGCAGGAGCAGGAAGGCGACGATACCAAAGAACGGTATTCCACAGAAATCAAAATATTTGCCAATAACCGAATCGGCATGTTTGTTGATATCTCCAAGGTATTTACGGAACGGCAGATCGACATTACTTCCATGAATTCCAGGACCAACAAACAGGGCAAGGCTACCATTACCATGACCTTTGATATCCACGGAGTGGAGGAACTGGGAAAACTGGTAGATAAGCTGAGACAAATCGAGGGAGTTATAGACATTGAGAGGACTGCGGGATAGCGCAGTTTTCTTAATTTTAGCCGAAGATCCGTGATGGAAAGGAGAATTTGGATGATACAGGGTGTGCGCTACAACCCTTATACCATCAGACAGGCAACGGTTTGTCCGCTGCCGGTTCCTGGATCGGAGCAGCAGTTTCCATTGTTACAGATTGACGTAGACAGTTATATTGTGGGAGCTGAGGTTCAGTCAGGAATCAATTTTAACTACGCGGAAGGTGTTCATTGTATACAAATAGGCAAATATTCTGCACTTGCAGAACAAATAACATTCCTGGTGAATTTGAATCATGATTATAAATCCGTTTTTCAGGGAAGTCCGGCATTTATAAGCGGAAGTAAGAAAAGCCGATTAAAACGGAAGGGCTCTGTTCTGATACAGAATGACGTATGGATCGGTCACGGCGTTACCATTATAAGCGGGGTCACCATCTGTAACGGAGCCATCATTGGCGCGGAAAGTGTGGTTACAAAGGATGTTCCGCCCTATGCAATTGTTGCAGGAAATCCGGCAAAGATCATCGGATACCGTTTTCCGGAGAAACAGAGAAAGGCCATGAATGCAATTGCATGGTGGAACTGGAGTCCGGATAAGCTGGCAGAACGGAAAGAGGATTTCTTTCAGCCGGTGGAGTATTTTATTGAGACCTATCAAAAGGAAGCAGACGAAATCTGGAATCAGGCTGTTCCGGCATTTGAAAGAGATGACCGGAAGAACATACTTTTTATTCCGGATGCATTAGAGCCCTTTCCGGTCTGGCAGAAGGTAATCAAAGAGTATGCTTATTCTCCGGAGCTTTGGGCGGGCACAAGGCTTATCTTGTATCTTCTGCCTGCTTTGGCGGAAAAAGGATATCACGATATTATTACAGAATTTATGAAGGATTTTAAAGACGGAGGTGCCCATATCCTGTTACAGGAAGGAAACGCAGAAGATGACATAAGAAGCCTGTTTGCAGCAGCAGATTACTTTGTTACCACGAGACAGGAAAAGAATTTATTATGGACAGAATATGCGTACCACTATAATGTGAAGCTGCAATATGGTACGGATATTCCGGTTTTTTCCTTATAAGACAGGAATACATGCAGATAATATCAGTAAGGAGACAATAGCATGAGTGATTTCAGAATCAAAACTTATCCGGTAGGACAGATCGGTACGAACTGTTACATTCTTTACCGGGAGACCTATAAGAAAGCAGTCCTTGTAGATCCGGGCGCACAGGGAACCGATATCCTTGCCAGGTGCAGGGAACTTTCCGTAACACCGGAAGCGATTTTTTTAACTCACGGACATTTTGACCACATTCTTGGAGTGGAAGATATCAGGCGGGAATTTCCCGAGATCCCCATTTATGCCGGAGAAAAGGAAAAGGAAGTCTTACGGAATCCGTCAGTTAATTTATCTGCCGGGTTTGGAGAAGCCTGTTCTTTGGATGCGGATGTATACGTAAAAGACCAGGAGATTTTAGAGGTTGCAGGAATCTCCTTTCAGGTAATCCATACGCCGGGCCATACGGTGGGCTCCATCTGCTTCTTTCTTGCAGAGGAGGAGGTCTTGATCAGCGGAGATACTCTCTTTTTAGAGTCTCTGGGAAGAACTGATTTTCCTACCGGAGATCAGTCTGTGATCATAAATTCCATTCGGGAAAGGCTGTTTACACTGCCAGGTGATACTCTTGTTTATCCGGGACACGGTGATATGACCACAATCGGCCATGAAAAAGCCTTCAATCCGGTTGCATTATACAAAGGATAGGAATAAGAACATGATAGGATTAATATTAGATGACCTGTCCTTTGAACAGGATATCAGGGAATTGCTAATGGCATTTTACCCGGGAGAGAGCTTTGTTCATGAGGAAGATGTAACTGAGACCTACCGCCTTCTGGTCCGCAGCCAGACCGGTAAGGACAGCTTTTTGCTTTGGATAAAGGATGTGGAAAACGGGAGGGAATGCTCAGAAAGCACTCCGGTCCATGACTTGGACCGGTTTGAGACAAAGAACCGCATCAAGCGGATGCTTTACGGCATGGCAAAAGAACTTACAGGGAAAACGCTTCCATGGGGGACCCTGACCGGAATCCGGCCCACCAAGATCGCCATGACAAAGCTTATGGAAGGATATTCAAAAGAAGCTGTCACAGCTTATATGAAGGATACCTACTTAACCAGTGATGCAAAGGTTGATTTGAGCATTGAAATTGCAGAGCGGGAACTGAAACTTCTTTCCGGCATTGATTATGCCCGCGGGTATAGTTTATATGTGGGGATTCCGTTTTGCCCAACCACCTGCCTGTACTGTTCCTTTACCTCTTTTCCCATCGCACAGTGGGAAAAACGGATGGAGGAGTATCTGGAGGCGTTATTTAAGGAAATGGATTATACGGCGGCAAAGATGGAAGGAAGGACGCTGGATACCGTCTATATCGGAGGTGGTACCCCCACCTCTCTTTCCGCCGGCCATTTGGAGCGTCTGATTCAAAGGCTGAAAGAGACCTTTGATTTTCATACTGTCAGGGAATTTACGGTGGAGGCCGGACGGCCCGACAGCATCACAGAGGACAAGCTAAAGGTGTTAAAGAATCATGGAGTGACCCGTATTTCCATCAATCCCCAGACCATGAAGCAGGAGACCCTTTCGATTATTGGACGGCGGCATACGGTGGATATGGTAAAGGAGCAGTATTTTCTGGCAAGGTCTTTGGGATTTGACAACATCAATATGGACCTGATCATCGGCCTGCCGGAAGAGGATATGGAAGATGTAAAGCATACGATGGAAGAAATAAAAGCCTTAGGCCCGGACAGCATCACCGTTCATTCCCTTGCCATCAAGCGTGCGGCACGTCTCAATATGTTCAGGGACAAATACGGAGACTTAAAAATCACCAATACCCAGGAGATGATCGATCTAACAGCTGCCTGTGCCAGGGAGATGGGACAGGAACCTTATTACCTGTACCGCCAGAAGAATATGGCAGGGAATTTTGAAAATGTGGGATATTCTCTTCCCGGCAAAGCCTGTATCTACAACATCTTAATCATGGAAGAAAAACAGACCATCATAGCTTTGGGGGCAGGAACCACCACAAAAGTGGTATTTCCATCAGAAAACCGTCTGGAACGGGTGGAAAATGTAAAAGATGTGGAGCAGTACATTACAAGGATTGATGAAATGCTGGAAAGAAAAGAAAAAATGCTTGCAAAATTGGAAATGTAATTTACAATAGAGGCAGGATAACTATATAAATTTAGAAAAACGGAGTGAATAAGATGGCATTAAAAAAGAAACCGGTTACCGGAATGAAGGATATTCTCCCCGCTGAAATGCAGGTACGTGAATACGTAACCAAACAGATCCGTGAAACTTACGGTGGCTTTGGCTTTCATTCCATTGAAACTCCCTGTGTGGAACATATTGAGAATCTTTCCAGCAAACAGGGCGGTGACAATGAGAAGCTGATCTTCAAGATCATGAAGCGCGGAGAAAAATTAAACTTAGAAGAGGCCAGAGAGGAAAATGACCTGGTAGACAGCGGACTCCGTTATGATTTAACGGTTCCCTTATCCAGATATTATTCCAACAACGCAGCAAGTCTGCCGTCTCCCTTCAAGTCTCTTCAGATGGGAAGTGTATGGAGAGCAGACCGTCCGCAAAAAGGCCGTTTCAGACAGTTTGTCCAGTGCGACATCGATATCCTTGGCGATTCCACCAGACTGGCAGAGATCGAACTGATCCTTGCGACCACCACACTGCTTGGAAAGATCGGTTTTAAGGGATATACCGTCCGTATCAATGACAGGAACATCTTAAAGGGAATGGCGGCTTACTGCGGTTTCCCGGAAGAATCCTATGAACAGGTATTTATCATTCTGGATAAGATGGACAAGATCGGCATGGAGGGCGTTGCAAAGGAGCTTTCTGAGGCAGGATATGAAGAAGAGAAGATAAAGAAGTATCTGGCTCTTTTTGAGTCTGTGACTATGGATTCTGCAGGAGTGCGCAGTCTTGGAGCATTGTTAAAGGATGTTTTAAAGCAGGATGAAGCAGAGAATCTGGCGGCGATTATTGACAGCGTGACCGCAATATCCACCAGCCAGTTCAAGATTCAGTTTGATCCGACTTTGGTAAGAGGAATGTCCTATTATACCGGAACCATTTTTGAGATCCAGGTCGATGGGTTCCCGGGTTCCGTAGGCGGCGGAGGCCGTTATGATAAGATGATCGGTAAGTTTACCGGAATGGATACTCCCGCATGCGGTTTTTCCATCGGTTTTGAACGGATCATCACGATCTTGATGGATGAAGGATTTACCGTACCTGGAAGTGGTGAAAAAACAGCATTTCTCATCGAAAAGGGCGTAAGTGATGAAGTGGCCGATCAGGCGATGAAAGAGGCCATGGAAAAGCGCGCCAGGGGAATGACCGTTTTGGTTTCCCAGATGAATAAGAATAAAAAATTCCAGAAAGAAAGTCTTATAAAAGAAGGCTATACCCAATTCAAGGAATTTTACAAAGAAGGACTGAAATAAGGATATCAGAAAAAACGCCCTGGGGCATACCTGTATGCTCAAACAGCATGGGCGGGAAAGAGGAACGCCCAGAGGACATACCTGTATGCCCAAATAGCATGGGCAGGAAAGAGGAACGCCCAAAGGACATACCTGTATGCCCAAATAACATGGGCAGGAAAGAGGAAATTATGGCAGAGTCAATGTTGGGGTTAAAGAGATCCCATAGATGTACAGAGGTTACCACAGCAAATGCAGGCAGTGAAGTTACTGTTATGGGCTGGGTTCAGAAAAGCAGGAATAAGGGCGGAATCATCTTTGTTGATTTAAGAGACCGTTCCGGAATCCTGCAGGTTATTTTTGAAGAGAGCGACTGCGGAGCAGAAAGCTTTGCAAAGGCTGAAAAGTTAAGAAGTGAATTCGTTATCGCAGTTACCGGTATTGTTGAGAACCGGGCCGGCGGTGTCAATGAACATCTTGCTACCGGTGCAATCGAAGTGCGTGCTAAGAGCTTAAGAATCCTGTCCGAATCTGAAACTCCTCCATTCCCGATTGAAGAGAACAGCAAGACAAAGGAAGAACTGAGACTAAAATACCGTTATCTGGATTTAAGAAGACCTGACATTCAAAGGAATATCAAGGTAAGAAGCCAGGTTGCGACCTTGACCAGGGCATTTCTCGCAGACGAGGGATTTTTAGAGATTGAAACTCCGACCCTCATTAAGAGTACACCGGAAGGCGCCCGGGATTATCTGGTGCCAAGCCGTGTTCATCCAGGCTCCTTTTATGCCCTTCCCCAGTCGCCCCAGCTTTACAAGCAGCTGTTAATGTGCTCCGGTTACGACCGCTATTTCCAGCTTGCAAGATGCTACCGCGATGAAGACCTTCGTGCAGACCGGCAGCCGGAATTTACTCAGATCGATATGGAGCTGTCCTTTGTTGATGTGGATGATGTAATAGAAGTCAATGAAAGACTGTTAAAAAAGTTATTTAAAGAAATCTGTAATTATGATATCGACGGCCCTCTCTTAAGGCTGACCTGGCGGGAAGCCATGGAGCGTTTTGGTTCTGACAAACCGGATATGCGTTTTGGCATGGAACTGAAAAATGTCTCTGATGTGGTGAAAGATACAGAATTTGCTGTATTCAAAGGCGCATTGGAACAGGGCGGGTCTGTCCGCGGCATCAATGCAGAAGGCCAGGGAGCCATGCCTCGTAAGAAAATTGACGCTCTTGTGGAATATGCAAAAGGGTTCGGGGCAAAGGGCCTTGCTTATCTTGCCATTAACGAAGACGGAACTTACAAATGTTCCTTTTCCAAGTTCATGACCGAAGAAGAGCTTCATGCACTGGCAGAAGCCATGGACGGAAAGCCGGGAGATCTTCTTTTGTTTGCAGCAGACAGGGACAAGGTAGTATTTGACGTACTGGGCAATCTGCGATTAGAGATTGCAAGACAGCTTGATCTTCTTAAAAAGGATGACTTTAAGTTTTTGTGGGTAACGGAATTCCCGCTCTTAGAGTATAACGAAGAACAGGGCAGGTATACAGCCATGCACCATCCATTCACGATGCCTATGGATGAGGATTGGGCTCTTATTGACAGCGATCCAGGGGCTGTCCGTGCCAAGGCATACGATATCGTGTTAAACGGTACGGAACTTGGCGGAGGTTCTGTCCGTATCCACCAGAGTGACATTCAGTCTAGGATGCTGGAGCTGCTGGGCTTTACCAAAGAGCAGGCACAGGAGCAGTTCGGCTTTTTGCTGGATGCGTTTAAGTATGGAGTTCCGCCTCATGCAGGTCTTGCCTACGGTCTTGACCGCGTAGTCATGCTGATGGTAGGTGCAGACAGCATCCGCGATGTAATTGCATTCCCAAAAGTAAAGGACGCCTCCTGTCTGATGTCAGAAGCTCCGGCTCCCGTAGATCCAAAGCAGCTGGAGGAATTGGGAATCGGAATCAGTGAAGATAGTGAATAAGAAATAGAGAGAGTTCCTCTGCAAAAAGTGATAATCCAGGCAGAGGAACTCTTTTTTTGTTTGTAAGAACTACATTCCAGTCCCGGCACTTACCATTCTTTAGAAAATACCTTCAAAAAGATATCAGATAACTCGTAAATTTTAATAAAATAATATATTCTTTTTACATATATCTGATATAATAAATAAAAGTACTTATCAAAAGGAGGATTCTGGTAATGAAGGGAAGTATGAAAAGAAGGTTTCTGTCATTCTTGCTGTCACTGTTAATGGTTCTGTCTTTAACAACAGGCATGTCCATCACTTCTTTGGCAGCGGACAAGGATATTGTGGTTCTCTATACCAATGATGTCCACTGCGGAATCGATGAAAATATTGGATACGCCGGACTGGCTCTCTATAAAAAAGAGATGCAGGCCCAGACCCCGTATGTGACGCTGATCGATGGCGGTGATGCCATTCAGGGGGCCCCCATCGGAACGCTGTCAGACGGCGGGAATTTAATTGATATCATGAATAAAGTAGGCTATGATTTTGCAGTACCCGGCAATCATGAATATGATTACGGTATGCCCCGTTTTATGGAGCTGGCAGGTAAGTTAAACTGCGGTTTTTATTCCAGCAACTTTATTGATCTTCGGACAGGCTTGCCAGTCTTTGCTCCATATAAGATGTTTACATATGGAAATACCAAGGTTGCATTTGTAGGTGCCACCACACCGGAAAGCTTTACAAAATCCACACCGGCATATTTCCAGGACGGAAACGGCAACTATATCTATGGTTTCTGTGAAGATGAAAGCGGGAAGAAGCTTTACACCCAGATCCAGTCTTCGGTGGATCAGGCAAAAGCAGAAGGTGCAGACTATGTGGTTTTAGTAGGACACCTTGGGGAAAACGGAACCACAGAACAGTGGACTTCCGACAATGTGATTAAAAATACAAATGGAATCGATGTGCTGGTTGACGGCCATTCCCATGAAGAATATAACAAGTACGTGAAAAATAAAGATGGTAAGGATGTGCTTCTTACCCAGACAGGTACAAAACTGAAAAATATTGGAAAGCTGACCATTAAAACAGATGGAACCATTGCAAGCGAGCTGGTCTCCCAGGTTCCGGAGGGTGTGGTCACAAGTACCTATACGGTGAAAAAGGGAGATTCCTTAAGCCGTATTGCAAAAAGGGAATTAGGCTCTTATGACCGTTACCGGGAAATTTATGAAGCAAACAGAAATAAGATCAAAAACCCGGATGTTCTGGCTGTTGGGACTCAGCTTGTAATACCTGCAAAACGTTCGGTAACAGCAGAGGGGAAAGCCGTTGATTATGATACGGATCAGTTCATCAAATCCATTCAGGCACAGTTTAACGAAACCTTAAAAACGGTGATCGGACACACGGATGTGGAACTGACCGTGAATGATCCGGCGACCGGTAACCGTTTAGTCAGAAACGGAGAGACGAATCTGGGTGATTTAAGTGCGGACGCATACCGTTACGTACTGGGTGCTGATATTGGCCTGACAAACGGCGGCGGCATCAGAGCCAGTATAAAAGCAGGAAATATTACCTATAACGATACCCTTACGGTATTTCCCTTCGGCAACATGGGCTGTGTGGCAGAAGTTACGGGACAGCAGATCAAGGATGCACTTGAAATGGCGTCCAGGAATTATCCGAAGGAAAGCGGCGGATTCCTTCAGGTTTCCGGTCTTACCTATACCATTCATTCCCAGGTGCCCTCTAATGTAGAGCTAGACGAAAAGGGGAATTTTGTTAAAGTAAATGGCGCATACCGTGTCTCGGATATTATGGTAGGAGATGCTCCTCTTGATGTGAACAGGACTTATACCGTTGCATCCCATAACTACATGTTAAAATCAGGCGGAGACGGAATGACCATGTTCAAAGGAAGCAAGATTCTCCGTGATGAGGTTATTACAGATGTGGATCTTCTCTCCTCCTATATCCGCAATCAGTTAGGCGGCAATGTAGGAGAGGCTTATAAAAATCCTGCAGGTCAGGGAAGAATTACCATTCAATAAAGCGCAGCATACCTTTGCCTGTTCCGGCTTTCCGGGACAGGCTTGTTCTTTTTTCAGGGGGATGGTACACTGGTAAGGAAATAAGCAAAGAATGCACAGGAGATGAAATCATGTTTTTAAAGAACCCTCAATCCCGCTTTGAGGAAATATACAAAATATACAAGGAATCCTTTCCAGATATAGAGCGCCGGACCAGAGAGGGACAGAAAAAAGTCTTTTACAATCCGGATTACAGAATCCGCATTATAGAGGAACAAGGAGAAATCCTTGCTTTTCTTGGATATTGGGACCTGCCGGGCTGCGTTTTTCTGGAACATCTGGCCACTTTAGAGAGCTGCCGGGGAAAAGGATATGGGAAACTATTGGTTGAGGAGGTACTAAAAGAAACGGAAAAACCGGTTTTCCTTGAAATCGAACCTGTAACAGAAGCAAATCCTGTGACAGGCCGCAGGGCAGAATTTTACAAAAGGCTTGGTTTTCATCTGAATTCCTTTGATTACCTGCAGATGCCGCTGAAGCCGGAAGATGAACCGATAAAGCTTATGATCATGAGTTATGGAAGTCCGGTTACGGAAAAAGAATTTGATATTTATAAAAAGGAAATATACCGTATGGTTTACGGGGTGAATTAGCCTTATCTGTTCCTCGGAGTTCACAGAACAAGTCCTAATTGCATATATTTAATTTAGCAGAATAAAATGGGGTTCAAATCCGGTTACCTGTAGGGAATCTAAGATCCCCGGAAGGAGTTGTTCAAAGTGAATCGTTACAAAATATGTGTATATGCCATTTGTAAAAATGAGGAGCAGTTCGTAGACCGCTGGATGGATGCGGTATCCGAAGCAGATGAAGTGATCGTAACAGACACCGGTTCCACAGACGGAACCGTAAAAAAGCTTCGGGAAAGAGGAGCTGTAGTTTACGAAGAAATCATATCTCCCTGGCGTTTTGATACTGCCCGGAATGTGGCGATGGATCATGTGCCTGAAGATGCAGATATTTGTGTATCCAATGATCTTGATGAGGTTTTTGAACCAGGCTGGAGACAAAAGCTTGAGTCATCCTGGAAACCGGATCAGACACGGGCACGTTATTTATTTACGTATACAAGCAATCCGGACGGTACTCCCAAAAAGCAGTTTCCCATGGAGAAGATCCATGCAAGGCACGGGTACCGCTGGGTCCATCCGGTTCATGAAGTGTTAGCATACAGCGGTGAGAAGCCGGAAAAATCGGGCTGGGTAAATGGACTTGTGCTTAACCACTACCCGGATTTGTCAAAGCCGAGGAGCCAGTACCTTCCTCTTTTGGAGTTATCCGTGAAAGAGAACCCGGAAGATGACCGGGCCACCTTCTGGCTTGGCAGGGAATATGTTTTTTATAAAGAGTATGACAAAGCAATCGAAACGTTAAAGCATCATCTTACGATGCCGTCAGCAACCTGGGCGGAAGAACGAAGTGCTTCCATGCGCTTTATTGCGCACTCCTATGAGGCAAAAGGCAATAAAAAAGAAGCTAGATCCTGGCTGTACCGTGCGCTTGCAGAGTGTCCGAATGTCCGGGAGCCTTATCTTGCTCTTGCAAAAGCCGGGTATTTGGAAAAAAACTGGCCTCTTTCTTATGCCATGGCCGAAAAGGGACTGACAATCACAGAAAGCACCGGAAGTTATCTGGTGGACCCGGCAAGCTGGGGATATACATTATATGATTATTGTGCAATCAGCGCTTATCGTATGGGGATGTATGAGAAAGCCCTGGAATATGCGAAAAAGGCTCTGGAGGCGGACCCTGCCAATGAGAGGCTTAAAAATAATCTGGTGCTGATTGAAAATAAAGTAAAAGAAGTCCATGGTGAGGGGGTATCATCATGAGCAAACTGAAAATATGTGTTTATGCCATTTGTAAAAATGAAGCTAAATTTGTGGATGAATGGATGGATTCCATGAGTGAGGCTGATTTGATCGTAGTCACCGATACCGGATCAGATGATGGGACGGTAGAGAAGTTAAGAGAGCGTGGAGCCATCGTCTATGTGGATATTGTTAAGCCATGGAGATTTGATACAGCCAGAAATATTTCTCTGGATCATGTTCCGGAGGATGTGGATATTTGTGTCTGTACCGATCTCGATGAGCGGTTTAACCAAGGCTGGCGGCAGAAGCTGGAGGAGGCATGGCTGAACCATAAACCCACACACCAGGGGCCCATCGCGAAAACCGGACGCTATCTTTATAACTGGAGCCTTAAGGCAGACGGAACTCCGGATATCCAGTTTTATTATTTCAAGGTTCATGAACGCAAAGGCTTCCGGTGGAAATGTCCCGTTCATGAATTTGTTCAGTACTTTGGGGAAGCGCCGCTTGAGACCATTTATATAGAAGGAATGGTTCTCAGCCATTATCCGGACCCCACAAAATCCCGCGGCTCCTATTTACCCCTTTTAGAGCTTGCAGTAAAAGAAGCGCCGGAAGATGAAAGAATGCGTTATTATCTGGGAAGAGAGTATATGTACAAAAGTGAGTGGCAGAAATGCATTGATACATTAAAAGATTATTTAAATCTTCCTTCCGCAGGCTGGAATGACGAGAGGTGTGCAGCCATGCGGTGGATTGCAAAATCCTATTATCGTCTGGGAAATACGAAAGAAGCGTACAGCTGGTATTTCAGGGCGATTGCAGAGGTTCCGGCTCTAAGGGATCCATATGTGGAATTTTCTAAAATCTGT
The DNA here is from genome assembly GCF_046972725.1 of Lacrimispora sp. Taxonomy (NCBI): domain Bacteria; kingdom Bacillati; phylum Bacillota; class Clostridia; order Lachnospirales; family Lachnospiraceae; genus Lacrimispora; species Lacrimispora sp. The sequence goes on along the minus strand of NZ_JBKVXF010000008.1, from coordinate 59,586 downwards.
TATGAACTGAAAGACTGGCCCATGAGCTATTTTCTTGCGGAAGAAGCCTTGAAGATCAAGGAGAAATCAAGAACCTTTGTCAACATGGGATATTCCTGGGACCATACGCCTGATGATCTGTGTGCGATTGCAGCCTATCGGATGGGTATGCTGGAGGTATCAGAGGAGCATGCCATAAAGGCATTGGAGCATGCACCGGAAAATCCCCGTCTGCAGAATAATTTGAAGTTGATCGTCTCTGCGAAAAAGAAATAGGGAAAAAGACGAGGATACAAATACGTCTTGATTAGGCTGAAAGCTTTCTCAAGGCGTATTTTATTGTGGTTATATTTTGAATAAAATCCTCCATTTTATATACATATTGTATCTATTTCTTATTTGTCTAAAATGCATATTTATAATTTATTAATATAAAAAACAGCCTATATTAAATATTTTGGATTAATGTTTTGGCAAAATATGACATATTGTTTAATTAATTTATCAAAATACCATAAAAAATGGAGAAGTCATACAAGCATTCCTTAAACTTTCGTTGCGTGAAAATTATATTAGATGTATTATATTGGATATTAAAACGTTTGTGCAATCACGGAGGATATACAAATGATAAAATGGAGCAAGCATGGATTGCAGTTAAAAGGGAAGCTGATTTTATTTGTCAGTGTTATGGTTTTTGTTACGGTCTTCGTATTAACCGCAATATTTTATGTAAGTTTGGACCGGGCATACCAGAACTGGATCAATGAAAGCTATAAAAGCTATGACCAGAATATCAAAACAGCAGTAGAAAATCTGGTAAGTGTGCTGGAAGTCAATTATAAGCGGTACGAAAGTGGAGAAATTACAGAAGAGGAAGCCCGGAAAAATGCGGAGAGTATTGTAAGGGATTCCAGGTATGACGGAGGAAAGGGCTACTTTTGGGCCGATACCTCCAAAGGTGTTTGCGCCGTACATATGAATCCGGAATACGAGGGCAGGGAGCGCTATGATGAGAAGGATATGAAAGGAGACTATTATATCCGCAAGCTGCTTGAGAGTGGTTCCAAATCCGGAGGCGGATATACGGATTTTTATTTTACGAAACCCGGTCAGGATGGAATGTTTGCAAAGCGGGCTTATACTTTGAAATTTGAGCCCTATGACTGGTACATCAGTACCGGAAATTATATCGATGATATTGACCGGGCCGTTGCGGAGCATCAAAAGGAAAAAATCATAGAGGTAGTGGTGCTTCTGGTGGCTGCTGCTGCTGTATGTGCCCTGGGACTTCTCATCCTGGCTTCCTTACTGCACCGGATCACAGCACCTTTACCCCCCATTGCCGGCCGTTTAAAGAAGCTGGCGGAAGGAGATGTGCATACACCTCCAGCCGTCATCAGCCAGACGGGGGATGAGATAGAAGTATTGTCCCGTGCCACCGGTGAGCTTATTTCGGAAATGCGGGAGGTGGTTAATGATATTACCAGACATATGAAAAGCATGTCCATGGGAGATATGACACTTCCGGTAGACAAAACCTATGCCGGTGACTTTGCCCCAATCCATGATTGCCTGATTCTGATCTACCAGCAGTTAAACAGAACGCTTCAAACCATCAGGCAGTCAGCGGAGCAGGTCAATGCAGGCTCTTCTCAGGTGGCAGATGCAGCCCAGGCACTGGCAGCAGGAGCTACGGAGCAGGCGGGGACCATAGAAGAACTGTCTTCCTCCATTACGGAAGTTTCTGCCAAGGCGGAACAGAGTACCGCTCATATTGAAGAAGCAACCGGATATGTGGAACAGACCGTTATGCGGGTGGAAGAAAGCAATGCCAGGATGAAGCAGATGCTAAGCGCTATGGATGAGATCAAAAACACTTCCGATGAGATTGGAAAGATCACAAAGGACGTGGACGCAATTGCCTCACAGACCAGTTTGCTTGCCTTAAATGCAGCCGTGGAAGCGGCCCGTGCAGGCGAGGCAGGAAAAGGCTTTGCGATTGTGGCTGAGGAAGTCCGCAGCCTTGCGGCAAAAGCAGCGGAAGCTGCAAAAAAGACCACAGTACTGATTGAAAATGCAACCCATGCGGTGGAAGGCGGTTTGAATACTGCAAAAGAAAATGCAGAGATTCTTGGTGAAGTGACCAGTCAGGCGAACCGGGTAAAGGTACTTATGGAAACCGTAGAACGTGCTTCCAGAGAACAGACAGAGGCTATGAATGAAGTTACCTATGGAATCAACCAGATTTCTGCAGTGGTACAAAGCAATGCGGCCACCGCAGAACAAAGTTCTGCTTCCAGTGAGGAACTTTCCGCACAGGCCAATGTACTGCGTGAGGAAGTTGAAAAATTCAAGATTGTATAAAATGTTTAATTATATGAATTTATTCAAATAATATATAAGATTACAGCCAGCCAGTGTTGAAAAAAACACTGGCTTTCTTGTGGTTTTTTGTACTTTTTTCACAATAAATCTAAGAAGCTGTTGAATAAAAAACTTGCTTGTGATACCATGAGAGTGGTCAGTTATTTCAAATATTAAGAAGGAGGGTTTTAATAAATGGATATTCGTTATTCAGCGAATCAGAAAGATTTTAAGCGTTATACAACAGAAGAAACCAGAAAAGAGTTTTTAATTGATAATTTATACGTTGCCAATGAAGTGGTTGCTGTTTATTCTCATGTAGACCGTATGGTTACCTTGGGCTGCATGCCGACAACAGAGACTGTTTCCATTGACAAGGGTATTGATATTTGGAAAAATTTTGGGACAAGTTATTTCCTCGAGAGAAGGGAAATCGGTATTTTCAATATTGGCGGAGCAGGAACTATCACAGCAGACGGGGAAGAATTCAAGATGGGATATAAAGACTGCTTATATATCACCAAAGGAACAAAAGAAGTTACCTTTGCCAGTGCAGATGCATCAAATCCGGCAAAGTTCTATATGGTAAGTGCTCCTGCTCATAAGGCATGCAAAACCACTTTTATTCCGATTGAAAAAGCAGCCAAGAGGCCTCTCGGTGCTATGGAGACAGCCAACAAACGTGTTATCAACCAGTTCATTCATCCGGACGTATTGGAGACCTGCCAGCTTTCCATGGGTATGACTGTGTTAGACCCGGGCAGCGTTTGGAACACTATGCCATCTCATACCCATGAGAGACGTATGGAAATCTATATGTACTTTGAGATTCCAAAGGACAATGTAGTATTTCATATGATGGGCGAAGGCAATGAGACCAGACACATCGTTATGCAGAATGAGCAGGCAGTTATCAGTCCTTCCTGGAGCATTCACTCCGGTGCAGGTACCAGCAACTACACCTTTATCTGGGCCATGGGCGGAGAGAATCAGGCGTTCGATGATATGGATACCATTCCTACCACTGAATTAAGATAGTTTTTCTTGATTGGCAGATGCATTCTTCGGGATGCATCTGTTTTTTTGTGCTATGGGAAAGTTCGTCCTATACCATAAAAAAATCCGGGAGAATCCTACAAACGGGATTCTTTCTTGTACCGGAAATTTCGTCCTATACGGTAAAATCCTCTAAAAGAATCGTACATTCGGATTCCTTCTAATTGTCATAAAACGGAATAGCAGGTCATTGTTCCGGGAAGTATCATATGGACAGTCATTTTTATCTAAATCATGTGAAATCTCTGTGAAAATGTAGAAATTCATAGTTTCATTTGTTACAATATGTCTCAGAAATACATTGATTGAAACAGGATCTGATTTCAGGAGGTTGCAATGGAACAGTTAAAAATATTAGTAGTAGATGATGAAGCAAGAATGAGAAAGCTGGTTAAGGACTTTTTGAGTGTAAAAGGCTTTACGGTAGCTGAAGCCTCCAATGGGGAAGAAGCAGTAGATGTATTTTTTGAACAGAAAGATATTGTGCTTATTATCCTTGATGTGATGATGCCGAAAATGGACGGCTGGGAGACTCTTAAAACCATCCGCAAGTATTCCCAGGTTCCGATTATTATGCTGACGGCAAGAGGAGAAGAGCGGGATGAATTACAGGGCTTTGATCTGGGCGTGGATGAATATATCTCAAAGCCGTTCAGTCCCAAAATTCTGGTAGCGAGGGTGGAGGCGATCTTAAGAAGAAGCAATGCAGTGCCTGCAGACGAAGTGGAGATCGGAGGAATCTGTATTGACAAAGCGGCCCATCAGGTGACCATTGACGGAAAAAACATTGAGTTGAGTTTTAAGGAATTTGAGCTGCTTGCTTATTTTCTGGAAAACCAGGGAATCGCTCTGTCACGGGAAAAAATTTTAAATAATGTCTGGAATTATGATTATTTTGGAGATGCCAGAACCATAGATACTCATGTGAAAAAATTAAGAAGCAAGATGGGTGAGAAAGGAGATTATATCAAAACCATTTGGGGAATGGGTTATAAATTCGAGGTGACTCAATGAAACATTCCATAAAAGTACGATACGCCATCATCTTTGTGGGGTTGATGGCATTTGTTCTTATATCTACATGGTGTGTCAACAGCTGGTTCCTGGAGCGCTTTTACACCAGTGATAAGGTACACATTCTGGAAAAGGCCTATACAGAGATCGACAGTATGGTAACACAGGCCAATGAAAGCGGCAAAGGGATCATTGAATATTATAAAGATACCTATGATCAGGATTTTCAAAATGAAGGTCCTGCCCAAAAGCTGTTCCGAACCATGGGGGAGAAATACAACTTAATGCTGGTTTTGATTGACAGCACCACCGATGAAGCACTTATGTCAACCAGCGGCGACCGTCAGTTTCTGAAAAACAAGGTGGAAGATTACATCTTTGGAAAGGATATGCCCGATGCCAGTGTACTGAAAAAGCATGATAATTATGTGATTCAAAAGACCTATGATCACCGGTCGGATTCCTACTATCTGGAAAGCTGGGGATATTTTTCGGACAATAAAACCATTTTTCTCATATCCATCCCTCTTGCCAGCATCCGGGAAAGCGTATCCCTATCCAACCGGTTCCTGGCTTACGTAGGCGTTGTGGCACTTTTTATAGGAAGTATTATTATATATCTGACCACCAAAAGGGTCACTTCCCCCATTCTCACTCTTGCCAATCTTTCGGAAAAGATGTCAGACCTTGATTTTGATGTAAAATACAACGGAACAGAACAAGACGAGATCGGCGTGCTTGGAAACAGCATGAATAAACTGTCCGACCGGTTAAAGGATACCATAGGCAAACTGCGCACAGCCAATGAAGAACTGCAAAAGGACATAGAAGAAAAAGTAAAGATCGATGAGATGCGAAAGGATTTCATTGCCAATGTATCCCATGAACTGAAAACTCCCATTGCCCTGATTCAGGGATATGCGGAGGGACTTACGGAAGGAATGGCCGAAGACCCGGAAAGCCGTGATTATTACTGTGAAGTTATCATGGATGAAGCCAATAAGATGAATAAGATGGTTCGCCAGCTTTTAAATCTCACGGCCATTGAATTCGGCAATGATAACCTTCAGCTGGAACGGTTTGATTTAACAGAGCTGATCCGGGGAGTCATTAGTTCTGCCGGAATTTTGATCCAGCATAAGGAAGCAACCGTAAAGCTGGAGGATTGCGGCCCTATCTATGTATATGCCGACGAGTTTAAAATCGAGGAGGTCATTACCAATTATTTAAACAATGCCCTCAATCATCTGTCTGGTGAACGGAAAATTGTAATAACTGCAGAGGAGAATGGGGAACAAGCTCTGGTAACGGTATTTAATACAGGTCAAAGCATACCGGAGGAAGATTTATCAAAATTATGGACCAAGTTCTATAAGGTGGATAAGGCGCATACCAGGGAATACGGAGGCAGCGGCATTGGACTTTCTATTGTAAAAGCCATCATGGATTCCCATAAGCAGGCCTGCGGTGTACGGAATGTGGTTGGCGGAGTGGAATTCTGGTTTACCTTGGATTGTTATAGGGAAAATTGATTTTAGATATTTCCTCTTATCATAGGATATCCGTAAGCCGATAGTTATGTACAGGCAAGTAAAAGATAGTGCCATAAAGTGTACGTTTGTGAAAGGAGAAAATATGGATATTGCAGCAGTCAGTATGGAGATGAGTACCTCCAGAATACAGCAGAGCGCAAGTCTCAGTGTAGCAAAAAAGGCGATGGATAATCAGGAACAGCAGGCTGCCGGGCTGATTGCCATGATGGATCAGGCAGTGCCGGTTCAGGCTCCCGGAAGCGGTTTGGGACAGGTTATTGATGTAAGAGCATAAATAAATGAATCCCTGTTAAGGTGGATTACGTCCGCTGCCTTAACGGGGATTTTTTATGTTACAGGAAAGTTTGGAACTTATTCTTTTTTTGTGGCGAGGACAAAATACCTGTTTAAATGTTCCGTCCGGTTAGGTCTCAGTTCTGCCGGAAGATTGGGTTCCAGAATTGCATTTAACTGTGTATGGATCCCCAATCCGTTTAATATGGAAATGGGTTCTATAATAGGGATCAGAGTGACAGAATGCTTTTCGTTTAAAAGTCTTTCCTCCTCCAATGCTTTTTTAAAGCCAAAAGAATAAGGGTTATTTACATAAAATGCCAGCACTCCACCGGCCCTCAGCCGTAAGGCACATTCCTTTAAAAGTTCTGCAAAATCCGGATAAACGGATAATTCTCTTCCTATTATAATATACTGATAGCTTCCTTCTGGAATATGGTTGTGCAGTTCTAAAACCGATTCAGGCAGGGAGATCACGCCATTTAATGGTTTTAGGTCTTCTTTCAGGTTTGGGTCACTGACCACAAAGGACAATGAAACATTTTTCCCCAGTCTTTTTAAAAGGGTCTTTAACTGTATGACATCAGCCCCATAACCGGGATCGATTCCAAGAATGGGAATATCCACAGGCTGGTCTGCAAATGTAGTTTCCAGATGATCAAGCAGGTAAGGATCATAGCAGAAATTGTTCCCCCATGGGTCAACGCCATGTTTTTGTATAAATAAATTTCTTCCATTATGCAAAGTCCGGTTTTTTAACTGATCCTCCCGCCCGGAGATGCTTCCAAAGTGATAGCACCAGGTATCTTTGCATAAAATCTGTTTGTATCCGGCTCTTCTTGCCCGCAGGCTGAAATCATCATCCCAGAACTCCATGGTAAAAAAATACCGGTCTGCAAAACCAATGGTATCCACCTTATCCATATCGTAAAGCGCAATGACAGGCATGAGCCGGCAGCGTTCTTCCCATAAGTATGGGCATGGAGTATTATGTTTCCTTGCTTCTTCTTCTGCGTTTTCCGGAGTGAAATCCGCCACCATTCCCTGGCGGTTGCTGGTGTTTGGAGTGCTGGGTGCTACGGAAATGATATCAGGGGCAGACTGGATACAGGTCAGTAGATTATCCAGCCAGTTGCTTGTTAATATGGTGTCATTATTAACAAAAGCCGCATATTTTCCTTCGCAGACGCGATACATCAGGGAAAAGATCATAGCTTTTACATTTTCTTTTAATGTCAGAACCTTACGGATCCCCAGTTCCTTGAAATAATCCTCGGTCCCGTCGGTGGAGCCGTCGTTAAGAAGGATGAGCTCGCAGGAGTTTTTTGACAGGTCTGTATTTCTAAAAAGGCTTTCCAGGCACTTTTTTGTATACTCCACCTTATTATAAACCGGAATAAATATGGATACTAAGTATTTTGAACCCCGGTTTTCATATGTGTTTCTGTGGTTTGGTATAAATTCATGTTCATAATAGTGGGCCATCTTTTCCTTGTCCGGATAGATCAGAAGCCAGAAATAAGTATCTTCCTTCCACTCCTTCAAAAAAGGAATCAATTGAAATTCAATAAAATCCTCAGCTTTGCTTATAAGTCCTGCCTCTATTTGCTCAGAGATCATATCAATGGTCCATTTGATGTTTTCGTACATAGCACGGTAGGATACAGGCAGATCAAGCACTTTCTGATGGGAGCATACCGGTTGTAATTCTGACAGAACAATGGATATGATCCTTAAATGACTTTGGCTGTAAGCTATTTCCTGATGAGATAAGGAAATATGCAATTCATGGGCAATGGTTATGAGAAGTTCCTGGAGCTTGACTGCCTTTTTATATAATTCTTTCTCTTCTGCTGCGGTAGTAATTTCTGTGGTTATAGATTCTGTATTCATTTTACGTCCTCTTATTCAAAACAAAGATATCATCAGAATGATGGCTTTTCCTCGTTGCTAAGCCCTTTGACTATAAGTGTCTTTCATTATGCCTGAATGATATAAATTAACAGGTTGCTGTGGGTGGATTTTTCTTTATTGTTATATTATATGAACCATAATTTGATTTATTGAATATAAGGTGTGTTTGCAGCCGGAAGTTTTCAGGCGAAAGCCAGTGAATGGCTTCGGATAATTTGCAAAAATATTTGAATCAGATTTCAAAAAATAAAAACGTGAAAAGTAAAGTTTACCCTTAATATAAGAAAGCCCATGTTTTGTTTTATTTTTATTCAGAAAAAGCGGGATGTAAAAATCTTGATAAAAAGACAATATTCGACGAAAAACACTTATTATTTTAGAATCAGGTTTCGATATATGTATAGAAATGGTAATAAATTGAAATTTATAACCGAATTTAAGGAAAACTAAGAAAAATTATTATCCTCAAAAAAATATATGGAGTTGTTTAATATAGATGACAGGAAAAGAATGTGGGCGGGATGTAATTTGATTTGGAGGTGGTTGGTGCTTTCTGAAATCATGAAGTGATTTATCTATAATAGAAGAAGAAATGCAAAAGCAGAGGGAAAGATTTTCTGTTTCTGCTTTCGTAAAATAAAGATTATACAAATTGCCAAATAGAAGGTCCGAATATAACCAGTATTTGGATATTGGCTTACTAGAACTTTCTTGACAATATTTGTAATAAAATGTAAAATAAAGTAAGTTAAAAATTACAAAAAAATAATAATTTTGGAATAGGTTGTCGAAATTTAACTACATTTTAGTAATTTGACAGTCTGGTACGAATGAAAGGTACTTTTACCAAAGAAGTGAAAGCGAGGAACAATCCGATGAATTCAATATTTGGAAATAATATTTCCATGGCGGAGAAAAGTCTGGATTATCTGTGGTCGAAACAAAAGATAACCCTTAACAATATTGCCAATGGAGATACCCCTGGGTATAAAGCCCAGTATGTGACGTTTGAAGATGAATTCCGCAAGCGTCTGATGGCAGGGAAAAAAGGCACATCTCAGGAGATAAGCAATATCATAGGAAGTTCCAGGCACCTTGTACGGAATACGAATGATGAATCTGCAAGATTGGATGGGAATAACGTCAATATGGACGTGGAGAATGTGGAACTGGCCAGGACTACGTTACAGTACCAATATGAACTGAATGCTTTAAACAGCGACATAAGCAGACTTAGAACGATTATTAAAGGCTAAAACAGGAGGTACATAAAATGGAACAGATGTTCATAACACCCATCAATCCGCTTAATTCCATTGGGGATATAGGAAATGACAAAAAGGTAACTTACGGCCAGGCCGGAGGCGCTGCATTTCATGATATCTTCAAAGAAGCAATTCAGAATGTAAAAGATACGGATGCAGATTTGGCGACACAGGAATATTTATTGTCTACGGGACAGATTGACGATCCCCATACGGTGCCTGCAGCGGCAGCGAAAGCCCAGTTATCGGTAGATCTTTTGGCCGCGCTACGAAATAAAGCATTGGAGTCTTATAATGAGATCATTAGAATTGGTATTTAAGATGGATAACGGGGCGGACTAATGCGATGGAAAAAATTAAGGAATTTTTAGGCAATATTAACAGCAGAACAAAAAAGATTATTTTAGCTGGAGTTGTAGGTGTTTTCGTTGTAGCAGGATCGGTAATCATAGCATTGTCAATGAGGGAAAAACCTTATGAAGTAATGTTTACTGGTGTTGGCAGTGAAGAGGCAAAGCAGATCATAGGAAAGCTTCAGGAGGACGGAGTCTCCTACCAATATGAAGGTGGAGACATCATGGTACCTGTAGAGCAAATGGATATTACCAGAGCAAAACTGGTTTCAGAAGGATATCCAAAAAGCGGTTTTACCTATGATGTATTTAAAAACAATGTAAATTTGATGACCACGGATTCCGATCGTCAGACGTTTAAGCTTTATGATCTGGAGACAAGAATCGGATCAACAATTCAACTTTTCGATGGCGTAAAAGAAGCATATGTTACGATAGCCCTGGGAGAAACTTCTAAGTATGCGCTGTCTGAGGACAGTGCTAAGGAAGCGAGTGCCCAGGCTGTTGTCGTTATGAAGGATGGAGGCTCTCCTACAGAGGAGCAGGCAAAATCCATCCAGCTTTTGATTTCACGAAGCATACCAGGCATGGTTATCGATAATGTTTCTGTATTTGACGGTAACGGCAGGGAGGTCTCTGTTAGTTCCGAAGAAGATGACATTGATAATGGAAAAGCCAGTGAGGAGATCGCAAAGGTTATTGAGGATCAGATAGCCGCAAAGGTCATGAATGTTTTAGGGCCTGTATATGGAAACGGAAACGTTAAGGTTTCTGCCAAGGTCACTGTCAATATGGATAAGCTGATCCGCGAGAGCATTGTTTACAATACTCCGGATAAGATTGATGAAAGAGATAAGACAGGAATTATTTCAGAAGAATCCATTGGCAGAGAGTTTTCCGGAGACAGTCAGACTGCATCCGGTGTCGCCGGATCAGAGGCAAATGCTGACATTCCTGAATATAATGCAGCAGGGACCGGTACGGGAGCAGATAATGCATACGCTTCCAGCAGCCTGGACAGAAAGTTTCTTGTTAATCAGATTAAAGAACAGGGGCAGGTGAATCCGGGAAGTCTTGAGAACCTCACGGTTTCAGTTGTGGTGAATGGAACTGATTTTGGTACATTGACGGTAGATGATATTCGCAATCTGGCAGGGAATGCAGCCGGTATTGCACAGGCGGACAGAGGGGAAAAGATTACGGCAGTAGCAGCTCCGTTTTACACGGTTGACGTCCCGACAGAGCCGGATACCCCGGTTGAGACAGGGGGGAATGGTCTTATTATTAATCAATGGATACTCATAGCGGCAGCAGCCGGCGCATTATTGCTTATATTATTAATTGTTCTGGCAATAAGACACAGAAATAAGAAGAAGGCAATGATTGCTGATTTTGAGGATAGCCAGGAGGATGTTCCTGTTCTTCCTGAAATTCCGGAAGAAGAGGAAGAAGAAGTAGTAGAGGAAGTAGAGGAAGAGATGGCAGAGGAGGAGAAGGAGGAAGAGCCCGAGATTTTTGTTCCGGAAGTGGATCGGGGCGCAGAACTGCGTGAGAACATCCGTGACTTTGCTGAACAGAATCCGGAGATTTCAGCCCAGCTGCTGAAAACATGGTTGAACGGAGGGAACAATAATGACAACTAGTATGACAGCTGGTATGAGACCAGAACAAAAAGCAGCAACCGTCATTGTTTCGCTCGGAGTAGATAAAGCGTCCAAGATTTACAAGTATCTGTCGGAAGAAGAGATTGAGAAGCTGACCGTCGAGGTGGCAAAGCTTGGTCATGTGGAAGCGAAAGCAACAGAGGAAATACTTGATGAGTTTTATAAAACCTGTCTGACTCAAAAGGTTGTGACAGACGGAGGTCTGGAGTACGCAAGAACGGTGCTGGAAAAGGCTTTTGGGGAAAGCACAGCCAACAATCTGCTTCAAAAGGTGACTCAATCATTAAAGTCCAGATCATTCGGATTTATCCGGAAAAGCGATTCAAAAAATCTGTTTTCGATTCTGCAGCATGAAAGAGCGCAGACCATTGCACTTGTTCTCTCTTACACCACAGAAGATATGACTGCGGAACTGATCTCTGAACTTCCGCCGGACAAACGGTTTAAGGTTGTAGAAGCAATTGCCAGAATGGAAAGTGCATCTCCGGAGGGCATTAAGATTGTAGAGGATGAGATCAAGAAGAAGTTCTCAGGAATTATTACTACGGATTATACAACCGTAGGCGGTATCGATTATATTGCAAACGTCATGAACCGCATGGACCGTGGAAACGAAAAACTTATCTTCGAGGAACTGGGGAAAAAGGATGCAAATCTGGCAGATACCATTCGAAAGAAGATGTTCGTATTCGAAGATATTGTTACTATGGACAACCGTTCGATCCAGCGTTTTATCCGCGAGTGCGATTTAAAGGATATGGTTTATGCGCTTAAGGGAACGACGGAACAGATTGCCGATGTTATTTTCGCCAACATGTCCAGCCGTATGAGAGAAAGCATCAAGTCAGATATGGAAGTAACTGTTAACGTTCGTGTGAAGGATGTTCAGGAAGCTCAGCAGAGAATTGTTGCAACCATCCGGCGTTTGGAAGAAGAAGGCGAGCTGATAATCAGCAAGGGCGGAAAGGATGATATCATTGCCTAATATTATTAAAGGGATGCAGATCGCAGACCGTGTTTTGGACTATGGTTTTGACAAGACATTTGATGATATCATTATGATTCCTAAAAAGAAGGAAGCGGCAGAAGAAAAGGTAGAAGAGCCGGTAGAGGAACTGGTCGTTGAGCCGGTCACTGATCATATAGCGGAGCAGCTGAGAGCCGAAGCTGAAGATTTGCACAGACAGGCTTCAGAAGCATATGAGGAAGCGCTAAGGCAGTCAGAGGAGATCCTGTCAAAGGCAAGGGAAGATGCTGAAAAAATCCGGGTAGAAGCAAGAGAAAGCGGATATCAGGAAGGGTATGAGGAAGGACTTCGGGAAGGAAGTGCAAAGGCATACGGGGATCATAAGACAGAGCTTGACTTGCAGTTGGAAGAATTTCGTTCTGCCATGAAAGCTTCCATTGAGAGCGTTACTCAGGAAAAAGACCGGCTTCTGGAAAAATATATTGATGATTTAAAGAAGATCACTTTGACAATTGCAGAAAAGGTAATTCAGACCAGCTTGAAATCAAGCGGAGAGATCGTAAAACGAATGATTGTAGGGGCAGCCGGAAAGCTGAAAAAAACCCAATGGGTAAAAATCTATGTATCCCAAAAGGATGCCGGGATGATGATACAGGGAGATGTTGGGTTGCTGAATGAGCTGTCTCACATCTCCAGTAATATCAAAATCATTTCCATGGATCATGCAGAAGACGGTACCTGTATCATTGAACTGCCGGAAGAGATTATCGATGTCAGTGTCAACACCCAGATTGAAAATATTAAGGGGATACTGAATAATGCCAGACTGTAGCAGGAGGAGCCCGTATGTTTAAGGAACTTTCCGATCTTATAATGAAGACAGAGACCATAGACCATATTGGTAAGATTGAGAATATTGTAGGAATGTCCATGGAAGCATCTGGCGGAAAGGCCAGCATCGGTGATATTGCATATATTTACAATGAGGACAAGCAGGAACAGATTCCGGTGGAAGTGGTCGGATTCAAAGATGATAAGATACAGCTGATGGCTTATGAAAACATGAGCGGTATTGCAGCCGGCAGCTTTGTAAGAAACACCAAGCGCCGTTTGAAGATACCGGTAGGCGAGTTTTTGAGAGGGCGGATTATTGATGCAAAAGGAGAGCCGATGGATGGAAAAGGGCCTTTTGAATCACCCCGTTTTTATTATGTGGAAAATCCGTACATAAATCCCATGACCAGGCCGCCCATTTCAGAAAAGCTGGAATTTGGAGTTAAGGCAATTGATGGCCTGAATACCATAGGAAAAGGTCAGCGTATCGGAATCTTTGCAGGTAGTGGTGTTGGTAAAAGTACTCTGCTCGGTATGATTGCCAGGAATGTAAAAGCAGATATCAATGTGGTGGCTCTGGTTGGAGAGCGAGGCCGGGAGGTCAGGGAATTCATAGAGAAGGATCTTGGACCTGAAGGAATGAAACGTTCCGTTTTGGTAGTTGCTACCTCTGACCAGCCGGCTATGCTTCGGATGAAGTGTCCGCTGGTTGCTACGACGATTGCAGAATATTTTAAAAACCAGGGCAAGGATGTATTGCTTATGATGGATTCTCTTACCCGTTTTGCCATGGCCCAGCGGGAGATTGGACTTGCCATTGGAGAACCGCCGGTAGCCCGTGGATATACGCCTTCGATTTATGCTGAATTTCCTAAACTTCTGGAACGAAGCGGTAATTTTGAACAGGGCTCCATTACAGGGATCTATACGGTTCTGGTGGAGGGTGATGATACCAATGAACCTATCGCCGATACGGTGCGGGGGATTGTGGATGGACATGTGGTGCTCAGCAGAAAACTGGCTAACGCAAACCATTTCCCGGCTATAGATATAAGTGCCAGTATCTCCCGTTTGATGACCAATATCGTTTCAGAGGAACATCGGGCGATGGCTTCCCGGATTCGTGATATTTTAAGTGTGTATGAAAAAAATGAAGATTTAATTTCCATTGGTGCCTATAAAAGCGGAACCAATCCGAAGCTGGATATAGCAATCGCAAAGATTGATAAGATCAATGAATTTCTGTGTCAGGGTGTGCAGGAAAATGACAGCTATGAGGAAATACTTGACAAAATGAAAGAAATTTTAACATAAAGTTGAGAAAGCGGGCTACAGATGAAGAAATTTAATTTCCCTCTAGATACTGTTTTAAGTTATAAAGACCAGGCTCTGGATAATTTGAAAAGTGAACATGCCCAGATCCTGGCTCTGGTGGCGCAGCAGGAAGAAAAGGTCAGCAGCCTTACAGAACAAAGGAGAGCTGCCTGTATCCGGTTTCAGGAAGAAACCCATTGCGGTATGGCAATTAATGTTATGCGTGAATATGAGTGCTACATCACTTATATGCAGCAAAGGATCCTTTTAGAGGAAGGAAAATTAAAGAAGCTTAGAAAAAGAGAAGAGCTGAAACGCAATGAAGTGGTAGAAGCCAGAAAAGAAAAGGCCTCTATTGAGAAGTTAAAAGAGAAGAAGCTTGTGCAGTATAACAAAGAGGTACTTCGCAGCGAAGAACTGTTCATTGAGGAATTTGTTTCCAACAAAATGTCAGTACAGGGAAGCCGGTAATCTGTCTGACGAAACTCAGACAGTTGCCATAGATAAAAATGCCTTATGGCAGGAAAGAAAGGAGGGAAATGAGATGGATATGAAGACTGGTTATGTAGATCTTGTTGACAGGCAGATATCCGGCACCCGAAAAAAAGAGGGGAAAACGGAGGAAGGTATTTCCGGTTTTAAAAACCTGTTAAAGGATAAGAACCAGAAGAAACAGACGGGAGCAGAAGATCAGGGAACAGAAGCCCAGGCAGCTGCAGCTGAAACAGCAATGCTTTATATGAATGGCAAGGCATTGGAAGTCCCAAATGAAGAAACAGCCCTTTCTGTATC
Source organism: Lacrimispora sp. (assembly GCF_046972725.1). Lineage (NCBI taxonomy): Bacteria > Bacillati > Bacillota > Clostridia > Lachnospirales > Lachnospiraceae > Lacrimispora > Lacrimispora sp. The sequence continues at coordinate 44,241 of NZ_JBKVXF010000008.1, read as the reverse complement.
AGGAATGGAATTGTTCCGTCCACAGTCGGAAACAACAACTACTGCCGGGGCAGTACCGGTTAATAAGGATTCTGCAAATCTTTTACGCACCATCAGCCCCATGCAGATGTTACATTCAATGAACATAAAAGATCAGGCGGATGGAGAGGAAGACATCATCGCTGGAAGTAATGGTTTTGTTGATCTTTTCCCAGAGAAATCAGAAAAAACACCGGGTTTATCTCTTCTTAAAGGTCTGAACTTACAGAAGGCTGGAAACCAGACAGCGATGACAGAAGCTTTGGACCAGTCACAAAACGCAGACCAATCCGTGAAAGCTACTGCTTTATCAGATGAATCATTCACAGAGGCAGTCGTGGCTGAAACCGGTAAAGAGGCAGAAGGGCTGGCTGCAGCAAAAGGTAGTAAACTTTCCGAAAAGGAAAATTTAGAGAAAGAAGATAAAGTATCTGAAAACACCTTTGGCAGTATTCAGGAAAAGAACTATGAACCGACTCATGTGATTCGGACAGAGGAAGACAAGGCTGTCACAGTAACCGTAAATGAAAGCAATCCGGAGGAACTGGATGCAAAATTATCCGGGCAAATATTAAGCCAGATAAAAACAGGAAGAAATAATCTGGAGCTTCAGCTGGAGCCCCACAATTTAGGAAAGATACTTTTAAAAGTTTCCTATGAAGAAAACCAGGTGAATGTGTCAATTATCTGTTCCGAAAGTAAGACTCTAAAACTGCTTTCGCATTCAGCCGCTGAAATCGGTTCTATATTAGAAGCCAATGTGGAACGCCCGTTCCATGTTGTTGTTGACAAGCAGGAACCTGATTATCTGCAGAACCAGCAGGATAACCGGCAGGACAGGGGACAGGACCAGCATCAGCAACAGCAGAAACAGGCCGATGATCATGCAGAGGACTTCCTTCAGAAACTGAGGCTTGGGATTTTTGGAGCGGATAGCGGTTATACAGAGGAGTAATTGATTAATAAGGAGATAATGTATGGCAATTGATGTAAGTGGTTTAACAACGAATGCGTTAACCGGAGCAACCACGGCCAAAAAAAATAGCGAACTGAGTACGGAGAGCTTTTTCAGACTTTTGGCGGCCCAGCTGCAGAATCAGGATATGTCAAGTCCTATGGACAACTCAGAGATGATGACTCAGATGACTCAGATTGCCATGATGCAGGCGATGGATAATTTCTCGACAGCCATGGATGACTTTGCTAAAGTTAATACCATTAACTATGGCACTTCTATGATCGGCAAGAAGGTTTTGATTGCCACTACCGACAAAGATGGGAATATGGTTAAGAAAGAAGGTATCGTATCCAGAGTAGATATCTACAATGGCAGTCCTACTCTCTATCTTGAAAATGATTCAACCAATGGTTACCCTGTTTCCGGCATTATGAGCGTATACGACAAGAATGTAACGGATACCAATACGGATACAGACACAAATACGGATACAGATACCAATACGGATACAGATACAGACACAGATGGCACAGAAAAAACTGGTGAAAGCAAATAGCGTATAAATGATACCGATATAGCAGATACCAGCAACAATAATTAAGACAGGTGATGCTGCATGATTGAAAAGTTAAACCAATATGAGGACGTCCGGCAGTTAAAACTGCGGAGCTCTGCTGCAATTTCAGAATGCGGCAACAGCTTTAGTGATTTGCTTCATAGCCGCATAAACAGTAAAGGGAATCTTCAATTTTCCCGTCATGCGGCAGAACGGGTAAATGAAAGAGGAATCGAGATGTCGGATTCATTTTTAAATGACTTACAGTCCGCTGTTGAAAAAGCCCGTTCAAAAGGTGCAAAAGATGTGGTGATCATAAGTGAAAGAGGGGCATTTATTGTAAATGTTCCAAACAATACGGTTGTTACCACCATGTCAGGAAAGGAAATGAAGGATAATATTTTTACTAAAATTGACAGTGCCGTTTTATTATAGCCGGACCATTATGGAGGCTTATCCTGTGGGTCCGATTGATCGCAGGAGAATGGTGAATAAAGTACAGAGAGGAAAAAGCGTATGGTCAAATCAATGTTCGCTGGTGTAGCAGGGCTTAGAGCTCATCAGTCAAAAATGGATGTTATCGGTAACAATATAGCTAACGTTAATACATGGGGGTATAAGGCTGCTAATATGTCCTTTAAGGATGCCATGTATCAGTCTACTTCAGCAGGATCTTCCGGTAGTACGGAAGATGGAGGATATGGTGCCGTCAATGCTAATCAGATTGGGTATGGTGTAACTACCGGCTCTATTTCATATGATTTTAGTACGGGAGGAATATCCCCCTCCAACAGTGGTCTGGACTGCATGATAGAAGGAACCGGATTTTTCCTTGTAGGACCAATGATTAATGGCGGAAACGTTTCTTTGGATTCAGAAGATGCTATAAAGTCCAGCGGTTTATATCTATCCAGAGTCGGCAAATTTAAGGTCGATCCTAACGGATACTTGACTGATGATAGCGGTAATTATGTATATGGTTTTAAAAACAATGATATAAACGGAAACACAGATTTTGATAAAGGGGCTTTGTCTCCTTTAAGAATTCCCACTAATGGAGATATGGCGAGTGTGGCTGGTAAGGACTCAAACGATAAGCTAGAGGCAGCCAGAAAAAAATTAGAGGAAGCGAAAGTAGCTTACCAATCAGCTTCTTTGGCATTGGCGGATGCCAGAGCTGCAAGCATTGATGCCAGGGAGAAATATGAGTTAGCATATAAAAAAAATGGAATATTAGATAAGTTAACGATTCGTAATGATGCGAAAGACGCAGCAGATGAAGCTTATTCCAAATGGAAAAGTGAGACAGACCCAGTTAAGGCAGATTCGTTAAAAATTGTTTATGAAACGGCTTTAGACAAATTTGAATTGGCTGATGCAGACCTTCTTGTTGCACAGTTTGAACTTCGAAAATCACCTACAAGTGCTAGTCATGCGGCTGGTGAATTAACAGACGCAATTAAAGCATACAGAAATGCAAATGCAGCTATTGAAGGAAAAAAAGAAACAGACCCTGACTATCCGGCTTTGAAAAGTGCTTTGGATACGGCAAAACAAGAATTAAATGATATACAGGAAAAACTGGCAAAGGTTGATCCTGATTCTATTGAAGGAAAGCGTGATGCAGCTGTCCTAGCAGAAAAGGCAGCTGGTGCAAAATTAGATGATGCGGAACGAAGCCAGAAAGCTGCAGAAACCCAATATACCAATGCGCAGACCTCGAACATGACTACACAGGAAAAAGGTGCAGCAGATGCAGATGCTTTAGCCAAGTTTGACAGCTATAAGGTTCTGGAGGATGGTTCTGTTGTGGGAACAACATTGGATAGTAAAAGTGTTGTCATCGGTAAAATCGCACTGGGTGGAGTAACAAACACTGGAGGTCTTGAAAAGGACAGCGGTTATTATTATACAGTTGGTGCCAGTGCTGGTAATGTTAGCGTATATGAAGGCGGCGGCACCCAGGGAAAGATTCGTAGTAATGCTCTTGAGATGGCAAAGGTTGACCTTGCGACTGAGATGACAGACATGATTACTACACAAAGAGGTTTCCAGGCAAACTCAAAGATCATTACAGTTACCGACCAGATGCTTGAAGAACTGGTTAATATGAAGCGGTAGTCATTATCATGATTTGGAGAGGCAGTAACTGCCTCTCCGGATTTAGGGGGATTATGCAATGATACATTTAACGAGGTTAAATGATGAGGATTTCGTGGTCAACTGTGCACAGATTGAACGTATTGAGTCCATACCGGAATCCAATGTCATATTAATGAATGGCAAGCACTATGTGGTGCAGGAAAGTGTGGATGAGATCATTGACCGGGTAGTGGAATACAATGCACGAATTTTAAAAGAGGTTCAGAGGCTGAAGCTATGAGCTGGGCTTAAGTGAACATGGGAGGTTATTCATGGATGTATCTTTGATAGTGGGGTGGATACTGGGGATTATTCTGATCGTTTTTGGGATTGGAGTGGAAAAGGTAGTTGATTTTGTTGACGTACCCAGTGTTATCATCGTTATCGGAGGCATGATGGCAGCACTTATTGCCAGTTATCCATTTAGAATGCTGGTCCAGATGCCCAAACATATGGCAATCATGCTGGGGGCCCAGAAATACAATGCAGGTGAGGTCATCTATAAGTTTTCAGATATGGCTCAGACTGCCAGAAAAAGGGGGCTTCTGGTACTGGAGGAGCAGGCTGCTTTGATACAGGATCCCTTTTTGAAACAGAGTGTCATGCTGATTGTGGATGCAGTCGATGCGGAACGGATCCGGGAGATTCTGGAAGGAGAAGTGAATGCGTTGATTGACCGCCACGAACAGCAGATCAGTATTTATGAAAAATGCACTTCGCTGGCGCCTGCTTTTGGTCTTATAGGAACTCTTGTTGGGTTAATCAAAATGCTGAAAGGAGTGAATATGGATCAAGGTGCAGGAAACATTGGTGCAGACATGTCCCTGGCACTGATGGCAACCTTTTATGGCTGCATACTGGCCCATCTGTTTTTTGCGCCGATGGCAAAAAAACTTCGGATTCGTAATGAAGAAGAAGTGATATACAAGCAGATTATAATAGAAGGTGTACTGTCGATTCAGGCTGGAGATAATCCCAAATTTCTGGTGGAAAAGCTTTTTTCTTATCTGTCTCAGAGCCAGCAGAAAAAGTTTATAAGAAATGAAAGTATGGGGGGATCCGGCTGAAATGGTGCATCGTAGGGTGAATTCCAACTAGGGGATTTTAAAAACAGGTGGTTATATGATTAAGAAGTATAAGAAACAGGAAGAATCCGGAGGTTGGCTGGATACATATGGTGGAATCGTTACGCTCCTTTTGTGCTTTTTTATCCTGCTGTATTCTGTTTCTTACGTTGACCAGAACAAATGGAAGATGTTAGTTGGAAGCTTTAAACCCATTGCATCGGAAGAAAACGGTAAAGATATACCTCCGGTTCGTGAAAATGAGGGAGAGTCCGCTCAATATGCTCCTTCTGAGAATGATGATATTACAGATTTTAATCAACTGTATCTGGTTTTAAAACAGATAATTGAATCGCGAAATTTACAGGATTCTGTCGAGATTACTCCTGGCAATGGCTTCACATTTATATCATTTCGTGATAAAGTATTTTTTGACGGAGACAGTTCCATTCTCCGGCAGGAAGGAAAAGAAGTACTGGATCAATTTGCATTTGCTTTTCATAAAGCGGACGGCATGATAAAAGAAGTACAGGTTTTGGGACACACGTCTCAGTGGAACCCGGAAAGACCGAATAATATTCGTAATGACCGAATGCTGTCAGCGCAGCGTTCTGCGGAAGTAATCATATATCTTCAGAGTAAAAATGCAGTTTCTCCAGAAAAACTGGTGAGTATGAGTTTCGGCCAGTACCGCCCGGTCGCACCATCTGACACAGAAGATGGGAGGGCGCAAAATAGCCGCATGGAGATTTTGATCACCAAAAGCAACGTAGTGGAGAAATCCCTGGAAGAGTACTATAATCAGGTATATCATCAGGATCAGTTAGAAACGGACAATCAAATAAAAAGCGGGAGTGAAACAGATGGCTGAAGTATTATCCCAAAGTCAAATTGATGCACTGCTCAATTCCCTTTCGGGAACTGATGAGTCTATCGATAAGATTGATAAAAAAGGAAATGAAGCAAAATACAGGAAGTATGATTTTTACAGTCCTAAAAAGTTTACAAAAGATAAACTGAAAATATTAAAAAGCATATTTGATAATTATTCCAGAATTGCCGGTTCCCAGATTAACGGCTTATACCGGACCTCCAGTGAATTATCTGTTGTTACGGTGGAGGAACAGCGTTATTATGAATTTGGAAATGCGCTCAATGATAATGATGTGCTGACCATTGTCAACGTAACAGTGCCCAATGCTCCTCAGAGTCCGCCTCTTTTAATAAATGCCAGTATGAGTCTGATGTTAAGCCTTATCGACCGCATGCTTGGAGGCGTAGGGGAAGAAGCAGACGTTGATGAATATTATACCTATACAGAGATCGAAATGGCTCTGTACCGAAAGGTGATTCAGTACTTAATAGGAGCTCTTAAAGATTCCTGGTCCAGTTATGTCAATTTGAATTTTGAATTGGACAGGCTGGAAGAGAACCCGGGAATGTTTCAGGAAATTGGTGTTGATGAAACCATTGTAATCGTTGTAATCGATGTGGAATTAAAGGAATGTACTGGCAGATTGAATGTTTGTATTCCGGGGTCATTGCTTATGAACATATTTGCTATTATGGATAAGAAGAAACACAGTGCTATGGGCGATGAATATAAGAGCCAGGACAACCGACAGGAGATCTTTAACAGTATTAAAGGATCTGATTTGCTGGTTCGTGCAAAAGTCGGCGATGCTGTGATAACTCTTGATGATATCTATAACCTGCATGTCGGTGATGTTGTCAATCTGAATACTCCTAAGGAATCCGACGTGGAATTGTTTGTAGAGAGTCAGCCATGGTTCAAAGGCCAGTTAGGTGTCCACAAACGGAATGTTGCGGTACAGATTAATGATTTAGTTGATAAGGGAAATTACCAGACCAGTGAAAACTGAGTCGGGGATTATATAAAGTAATATAGGATAATAAAAGGAGATGTAAAGAAATGGCAAAAATATTATTAGTAGATGATGCAGCATTTATGAGAATGATGATTAAGGACACGTTATCTAAAAACGGTTATACGGATCTGTACGAAGCATCTGATGGGGCGCAGGCAGTGCAGATGTTTTCCGAAATCAATCCGGATCTGGTTATCATGGATATTACCATGCCGAATATGGACGGATTAGAAGCATTAAAAGCAATCAAAGCAAAAGCTCCAGATGCAGCTGTTGTTATGTGTTCTGCAATGGGTCAGGAAAGTATGGTTATTGAAGCGATTAAGTCCGGTGCAAAGGATTTTATTGTAAAGCCATTTAAGCCAGACCGTATTCTTAAGACAGTCACTGGCATTATCGGCTAAGGCTGATATTTGAGGAGGGTACATATGTCATTTTTAAGTTCTATGAACATCAGTGCGTCAGCGATGACCGCACAGCGCCTTCGTTTGGATGTCGCATCTGAGAATATCGCCAATATTGATACTACAAGGACAGAAGCCGGCGGCCCCTATCGAAGAAAAATGGTAGTACTTGAAGCCAGAAATGAAAATAGTTTTAAAAAAGCACTGATGAACGCGGCAGGCAAGAGTCTGCAGCAAAGTACAGGGGGTGCCAGGGTATCACAGATTGTGGATGACACCAGTCCTTTAAAGTCTGTTTATAACCCGGAACATCCGGATGCGGATGAAGATGGCTATGTACAGATGCCTAATGTGGATTTAATTAAGGAGACCGTAGACAGCATGTCTGCAACCAGGTCCTATGAAGCCAACATAACTGCATTTAATGCCATAAAGATGATGGCTTCCAAGGCATTGGAAATCGGGAAATAAGGCAAAATATGGCATAGAGGGCTAAATGAGTATAAAGGGAGAAAAGTTGTATGGATTCGAAGAATTTTAGCGCATTTGAGATTGATGCCATAGGTGAAATACTAAATATAAGCCTTGGTGCCTCAGCCACTGCAGTATCTACCATGCTCAATGCCAGAGTTGATATTACTACACCAGTGGTTAGGGTATTAACAAGGGAAGAATTTGAAATTTCAAACCTGGAGCCGGCAGTTGGGGTGGAGATTCAGTATACTGCGGGATTAAGCGGAAGCAATATTATGCTTCTTAAAAAACATGATGTAAAAATAATCGTGGATATGATGATGGGGATGGAAACCCCTGAAGAAGAGTTTGAGTTAAACGAACTGAATATCAGTGCGATCTGTGAAGTTATGAATCAGATGATGGGTTCATCTGCAACAGCGTTGTCTGAGTTTTTGACAAAAACAGTAAATATTTCCACACCCACATCGTTTGAGATTGGGGATATAGATGATTTTAAGATTAAATATTATGAAGAAAATGAGGTAATGGTTGTAGTCGGCTTTACATTAAAAATTGCGGACCGTCTGGAAAGTGAGTTTATTAACGTAATGCCTCCGAGCCTTGCAAAAGAACTGGTTGGTGGATTTTTCACTCAGGAAACTCTGGATTCCGAACCGGAACCGGTGAAAGAACCTGAAAAACCAGCTGCATCATCAGGCAGCGGTATGCTGTCACAGGCTGAAATTGAAAAACTTTTAGCCGGTAGTGCAGCACCGGAATCCAAAATAGAACCGGACCCAAAGCCAGAACCGCAGCCAAAAGCGGAATCGCAGCCGGGTGGAGGATCATCAGGCGGTGTGATGTCTCAGGACGAGATCGAAAGACTTTTGGCCGGCAGTAAAAATGCCAAAGAACCTAATACGGTACAGCCGGTAGCAGCTGCACCTATAACAGGAGGACAGATGTTAGGAGCCGATCAATCATCCATGCAGCAGTTGATGGATCAGATACAGGCGCAGCAGCAGATGATGAATCAGATGCAGCAGATGATATTGCAGCTGCAGAACAGTCAGCAGAGCGTAAATAAGAATGTACCTGAACCGAAAACGATAAATGTTAAACCAGTTCCTCAGAAGAATTTACAGGACAGAGCAGGTAATTATGAGGAGCAGGAAGAAAACCGTGAATTGATTATGGGAGTACCGCTGGAAGTTTCCGTAGAAATAGGAAGAACCCGGAAGCTGGTAAAGGATATTCTGGAATTCACAAAAGGATCTCTGGTCGTTCTTGATAAATTAGCAGGTGATCAGGTTGATTTATATGTAAATGGACGTTGCATTGCCAAAGGTGATGTTGTTGTTGTTGATGACAATTTTGGTATTCGGATTACGGAAATTGTTAAAGGCAATATGGAGTAGAGAGGAAGTGGCAGTCGTTGAACAGTGTGATTAGTCTGGCATCAGTGCTGATTCTTACCATTCTGATTCTGTACTTAAGCTATGTATTTACAAAGAGCCTGGGGAAGGGCATCGGATTGAAACGTGGGGGAACATGTATGCAGATGCTGGACAGGCTACCGCTGGGACAGGATAAAGCGGTCGCTGTTGTTCGGCTGGGCAGTCGTTATTACCTCATTGGTATCGCCTCTTCACAGATTACACTTCTTGCAGAAGTATCAGGAGAAGACATAAATTTGAAAACGGTTGAATCCTCACTGCCAGCAGGAGGAGAAGGATACCCTGATTTTAAGAAATTGTTGAAAAAATATACGGACAGACACAGGAAAGATGAGTAAGGAGGAACAGAATGAATACAGATGCCTTGATTAATATTAATGGCGGCCGGGTGCCAACCCTGGAGCTTTTTCTCATTCTGACCATCATTTCATTGATGCCTTCAATTTTAGTGATGATGACGTCCTTTACAAGGATTGTCATTATCTTGTCTTTTACCAGAAATGCACTTGGAATTCAGCAAACACCTCCAAACATGGTTTTGGTAGGAATCGCATTGTTCTTAACGCTGTTCATCATGGACCCTGTGATTAAGGATATTAATACAAATGCATACCAGCCTTATGTCCGGGAAGAGATAAAGCAGGAAGAGGCACTGAAGCGGGCAGAGGTTCCCATGAAAAGGTTTATGTTAAAACAGACAGAGACATCGACTTTAAATGTTTTTGTGGATCTTTCAAAAATAGAAAAGCCTGAGAATTTAGAAGATCTTCCGATGACAGTTGTAATTCCATCCTTTATGACCTCTGAGCTGAAAAGAGCGTTTACCGCAGGATTTATGATTTTCCTGCCGTTTATGCTGGTGGATATTATTGTATCCAGTACGCTGATGTCAATGGGTATGGTAATGCTTCCGCCGGCAATGATTTCCCTTCCGTTCAAGCTTCTTTTATTTGTAACGGTTAATGGCTGGGAACTGTTGTTTACAAATCTGGTTAAAAGCTTTCATTACTGACAGGAGGAATATAAATGACAGAAGTTGCGCTTAGCAGCATGATGTATGAGATGTTTGGGGCAGCGGTCAGGCTTGCCGGCCCGGTTTTAATCGTTAGTATGATTGTTGGTATTTTAATATCTATTTTGCAGGCAGCTACCCAGATTCATGAACAAACCATTACCTTTGTGCCAAAACTGTTGGTCATAGGCCTGATACTCTTGATTATGGGAAGTAATATGATGGAGATGCTTTGTGATTATACGATACATATTTTTAATACTATGCTGGGATGAGTGGAAGCAGTGGAAAGGAAGATTTAAATGCCTGACATAGAACAAATGATGCTGTTTTCCCTGATTTTGATGAGAATGTCAGGATTTATCCTGCTCAATCCCATTTTAGGAAGAAAGAACATTCCGGTACAGGTGAAGGGTGGAATGGTTATTGTATTCACGCTTCTCGTTTATTCATTTTCTTCTGCTCAGGTGCCGGAGCCGGTCAATTCCATTGAATATGCAGTACTACTGATTAAAGAATTTGCCATGGGTTATGTTATCGGGTTTGTAATGGAATTGTTTTTTCTGGTCATTACCTTCGCCGGTTCCATTATTGATTACCAGATGGGCTTGTCAATGGCTACAATTTTCGATCCTCAAAGCAATGCTCAGATTGCTTTGAGCGGCAGTATATACCACACCTATTTTATGCTGTTGTTTTTTGCCGTAGATGGTCATTTGGCACTTTTTAAGCTTCTCATAACATCAGCGGAAGCGGTTCCCTATGGGCAGGTGGTTTTTGGCACTCAGGTCGCCTGGGCTATGGTGGAAATTTTTATCCAGTGTATTGTTATGGCTGTCAAATTTGCTTTACCGATTATGGCCATTCAATTTCTGACAGAAATTGCAGTTGGAATATTAATGAAAATCATTCCTCAGATCAATGTGTTTGTTATTAACATACAGGCAAAGCTCCTCATTGGTTTACTGATGCTTGTTTTCCTGTTTTCCCCTATGTCGGATTATCTGGGAGATATTATAAGTCAGATGCTTTTGACAGTGGAGAGTACGATTAGACTTTTATGAATGCAAAGGATGTGAGGAAGGTAAATGGCTGAAGGATCAAAGACCGAGAAGGCCACCCCGAAAAAGCGGCGGGATGAGCGAAAAAAGGGACATGTTGCAATAAGTAAAGATGTGGTCATGATAGGTTCTTTGCTTGGAATCTTTGTGATGCTTAAGATGCTGTTTCCACTTATCTATCGGACCATGCGGGATTATATGGTAAAGTATTTAAGCCTTGCGCCTGCAGTCGAGACGCTGTCTGATTATACGACCAGTGCATACAAAGATAGTATAATTGCTGTTTTAAAGGGAGCAGTACCGATTCTTGTTGTATCCATGTTGCTGGCAATTATCGGAACCGGTTTACAGACGAAATTTATATTTACAAAGAAAAATCTTCAGCCTCAGTTTAGCCGGCTGAATCCCATAAGCGGAATAAAAAAGCTTTTTTCATTAAAGAGTCTGGTAGAACTGCTGAAAAGTATTATAAAAATTCTAATTCTAGCAACCATTCTCTATCAGATTATAATGGGAGAACTGCGAGGGGTAGCCAGAACCATTGACATGGATATTAAGGATTCTGCAGTCTATATTCTCAATTCAGTTATGAGCATGGTCTTTAAAGTTTCTATCATATTTCTGGGTGTTGCTGCTTTTGACTATCTCTATCAATGGTGGGACTATGAACGCCAGATTAAGATGTCCAAGCAGGAGCTAAAAGAAGAATATAAGCAGACAGAAGGAAATCCGGAAATCAAAGGAAGAATCCGTAACCTGCAGAGGGAAAGAGCAAGATCTCGTATGATGCAGGCGGTTCCTACTGCAGATGTAATTGTCCGTAATCCAACCCATTATGCAGTGGCTTTGCGCTATGATCTTGAGAAAGATAACGCTCCCATGCTGGTCGCAAAAGGACAAGATGAGCTGGCACTTAGGATTGTTGCGGTTGGTGAGGAACATGGAGTATATGTACTGGAAAATAAACCTTTAGCCAGAGGGATTTTTGCCAGTACGCAAGTGGGGGCGGAGATACCTCCGGAGTATTATGGTATGGTTGCAGAAATTCTGGTTTACGTATACCGTATGAATAACAAAATCATAGAATAGAAAAAAGCAGAAGAGATACTTGAAAGAAATGGTGTAAAAGAATGAAGAATTTACTGAAAAATTCCGTTGTAGTATTTGTCATTATGATTGTACTTCTGTTGATTATCCCATTGCCACCATTTTTCATGGATGTAATGATTATCATAAATATTGCCCTATCCATGATTATCTTACTGATAAGCATGAATATTAAAGAGCCCTTGGAATTTTCCATATTTCCTTCCCTGCTCTTAATTACTACATTATTACGGTTGGGATTAAATGTATCTTCCACACGTAATATTCTGGCAAATCAGGGATCCTCCGGTCTGGTAATCAAGGCATTTGGAGATTTCGTATTACAGGGGAATATCGTTGTCGGTTTTATTATATTTATAATCATTGTTTTGGTGAACTTTCTTGTCATCACCAAGGGTACAGAGCGTGTATCAGAGGTTGCTGCCAGATTTACTCTGGATGCCATGCCAGGTAAGCAGATGGCCATTGATGCAGATTTAAGTTCCGGCCTGATCAATGAGCAGGAGGCAAAACTAAGACGATATAAGATTCAGAAGGAAGCCGATTTTTACGGTGCTATGGATGGTGCGACCAAGTTTGTAAAAGGTGATGCGATCATGGCCATCGTTGTTGCCTTCATTAACTTTATCGGTGGCGCCGTTATCGGTATGGTACAGTCCAATCTGCCTTTTACTGAAGTAATGACGATTTACAGCATTGCTACGGTAGGTGACGGTTTGGTTTCTCAGATTCCTTCTCTTTTGATTGCGACTGCCACGGGTATGATTGTAACCAGAGCCGTATCAGAAGGAAGCTTAAATGAGGATGTGTCGGCACAGTTTTTGGCTCAGCCCAAGGCAATCATGCTTACCGGTATCGTTATGGTAGTGCTCATGCTGGTTCCTGGAATGCCTAAATTGCAGCTTGCAGTTATGGCAGTCGTACTTGTTGCAAGCGGGATCCAGTTGGAACGGAAAGTGAAACAGGCAGCTGTCAAGCTGGAAGTTTCTGAGGCTGCACAAGCTATGGAAGAAATGGCTCAGCCTCCTTCAGATGAAGAATCCTATTACCGGGATGTGAATAATGTTTATTCTTTGATTCATGTGGAACCTATTGAAATGGAGTTTGGATACAGTCTGATTCCCCTGATTGATGAGAGCAGCGGCGGTAAGATGATTAACCGGATTGTTATTTTCCGGAGGCAGTATGCTCAGGATATGGGGTTTGTCATTCCCTCTGTCAGGCTTAGAGACAGTTCCAGTTTAAACACGAACCAGTATGTCATTAAGATCAGAGGCGAAGAAGTGTCCAAAGGAGAAATCCTGGTGGATTATTATCTCGCTCTTGAACCGCCGGTGCTTGCTGGTGAAGTAGACGGTATCGAGACCATTGAACCTGCCTACGGAATCCCCAGCAAGTGGATTCGCCCGGAGAATAAGGAAATGGCAGAAATCTATGGATATACGGTTATTGATCCGCTTTCCGTAATGCTTACACATCTGTCTGAAACCATTAAGCAGCATGCGCATGAGCTTCTGGGACGGCAGGAGGTGATGCAGCTGTTGGATAATGTAAAGAAACATTCAGCAGAACTGGTGGACGAGTTGTTTCCCAATCAATTCACCTATGGAAATCTCCAAAAGATCCTTAATAACCTGGTAAAAGAAGGAGTTCCAATTAAGGACATGGAGACGATTCTGGAAACGATCGTCGATTCACTTCCCACAACCAGGGATATTGATGTCATAACTGAAAACATTCGAATCGCCTTGAAAAGAACAATTACCAGAATGTTCTGCGAAGGAGGGCAGATGAAAGTTCTGACCCTGGACGCGGATCTGGAAAAAAATATTATCAGCAGTATGGCTAAGGGAGAACAGGGCGTGTATCTTGCCCTAAGCCCTGATGTGATGCAATCGGTAATCGGACAGATGGGTGAGCAGATTAAGAAATTCAGTGATCTGAATCAAAAACCGGTAGTTCTAACGAGCCAGGTTGTCAGACTGTATTTTTATCGCTTGATTGAACAGTT
>NZ_JBKVXF010000008.1:0-29701 GCF_046972725.1 Lacrimispora sp. | reverse complement strand
AGAAAGCAGGACTGGATTCCCAGAAGCGTAAGAAAGAACGCAAAGGATCTTGATAATGCTGCGATGGAACTGTGCAACCGGCTGGGCCGTTTCCCGACGCCCCAGGAGACTGCTGATCATATGAATATCAGCCTGGAAAAATACCAGGAGGCTTTGGGGAAGACCAATATCTACAGTGTTCTTTCTCTGGATATGGTTCTGGAAGCCGGGAATGAAAACAAAAAGGTGCTTCAGCTTCCGGCTGTTAATGAAAATGACCAGCCGGAAGACCACTATCTGCAGGAAGAGTTTAAGCAGGTTCTGGTTTCTGCCATAAATAATTTAAAAGAAAATGAACAAAAGGTTATTTCTTTGTATTATATGGACGAATTAAATATGAAGGAGATTGCACAGGTCATGCGTGTCAGTGAGCCCAGAATCTCGCAGATTCATTCCAATGCGATACAAAAGCTGAGGCTGTATTTGACTAATTTTATAAATGGGAAATAAGGAAGGGGATAAGTATATGTTTCATGGATTTTATAATCTGGCGTCAGGAATGCTGTATCAGAACCGGAACTTAAATACAATCAGTAATAACATGGTTAACTCCAGTACCCCGGGATATAAGTCTGACCGTATGGTCAGTACCACATTTAAAGATGAAATTCTCTACCGCAACGGGAATTTAAACAAAAACAATGCAACTCAGATTGGTTCCTTATCCACGATTCGGGCAGTAGGAATAACAAAGACCAGTCATGATCAGGGAAATGTAGAAGAAACAGGCGGAAATTTAGATTTTGGCCTGACAAAGCCAGGATTTTTTGCAGTCCAGGATGCCAATGGAAACCGCCTTTATACCAGAAACGGTTCGTTCCATGTCGATGATGAGGGATACCTTAGTTTATCAACGATTGGAAGAGTTCTTGGAGAAGACGGGAATCCAATTGAAATGACCACAGATCATATATCTGTTGATCAATCAGGTAATATTTATGAAGTTCCACTGAAAGGTCTTGGAACGGATGAAGACGGAGCTGGTTCAGAAGAGGAAGAGCCTCAATTACTGGGCAAGATAGGCGTTTTTAATTTTGATGATTATAACCAGCTTGTAAAAGGCAATAATGGAACCTTTACAACAACTGCAGATGGGAATGCAGTCGATGGAGGAATCCAGTGGAAATCTCTTGAACGGTCGAATATTGATCCCATTGAAGAGATGACTGCAATGATGACCAGCCAGAGGGCTTCTCAAAGTGCAGCCCAGGTTCTTAAGATGTATGATCAGCTTATGGGGAAGATTGTAAGCGATATAGGCAGAGTATAAGGAGGTATAGCGGATGAATCAGTCCTTTTACACGGGGGCTTTGGGGGCAATGAACCAGCAGACAAAGCTTAACATAGTATCCAATAATATTGCAAATGTAAACACCGTAGGATTTAAGCCTGAATACGGTGTGTTTTCTGATTTAATATATAATGAGGTAAGAAATACCCAAGGTGAAAATGCAGCAAAATCAGGAACCGGAACAAAGATTGATATGGTAAAGACGAATTTGAGCCCTACGTCCTACCAAACCACTGGCCTGGAGAATGATTACGCGATTCCGGGAGAAGGGTTTTTTATGTTACAGGACCCTGTGACCGGAGAAATTACTTATTCCAGGGATGGGCGCTTTCAGCTGGCAAAAACAGAAGATAAATTTTATCTGGTGAATTCAGATGGAAAAAGAGTCCTTAATATGGATAAGGAAGAGATCTCTTACGATGTAAAGCCAACCTCATATCCAGAAGGCGAGGAAGAGGTTGAGGAAGAGGAGGAACTGGAAGAGGGGGAGCATGACCCACATGCTATTGGTGTATACACCTTCTCTACAATGGACGGTATTCATAGTGTAGGAGATAACGGATTCGTACCTTCTGCAAAGAATGGAGAACCGATTCTTCTGGAGAATGCGAAGGTAGTAAAAGGTTCTCTGGAAAACTCCGGTACGGATTTTGCGCTTGAAATGACCAGAATGATGGAAGCTCAGAGAGCGTATTCATATGCGCTTAAGATGGTACAGACTTCTGATGAAGTGGAATCAACAATTAATTCACTGCGGTAAATAAACGTACGTTGAGGAAAGAGGGCGATTATATGAAAATAAGACGTTATGATGAAATGAATGGTTTAGGCCTTGATCTGATTCGGGAAATCGGCAGCATCGGAACCGGTAATTCTGCAACTGCACTGTCTTCCATGCTTGGAAAATCGGTCCGCATGACTCTTCCGGATGTTCAGATACTTGGTTATAATGAAGCCATTAAATTTCTTGGTGATCCAGAGGAAATCGTTGCTGCAATTCTGGTAAAGATGACTGGTGAAATTAACGGATTGATGCTGTTTATTCTGAAGCTTGATTTTATCAATGAAGTTTTGAGCAGTGTTATGCAAAAGGAAATTGAAGACTATTACCAGTTGAATGTGATGGAAACGTCAGCACTGGAGGAGATCGGAAACATTATCATTTCTTCCTATGTGAACGCAATGTCAACACTAAGTGATGTAACAATTAATTTATCGGTTCCTGATATTGCTGTGAATATGCTTGGAGGTATTTTAAGTGTTCCAATGGTAGAATTCGGATATCAGACAGATAAGATGATGATGATCAGCGGACAGTTTATAATTGGAGGAAAGGTCCTTCATAGCGATCTCCTGATGATGCCGGATATTGAATCGTTAAATTTTCTGATGGAGAAACTGGGGATTGTCAATGGATAAACAGATTACAGTAGGGATTGCAGATATGAAATTTGCCCGACAGGAAGGTACTCTTATCACCTACGCACTTGGTTCCTGTATTGGTATTAGTTTATACGATCCCATGATTAAGCTGGGAGCACTTGTTCACATTATGCTTCCGGAAGTATACGGTTCCGGAGACGGAAATATTTTTAAGTATGCAGATACTGGCCTTGCAGAAACCTTTCGGAAAATTGAAATTATGGGTGCCCGGAAACCCCGTCTGATTGCCAAAATTGCAGGAGGGGCTAAGATGTTCCAGTTACAGGGAAATAGTACCCTTGGGAATATCGGTGCAAGGAATATTGCAAGTGTGAAGCAGATTTTAAAAGCATCAGGTGTCCGGCTCGCAGCAGAGGATGTGGGGGAAAATTATGCACGTACCATGTCTGTTGATATCAGTACCGGATCAGTAAAAATTCGTACCTATGGGAGAGCGGAAATTGTTTTGTAAGCATTATGTACCAGCAGAGGAATGCCGATAAATGATTAGGCACTTGTTTTTGCTGATCATATTGGGATAAAGGAGAAAAAGTATGGCAGAAACAGAGATTTTGTTAGAATCAGGGACCAATGAAATAGAAATAATGGAATTCACCATCTATGGAGAATTATATGGAATCAATGTTGCAAAGGTACGTGAAATTATGATGTCAGATAAAGTAAAGCCTATCCCTCATGCCCATCCTTCTGTCGAAGGTATTTTTAAACCAAGGGATCTTTTACTTACGGTAATTGACCTTCCTCACTACCTGACGGGAAGTGTTTCTGAAAAGAAGTCAAAAGATTTGTTTATCATAACAAACTTTAACAAGCTGCATATTGCATTCCGTGTTCACAGTGTAGTTGGTATCAGCCGTATTTCATGGAAAAATATACAGAAGCCGGATGACACCATCAGCCGGGGAGATGAAGGTGTGGCAACTGGCATTGCTCAGTGCGGCGATGACCTTGTTACAATTCTGGATTTTGAAAAGATCGTTGCTGATATTGCTCCTGAAACTGGAATTCAGTTAGATGAGATTAACAAGCTCGGCAAAAGAACAGAAGTTAATTATCCTATCCTGATTGCAGAAGACTCTATTCTTTTAACAAAGATGATAGAAGCAGCACTTAGAAAAGCCGGATATGATAATCTGACATTTAAAAATAACGGTCAGGAGGCTTGGAATTACCTGGAAAAGATCCGCGATGATTCTGATCTGGCTGATAAGGTAAGCCTTATCATAACTGACATTGAGATGCCGGAAATGGATGGCCACAGGCTGACAAAGCTGGTAAAAACAGATCCTAAGTTAAAAGAGATACCTCTCATTATTTTCTCTTCCATGATTAATCAGGAACTGATGATCAAAGGAAAACAGTTAGGAGCTGATGAACAGCTAAGTAAACCGGAGATTGGTCATTTGGTAGAAGTCATAGACCATCTGATTCAGAGGAGGACGAATAATAATGGATAGATATGTCACCCGACAGCCGATTAAGGCGTTGAAGGAGGACAGGATTGTCGGATATGAAGTATTGTTTCAGAAGGACTATAATTCCATTTATAGCAGTTCTGATGTAGCGGTAGCTGATACCATTTCGGATTTTCTTATGCAGAATTCTGATAGTTTTGCAGATGATAAACTTACTTTTGTTACATTTACACCGGCTTTGCTGTTTCGAAATACCCCTAAGATTTTTGATAAAAAAAAGATGGTAATTCAGATTGAAGATCACGTCATGATTCACCCTCTGGCGCCTACGATTATTAGAAAGTACAGAGCGGAAGGATATGAGTTTGCCATTAATGATTTTCAGTTTTCTCCCAGTTTTTTTTCCATGCTGGATTTTGCCACCTACATAAAGATTGATATCGGCGATAAGAAAGAGCCCAAGGACAGGACTTCATTAGTTAATATTGTTAATACTATGAAAGGCCTTGATAAAAAGTGTATTGCTACTGGTGTTAAGGAAAAAGAAGATTATGAGCTTGCACTGGAAATTAATGCTGACTTTGTTGAAGGAAGTTATGTTGCAGAGGCCCTGGCAAAAAAGGTAAACCGCATGGAATTCCTGCAGGGAAATTTCTTCCAGCTGGTTGTGGAAGTTTCTAAGGATGAACCTGATATAGAACAGATCGAAGAAATTATAAGCAGGGATGCTGCTTTGAGTTATGCACTTTTGAAGATAGTAAACTCTGCCTATTTTGCTATGCGCTGCAGGGTATCCTCCATTCGTCAGGCGCTTATCACTATGGGAATCAGCCAGTTAAAGCAGTGGGTTTATCTCTTAAGCTTTAACAATGACTCTAACCATGACCAGGCCCTGGAAACAATTATGAAAATCTCATTTCTTAGAGCGAATTTTGCTATGGTTCTCTCTGATCATGTGCCTGATTTCCCGATCCTCCGTTCAGAAGCTTATATAATGGGAATGTTTTCTACCCTTCAGTACATGATTAACGCTCCTCTGGAAGAAATTTTAATGGAAATACCGGTAGCACAGGAAATTAAGGACGCATTGATACGGAAAGAAGGAATCTGCGGCACATTATATAAACTCATTCTGAGTTATGAGAATGCAGAATGGAAGAGTGTAAAAGCGATGTCTGATGAACTTGGATTACCTTCCGGATTGCTTGCGCAAACATACATGGATTGTGTAGAGACTGTGAATGAGATATGGAATAGTCTTATTATCAGTGCAGAACAAGAAACAGATCTTGCAGAAGAAAGAACCCACGCCTAATGGTGTGGGTTTTGTTTTACAATGGAACAGGATTTTGTAAGCTCAACAATTACCTGCTGTGAATAACGATTCATATAAAAGTTTAAGAGCGGAGATGCGGAATTGGACTCTGCAACGATATACTTCGGAGGCAGTTTGGTTAATGTTAAAGCTGTAATATCCGCAATACAACGCCCGCAGGTGCAGGTATCAAACTTTTCTGCATAGTAATCCACCATACTTTTTACTACATATTCCATAATATTTAAATATTGATATGATGGAAGGTTCTGATTTTCTTTTGAATCAGGAGTGGCAGAATCAGATGCAGTTTTTCCTTCCGTATCAGAACTGCCAGACATTAAACTGTTTTCTTCCATTGATAAAGCTTCTGAAGGGATAAATTCTGCATTATCTTCGGGTATGGTATTATTGGCTTCCATTACTATATTGTTATCTAATAAAGTCTCGTCTGATTTAGAATTTATATTTTCATCGGTATCCGTATCATTCGCTTCTAATTCTGGATTTTTCTTGGGTGATTCTGCAAAGTTTTCTGTTTCGTAAGTTGCTTCATCAGAATTATTAACATTTACTGCAGGGCTGGTGTATACTTTTACTTCTGCCGCAGTCAGTACCGGTGATGGATCGTCTTGCGTACCATCATCTGTTCCCATTTCGTTTTCAGTGGGGGCCTTCTCCTGCGTATCTGTAATAATTCCTTCTTCCTCAGCCAACTGCTGCCGGATTAATTCAGAAACCGGATCGGGGGCGGTTGAAGACATATCAATGATAGAAATGGGTGAGGGGGACAATGGTCCCTCCTTTGTTTGAATGGACGCCTGATGAGCCAGCACGGTAAGCTCTTTTATCGTTTCAGAGGAATCTGTATTCAGGCTGGCAGCAAGATTTTCCTTCGCTGCTTCTGATTTGGAAGATTCTGATTCCTCACCGGCTAACAGATTCATAACATGGGCAGTCTTACTGCTTTTTCTAGCCATGGTTTTGAACTCCTCTCATATATATATTAATTTTTACGCTGTTTGATCAGTTCTAGAACTTCTTCAACCAATGACTTGTAATCCATGGCCGGGTTTGAACGCGGAGCATAGTCAAGAAGGCTCTCACCCTGTGCTGGTGCTTCTGCTACACTGACACTGGATCGGATATGAGTATCAAAGACAATGGTGCCTATCTGAGCAGCGATGTCCTGAGCCATTTCTTTCACTTCTCTTGAGAGAAGGGTTCTGGAATTGTACTTATTAAGCAGAATGCCAAGAACGTAAAGATTGGGATTTACAGAGGCACGGACCGTATTAATGGTTTCCTTGATTTGAGAAACGCCCAGCAGGCTTAAAATCTCCGGAATCATTGGAATTATCAGATAGTCAGCAGCTGCGTATGCATTCACAGTAAGAATATTTAATGCAGGTGGAGTATCTATGATAATATAATCGTAATAACCAGCTACGGTAGAAAGAATATTTTTCAACATACTTTCCCGTTGCTTTCCGGTAAATTCCAGTTCAGCACTGCTTAAAAGAATATTGGAGGAAATTACATCACAATATTTTGCAGGCCGGATTGCCTCCTGCAAAGTTGCTGTTCCTTTAAAAACTTCATATATGGTAGCACAGGACTCGATTTCAAGGCCCAGACTAAAGCCTAAATTACCCTGTGGATCTAAATCAACTGCCAGAACTCTTTTTTTCTTCATGGCCAAACCGCATGCAAGAGAGCAGGAAGTGGTGGTTTTGCCTACGCCGCCCTTTTGATTAGTAATGGTAATTACCGTTGACAACTTCTATACCTCCATTCGTAAATTAAGATAATACTATTATCTTTAGTATACAATATGTCGATAAATAAGTATAGTAAAAACAAGAAAAAAACCGATTTTTGACGAAAAAACGGATGTGTGATAATAGAAAGGAGTTTATGTATGGCATCGATATCAGGCAGTACCAACAGTGCATCATCGATTAGAGGCTACGGCGGCCTTGCCAGTGGTTTGGACAGAGACAGTTTGATTGAAGGAATGACGGCATCTACCAAAGCCAAGATTGCAAAGCAGCAAAAGGGCAGACAGTCTTTATTATGGAAGCAGGAAGCATATCAGTCAATCAGTTCTAAACTGGTTGAATTTTCTAAAAAATATACCTCTTATACCAATGCTTCTACAAATTTATCAAGCCCAAGTTTTTGGGGGAAAAGTAATGTTACTGTATCTGGGACTAACAGTAAATACGTAACTGCTACAGGAAGTTCCTCTCTTACAGATTCCTTCTCTATTCTTGGTGTAAAGAGGTTGGCAAAGAACGCT
The DNA here is from genome assembly GCF_046972725.1 of Lacrimispora sp. Taxonomy (NCBI): domain Bacteria; kingdom Bacillati; phylum Bacillota; class Clostridia; order Lachnospirales; family Lachnospiraceae; genus Lacrimispora; species Lacrimispora sp. Next base: position 21,896 of record NZ_JBKVXF010000008.1, on the reverse strand, counting down.
TCTTTAAATTCTACAGAAGCTGTATCTGAATCCTCTTTAAAGACAGGAAAAATAAATTTAGGAGAAGAACCAGTCAGTACTTTAGAGGGCGGCTATATAACATTTAAATATGGCAGTAAGTCTTATAGTGTAACTCTTGGAACGGGAACTACGACTGATGGATTTACATATGACTACTCCAATGGGAAAAATGCCGCTGATTCTATTAACAGATCATTAAAGGAAGTGTCCATTGGAAATGGAAAAACTTTAGCTGATGTAATTGATGTTACGGCCACTTCGGTTGATGGAAGTCCGTCAAAAGCCAGTGATAAAGCAGGAACCCCTTTTTTGTTGGATATGAAGTCTAAAGATAAAGCTGGCAATACTATTTTAGTTGAAGGTGGAAGTCAGGCAACTTTAGATGCATTGGGATTTAAGTATATCGATAGAATGGAGGATGACGATAGAGAAATCAAATCGTCTGGTTTGTCTGAAGAAGTAAAGAACAATCAGAAGGCGGGTAATAATCAAGAGGGCAATGACTCATCATTTTTTAAGAATTTAACATTTGCGGAGCGAGTTGCAGGAAAAAGCATTATTTTTACCTATAATGGAACATCTAAGTCGATATCTTTTGGAAGTGAAAAAGAACTTAGGGATAAATCTCTGGAGGATATAGCCAATGATTTACAGACTAAGTTGAACAAAGCATTTGGAAATAACAGAATCGAGGTAAAGGCTGAGCCAGATACCGGCTATGATCATCTTTCATTTAAGACCGTAAAAGAAGCTGGCCAAAATGATGATTCTTCAATCCTGTCAGTATCTTCAGCTGACCGCGGCGTTCTTGGTAAGAATGGTGCATTAAAAATTTTGAATGACTCTTCTAATCGTTTAAATCTGGAAGTTTCTCTTAAAGATTCCGGATTGAAAGGAATTGAAGATAGTATAAAGAAAGACTTCCCTGATTATCAAGAGATTAAGAATGCTATTGATTCTCTTGATGAAGCTGCTTCTATTGCAGATTTAAGAAGTAAGATGGAAGAGAATATACCTTCCAATAAGATTGATGAGATTTTCGAGAAATTTGGGATAGATGCTTCTGCTGAAAGTGTAAAGGAAGCAAATCGTAGGGTATCTCAGGTTGTATTAAATGGTGAATTAAAATTGAAAATTAACGGAGTGGATATTGAAGGTTTAACCTATGGTAGTACGATGAATGATATCATGAATAAGGTGAATTCTTCAGAGGCTGGTGTAAAAATTAGCTATCTAAAAAATGCAAATCAGTTTTCAATCCAATCTACTGTTGATGGTGCTGGCGGGAAAATAGATTTTAGTGATAAAAATAGTACATACTCTAGTACAAACGCAAAGTTGCTGTTTGGCGTTAATACAGATAAGGCGGTTGTTGGTGAGGATGCTATTGTTGAGATTAAATATGCTGGCTCGGATAAGTCAACTACATTAGTTCGGGGAAGCAATTCATTTAATTTAGATGGTCTGAACATTACCGTTAGCGGTACCTTTGGCTATATTGCTGATGAAAATGATAATCTTGTTCCTGTTAAAGATCCAGACCCGGTGACTTTTTCTTCTAAAGTGGATACAGATAAGATCGTGACTGCATTAACCGATATGATTAAGGATTACAATGAAATCATAAAATCAGTAAGTGATCAGATAAGTACTAAGCCTAATCGGGATTACGAGCCTCTTACAGATGAACAAAAAAAAGATATGTCAGAGGACCAAATTAAAAAGTGGGAAGAAAAGGCAAAAGCTGGAATGCTCTTTAATGATAGTGATTTAAGGTCATTGACTGATGATCTTAGATTTATATTTGAAGCTGGATCTGAGGATAGAAATAAACTGAGTTCATTTGGTATTACAACAAGTAGTACATATGGTGATAATGGTAAACTTGTATTTGATGAAACGAAGTTCAGAGCTGCACTTGAATCAAACCCAGAAGATGTGCAAAAGCTGTTTACAAGGTCGGAAGATGCAAATAAAGAGGACAAGGGAGGCGTTATGGCCCGGTTAACTGCAATTACAAATAAATATGCAGCCACTACTGGAGCCGTGAAAGGTTCCTTGATTGAAAAAGCAGGTTCTGTATATGCTCCTACAAGTGTTTTGTCCAACTATATGCAAAAATCAATTGACTCTGTTGATTCATATATAAAGCGTCTTCAGGCTCAGTTAAAAACAGAAACGGACCGATATGTAAAACAGTTCACGAATCTGGAGAATGTAATATCTCAAATGAACTCTCAAAGCAGTTGGTTGAATTCTTCCTTCGGTGGTTAGGAATGGCGGTATAGATGATGAATGGATATCAGAATTATAAAGAGCAGTCTGTTAATACAATGACACCAGGAGAAATGTTAAATCTCCTTTTTGATGAATTGTTAAAAAGAATTACAAGAGCGGAACTTGCTTTGGAAAAAAAAGAGTTTGATTTGTTTGATCATTCAATGCAGCGTTCGATTGATATAGTTACTTATCTAAAAAATACTTTAGATTTTAATTTTGATATCAGTACAGAATTAAGGCGGTACTATGACTTTTTTCTTTATGAATTTAGTCGCATTATTGCCGGAAGGAATTCAGCAATAATCGCTGAAATCAGACCCTTAATTATAGACCTGCGTGATGCCTTTAAAGAAGCACAGAAATTAAGCAGATAAATTATATGGCTGGAGCGGAGGTATTCCTCTCCAGCCATTTGTGAATGATGATAGAGCCATATTAGGAGGATAATATGGAAGAAGCCATGTTGATAGAGATTCTAAAAGAGGTTCAGAAGAAGAGCCAATGCATTCTTGAAATCGAAAGAATTACAAAAGAAATAGGCGAAGCATTGTCTAGAAATGATAGAACATCTGTACAGTTACTTTTGGGAATGCGACAGGAAGAAATGGACAATGGAGATATAAGTGAAAATAATATTCAAAGGCTGATATCAGTTCTTGAGGGGGAGGATAGACAGAAGGTCATAAGTTTGTTAAGCGGAGAGGAATATAAAAAAACGGAGACTTTACTTGAAAAAAAAATAGTTGAAAAGTGTAAAAATATGCAGATGGTACTAAAGCGGACCATTGATTTGGACCGCCATATTAGTTTGCGATTGGCAGGGAAAGATTCCTTTTATCAACGGGAGAGGCTAATTGACCATAATGGACCTCCGTTTGAAGAATGACGGTTTAGCTCCTGAAGGATTATTGAAGGATCCCAGTCAAGCGTAGTATTATTGTAATTATTTGGGTCTGCAATACGGACTTTTCCTTCATCTGTCATTCTGGTAATAATAAGAAAATGTCCGCTTTGAGTAAAATGTCCCTTCTTCATCAAAGCGACTACCAGATGTCCAGAATCCAATTCTTCCTTAATTCTATCTGCTGTATAATCTGTGATGGGCGTTGCCTGAATTCCAAATGCAGCAGCAGAATCTTTAATAATACAATGATAAGAACCATCTCCGGGGGCCCAACATCGATTTGTAACAGCCCAGTTGGCTATATCAGTAGGAAGAACTTGATTTCCAGTCAGGCTTGTTATAAGCATGGCCATAATTGTCGGTCCACAGCCATAAATAGATAAAGGGTCTTTCCCTCCCCAGAGATAATTTCCCCATCTGGAATCGTTTTGGTTATAGTATGTAAGTGGTCCTGCTACGCTATCAAGCATTAGATCATATTTTCCTTCTTGAGGTATTTCTATATTTGTTGAATTTTCTGTAATTGTAAAACTTGTATTAACTGTTCCATCGGCAGAAGAGTTTAATGGTACATTAATATTGTTCGTATTATTTAAAGAAAAAGTAGCAATAAAAGAAGTAGTAATTAGAAACAGATTTCGAAAAATAAAGTTATAAATTCCACTCATGAAAATCACCTTTTCTATTATAATAATGTTTAATGTCTATAATATGTATCGTACAGGTAACGGACAAAGTTAAGATATTTACATAAAAACCGATATATAATATATGACGAAAAAGTCCTCATAAAAGATCTAAAGGTGCTATCGTATAATTGAATTAATAAGTGCTGGGATATGATCTCATATTGATATATGAATTGTCGTAGTTTTCTGTACCTCGACAGCTTAAGGATGGAAGTATACAATGAAAAAAGGATATGAAGAAAGGTACTTAATAAATATAATATCTGCAGTAATGAATCAAAAGGTTACACCAGAACCATTTCGTCAATTAAATTGGGAAAAGTTGTATCGTCTTGCAGATTTTCATCATGTTGCCCATATTGTTTATTATGGAATCATGGGACTTAATGAAACAATCCCTCAACCGGTTCGAAAGCGATTTTTTCAGAAGTATCTGGAAGCAGTGCATCGAACGGAACGATTGAGAAAAGGAGAAAAACAATTAAAGGATTTGATGGAGTATAAGCAAGTCAGTTGCTTTTTCATGGATTACTCAGAGATGGTAAAAAAATATCCTATAGGAGAGATGTGCTGCAGTGAGTATATAGAAATTGGTACAGAAAAGAAGAGTACTGATTTAATCTCAAATATATTAAGAGTTAGAGATTTTCAAGAGCGTCCTATACAAGAAGAAGGATATTTATATTATCGCATACCTGGTATTAAAGTATTTTTTTATAATTATAATGTATTTTTCAGTAGGTCTATGAAAAAGTTTTTTAAAAGCCTGTTAAAAAGTGCGTTTCGGGAGCATGACCATAAATTTGTGAAAAAGATTCAGTTGGATGATCAGTATTTATTTCGGATGTGCAGGTTAACTGATTGCTATGCCAAAGGAGAAATAAGCCTGAATCAAATAATTGATTTTTGGGTTTTTTATAAAACATATGCAGAAGAATTTTCCTGGAAATATATTTATGAGAGATTAAAGAAACTTAAGATTGCTGATTTTGCAGAGCGGTTGGAATACCTGGTGCTTCGTTGGTTCGGTACTGGAGAACCTGTAGAAAATACAGAAATTTATGAGGCGTTAGAATCTTATATTTTGTCAAAAGGAAAAGAGGGGAGAGATGTCAGTGCACAATATCTCCCGCTTATAAAAACAGTTGCAGACTGCTATGAAAGAAATAAAAAGGCGGAGAAGTTTAATAAACTATTAGAATGGTTATTTCCAGATAGAGGATATATGGAGACCATATATCCTGTTATTGAGAAGGCTGGTGTATTGTTGCCTCTTTTCTGGATCATCAGATTAGGGCGGTATGGAATACGAATTTGTTATAGTAAAATAAAATATAAGCTGCTTCATGGTAGATTAGTAAATTTAAAGAAGTTTCATTATTTATTTTCAATTATTAACAAAGATGTTGTCCCTCCAGCAGCGAAAAATCAATCACCTGCAGGCGAAACGATTTTGAAAGAAAAAATAGAAACGGAAATTAACGATAATGTAAATGAAGAAATCACTGAGAAAGAAAAAACAATGGAGATACCTAAATAATTAGGTCTCTCCATTGTTTTTCTTTGCATGTAGCAAGTTATTGAGTTTTAAAATTGAGCCTGGCTTTAATGTTACTGAGACGGCTTCCTCATTCGCCGATGCGGCTTCTATTAATTCTGAACGCATGATTGAAATATCTCTAGGCGCATCAATCGCTAATTTCACCCAATCATTTCCAATATCCAGTATGGTAATGCTGATATTATCGCCAATTAATAGTTCTTGATCTTTTTTTCTTTGAAGAATAAGCATCCTATTTCTCCTTTTTCACAAAGTCTTTAATGGGGTGGCGAAATTTATAAAGTGCATTATCCAATATTATCTGGCGAGCTCTACGAGTATTTGTGTTTACGGCGATTGGTGATTTTAAATTTACAGTACTGTCTTCCATTGACTCATGAATGACACATATAACATAATAGGATATATTATCTTCGTTATAAGAAGCATCTAACAGCCTTTTATCTTCATCGGATAATATGGGTGAGTAATCAGTATATAACTGAAATGGATTCATAAGAATAAAGGAAACAGTAGGATCTTCCAAAGATTGTAATGAGATGAGTGCATCACTGTTATCTTCAAATGCTAAGGGAATATATTCTTTTAACTCAGTAAACCCAAATAATCCTTCAGGAAAATATATTATTTCTTGCTCTGAGCAAGTAATTGTGCCAAAATATTGTGTTTTAATCTCCATATCAACCTCCTAAATTTAAATTAAGCAAGCACATCTACTGGAGAGTGATTAAAAAATTCTGCAGCACTGGGGGGGACATAAATGGGTTTGCCTATATACTCGATTTGTACATCTGGCATTTGGGTTATAGATACCTCTACATCGCCAGGGATAAACTCAAAATCTCCATTTGCTACTTTTATATCGAAACTCAACTTGTCCATCTGATATTGAATAGATAGATCAGGATTAGACCATTCAATATCAGGTCCTGTAGTTGGAAGAAATTGCAAACCAAATTCACCCGTGGGCATCTGCGCCCGATGAATGGCTATCTGATCTAGGGGATTTGAAATATTTGGGTCTAACAATAGTGCACCCTCCTCTGCATATGCTGCTGTAGCTTCTTGCGCAGCAGCTAATCCTTTTTGAGCATTTTGACGTACGCTTTCCATAGTTGTAGGACATACAGAATTTCGAGCATTATAAGTATCTAAGCGCACTTTAATCGGACTGTTTTTAATGTCAAAACTGCCCTTTTCTCTATTTGTTATTAATTGTGCTTTTGAATGAGAGTATTCCAATGAAGCTTTTTTTACTTTTATTTCATACTTAATAGGTATTGTCGTTATTTTCAGCAATGGTTCCATATATACACCCCCGATTCGGCCTATTTTTATTTCATGAAATCAATAAAAGATGGAGATAGAATACTTGTTCCTACTTTTAATGCAGCATTATATGCATATTGATTCCACATATAATTGGAAATGGCTTCTGCCATATCTATTCCTTCTACATTTTCCATCTGTTCTTGAAGAGCAATTTCAGAGTTCTCTAAACGATCTTTTGTTGTAGTGAGGAATGAGGATTTAACTCCTAATTCAGTTACTTGATTAAGCAATCCAGTACTTAAACTTTCAAATTTTCCCATCAATTTTCTATATGAATCGGAGTCGAATTCTTCTGCTTCTAACGCATCAGCCAATTGTCCAGCCAGAACAATTGCATTATTGCTTATCCCATCTTCGTCTTTTCCAAACCCAATTGCCTTAATTCCCGGTAATGATAGGTTAAATGCACTGGAAGGAACAACCTGGTTGGAGTCGTCGAGAGAAAATCCCATACCTAAATCAACATACAAGTTTTCTTTGGAATATTTATAGAGCGTAGAATAATCAGCTGTTCCGGCAGCTGCATCAACATCAATTCCTCTGTAGGTCAAAGTCCCGCTGTCTGATAAAGTGAAAGGCGGGTTATTTCCATCCGTACCTGCAAATAAAAATGTATCTTCATAAGTAGAGTTTAAGCTAAGTACCATTGATTTTTGAAACTGACGGATAGCAGAGGCATAGCTCTGTCTAGTTTCCTTTGTCTGGTTGGTTCCATTCATGGCTTGTACATTATACTCTTTGCTGATTGTCTTTACCATATCAGAAACCTGCCTTAACGCATCTTCCTGTCCATCCTGTCGGGATTGAACATCTTTCAACATGCTTAAGTTATCCTGATTTGAATAATATTTTCTGTGAAGCTGTGAAGCTCTGGCAGCAGAAAAAGGATCTTCTGCTACGCTGTTAAAACTACGTTGGGTCATTACATGTGTTCTGGAATTATTTAAATTGTTAATTGTTGTAGAAAGATTATTTTTATAGTTACGCAAAAGCGCATTTGTCGTAATTCTCATTGTTTATCCTCCTATCGGCCAACAATGCCTGTATTATTAATTAACACGTCAAGTGCCTGATCGAGAGTGGTCATCAGGCGGGCAGCTGCAGTATAGGACCGCTGGTACTGCATGAGGTTAATACCCTCTTCATCTAGAGATACGCCTGAAACAGAATCTTTGTTGTTTGATGTTTGAGTAAGTACAGCTACGTGATTATTAAGGATACTCGTATTTTCTTTACTGTCAACACCCTGCATATTTTCCATGTTTGAATAGCATTGTGAAAAGCTACCGTTGTAATACGATATAGATCCGACTTGAGTTTTCCCAGAATCATCAGTATAGGTATATTCATATGTAAACTGACGGCTGTCTGTTAAAGCTTTTTTCATGAGAAGAATATTGCTGTTATCCTTAGAGCCCGCATTTGTGTCATGTGAAGCAATAATGTGAATATTGTTGTTCATCCATTCGTCGGAAATCTTTATATTACTGGCAGTAAAAGTTCTGCTCCCATCTGTGGTTTTAAATAAGTCATAGTTTTTTATATTGCTGGGGTTAGCCTCATATAACAGCTTCGGAACCTTTTTATCACTGCCTTTGATGCTGTCAGACTCAACAATGGTGCCAGATGGTAAGTCAGTATCGCTTGTCCATGTTAGTTTTTTAGCAGCAGAATCATATTTCCAGGTACCCTCATAGATTGTATCATTGACATATAAACTTTTATTATTATTATTTAGTTCATCTGCCAAATGGTTTAGACTTTCTTCCAGATTATTTCCAACAGCTATCGTCCCGTCACCGCCGCCGGAGCCAAACATATATTTTTGTCCATTAATGCTTATATGTTCATATTTTAATATATTGCCGGTTGAATTTTCAAAGCTTAAACTGTACTCTGCCCTTTCATTACCGGCAATTGTTACACTTTTTGCAGAACCGGTGGAGGGCATGTCTTTTACTCCGGTATCAGGAGATGTATTTTCATTTAATTTATTAAAGGTGTTTGCAAAGGTCTGAACAAAGGAATCAAATGCTTTCTCATAATATCCGATACCTCTGTAATCAGTTGCAGGGTTATCTAACTCACCAGATTTATTTAACATGTCAACAGTACCTTTTATAGTACCTTCTTTTAAATAACTGGTAATATCTATCTTTTCTAATGAGATGTTTCCGGAAGTCGGAAATTCACTGGCAGGAATAAGGGAAATAGAAACTGATCCATCCTCATTTCCCTTTGAGTCCTTATTTCGTTCAATTGATAGAGAAGCAAAATTCTCTCCATGTTCTCCATTGGTAAGATCATAGGTTACTCCGTCTGTGCCAGTAAATTTTACTACAGGATAATTGTACTTTTCGCCGGTCGAAATAGATACTTCATTATAAGTGACACTAATTGGGAGATAACCGGCAAGTTCATCAAGCTTGTTATTTCGCTGATCCATCAATTCAAGTGCAGGATTACCAAGCAATTGATTTTTCCATATAGAATCGTTTAATTCAGCAACATCAGATAAGAGACTATTGACAGTAGGAATGCTTGTTTTTTCCAAGCTGTTGATCGTTTCTTCGCGGACGCTTTTTAAATCTGTAGCCTTTTGGTGAATATAACTTAAGAGAACCTGGGTACTGGAACGTACAATACTGTCAAATTCACTATTATTTGCATTAGATGACAATTTATCCAGGTTACTGTTTAAATCGCTAAGTGCCTTTTTTAGTGCTTCTCTGTCTGTCTCATCGAATATATCAGCCAACTGGTCTAAAGTTGCTTGGTGCGCATCGGCTGTTCCTACTTTGGCAATCTGATTCCGGTATTGAATATCAAGAAATGGGTCCCTGATCTGAGAAATGCTTTTCACCTCGACCCCATAACCAATTTTTGAACCAGGATTGTTACCGTATAAATCACCACCTTGTAAATTGAGACTCACAAGGTCCACCTGTTGTCTGGTATAGCCTGTTGTATTAATATTTGCAATATTTTGACCGGTTACGTCAAGAGACCTCTGACTTGCTGCCATTGCAAGACGGGCAGTGGTAAATCCGGCGAATGTTGATCGTGTCATATTTGTCCTCCCCAGTTCGCTTTATCTAATGCCATTTTATTCTGTGCATTGCTGATAGCATTGTTTACCTTGTGTAAGTTTATTTCAATTATAGTGCGTGCGCTGTCATTGGTATCCTGAAAAAGGCGTACATAATGTGAAAGTGTGTTGAACTGATTTTTCAGCTGATCATGCACCTCTCCGGAAGTTTTTGAAAGTATTTCCTGGAATGTATGACCTTTGAACCCCAGAGCTTCCTGGCAAACTTCCCGTTTGCGGTCAAGGCCTTTCAGCTTTAATATTGCTGCCTGTTCCCTGTTCATGCATTCTTCCACATGAGTGATCCGATTCTTTTTAGCGGCTTCCAGTTTGTTTTGTTCTATCTGTATAAGCTCCTGGAACAATTGGGTCAAATCCTCAATCACAGTAATAAAATCATCCATTATAATTCTGCTCCTTTGTATAAAAGAATTTTTTCCGCAATCTTATTGGCATCTACCTGATAAGTTCCATCTTGAATTCTCTTTGTTAACAGGTCCAGTTTTTCTTCCGCAGCGGGCTGCTGAATCTCTTTTAATAGTAGATTTTTCAGAGTAGATACAAATTTCGAATCTATGTCTTCCTGAGATGCAGACCGGATAGTGATTTCATCATATTTGTTTTTTGAGGATTCCGAAGAAGAAATTCCGGAAGAATCCTGATTTTGTCGTATCATGGATGTATTATATAGCGTACTGAAATAGTTCGATGAAATACGCATTTAACTACTCCTTTCTAAGAGCTTTATATACCAACGTTTCTACTTGTATTATCGTCAATAATGAAAAAATATTAACTTTAGAATCAGTAATTTGTTAATTAAAGTGAATATAAATGTTTCAGTAAAACATTGGAAATGTTGGCGCATGAGGTTTGGGTGATAACTGCTCCAATATTATAGGCCACCATAGGCATTCCGTATACGACGCAGCTTTCTGCATCCTGGCCAATGGTGTATGCACCTTTTTTCTTCATATTGAATAGTCCGTCAGCACCGTCACGCCCCATACCGGTCATAATGATACCCACAGAGTTGGCTCCGGCCGTATCTGCAACAGACTGGAAGAGAACATCCACAGAAGGGCGGTGCCCGCTTACCTTTTCACCGGAGAAACAGCTTACCGAATAGCGGTTTCCAATACGTACCACCTTCATCTGAAGATCACCAGGCGCAATAAGTACCCGGCCTCTTTCAATGAGATCCCCGTTTTGTGCCTCTTTGACATTCATCTGGCACAGACGGTTCAAACGGTCGGCATACATTTTTGTAAAACCCTCGGGCATGTGCTGTGTGACCACAATACCGGGTGTATCTGCTGGTAAATTTTTTAAAACCTGCAGTGTAGCTTCTGTACCTCCCGTGGAAGCGCCAATAGCAATAACCGTATTGTATGCATTCAGAGAAAATGGCTTTCCGCTTCCAGGTGTGGTTTTTAAAACGGAAGGAGCGTGGACCGCTGCAGCAGGTATTTTGATTTTGGCACGGGAGGCAATGAAGATCTTACTCATCAAGGTGTTTAAGAAAGTGCTTGAGGAGTTGCTGACAGTCATATCAGGTTTCCTTACAAAATCCACTGCACCAGCAGAAAGTGCTTCAAATACGTTTAAGTTCATGGAAGAGACCAAAATAACCGGGACGGCATATTTGGGCAGAAGCTTCTTTACAAAGTCAATTCCACTTAAGCGTGGCATCTCCACATCAACCGTAACAACATCAGGCTTTAACAAGGGAATCTTTCTTTCCGCATCAAATGCATCAATGGCATATCCAATTACTTCGATATTTGGATTTTTGGAAAGGTTATCAATCAACACCTTGCGAAAGAGCAAGGAGTCATCTACGATGAAAACTCGGATCTTTTTATTCATAATTTACTCCAGTCTTGGCAATGAAATAACACTGCCAGGCAGATGAAAGTTATACTTTTCTGATATCTGATTTTAAATCTGTGTAATATAAAATCCATTTACTAAGCTGAAACAGTAGTAAATAGATTTTATATTAAACAGATTATTCTTTTCGGTATGTTGCCGGCATTATATACTTAAAAGGCGTTTTTTCTTTATTAATTGTTTCCGAATGCCCAATCAGTAAATAACCTCCAGGTGCAGTCGCATCGTAAAAGCGCTGGATCAAACCATCTTTCGTTTCCTGATCAAAGTAAATCATTACATTTCTGCAGAAGATAACGTCAAATTTCAGGCGGAACCGAATGGGGTCCATCAGATTAAAGGTTTGAAAAATAACATTGGACTTAATGGCGGGTGATACGGAGTATATTCCCTGCTCTTCAGTTTTTACAAAATATTTGGATTTCCATGCAGGTGAGAGATTCTTTAGGGATTCTTCGTCATATACCGCCTGTTTGGCTGCCTTTAATGCATTTTGGGAAATATCGGTAGCCAGAACCCTGGTATCCCAGAGGGCGGCCTGCGCCCCCAGGGTTTCCTTTATTAACATTGAAATGGTATAGGGCTCTTCACCGGAAGAGCAGCCAGCACTCCATATGCTTAGCACTTTATTTTTTTTCGTACGCAACAGATAGGGGAGAATGGTATCTCTGAAAAAATTAAAATGTGCTTCTTCCCTCATAAAGTAAGTATAATTTGTCGTAAGCTTATTCAGCATTACTTCCAGATCAGCGGGGTTCTTCGATGAAGTAACATGGTCTATGTATTCGGTAAAGGAGTTATACCCAAGGGTGACGATTGTGTTTGAAAGACGTCCCATGATTAACTGCATCTTTTTTGACAAGTCAATTCCATAATTCTTTTTCACGAACTGAACCAGTCGTGTGAAGTCTTGCTGTGAAAGTGTTAACATATAGAAGCCGTCCTTTATGAGTTATTAACTAAAGTTTCACAATCCATTAGCAGAACAACTTTGTTGTCCGGCATGGATATCATACCGCTTACCAGTTCTTCCCTGTTATTGGCAGGTACGGAAGATATTCTGGAATAGTCGATATCCAGAACCTGCTCTACGGCATCGACAATGATTCCGATAAAAACGGAATCAACATTTAAAACAATAACACAAGTTGTATTGGTGTATTCAATCGCAGGTTTGCCGAGTCTTGAGCGGATATCAATAATCGGTACGATCTGACCTCTTAGGTTAATGATCCCTTTTACGTAATTGGGCATCATGGGCATAGCTGTGATCACATGGTTGGTAATGATTTCTATAATATAATTGGTGCTCACACCAAAGATCAGATTATCGGTACGGAAGGTCAAGTAGCGCTCGGTTGCTTCCTTGCTTTCAGAAGCAAGACCTTTTGTTGAATCATAATCTGAGCCGGTCATAGTAGTTTGCGTATTCTCTGCTGACATTTGTATTCCTCCAATTCCCAATTAGTATTGATTGTGTGCGGCAGCATACAGATTCAAGACATCCAATATGATGCTGATATTTCCGTCGCCAAGAATGGTACAGCCGCTGATGCCTGAATCTTTAATATTAAAGCTGTTCAGATATACGGGAAGCGGTTTTACTACAACCTGCTGCTCGCCTAAAAGATCATCTACGAACAGGCAGTAGGATTTATCTCCGGATTCTACCCAGACGAGAATTCCGTCTTCTATATTGGTAATTTCTGTTTCAATATTGTAAAGACTATGAATGCGGATAATCGGATAGAACTGGTTCATGCATTTGATGATTTCATTGCCTTCGGTATCGTAAATCACTTCTTCATTCTTCACTTTAAAGGATTGGCGAATGTTTGCAATCGGAATAGTAAATACAGATTTTCCAACTGCGATCTCCATGCCGTCAACGATTGCCATAGTAAGCGGGATTTTTAAGGTGGTGCACATTCCCTTTCCTAATTCACTGGTGATAGTGACGGTTCCGCCAATGGTTTCCACATTTTTCTTGACCACATCCATACCAACTCCACGGCCAGAAAATTCTGTAACCACTTCATTGGTGGAAAAGCCGGGAGCCAAAAGAAGTGCAAGAATTTCTTTTTGTGTATATTCGCTTTCCGGCTTTGTAAGAATGCCATTCTTCTTTGCTTTTGCAAGAACTCCGGCTGGATCTACACCGCGGCCGTCGTCTTTAATGGAAATAATTACTTCATTAGTGGTATGGCTTGCAGATAAAGTGATTTCACCCTGAGGATCCTTACCGGCTGCAATGCGCTCCTCAGCGGTATCTTCAATTCCGTGATCCATGGAATTGCGGACAATATGCATAATCGGATCCCCGATGCTGTCTACAATGGATTTATCAACTTCAGTATTCTCACCAATAATGGTCAGACGGACATCTTTTTTCAGCTTCTGCTTCATATCTCTGACAATGCGGTTCATTTTCTGGAATACGCCAGATACAGGAACCATGCGCAGGGACATAACGATATCCTGAAGATCATCCGTCAGTTTGCGGAGCTGTCTGGTGGCTTTTAAAAAGCTGTCCAGGTTTTTTAAATTCTGAATCTCAGGAGAGGATGTTACCATGGATTCTGTTATGACGATTTCTCCTACAATGGCAACCAGGTTATCCAGCTTTGTAAGATTTACGCTGATTAAATTCTGCTTATTCGGTGTCTGGTGTCCGGTACTTGGTGCCGGTGCACTTGGTGCAGCGGTGTTTTCTCGGACAGCCGGAGAAGCTGTTGATGGATTCTGTACCTCAGCCGCTGCTGCATTTTTAACGCGGACATTTTCAATCAGTTCATAGGAGCGGATATTGTTTAAATTATTAATCAGGGAAATGGCTGATTCTGCATCTTTCCTGGATTCAAAAGTCAGAAAAAATCCTTTTTCAATAATCGTGGCACAGCTTTGACTGTTTGTCTCAACGTCATGAGGATAATAGCCAAACTCCAGGCCAGATTCTTTCAACGTACTGATAAGCATAAATGCACGAAGGTTTTCCATTCCGCAGCCTTCATCAAAAAAGAGGCGCAGGAAGAAAGCGGCGTTATCGTCCGGGCATTCTGCCAGGTCCATACGGATCTCGTCTAAATTAACAGCCTGTACGGCAGGTGCTGAAGATTTTAAAATCTCTGTTTCCTCTTTTTGCACAGAAGGTTTCACACCCGGTTCTTTTTCGCCCTGCTGTGCATTATCCTTGCTGATTTTTTTCAGGAAGCTATTAATTTCCTGAGTCAGATTGTCGACATTATCACTAAGTGGTTCATTGTTTTCTACCTTTGAAACTTCTGCACGAAGCATATCGGTAGAACGGAACATTAAATCAAAAAGAATGCTTTTGTGAGAACTGTCGAGAGATTCCAAACCATTCTCACGAATAAAAAAGAACAAATCTTCAATGTGATGTGCAATCTGCATCAGTGAAGAAAACTCCATCATAGCGGAAGAACCCTTGACGGTGTGCATGATACGAAAGATTTCGTTCACATCGTCCACTGTAAAATCCCCTGCTTTTTCGGCTTCTATCAGGAGTTCATCCAATTGCTCCAGTAGAGAATTGGTTTCAAAGAGATACATATCAAGCATATTATCCATGCCGTTATCCATAATATTTACACCGCCTTGTCTAGTTTAGTATATATCTATTTATCGGTATGGTTGGTTAAAAAATAATAGTAATTAGCAGAACCTTTCGAAAAAAATATGTGATTCACCACATAAATGGAGGCTTAATATGGCAGATGTTTTAAAAGTAACGACCCCGCTTTCTGGTTATGATAATTCAACAATAAAAAATAATCCACAGGCTGGCCAGGACGTTCAGATTCAGAATCCGGTTGACCCTTCAAAAGTAACAAGGGGAGATAACCGGACAAATTCCGGCGGGGATGGGGAACAGCAGCTGGCATTTCAGTATAGGTCTAATTTTGGCACATTCCTCAGTATGGTTAAGAATGTTCCGGATCTGTCAAAGGTGCTGACAAACATTTTCTTCCAGGGGGAGGAGATGCTTACCGGAGGAGTCATGGGAGAGGAAGCCGCAGAGCGGATTGCTTCCTTCTTTAAGGCTGCTCAGATGAATGAAGAGGATATACTGCCCTTTTTAAAAGAACAGGCAGAATCTTCCGCGCGTTTCAGCGGTGGCATTTTTGACCAGCTGCGCAATGCGATGGCAGATACGAATTCTGTGGATCTGAAAGCGGATATTCTTAATTTTATAAAGAAGTTCAATGACATGTCTTCTGGAAAGCATATTCTTAATGATATTTACCGTACAATTAAAGATATGGAGAGTTATGTCTTTAAGCAGACGAAAGAGCAAATTGAAGAGATGCTGAAAGAACTGGATGTAAATGCAGCGGATGGAGATACTTCGCATAACAGCGCATTGCTGAAAGAGAAAATCCTCCCTTTTCTTGGCCGCTATATTGCTATGAATCATGACATGGGCACAATCAGGGATAAGATTTCCCTTTTAACTGTTTTAATGTCCAGATATGAAAATGGAGACAAGGAAGAAGTGATGCAGGCTTTTTCCAAGCTGACAGGTTACCAGGGGTTCCGTAAATTTTTCGGCGGAATGACGTTAGACCAGTTTGGCCAGCTGTTAAGTCAGGTTGATATGGAACGGGCAGCAGGAAAGAATGAATGGGCGGATAAATTTCTGGATTTCCTTCGGACCGGGGTGAGTGGCGGAACCGGACTTGAGAATAAACAGATATTCCATCAGATGCTGCAATCCATGGTTTTAAGCGAAAGCGTCTATATGCCTCTGCTGCATTTGGCATTTCCGGTTAATATAAATGGAAAGAAGCTGTTTTCTGAGATGTGGATTGACCCGGATGAAGAGGGCAGCAGCACTCAGGCAGGTGTGGAACGGATTGCCAGAGCTTTTGTAAAGTTTGATATCAAAGAACTGGGGCAGTTTAAGCTTTTGCTTTTATATGGGGAGAATAAGGCGACCCTTCAGCTTTATTATCCAGAGAAGATGCAGAAATCGGAGGGGAGTATCCAGAAGGGATTAAAGGCTATTCTTGAAAAACATTGTTTCCGGATTGATAATATATATCTGCAGGCAGGGGGCGGACCCACATCCCCTGTAGAGGTATTTCCTAAAATTCAAGAAAGGAAGAATTCAGTCGATGTCAGAATTTAAAAATACACTAAACAAAAAAGCGGTTGCGTTAAAGTATGATGACACCAGGAATATCGCTCCTGTCATTGTTGCATCAGGAATGGGCTACATGGCAGAAAAGATTGTCGAAACGGCTAATGAAAATGGTGTTCCGGTCTATGAAGATGATTCTCTGGCAACGATTCTGACTCAGCTTGAGCTTGGAACCCAGGTTCCGGAAGAACTGTACCACGCCATTGTGGACATTTATCTTTATTTTTTAGATTATGTACCTGACATAAAAGAAAAATTAATAACACAAAACTCCGATGATTCAGATCAGGAAGAGATTGAATCACCAGAAGCGGGGGAATAAAAATATGTTTACAGAATGTAAAAAAGCTACCATTTATTCATTTGCAGGCAATGTGCTTGCAGAAGCAGAAGTAACTGACTGTGAAAAAGATATTATGGGATTGATAATCCAGAAAGAGGATATGGGTAAGATTGGCTCAGAAACCATTGTTTTGTTTTATGATGGAGCAAAAGGGCTGGTTACCTGTAAATGTCATCTGTCTGATTGGAAAAAGCTGGAGGACAGTCTGACTTACCGTGTTTCATGCAGGGTTGACAAACAGATCAGTGAAGAGGAAAGACGCCAGACGATGAAGGTCAAAACCGGGTATTCCGTTACAATGGAGATACCGGATGCGGCTGGAAATGTAATACCTATCCGGGCGGTAGTAAAGGATTTAAGTGCAGGAGGCGCAGGTCTGGTGTCAAGGGAAGAACTGAAAGAGGAGCAGCCATTTTCGTTTCTCCTGGATACAAAATTTGGCTGCGTTCGTTTAAGCGGTTCTATTCTCTGGAAAAAGGAGATGTCTGATGAGGATGGAAATCGTTATTACCGGTATGGCAGCAAATTCTTTGATATGACAGCTCATCAGGAATCCATGATGAGAAAAATAATTTCATTTGAGTATCTGAAAAATACAAATATCCAGTAACTGCTTATGTTTTATGGCTGATTTGACGATAAAAAATATGTATTGTGATGTGTGTAAGTTAAACAAAGGAGTGATTGAATGAAACATCAAAGGCGGAAAGTAGCTATATGTATACTGACAGCCTTCTGTCTGTGTATCATCTCGAATAAAGCCATGGCTACGGAAGCCATCAATTCGATCAGCATTAAAGTGGGACTCAATATTGAGGCAGGAGACCGTCTGCCTGATATAAGCATTGATAAAACTGATGCAGAATGCTATGTAAGTTCCGGAAGCAAGCAGTATCGTGTAACTGATGCGGAATGGGTGACTTCTACTTCCAAGGATATTACCATTGGAGAAGAACCTAAGATGAACGTTACCATTACCCCTTCCAGTGAATCCGATGCTTATTTTAAATCGTCTTATGAAGCTTCCAAGATAAAAGTTAACGGAGGTACTTATGTCAGTGCCAAGCGGCAGGGAAGCGATTTGATTGTAACTCTTCGGGCGAAGCCTGTCAAAGGTCTTTATGCAGAACCGGAAGATGTAGGCTGGAAGGATACAAGACTTGGCCAGGCAGTATGGGAAAAAGGAGACAACACATCAGGAGCCTATGAATTATGGTTATATAGGGGAAAAAAGATTATATTAAAAAAAGAACTGGTAACTACGACTACATATAATTTTTATCCGTATATGACAGAGGAGGGAACTTATTCCTTTAAGATCCGTTCAGTTCCATTCAAACAGGATGAATTGAAAAATGGGAAAAAAAGCGGTTGGGTTGAATCTGATGAGCTTGTAATCCGAGACAGGGATGTATCAGACGGAGCTGGAAAAGAAGCTGACCGGACAAAAGATAATTCCGGCAGTAAGGAAGCGGCAACCGGCTGGGAAAAGCAGTCCGGGGTCTGGTATTACCGGTATGCAGATGGAACCGTCCAGACAAATTCCTGGCTGGCACTTGATAATGTATGGTATCGGTTTGACGAGACAGGGAAGATGATAACCGGCTGGTTCCTATTGGATTCTGATATATATTACATGGATGCCAGTGGAGCGATGCTTACAGGCTGGCAGAAAATTAATGATACATGGTATTATTTTTACCCGGATAACGGTCACGAAGCGCCCCAGGGCGCAGCAGCAACCAACTGGCAGGTTATAGATGGTTATCATTATTACTTTAACAGCCAGGGGGCCATGCAGACAGGCTGGGTGAATCAGGCTGGCAGATGGTATTATTTAAATACCATTCCGTCGAACCTTGAAGGAGCCATGATTAAAGGCTTGTTTACCCGCAACGAAAAAACTTATTATACTGGAGAAGATGGAGTGATGATGACCGGCTGGCAGCAGGTTGACGGTTATTGGCGCTTTTTCTATCAGGATGGATCCATGGCAGTCAACACGGTAATCGATGGCTATCAGATTAATGAAGATGGAGTGTGGGTACAATGATAAGAAGGGCAGACAAAAACTTATATCTGGTATTACTTGCCGCTTTGTTCGTAATAATAACATGTTTAATACCGTTAAAAGCGTATGCGGCTGATTCAATAGTAATAAGAAGCTTGAATTTAACGTTTAAAAGCCAGTATGGTGACGAAGAAATCCTCATGCCTGAGATATCTACGACAACTTCCGGCGTTTCCATTCAGGATGTTCTCTGGAAAAGAGATATCAGTAAGTGGAAAGCCGCTTCCAATGAAAGAGCCAGCGTAATTCTTACCTCAGACAGCATGGTCTTTGCAGAATCCTATAACCGCTCTGAGTGTAAGATTACAGGTGCTAAATTTGTTTCTGCCAAATCTCTGGATAATCACACCCTGGAAGTAAAGGTTGATTATGTTCCTGTGGTGAAATTAGGCAGAACCTCTAAAGCGGGGTGGAGCGACAGCAAAAAAACCAAGGCTGTATGGAATAAAGTCGAGTTTGCCACAGGCTATCAGGTAGCTTTATATGCAGATGATAAACTGAAAAAAAGAATCTCGGTTTCATCGAATGTAGCTGATCTTTCGGAATATATGGATAAAGACGCGATTTATTATTACGAAGTGCGGGCCATCGGTTTTACTGCGGAAGACCGCAAATTCATCAAAGAAGGGGATTATGTCACTTCAGAAGATGTAGTTATGGAATATGACGGGGATACCACCGGAGCCTGGAAAGGGAATACCTATAAACAGGAAGATGGCGGAGTGCCCAGAAACAGCTGGAAACAGATTTTAAATGACTGGTATTATTTCGACGGCAACGGAATTCGTCAGACCGGATGGCTGCAATCAGGACAGAGGTGGTATTATTTAAGCCTTTTCGATGGCAAATTACTGACTGGCTGGCAGAATATAAATGAAAAATGGTATTACTTAAACCCGCAAGGTGGTGAGATGATGACTGGCTGGGTAGAGACACAACCAGGAGTCTGGTACTATTTTTATTCTGACGGCAGTATGGCAAGCAATACAAACATAGGTGATTACTGGGTAGATGCTTCAGGAAGATGGGTATCATAAAAGGCCCAAGAGGTGGGAGGACTGAATTTTGGCAACGATAGACCAGTTGAGATTATCTGCACTTGCAAGAACCAATCCAGAAAGAACAAAAAGTGCAGGAGCGGAATACGGAGGCGATTTTAAACAGGTACTGAGGTCAATAAAGAATGTACCAGAAAATCTTGATGCAATGTTTAACGAAGCGGCAGATAAATACGGAGTATCTGTAAATTTATTAAAGGCGGTTGCCAAGGCTGAATCAAATTTCAACCCTTCAGCGACTTCCCCAAAAGGTGCAGCAGGTGTGATGCAGCTTATGCCAGCTACCGCAAAATCTCTGGGCGTGGCTAATCCTTATGATGCCAGAAGCAATATTATGGGAGGTGCCAAATATCTGAAAGAGAATTTAAAGCGATATAATGGAAATATTGAACTTACATTAGCAGCATATAATGCGGGAAGCAATAATGTAAAAAAGTACGGTGGAATTCCGCCTTTTAAAGAGACACAGGAATATGTTAAAAAGGTCATAAACTATATGGGCAGTTTTGACACGTCAAAGGAACCCTCATTGTATTTTGCCAAGAGCTCTAAAAACACGAGCAATTATGTTAATCCGTATTCTTCGAGCTACAGTTCTTACTATCCACAGAATACAAATGAAATCACCGGATTATTGCAAGCATTCAGTTCTGGCACCAATCAATCAGATGGAACAGCTGAAAACTCTCTTCTATTAAATAAAACTAATTATCTTTATTTAGTAGAATTGATGAAAATGAGAATGCAGATGTCATCCAATTCCATAGCAGACCAATATAGCTTATTAGATTCAACCAGTGGATCGCTGTATAATATATAAGTTAGGAAAGGCCGTATGAAAGGTTAAGATAGTGACTTTTCATACGGCCTTTCTTACTATAATTAATTTATGAATTTATGCTATTATTTGTTTTGTCTATCGGGTGGCTCTGCACAGAATATTAAAATGTACTCCTTAATGCATATTATTTTAACTTTGCTGTCTAACGTGCATGTATATAATCTCTCGAATGTATTATATAAACTTAAATCCAATGTCTAAAAAACTGTTCATGAAATTACAGTAAAAATCCCTCTGCTTAAAAAACATAAAAACTTTATACAATCATTTACGCTTGTGGTATTCCAAATAAATCAAAGTAAGTAAGAGTGATCAAAGCCACAATTTACTTATTCTTAAATGAGTTTCCATACATAGTTACTTGTTGTCTAAATAAGATATAAAAATTCTGATTTATAAAAAGATAAAAAAATTAAAATAAATGTTGACAATTGTCGTCTGCTTTGGTATGATATAACTCGCCGCTGGAAACGGCGGCAAAAGCTTCTTCCAAAACACATCGTGAACCGATGAAAAAGTTTTGAAGAAAATGAAATAAATGGTTGACAAAAACAACCAGAAATGATAAGATATATGAGTTGCTGTTGAAGCAGACAACACAAAAAGCACTTTGAAAACAGAAGATTGAACAGTATGTAAAACCCTGAAAATTCT
>NZ_JBKVXF010000007.1:0-184173 GCF_046972725.1 Lacrimispora sp. | reverse complement strand
GTAGAGCAGAGGACTGAAAATCCTCGTGTCGCTGGTTCGATTCCGGCTCTGGGCATATGGGATACTAGCTCAGGTGGTAGAGCACTTGACTTTTAATCAAGTTGTCCGGGGTTCGAATCCCCGGTGTCTCAGGACAAGCCTTGAAACAGAAATGTTTTGAGGCTTTTTATTTTGCCTGAATGTATTCTACTCATCAAATTCTACAATCACATAATAACCCCGGTCGTTGTGTTTCACTTCTTTTACAATCCCCTGGTCTGATTTAATGCGGTCGCGTCCAGAGTAGCAGCCTGACATGGCAACTGCTGGTTCTATGATATAACTGTAGCTGTTGGTCCCTTCCCGTTCGATGACGTGAACTAAATCGTTAGCTTTTACTAAGCCTGGACGTTCCATCTTAAATTCTATCAACCTCATGACAATAACCCTTCCTTTCATATATTACTTAAAATGTTATTATAGCGCCCACAGAATAATTTGTAAAGAAGGGGTAAGGATGCTATACTAAAGAGGCTGGTATTATGCGGAATTATAGGGGAATTTATGTTGCTATTTACGATAAATACGGATAATTTCGTGTTTTATGGTGTTGGTTATATAATAAACATTCGTAGTATAAGTTTTAGAATATTTGTTTTGGGGATATGTAATATTATGGATTTTTGACTCAGACATTGTATTTGAATGATAGGATTCGGCCCTTGTAATTACGGAAATTTTAGCAATTTCAATATGCAGGCCAAGATATAATATATTGATTTTTAAGAACTTGTAAGGTGACATTTTCTTTTAAAGATATTATATTTTATCAAAAAGGGGTTTATTCAAGAGGGAATAATGATGTAAAGGCATAGTTTCATGGATTTTTTATAGGATTTTTTTTAAATGTTTTAGTTTAAAATAAAAAAGATTTGCAATAAATGAAAAGTATTAGGGTGAAGAAAAATAGAAGGCTTGAGTTTAGAAAATCATGAGAAAAATAAGTCATGAGAAAAATAAGAATACGTGCAAAAAAATACGTACATATAAAAGTAAGTATAAATATAAAATAAATACAAATAAGCATAAATAAATATCAGAAAAGAAAATGGTATAAAAAAATTAGAGGTAAAATTGTGAAAGATAGATCAAATTTATTAAAGAGGTTAATGGAGTATGGAGACTCGGATTTTTATCCGTTTCATATGCCTGGACATAAAAGACAATGTAAGGAAGAATTTTTAATTAAATTTCCAAATCCATTTTCAATAGATATAACAGAAATCAATGGGTTTGATAATCTTCATCACCCGGAGGGGATTTTAAAGGATTCCATGGAATGGGCGGCTGAAATCTATGGGAGTGATAAGACGTATTATCTTGTTAATGGGAGCAGCTGCGGGATATTAAGTGCAATCAGTGGGGCGGTTAAGAATGGCGGTACAATTTTGATGAGTCGGAATTGTCATAAATCAGCTTTTCATGGAGTTTTCCTCAATCAACTGAACGTAAAATATATTTATCCACAATTTATGCCTGAATTTGGGCTTCAAGGTGGAATAATGGCTGTGGATGTAGAGGAATTGTTGAAAAGGTATCCAGAAATAGAAGCGGTATTGGTGGTATCCCCAACTTATGATGGGGTGGTTTCTGATATTAAGGCAATTGCTCAGGTAGTTCATAAATTTGGTTTGCCTCTCATTGTAGATGAGGCACATGGGGCACATTTTTCATTTGGTAAAGACCATGGATTTCCGGTTTCTGCTTTGGATTTAGGGGCTGATATTGTAATACAGAGTCTTCATAAGACCCTTCCATCATTGACACAGACGGCACTGTTGCATGTCAGAAAAGGATTTATAGATATGGAACGGCTGGATCGTTATATTCATATGTATCAGACAAGCAGTCCTTCGTATGTGTTGATGGCAAGTATTGAAAATTGTATTCGATATATGGAAGCTGATGGTGTCGGAAAATTAAAGGAATTCTCTAAAGGCATCTTACATGTACGCAAGCGTCTGGAAAAGATGGTGAATCTGCGGATTTTATCAGATCAGATGATTGGACAATACGGAATTTTCGATATGGATATTTCTAAAATCATTATTTCTACTAGAAATACCGGTTGGTCGGGAAGTCAGCTAGACCGGGTATTGCGTGAAGAGTATCATCTGGAAATGGAAATGTGCGGAGCGGATTATGTTACAGCTATTACTACGTTGGCAGATACAGAGCCAGGGATTAATAGGCTTTGTGCTGCTTTATTGGAAATTGATAAAAGGATTGATATTGGAGCTGTAACTGGATATGCGGATATAAATAGAAATGTCGATATAATTTTAGGTAAAGATATAAATAGGTGCGCGGATATAAATAGAAATGCAGGCATCAATAAGAGTGGGGATATAAATAAAAGTACAGATTTCAATTGGAGTTCAGAGGCAATCAGTGGTGGCAGTGTATTTGGTGACGCAGATGATGTCAGGCGGATGAGAGGCATTTCTGACAGGTTAATTCAGGAGTCTTATATATTCAGGGAATGCAGGTATAACATAAGCCAGGCAATGGATGCAAAAAGGACCAGGATACTGATAAAAAATGCGGCAGGTAAGGTTTCTGCTGAATTTGTTTATTTGTATCCACCTGGAATTCCTATTGCTGTACCAGGAGAGGTTTTGACTAATGAAATTGTTGAAATAATTTTAGAATTCAAGAGGCTGGGACTGCCGGTTCAGGGAATGGAAGATGTGGATGCAGAGGAAATTTTTGTAATGGATGAGATGTGATACATAGTTATAAAAGTTTTTATGATGATTGAAATGGAGCAGACAGAAATGGGAAAAATTTTCTATGTAATGGGGAAAAGTGCTTCTGGTAAAGATACAATTTATAAACGTTTGCTGGAAATGCAGCCTCAGCTGAAACGGGTTATTTTATATACTACCAGACCAATCAGGGAAGGAGAGAGGGATGGGGAAGAATATTATTTTACTAACGATAAAACAATGAGGGAACTTCGTAAGTCGGGAAAGATTATCGAGGAACGGACGTATCAGACAGCTTTGGGACCGTGGAGTTACTTTACTGTGGATGATGGGCAGATAGACGTAAATAGTGAAAATTCCTATCTCATGATCGGTACTTTAGAATCTTATGAAAAAACCAGGGATTATTACGGAGAGGAGCGGCTGGTTCCTATTTACATTGAGGTGGAGGATGGGATTCGTCTTCAAAGGGCACTTGATAGAGAGCTTAGGCAAAAGGAGCCAAAGTACGCAGAACTTTGCAGAAGGTATCTGGCCGATGAAGAGGATTTTAAGGAGGAACATTTAAAGAGATGTAATATTGAGCATAGATTTGTTAATGATGATTTGAATTCATGTTTAAATGATATTTTAAAGGTTATAAATTAAAAGATAAGATGTTTTATTGATTTTCTGCATAATTTTGGGACTGGCTTTTGGTTGGCTATGTTAATGATCTATGGAATCCTCGGGGCAGTGGTGGAAGCTTTTGCCTTGGGGATTTTATTTGATTAAATGCAAATTGTAAGAAATGAAGGGTAACTGGGAGTAACAGAAGGTAATCGGGGAAAGGTAGGTAAGTGTAAATAACGGTAAATTGCTGTGAAAATGATAGGGGGTTACTGCTTTTTGAGGGAGTATAGGAAAGCCTTTTTATTAAGGAAACAGGCATATTTGCCAGTACTTCTTTCTTGTGATGGTAATTATTCTATGATATAATGATGATAATTCGTTTTTCTGTTATAAGTATACAGGGAGAACGGATGGGGAATAGCAGTAAGGAGGTGTCTCTATGCCAGGTTTTAAGGATATCATCGGCCATGAAAGAATTAAGGAACATTTGATGAAAGCCATTGAGTCCAATCATGTTTCTCATGCTTATATTCTTACAGGAGAAGCGGGAATGGGAAGGAAATCTCTTGCGAATGCATTTGCCATGACGCTTCTTTGTGAAAAGGGGTTCAGTGAGCCTTGTATGCAGTGTCATGCGTGTAAGCAGGTGATGAGCGGGAATCATCCGGACATTGTTTATGTGAGCCATGAAAAGCCGGGCAGTATCGGTGTGGATGACATCAGGGACCAAATCCATGATACGATAATGATACGCCCTTACAGCAGCTACTATAAGATTTATATTGTGGACGAAGCAGAAAAGATGACGGTCCAGGCGCAGAATGCGCTTTTAAAAACCATAGAAGAGCCACCATCTTATGCGGTTATTATGCTTCTTACCACCAATCAGGAAGCATTTTTGCCTACGATTCTTTCAAGGTGTGTGCAGTTAAAATTAAAGCCTTTGCAGGATACGGTGGTGAAATCTTATCTGATGGGGTCTTTGGGAATAGGAGAAAGCAAAGCGGATGTCTATGCGGCGTTTGCAAGAGGAAATTTGGGAAGGGCCATTCATCTGGCGTCTTCGGAAGAATTTCAGCTTTTGTATACGGAGCTTCTTCATATGCTGAAGCATTTGAAGGAAATGGATATTACAGAATTGCTTTTTTATATTAAAAAGATGAAGGATGAGAATCTGGATATTTATGACTGTCTGGATTTTATGCAGTTATGGTATCGGGATGTTTTAATGTATAAAGTGACACAGGATATCAATCTTCTGATTTTCAGGGAAGAATTTAATACAATGAAAGAGATGAGTGCTGCCAGTGCTTACGATGGCATAGAACTGATTTTAAGGGCCATAGACAAGGCCAGGATTCGTTTGGATGCCAATGTGAATATGGAACTGGCAATGGAACTTATGCTGCTTGTAATGAAGGAGAATTAATCAATGATAAAGGTAATAGGCGTTCGGTTCCGGAATGCGGGGAAGATATATTACTTTGATCCCATGAATCTGGGAATAAAGACCGGGGATCACGTAATTGTGGAGACTGCCAGAGGAATTGAATATGGTTATGTTGTGCTGGGATGCCGGGAAGTGGAAGATGATAAGGTAATCCAGCCGTTAAAGCCGGTCATCCGCATGGCAACCAAAGCGGACGACGAGGTGGAAAAAAAGAACCACGAAAAGGAAAAGGATGCGTTTAAGATATGCAGGGAGAAGATCAAGAAGCATGGCCTTCAGATGAAGCTGATCGACGCAGAATATACATTTGATAATAATAAAGTGCTTTTTTATTTTACGGCAGACGGGAGAATTGACTTTAGGGAGCTGGTGAAGGATCTTGCTTCTGTGTTTAAAACCAGAATCGAACTTCGTCAGGTAGGTGTCCGGGATGAGACAAAGATCGTGGGCGGAGTCGGAATCTGCGGAAGAACTTTGTGCTGTCATTCCTATCTGTCCGAATTTATTCCGGTTTCCATTAAGATGGCTAAGGAACAGAATCTTTCCTTAAATCCTACAAAGATTTCCGGTGTCTGCGGAAGGCTGATGTGCTGTCTGAAGAATGAAGAGGAAACTTATGAGGAGCTTAACAGCAAGCTTCCTAATGTAGGTGATTTTGTGACCACTGACGATAATTTAAAAGGGGAAGTTCATTCTGTCAGCGTCTTAAGGCAGCTGGTCAAGGTTGTGGTAACCGTTAAGGATGAAAAGGAAATCCGGGAATACAAGGTGGAACAGTTACGGTTTAAGCCAAGGCGGAGAAGAGAAAAGAACCAGGTGACGGATGCGGAGTTAAAGGCATTGGAGGCTCTGGAGAAAAAAGAAGGAAAATCCAAATTAGATGATAATTGATTTAAAGGATAATGAACGAATTGATGATCTGCAGAGAAATGGATATAAGATCATACAAAAGCAAAATGGTTTTTGTTTTGGAATGGATGCGGTTCTCTTATCAGGTTTTGCCCGGGTAAAGCCTGGAGAACGGGCCGTTGATTTGGGGACAGGCACTGGAATCATCCCCATTCTTCTGGAAGCTAAGTATGAGGGCCTTCATTATACCGGGCTTGAGATTCAGGAAGAGATGGCGGATATGGCCAGACGCAGCGTGGCCTTAAACAATCTGGAAGAAAAATTAAGTATTGTTACAGGAGATATCAAGGAAGCCAGCCGTTTATTTGGTGCGGCTTCCTTTGACGTAGTGACTTCAAATCCACCCTATATGAATGATGCCCACGGGCTTAAGAACCCGGAGCTGCCAAAGGCGATAGCCCGTCATGAGGTATTGTGTACCCTTGATGATGTGGTCAGAGAGGCGGCAAGGCTTTTGCGGCCAGGGGGAAGATTTTATATGGTGCACCGTCCCCACCGGCTGATCGAGATCATAACGGCTTTGAAGGGCTATGGTCTGGAGCCGAAGCGGATGAAGATGGTACACCCGTTTGCGGACAGGGAAGCCAACATGGTTCTCCTTGAGGCTGTGCGTGGAGGAAGGTCCATGATTAAGGTGGAGGCACCCATTATCGTATACAAAGAGCAGGGAGTGTATACCGATGAGATCTATACCATTTACGGGTATTGATCTTTTATCTGCAGGGGAAATAAAGGAAACCGGGAGTGAATGAAGTGGAAGAAAAAAAAGGGATGTTATATTTGTGCGCAACGCCTATTGGAAATCTGGATGATATTACGTTAAGGGTGCTGAATACGTTAAAGGAAGTGGATCTTATTGCGGCGGAGGATACGAGACACAGCATTAAGCTTTTGAATCATTTTGATATTAAGACCCCTATGACCAGCTATCATGAGTACAATAAGGTGGAAAAGGCCAGATATCTGGTGCAGCAGATGCGGGAAGGGGTATCGGTGGCATTGATTACCGATGCAGGAACCCCAGGGATATCAGATCCGGGGGAAGAACTTGTGAGGCAGTGTTATGAGGCTGGAATCGGGCTTACCTCTCTTCCTGGCCCGGCAGCCTGCATTACGGCGCTTACCCTTTCCGGTCTTGCTACGAGAAGGTTCTGTTTTGAGGCTTTTCTGCCTTCGGATAAAAAGGAAAAGCAGTGGATTCTGGAGGAGTTAAAGGATGAGACCAGAACCATTGTGATTTATGAGGCACCGCACCGGATGGGGAAGACGTTACAGGAACTTTATAGTGCTCTGGGCAACAGAAACATCACCATCTGTAGGGAATTGACCAAACGGTATGAGACTGCATTTCGGACAACCTTTGAAGATGCATTGAAAGCGTATGAAGCGGAAAATCCAAAGGGAGAATGCGTCATTGTGATAGAAGGCAAGAGCATTCAGGAAATCAAAAAAGAGGAAACAAGGGCTTTTGAGGAGATGACTCTGGAGGAGCATTTGAAGCTGTACGAAGGGCAGGGAATTGAACGGAAAGAGGCTATGCGTATGGTGGCAAAGGACCGGGGAATCAGCAAAAGAGAAGTTTATCAGTATTTGATAAAAAATGAATTATAAAAATTCTCTTGACAATTTACTTAACTTTTTATAAAATTATTTTGAATTTCAAAATATTTGATATATAAAACAATCCAACGAGGCATGCGGGCGGAAAGAAGGAAATGTGGTCGGACCGCGGCATGAATGGGGGAATATATGACTACAAAAATAATTGGAACGGGTTCTGCAGTTCCGGAACAGGTGGTGACCAATGACGATCTGGCTAAGATCGTGGATACCAATGATGAGTGGATCCGTACCAGGACCGGGATTGGGCAACGGCGGATCGCTTCTGCAGATTCAGGAACTTCCTCCATGGCAGCAGAAGCTGCAAGAAGGGCTTTGAGGCAGGCCGGGGTCTTAGCAAAGGATCTGGATATTATCATTCTTGCAACCTCTACGCCGGATAGCTGCTTTCCAAGCGGGGCCTGTGAGGTGCAGGCGGCCATCGGAGCAAAAAAGGCAGTGGCTTTTGATATCAGTGCAGCCTGTTCGGGATTTATCTTTGCACTTCATACGGTACACAGCTTTTTTGAAGCCGGAATCTATAAGACCGGGCTGGTCATTGGAGCTGACACCTTGAGTAAGATCATTGACTGGCAGGACAGAGGCACTTGTGTCTTGTTTGGAGACGGAGCCGGAGCGGCTGTGGTTCGGGCGGAGGAACGTGGAATTCTTCACATGACCATGGGGTCTGACGGCAGCAGGGGAAGTGCCCTGGCGTGTACATCCCGTACCACCGGTAATTTTCTTACGGGAAAGGAGCCGGAGCTTGGGTATATGACTATGGATGGGCAGGAAGTGTTTAAGTTCGCTGTAAAGACAGTGCCGGAGGCAATTAAGACGGTGCTCTCAGAAAGCGGAACCCATATAGATGAAATTAAATATTTTGTTCTGCATCAGGCAAATTACCGGATTTTTGAATCCATCGCGAAGCGGTTAAAGATACCCATGGAGAAGTTTCCTACCAACCTGGAACGGTTTGGAAATACCTCAGGGGCTACGATACCGATTTTACTGGATGAGATGAACCGGGAAGGAAAGTTAGAGCGGGGAGATAAAATCGTACTCGCCGGCTTTGGCGCAGGACTTACCTGGGGAGCCACTCTTTTGGAGTGGTAATGATTTTAGCTAATACTTTGAAAATCAAAGTAATAGAATATAAAAATTTTGATAATAAAAGGAAAGAGGAGATTGAAATTATGTTAGAGAAAATGCAGGAAATCATCGCAGAGCAGTTAAATGTGGAGGCATCAACGATTACGGCAGCATCTTCTTTTAAAGAGGATTTGGGAGCAGATTCCCTGGACTTATTTGAGCTTGTTATGGCATTGGAAGATGAGTATTCCGTTGAGATTCCTTCCGAAGATTTAGAGAAACTGACAACCGTACAGCAGGTTATGGATTATTTAAAAGCAAAGGGCGTGGAAGCGTAATGAAAACCAGAATTACCGAACTTTTGGGAGTCGAATATCCGATTATCCAGGGAGGAATGGCCTGGGTGGCGGAGCATCATCTGGCAGCGGCTGTATCAGAGGCCGGAGGCCTGGGACTGATCGGCGGAGCCAATGCGCCTGCTGAAGTGGTGCGCGCAGAGATCCGTAAGGCAAAGGAACTGACAAAAAAGCCTGTTGGGGTCAATGTGATGCTGCTTAGTCCTCATGCGGAGGAAGTAGCAAAGGTTATTGTAGAGGAAGGCATACATGTGGTAACAACCGGTGCCGGAAATCCGGAAAGATTTATGGATATGTGGAAAGCGGCCGGTGTTAAGGTGATTCCGGTGGTCGCTTCCGTAGCGCTTGCAAAGCGTATGGAACGGTATGGTGCGGATGCTGTGGTGGCGGAAGGAAATGAATCAGGAGGCCATATCGGTGAACAGACCACCATGACTTTAGTTCCTCAGGTGGCAGATGCGGTATCCATTCCGGTGATTGCAGCAGGAGGTATCGGCGATGGAAGAGGAATTGCGGCTGCATTCATGCTTGGAGCGGAAGGGGTTCAGATCGGAACCCGTTTTGTAGTATCGAAAGAGTCCATTGTCCATGACAATTACAAGCAGCGCATCATTAAGGCAAAGGACATTGATTCTGCGGTAACGGGGCGTACTCACGGACATCCGGTAAGAAGCTTACGCAATCAGATGACCAGAGAGTACGTAAAACTGGAGCAGGAAGGAAAATCCTTTGAAGAATTGGAGTATATGACTCTTGGAACCCTTAGAAAGGCAGTTCAGGAGGGGGATATTACCAATGGTACGGTTATGGCCGGACAGATCGCAGGTATGATCAGCAAGGAACAGACCTGCAGAGAGATGATTGAAGAGATGATGGAACAGGCTGAGAAACTGCTTAGCCGTTAATGAGGAGTTTAATACAATGAGCAAGATTGCATTTATTTTCCCGGGCCAGGGAGCCCAGTACTGCGGTATGGGCCAGGATTTTTATGAGCAGACAGCGTTAGGAAAAGAAATTTATGACACGGCTTCCGGTCTTCTGGGATTTTCGGTGCCGGAGCTGTGTTTTGAAAAGAATGACCGGCTGGATATTACGGAATATACCCAGGCGGCTATGGTTACCACCAGCATCGCCATGATGCGGGTACTGGAAGCGGAAAAGGGCGTGAAGCCGGATGTGGCTGCAGGCCTTAGCCTGGGAGAATATTGTGCACTTGCAGCCTCTTGTGTGATGAGCGATGCGGATGCAATCCGGACAGTGAGGGAAAGAGGAATCCTTATGCAGAAGGCCGTTCCGGCAGGAAAAGGAGCCATGGCTGCCATTCTTTCCCTGGATGCTTTTGCGATTGAAGAGGTGTTAAGCGGAATGGAGGGAGTCCAGATCGCCAATTATAACTGCCCTGGGCAGATTGTTATCTCCGGCAGAAAAGAAAAGGTGGAAGAGGCCAATGAAAAGCTGTTAGCTGCAGGCGCAAAACGTGCCATTCTGTTGAATGTAAGCGGTCCGTTCCATTCGGAAATGCTTACCGGTGCAGGAGAAAAGCTTTTCGAGTTTTTGGAGGGAGTAAGCATCAGTGATCCTTTCATTCCTTATGTATCCAATGTGACAGCCAAATATGTAACGGATGGCATGTTGGTGAAAGATTTGCTGAAAAAACAGGTATCTTCTTCCGTCCGCTGGCAGCAGAGTGTAGAAACCATGCTTGCCGATGGGGTGGATACGTTTATAGAAATCGGCCCGGGAAAAACTCTGGCAGGATTTATCAAGAAGATAAAAAGAGATGTGAATGTCTTTAATATAGAAAAACTGGAGGATCTGGATAAAGTATCCTTTTTATGACAGGGGAGGTATAAAAGATGTTAGATGGTAAAGTAGCAGTAGTAACCGGAGCGGGCAGAGGAATCGGGCGTGCAATCGCCATAAAGCTGGCTTCCCAGGGAGCAACGGTGATTGTTAATTACAACGGTTCAAAAGAAAAGGCTCTGGAAGCAGTGAAGGAAATAGAGGCAATGGGCGGAGCGGCAGAGGCCATGAAGTGCAATGTTTCGGATTATGAAAGCGCCGGTGCATTTTTTGACAGCATCATTAAAAAATTCGGGAAACTGGATATTCTGGTGAACAACGCTGGTATTACGAGGGATAATCTTTTGATGAAAATGTCAGAGGAAGAGTTTGATGCCGTAATCAATACCAACTTAAAAGGCGTTTTCAACTGCATGAAGCATGTATCCCGCCAGATGATCAGGCAAAAGGGCGGAAGAATTATTAATATTGCTTCTGTGTCCGGCGTGCTGGGGAATGCAGGCCAGGCAAATTACAGTGCGGCAAAGGCCGGTGTAATCGGTATCACCAAGTCTTTTGCGAGAGAGGCCTCGAGCAGGGGAATCACAGTGAATGCAGTGGCTCCTGGTTTTATTAAGACAGATATGACAGAAGTGCTTTCTGAGTCTGTAAAGACAGCTACTTTAGATCAGATCCCGATGAAACAGTTTGGAACCGCAGAAGACGTTGCAAATGCGGTAGCATTCCTGGCGTCAGAGGAAGCCGGTTACATCACAGGCCAGGTGC
Source organism: Lacrimispora sp. (assembly GCF_046972725.1). Classification (NCBI taxonomy): domain Bacteria; kingdom Bacillati; phylum Bacillota; class Clostridia; order Lachnospirales; family Lachnospiraceae; genus Lacrimispora; species Lacrimispora sp. The sequence continues at coordinate 172,840 of NZ_JBKVXF010000007.1, read as the reverse complement.
TCTGTGTTGACGGGGGCATGGCCATGTAAGATATCCCTTAATGCCTGGAAAAGCAGGCAGTGTAAGAGGAAACACCCTTCGGGTATCCCTTAATGCCTGGGAAAACAGGCAGTGTAAGAGGAAACACCCTTCGGGTATCCCTTTATGCCTGGAAAAGCAGGCAGTGTAAGAGGAAACACCCTTCGGGTATCCCTTTATGCCTGGAAAAGCAGGCAGTGTAAGAGGAAAGGAGAGATGAAATGAAGAGAAGAGTTGTAGTTACCGGCATGGGAGCCATTACTCCTATTGGAAATGATGTAGAGCATTTCTGGAATGGTCTAAAGGAAAAAAAGGTCGGTATCGGAGAGATTACCCAGTTTGATACCACGGATTATAAAGCAAAGCTGGCGGCAGAAGTAAAAGACTTTGATGCCAGAGAATATATGGACCCTAAGGCAGCCAAACGAATGGAGCGGTTTGTTCAGTTTGCAGTAGCCGCATCGAAGGAAGCTCTTAGTATGTCCGGTATTGATATGGAAAAGGAAGATCCTTACCGGGTGGGCGTTAGTGTAGGCTCTGGAATCGGAAGCTTACAGGCTTTGGAGCGTGAGCATAAAAAGCTTCTGGAAAAAGGTCCGGGAAGAGTCAATCCTCTTTTGGTTCCTTTGATGATTTCCAATATGGCAGCAGGTAATGTTGGAATCCAGTTCGGATTAAAGGGCAAGTGCATCAACGTGGTGACTGCCTGTGCCACAGGAACCAACTGCATCGGTGAGGCTTACCGTTCCATCCAGTATGGAGAAGCCGATGTGATGGTAGCCGGAGGTGCGGAAGCCAGTATCACTCCCATTGGAGTCGCTGGTTTTACAGCTCTTACAGCACTTTCAACGGCAGAAGATCCTCTGCGTGCTTCCATTCCCTTTGATAAGGACAGAAGCGGTTTTGTAATGGGCGAGGGTGCCGGTGTGGTTATTTTAGAAGAGCTTGAGCATGCCCTGAAAAGAGGAGCCACGATCTATGGGGAAGTTGCAGGATATGGAACTACCTGTGATGCATATCACATCACGTCTCCGGCAGAAGACGGAAGCGGTGCGGCAAGAGCCATGGTTGAAGCAATAAAGGATGGGGGTATCACTCCGGAGGATGTGGATTATGTCAATGCCCACGGTACCAGCACCCATCACAATGATTTATTCGAGACTCTGGCAATCAAAGCTGCTTTGGGAGATCATGCGAAGAAGGTCAAAATTAATTCAACCAAATCCATGGTGGGCCATCTTCTTGGAGGAGCCGGAGGTGTGGAATTTATTGTTTGTGTAAAATCCATTGAAGAGGGATTTATTCATGCCACTGCCGGACTTTTAGAAGAAGGCGAAGGCTGCGATCTGGATTATACAAAGGGCGAGGGAGTTGCCTGTGATGTGAAATATGCCATCAGCAATTCACTTGGGTTTGGCGGGCATAATGCCAGCATTCTTGTGAAGAAATATCAGGCTTAGGAGGCAGTCAATGGAAATCAATGATATCATAAGGCTGATGCAGGCTGTTTCAGAACATGACCTGACCAGCTTTCGGTTGGAAGAGGGAGATGTAAAGCTCTCCATAAAGAAGGAAAAAGAGATTGTGACCGTAACCGGTAATACGGGCGCAGCAGCCCAGGTGACAACCGGCGGGCTCTGTCAGCAGGACGCAAAACCGGAAGGGGCGGCAGACGGAAGAATAGAAGGTCCGGAAGCGGAGATATGCTCGGATAAGGTGATCTTTTCTCCGTTGGTAGGAACCTTTTATAACGCATCGACTCCTGACGGGGAGCCTTTTGTAAAAGCAGGGGATTGTGTGAAAAAGGGCCAGGTCCTTGGAATCATCGAAGCCATGAAGCTGATGAATGAGATTGAATGTGATTACGACGGTGTGGTGGAAGCGGTTCTGGTCGGAAATGAAAGTGTGGTAGAGTACGGCCAGCCTCTGTTCCGAATCCGGTAAATGAATGTGAAAACCAGGAGAGGTCCAGAAGGGTTGGCCTCTCTTTTCAAACATAAGGAGAGATTATGATGTTGGGAATCAAAGAAATTCAGGAAATCATACCTCACAGACATCCGTTTTTGCTCGTGGACTGCATCGAGGAGTTTGTGCCGGGGGAAAAAGCAGCCGGGTATAAATGTGTGACGTACGATGAGTCCTTTTTTAGGGGGCATTTTCCGGAGGAGCCGGTTATGCCGGGAGTACTTATTATCGAGGCGCTGGCTCAGGTAGGAGCTGTTGCAATTTTAAGCCTGGAGGAAAATAAGGGGAAGATCGCTTTTTTCGGTGGAATCGACAAAGCGAAATTCAGGCGTAAGGTCATTCCTGGTGATAAGCTGAAACTGGAATGTGAGATTATCAAGCGCAAAGGACCTGTGGGCATTGGAAAAGCGGTTGCTACTGTGGATGGAAAAGTTGCAGCCAGCGCAGAACTGACATTTATGATTGGATAGGTGCATGGGATGTTTGATAAAATTTTAATTGCCAACCGGGGTGAGATTGCAGTGCGTATCATCAGAGCCTGCCGGGAAATGGGCATTAAAACGGTTGCTGTATACTCTGAGGCAGACCGTGAGAGCCTCCATACCCTGTTAGCGGATGAAGCCATCTGTATCGGCCCGGCGACCTCTACCCAGAGTTATCTGAATATGGAACGTATTCTTACGGCAACGGTTGCCATGAAAGCGGATGCCATTCATCCGGGATTTGGCTTTCTGTCGGAGAATGCCAGGTTTGCAGAACTTTGTGAAAAATGTAACATTACTTTTATCGGTCCTTCTGCGGAAATTATCAATAAGATGGGAAATAAATCAGAAGCCAGAAAGACCATGATGGAAGCCGGTGTTCCGGTGGTTCCGGGGGGAAAAGAAGCGGTACGCCAGGTCAAAGAGGCGAAAGCCATGGCAGAAAAGATCGGTTTTCCGGTGATGATCAAGGCTTCCTCCGGAGGCGGAGGAAAAGGAATGAGAATCTCCAGAGGGCCAGAGGATTTTGAAGCAAATTTTCAAAATGCACAGATGGAGTCTGTAAAGGGATTTTCCGATGATACCATGTACATCGAAAAATATATTGAGAGACCCCGTCATATTGAATTTCAGATCATGGCGGATAAATTCGGCAATGTAGTCCATCTTGGGGAACGTGACTGTTCCATTCAGAGACGTCATCAGAAGGTGCTTGAGGAATCTCCCTCTGCGGCCATCTCAGGGGAACTCCGCCATCAGATGGGGGAGGTGGCAGTCCGGGCTGCAAAGGCAGTTGGCTATGAAAATGCCGGTACCATTGAGTTTCTTCTTGATTTGCATAAGAACTTTTATTTTATGGAGATGAATACCCGGGTCCAGGTAGAGCATCCGGTGACGGAAATGGTCACGGGCCTTGACATTATTAAGGAGCAGATCCGCGTTGCAGCAGGAGAACCTTTAAGTGTGAAACAAAAAGATATCTGCATTTCCGGTCATGCCATTGAATGCAGGATCAATGCGGAGAATCCGGCAAAGAATTTTATGCCTTGTCCGGGACTGATTAAGAATGTTCATGTTCCGGGAGGAAATGGTGTCCGCATTGATACCCACATTTACAACGATTATAAGGTTCCTGCCAATTATGATTCCATGCTGATGAAGCTCATTGTTCATGGAAAGGACCGTATGGAGGCCATCTCTAAGATGAGAAGTGCTCTTGGAGAACTGATTATTGAAGGGATCGAGACCAACGTGGATTTCCAGTTTGATATTTTAAGTCATGAGGCTTACCGCAATGGAGATGTGGATACGGACTTTATCCCGAAATATTTTCCGGATTATGTGCGGTAAGCAAATAAAGGAGTGTGTCTTATGTTAAGAAACATGTTTAAGAAGACCTATACAGTGCTCGACAGCAAATATAAAACTCCGGATAAAGCAGAGGAACCAAACATCCCGGCAGGGCTTTGGAAAAAGTGCAACAAATGCAGCCAGCCTGTTTATGCGGAGGATGTAAGAAGTAATTTTTACGTCTGCCCGAAGTGCAGCGGATATTTCCGGCTTCATGCATTTCAGAGAATTGAAATGACTGCAGATCCCGGAACCTTTATGGAATGGGATAAGGAAATCGAATTTCAAAATCCATTGGATTTTCCCGGATATGAGAAAAAGGTAGCGGCGACCCAGGAAAAAACCGGGCTTTCCGAGGCTATTATTACCGGGCTCTGTGAAATCGGAGGACAGAAAGCAGTACTTGGGGTGATGGATGCCCGTTTTATCATGAGCAGCATGGGCCGTGCGGTGGGAGAAAAGATCACAAGAGCAGTGGAAGAAGCAACGAGACAGAAGCTGCCGGTGGTACTTTTTGCCTGTTCCGGCGGAGCCAGGATGCAGGAGGGGATCGTATCTCTCATGCAGATGGCCAAGACCTCGGCGGCGTTAAAGCGTCATCATGAGGCTGGCCAGCTCTATATCAGCGTACTTACGGATCCGACCACAGGCGGTGTTACTGCCAGCTTTGCCATGCTTGGGGATGTAATCCTTGCGGAGCCGGGAGCTTTAATCGGTTTTGCCGGTCCCCGTGTCATTGAGCAGACCATCGGTCAAAAGCTGCCGGAAGGTTTTCAAAGATCAGAGTTTCTTCTTGAACATGGTTTTATTGATAAGATCGTTCCCAGAAATGAAATGAAGGAAACCTTATCCCGGATAATAAGATTCCACAACCCTGACACGCAGAAGGACTTTTATGTGGATAACCAGCCGACGGCAGAAGAGGAGGGTGGAAAAAAGAAGCATTTCCGCCTGAAGAAGAACAAAAGAAGTGCCTGGGATACGGTTCTTTTATCCAGACGGGGAGACCGTCCGGTGGCATCGGATTATATTCATGAGATTTTTGATGATTTTATGGAATTTTCCGGGGACCGTTATTATAAAGATGACGGGGCCATCGTGGGAGGTATTGCCACTTTTCATGGGATGCCGGTTACGGTCATCGGACAGGAAAAGGGGAAAAATACAAAAGATAACATTAAACGCAATTTTGGAATGCCTTCTCCGGAAGGATACAGAAAAGCTTTGCGGCTCATGAAACAGGCAGAAGCCTTTCACAGGCCGGTTGTCTGCTTTGTGGATACACCGGGTGCATTCTGCGGTCTGGAGGCAGAGGAACGGGGACAGGGAGAAGCCATTGCCAGGAATCTGTTTGAAATGGCAGGATTAACGGTGCCGGTCTTATCCATTGTGATCGGAGAAGGCGGCAGCGGAGGCGCCCTTGCCATGGCGGTAGGCAATGAAGTTTGGATGATGGAAAATGCCATCTACTCCATTCTCTCCCCCGAAGGTTTTGCATCCATCCTTTATAAGGACAGTAAAAAGGCGAGTGATGCTGCCAGAGTCATGAAGATCACGGCAAAGGATTTGCTGGATCTTTTCCTGATAGAACGGATCATTCCGGAGGAAGAGCCTGTGACCGGAGAAAATATTTCCGTTGTTGCAGAGGAAATGGATAAGGCAATGGGAGAATTTTTTATCAAATACCTTGCCATGAGTAAAGAAGAGCTTGTAAATCAGCGATATGAAAGATTTAGGAGAATGTAATGGGAACATTAAAACCTTTGGTAATAGGAGATCTTGTGGCAAGGAATCCGGTGATCCAGGGCGGGATGGGAGTGGGCATAAGCCTTTCCTCTTTAGCTGGAGCAGTGGCAAAGTCCGGAGGGATCGGAATTATTTCAACGGCCCAGATTGGTTTCCGGGAACCGGATTTTATGAAAAATCCCCTGGAAGCAAATTTGCGGGCCATTGGTACGGAAATGAAAAAGGCAAGAGAGATCGCACAGGATGGAATCGTTGGATTTAATATCATGGTTGCGACAAAGAATTATGCAAGTTATGTGAAACATGCGGTAAAGGCCGGGGCGGATCTTATTATATCCGGAGCCGGACTTCCGGTAAGCCTGCCGTTGTATGTGGCAGAGGCTGCAGAAGAGGCCGGAATCAAGCTAAAGACGAAGATAGCGTCCATTGTTTCAACGGTAAAATCCGCTATGGTTATCTGTAAACTGTGGGACAGAAAGTATCATCAGGCCCCGGATCTGATTGTAATAGAAGGTCCTCTGGCCGGTGGTCATCTGGGCTTTTCAAAGGAAGATTTAACGGAATTCGGTGCAGATTCCGAGGATGTAGACCGCACCTATCAGCGGGAAAAATATGAAGAAGAAATCAAAGGAATCATAAGTCTGGCAAAGGGATATGGAGAAAAATACAATAAGGTCATTCCGGTGGTGACTGCTGGAGGTATTTATACCCATGAAGATGTGATGCATCAGATCGGCCTTGGGGCGGATGGGGTCCAGGTTGCGACCCGTTTTGTGACCACCTATGAATGCGATGCTCCAATGGAATATAAGCAGGCTTATATCAATGCCAGAAAAGAGGATATTATAATTACCAAAAGCCCCGTAGGAATGCCAGGAAGAGCCATTGTGAATCCGTTCTTAAAGGATGTAGGCAAGGTTCCGTTTAAACTGGAGCATTGCTATCAGTGTCTGGAAAAATGTGATCATAAAACCATTCCTTACTGCATTACCAAGGCTCTGGTAGACTCTGCACAAGGGCGGACTGACCAGGGGCTGCTGTTTTGCGGAAGCAATGCCTACCGGGCGGAAAAGCTGGAGTCCGTGGATTCCGTCATGAGAGAGCTGGTTGGAGAAGTATAAGAATTAATTTCATAAAATTGGCTGCAAAAAAGAGAGGTGCTTAATGTCCTCTCTTTTTTGTATGCAGAGGGATATGTAAATTGTGTTTAAAAAGTGAAAAATATTGAATTTATTTTTATTAAAAACAACGGAAAAAGTATGTTAAAAATTTCATTTATAAGAATAAAATAAGGTGATTTCTTCATATAAAAAAGAACAGAGAGATTTAACCGGCTGGGTTTTAATATAAGGTGGGCGCAGTTGACCGGAGCCTTCCGGGCCGGATAATAAAGAACAGGGAGGATTAAGCAAATGGAATTCAAACGCTTACCGGGTCTTACACCGGATGGAACCATCTACCGTAATGACAATATGGGAACTTTGGAGGCTCTGATCCCTTCAGGCTCTTATCCGTTTGTCCTGGCGCCGTCTCTTTTGGAGCTTCCGGGAGGCGATCTTTTGTGTGCGTGGTCTGCCGGATCTTATGAAGGAAGTGCCGATGAGAGTATTTTTTGTGCGCGCCTTAAAAAGGGGGAGGATCACTGGAAAAAGCCTGTTAAGGTTTCCAGGGATTCCAGACGCAGTGAGCAGAATCCGTCTCTGTTTCTTGGTCCGGATAATACGATATGGATTGTCTATACGGCCCAGTCAGAGAAGGCTTCCAAAACGGGCAGTGCGAATCACACTTCCATAATCCGCTATCAGAAAAGCTTTGACGGAGGGCGGACCTGGGAAGAAGCAAGAGGAATGTTTCCGGATGCAGGAAGTCTGTGCAGCCAGCCTATAAAAATTCTTCAAAACGGAAGACTTATCTTTTCCAACTGGATTTCAAAGGAATTAAAGACAGGGCTGACAGGAGAACCGACGGTTTTCCGGATTTCTGATGACGAAGGAGCCACCTGGAAAACGGTATTTGTACCGGAAAGCCAGGGGCGCATACAGGCCAATGTAGTAGAATTGGAGCAGGGCCACCTGATTGCTTTTATGAGGAGCCGTTTTGCTGACTTCATTTATCAAAGTGAATCCTTTGACTGGGGAAGCAGCTGGTCTTCTCCGGTTCAGACGATTCTGCCCAATAACAACTCCGGAATCAGCGCAGTCCGCTTAGCCAGCGGACGGATTGCAATTGCCTGTAACGGGCACGAGTGTCCGGTAACTGTAGCCTTATCCGGAGATGGCGGGATTACATGGCCTTACGTGCGCAACATGGAGTTCGGAGAAGGATTTAGTGGTGAGAGGAACCGGTACAGCAACGGTCAGTATGAAAATCCGTTTCTTCTGCAAGGGGAAGATGAAGAGATCCATCTGGTTTTTACCTATAAAGGGCATACATGTATAAAATACATACGTTTTACGGAAAATGATATTATTGGAGACGATAAAGCCGAAGGAAAATGATTGGTATTAAGATTATGTATTAAGAAGAAATTAGTATATTAAGGCGCCGGATACTGCTCTGGCGTCTTTTTTTTGAAAAATATAAAGAGAAAATATAAAAAAATGATAACATTTGATATCATTTTATAAAAAAGATTTACATTGTTATCATTTTGCTTTATAATAAGTCTTAAGGAAGGTGTGAGGATTATGATAGGGAAGCGTATTAAGACTCTCCGGGAGGAGAGACACTTAAGTCAGGAAAGGCTGGCGGCGGAATTAGGGGTCAGCCGAATGACAGTCAATAACTATGAAAATGAAAAGCGGGCACCGGATATTGATTTTGCCAGACATGTGGCGGATTATTTTGGAGTGACTGTGGAATTTCTTATGGGGGGAACGGAATACCGGTATAAGCGGGATGAGATCATTGCTCTTAAAAGATCGGAAACCCTGTTCCGTATCATGGAAAAACTGCCCCAGCCGGAGATTCAGGAGATGGTTTCCTCTCTGATTGAGACACTGGAAAAGTCGGTGGAGCTTGATATGGCTGATGACGTTGTGCATGTGATGAACCATTGCTGTGTGCAGGTTCGCAGATTGCTTTATAACTACGAGAATCTGAAAAGTGATATCGAAGCACCGGTAAAAGAGCTGAAAAAGCTTTCAGTACCGGAGGAATCCATCCGGCAGGTGGTGAGCTATAAGCCGAGGGTCGTCTATGATGCTGTATTCCATGCAACAAAACGGATCGAAGAGGAAGTGAACCGCTGCGGGGAAACCATGGAGCGGAGGCTTGAAAAGCTAGTTGAAGAAAAACTTAAGGAACCAGTAAATGAAACATCTTGACTTGAAAGGAGGCGGATAGAGTGGAAAATTGGTATGAAGCTAATATAGCGAAAACACTTGAACACTTTAACACCAACCAGAACACAGGATTATCAGAACAGGAGGCCGCAAGCCGGCAAACCAAATATGGAAAGAATGAATTTGAGCAGCAGGAAAAAACCAGCCTGATCAAAGATATTCTGCATCAGCTTAAGGATATTTCTACAATTATCCTGCTATTAGCTGCCCTTCTTTCCTTATGCATGGCAATAAAGGATGGTCACGGATTTATTGAACCTGTTGTAATCGTTTCAATTGTCATATTAAACCTGATACTGGCAATCACTCAGGAGCGAAGTGCGGAAAAGGCCTTAGAGGCCCTGACCAGCTTAAACTCTCCCAGATGTATCGTTTTGCGGGACGGCGTGCAAAAGGAGATTGATACTTCCGAGCTGGTTCCCGGAGATGTGATCCTTCTGCAGCTTGGAAGTATTGTTCCTGCCGATGCCCGTCTGATCGCCAGCACCAATCTGCAGGTGGATGAATCAGCACTGACGGGTGAGAGTGAGCCATCTGAGAAAAATTCCGAGCTTGTGCTTCAGGGAAGTGTCCCTCTGGGAGATCAGTTTAACATGGTATTCTCCGGCTGTCATGTAATCTCAGGTCATGGAGTCGGTGTTGTTACGGCAACCGGAATGCACAGTGAGATGGGAAAAATTGCAGGATACTTAAACAATTCACAGAAAATCAAAACACCTTTGCAGCGGCGTCTGGAACGGGTTGCAAAGTCCATCAGCATGGTGGCAATCATTGCCGCCATAGTACTTCTTGTTATCGGTCTTTTGCAGGGGGAAGAGTTCTGGTCGATGGTAACCCTTGCAGCGACTCTTGCGGTAGCAGCAGTGCCCGAAACCTTAAACCTGATCGTAACCTTATCTCTTTCCCAGGGCGTTAAGAACATGGTTCATAAAAATGCCCTGATCCGTAAGATCTCTGCGGTAGAAACTCTTGGCAATACCTCGGTCATCTGCTCGGATAAGACGGGTACCCTGACACAGAATCAAATGACCATTGAAAAACTCTGGATTCCGGGACAGGAACCGTTTGATGCCGTGAATGAGTTTGGAGAAGAACAAAAGGAGCTGCTGTCTAAATTTGCTCTTGCAAGCAACGCTTCTGTCCAGACCGAAGAGGATGGCACATTAACCATTATGGGCAATCCTACAGAGAAAGCGATTATGCGGCTTCTGCATGAAAAGGGCTTATCCAAAGAAATCATTTCCAGCCAGTATAAAATGGTGGGAGAAATTCCGTTTTCTTCTGAACGTAAGATGATGACCATTGTTTTAGAGGATATTTCCGGAGGGTACCTGATTTTGACAAAGGGTGCTCTTGACCGGCTTCCATTACAGCCATTTGATGAAGCAATGGAAGAAGAGGTTGACCGTGTGCATGAGCTTTTTGCCAAGGAAGCGCTGCGGGTGCTTGCCCTTGGATTCCGAAGGACAGAAAAAGCACCATCCCTTGATAAACCGGAGGAAGTGGAACGGGATCTGTCTTTATTCGGACTGATCGGTCTGATTGATCCGGCCCGTCCGGAGGCTGCGCAGGCGGTGGCACGTGCAAAGAAGGCAGGCATCCGAACCATCATGATCACCGGAGACCATGCAGTTACGGCAAGCGCCATCGCTAAAAACATCGGAATCCTTGGGGAGAATGAAAAAGTTCTTACGGGGCCGCAGCTGAAAGATATTTCAGATGAAGAGCTTTGCAGGGATATCCACCACTATTCTGTCTATGCCCGTGTCTCCCCGGAAGATAAGATCCGTATCGTGGAAGCATGGCAGGAGAACGGAGAAGTGGTATCCATGACCGGTGACGGTGTGAATGATACTCCTGCACTGAAGGCAGCGGACGTGGGAGTAGCCATGGGACGAAGCGGAACGGAAGTGGCAAAAAGTGCTTCTGATATGGTGCTGACGGATGATAACTTTGCCACCATTATTGATGCGGTTTCTGAAGGACGTAATGTTTATTCTAATATCAGAAAGACCATTTATTTCCTTCTTGTCTGCAATATTTCCGAAATTGTTATTATGCTGGTGGCCCAGTTAAGAGGCTGGGGTATGCCGGTAACTCCGATTATGCTGCTTTTAGTGAACGTACTTGGAGATGGTATTCCCGGTCTTTACTTAGCAAGGGAACGATCAGATCCCCGTCTGATGGACCGTGAACCCATAAGAAGAGAGGAAGGCTTTTTAAGCGGCGGCCTGTTACCCGTAATCATCCAGCAGACCATCGCCTGCTCTGTAGTTGTTTTGATCGGCTATTTTATCGGTGCTTTCCGTCCGCTTCCCGGAATGCCGGAACCATCTCAGGCCATTGGCCAGACGGTTGCATTCCTGGTTCTGGGCTGGACTTCTATCCTTCACTTATATACGGTCCGCAGCAGAAAATCTATCTTTAAGAGAACCCTTAGAGATAATCCACCTGTCGTTTACAGTACCCTTGCCATGATTGTTGTATTCAGTCTTTTGGTGGCATTCCCATCTGTGGGAAGAATCTTTGATCTGACTGCCATTGGAACCTCTCACTGGCTGCTTGCAGCAGGACTTTCAATAATACCTACGGTAGTGGCTGAAATCGGTAAGCTTATCGATAACCAGACAAATATCAGAGAACTCCGTGAATACAGGAATCGTATCATTCGTCATAAAATCAAAAAAGACGATAGTTTTTAAATAAATTTTCTTAAATGTTCCGGCCCTTAATCAGGGCCGGATTTTTTCGTATCGGGCAGTATGTCCTGTGCGAGAAGTAAGATTTATAATACATAAGGCTGAGGCGTAGAGAATAAGATAAACCAAAGACGAAGAAAATGGAATGGCGGATGTTAAATTATCTTTGGGCGTTTATGATTCTGGCAGGAATTCTGTGGGGAGCATTCCATGGGAACTTGAGTGCGGTAACAGACGGAGCTTTAAATTCAGCAAAAGAAGCAGTTATGTTAAGCATTACAATGCTGGGAATCATGTCATTTTGGACCGGAATCATGGAGATCGGGCAAAAATCAGGTCTTATTGAACGGCTGTCAAAGAAGATGGGGCCTGTGCTGCATTATCTTTTCCCCAGGATTCCCAAAAACCATAAATCCCTGACCTATATTGCGACCAATATCATAGCCAATATTCTGGGGTTAGGCTGGGCGGCGACTCCAGCGGGATTAAAAGCTATGGAATCTTTGAAGGAACTGGAGGATGACAGGCGAAAGGAGGAGAGCCAGGGGAGAATTACCGGAAAAAGAAAAGCTGTGGCAGAGGGAACTGCAAACAATGAGATGTGCAACTTTCTCATTATTAATACTTCCTCTTTACAGCTGATTCCTGTTACAATGATTGCTTACAGAAGCCAGTACGGAAGTGTGAATCCTACGGCGATTGTGGGGCCGGCACTGTTGGCGACCCTGGTCTCCACTGTGGTGGGGGTAGCGGCCTGTAAGCTGCTGGACCGCTAGAAAACAAAAAACAAGGGGGTGTCGCAAAATCACTAAAAGGAAGTGATGGAGTGGCACCCTCATTCTGTGCAGGTAAAATAAGGAAAGCTTTTTTTGGATTTTTTCCAGTTCCTGGCCTACTTTAATCGTCCGTTTGATTTCATTTTGTTTTTTATGCCGTATTCAAAGGGAAACAGATAACGTCGTCTATTGAGTATGTATACTATAGATTGGAAATAAAGATATGAGTATGATCGAGGGGTATTAGATATAAAACTGTATTTGGGGAGACAAAAATCCATTGCATATGTTTACTATATTTATAAAAAGTGTAAATGCAGATACTTTTTCTGAAAAGGATTTTAATAATAAGGTCAATTCAAGGGAAGAAATTTCCAGATATGCCTGCCGTAGAATAAAAAGGTTAAGATTAATTTAATGAAAAGTCTCAAAGAGTTTCAATAAATGTGTGGTGTTGAACCAAATGAAGCCGGTTCTGCTTTCACATATCTAACAAGATTTAATTCCTTTCAGTACATAAATCACTCCCCTGTGGTATTAAATTCAATATAAAAATGCTTGATATTTATATTAATTAAATTAAAGCACAGGTAAAAACATCTAAATATACTTATTTAAAGAGATTTGATAAAGTATTAATATCAAACAGGGAGGGGATTGGTAAAACTATGAATTATGAAGATGAATTTCAAATGAAGGAACAGAAATACCGTAGCAGTACTTTGACAAACGGGCTCGGCAGATCAGGACAGAGAGCATTGCTGTACGCAACCGGCATGGATGAGGAGGATATGAAGAAGCCGTTTGTAGCAGTCATCGGATCTTTTAGCGAAATGGTTCCGGGACATACCCATTTGCGGGAATTAGCGGATTATGTAAAGCAGGGAGTCATTGAGGCTGGCGGTGTTCCCAGGCTTTCCGAGACTATTGCCATTTGTGACGGACTCTGCCAGGGACACGAGGGGATGCGTTATCCACTTCCAAGCAGGGACTTGATTGCAGATTCCGTGGAGATGGTAGCAGAGGCTCACCATTTTGATGCTATGGTTTTGCTGGCGGGCTGCGATAAGATTATTCCAGGCATGTTGATGGCTGCGGCGAGGCTTGATATTCCCACGGTTATTGTGACGGGCGGGCCCATGCTGCCAGGAAATGTGAGTGGAAATCCTCTGTTTTGCTCCTGCGAATTAAGGGAATACCCGGGACGAGTGGAAGCTGGCACGTGTTCGGTGGAGGAGATAAAGCGGGTCGAAAAGATCACACTTCCCACAGCTGGCAGCTGTGCACATCTGGGGACTGCAAATTCTATGTGTATGCTGACTGAGGCACTTGGTATGTCTTTGCCAGGGTCAGGTACAGCTTCAGCAGTATCAAATAAAAGAAAGCGCATTGCCAAGGCATCGGGAAGAGCGGTACTTCAGCTTTTAAAGGACGGAATTACACCAAGAAAAATCCTTACAAGAGAAACCTTTTTAAACGGAATCGTCGCTGCAATGGCAACAGGCTCTTCCACGAACCTGGTGCTGCATCTGATGGCTATTGCCCACGAGGCTGGGGTGGAATTAAGACTGGAGGACTTTGATAAAATTAGCAGAGAGGTACCTTTTATTTGTAATCTGTTACCTTCAGGGAAATATCCGATTGTCTCTCTGGATGATAATGGCGGTGTACTTGGAGTTCTGAAAACTGTAAAATATGCACTGAATACGGAAAGCCTTACCGTGTCAGGCAGAACATTGGAAGAACTGGTGGATGAGGCGGAAGTGATATATGGAGATGTAATCAGAACTTTGAAACATCCTCAAAAGCCAGAAGGCGGTATTGCCGTATTAAGGGGAACGCTTGCGCCCGATGGAGCAGTGGTAAAGCAATCGGGCGTGGAGGAATCCATGTATAAGTTCTGTGGCAGAGCCAGGGTCTTTGATTCCATGGAAGAGGCTGATAAGGCGATCAGCCAAGACACCATTGAAAAAGGCACAGTGATTGTGGTCAGATATGAAGGCCCCAAAGGAGGGCCCGGAATGAGAGAGATGTTGTCCACAACAGCATTACTCATGGGAAGAGGAATGGATAAGGACTGTGCGTTGGTAACAGACGGAAGGTTTTCGGGGGCAACTCATGGTCCGTGTATCGGTCATATATCACCGGAAGCGGCTGCAGGAGGGCCCATCGCTTTTGTACAGGATGGTGATATGATTGAAATTGACATCACTGAAAGAAGATTGGAACTGAAAGTAAGCGATGAGGAACTGGAACGGAGGAAAAATGGATGGAAGCCGTTAGTGAAACCAATGAAGACCGCACTAAAAAAGTATTCGGCGTTGGTAGGCTCTGCGGATAAGGGGGCAATTGTTGATATTAAAAATCTAATGTAGGGGAGCCGATGTTGCATATTGCGAATGCCTGTAAATTCTTGATTTTTGAAAATACAGGTGTTATAGTAAGGAGGAAAGTATTTTTTCTACCCATCATAGTGACTCAGCTTATGAGTGATACAGCAACTGCGAATATTTTTAGGCTCTTGGAATTGGGCGGGTATGCAGATTGAAGTGAAGCCCCCATCCTGATATGTGAAGCAGGCTGAAAACAACTTATGACAGGGTTGCGGCGATATTGGAGTAACATACGTAAAAATATGGTCTAAGAAGGGCAAAATGAATCTGAAAGAGTTGGAATATATTATAGCGCTCAATGAGGAACAAAATTTTACGAGAGCAGCGGAAAAACTTTATATAACGCCTTCTGCATTGACACAGCGGATCACGAAGTTGGAAGAAGAGATCGGTATCCCGCTTTTTATCAGATCGAGAAAAGGGGTTGAGCCAACGGAGGCGGGGAAAATATATATTCAGGCGACCCGCAAGATGCTTCAGCTGAAAAAGGATACGTATAAGGAACTGCATGATCTGGCGAGCCTGAACATCGGAACGCTGTCAATCGGAATCCCCCCGGAGCGCGGATCGGCTATTTTTTCTGATATATATCCCAAATTTCATGAGAAGTATCCCAGCATTAGCATAATCCTCAAAGAAACCGGCGTATATAATCAACAAAAAATGATAGAGGAAGGCAATCTGGATATTGGTTTTATGACTCTCAGCAGTGAGCAGCAATCGGATGACGAATATATGCTTATCCGCAGGGAGGAAATTCTGGTTGCAATACCGGAAACATTTCCGGTGGAGCATTATCTGAGAAATGATTTTTATACCAGGTATCCAGTGATATCCCTCAGTGATCTTCGGTATGAGCCGTTTGCTGTGATGAGCAAATCCTCTACGTTGAGAGAATTGCAGGAACTCATTTTTAGACGTAATCATATGGAGCCCCAGATATTGTTTGAGACGTCGAGGCAGAATTCGTTTCTTGACATGGTAGCCTGTAAGATGTGTTGCGCTTTGGTAAGTGAAAATTATGTATATTCTCCTCATGCAAAAAATGTGAGGTTTGTTTCTTTGAAGGAACATCCCACCTGGAATATTATGGCTTGCTACAGAAAGGGCAGCTATCTTTCGGAAGCTGAAGAGTATCTGATCAGGCTTTTTGCGGAAAGTCTGAACAGGGATGAGGATCAAAAGGAACGGATGGGCATTTGATAACAATTGTCAATCGTGTAACAGTATAACATAAAGAGGGTGTCGCAAAATTACTAACATAAAGTGATGGAGTGACACCCTCCTTCTTTTTTTAAGTATAAAAAGGGGGCGATTGCTCCAATAGATTATCTATCTATTTTTGCAACAGCCCCCTGTTTTTTATGAATCCTGCTAATTTAAGTTAGAAATTAAAGGAACAGTTGACAATGGTTGCGCCTTTAATGACATCTTTCTTTTTACCGCCGTTGGAGATGCAGCCATTAAAGTTATGTTTGCCGGAAGCCGGTGCTTTTGGGAAATTGAAGTTCACGTTATTGTTCGTACCGGTACAGTTCTTTAATGTAACAGCCCCTGTATTGTTATTCTGGTCATAACCTCTTGCTTTGTTGCCGATCGCAACGCAGCCTTCCAGATAATGGTTGTCAGCGGTAAAATTCCCTCCTACTTTAAAGCCCTGGCCGTTTCCGCTGTTCTTGCCGTTATAGGAAGCTTCTGAGTTATATATCTTTACCGCATTTCCGGCAGAGTAAAAATCAAAACCGTCATCGGAATTATTTAAAGCGGTGCAGTTTTCAAATACATTGCCAGGTCCAATGCTTAATTTGGCAGCAAAACCGTCTGCATTCTCACCATCGGTCTTGGGATCATAGTTCCAGGTGGAGGTGACCTTTATAATGCGGTTATTGGAGGCACCATTGCTCATCTGAAGGCCCGTATCCCTGCATTTAGTGATAAAGCAGTCTTTGATCTGATTGTTGCTTCCGCTGATGTAGATGCCGTTGTCTCCGGCATTCTGAATATTAAGACCTTCCAGGTACCAGTAATTACCGGAAATCTGGAAGCCCCGGGAGCTGTCTGCATAGGGCTGGCCGGAGAAGTCAATCACAGGCTTTTGGTCGTTGTAATTTAAGATTTTAATGGGAGAACTGGAGCTGCCGTTTTCTTTCAATTTAAAGGTGGATGATGATTTGTAGGTACCTCCCATGAGGTAGATGGTGGTGCCGGCCTTTGCTTTGTCAAGGGCTTTGTCAATGGTCTTAAAGGGCTTGTCTTTTGACTGGCCGTTGTTGGAATCGTTTCCGCTTGTGGAAACATAATACGTTGTGGTTGCTGCGTTTGCCGGCAGTGGACTGAAATACCCCGAACCAGCTACCAGAAAACAAGCTGCCATGATACTGATGATTCTTTTTCCTCTTCTCATATAATAACCCCTTTCTATATATCTAGATACCGGGACAGTTATTTGCTCCGGAATTTCTAGCAGAAACATAAGTGGAGACCATACAGGTCTTAAGGAATATCTTTTGTGCTGTTTGTGCAATGTTTATAGTTTCATACTATAATAATTGGAAAGTATTGTCAATAATTATTTAGATAATTTACATTCACATTCTCTTTTGGAATAATGTTAGTGGATTGTGCTTAAAATAAACAAAAAAAGGGCCGCAGAAATAACTGTTGTATACAGTATTCCTGCAGCCCACGGCTCATTGAATCTACGGTCTATCAGTGAACGCCCTGCTTGTATTCCTTTAATGCCATGGATAGCTGATCCGGGCAGGAGGTGGGTCTAAAGCCGCATTGAATTCCCTCCAGACGTCTAATGGCCTCGTCAACATCCATTCCTTCCACCAGCCGGGATACGCCCTGGGTATTGCCGGAACAGCCGCCGACGAACTGAACCTTAACGACTTTATTGTCTTCTACTTCAAAGCTGATTTCTTTTGAGCAAACGCCGCGTGTTTTATAATTCATGATTGGTACCTCCAACTCCTGAAACATCTTCTTGTGAACAAGTTAAATTATAGTCAAACCTTTCAGAGGTGTCAATAGCGCTTTTCAAACCTGGAGAAAGACGCTATAATAAGGGAAGATGTGATCATAAAGGAGGAAATTTATGTTAGGAATAATCGGAGCTATGGATGTAGAAGTGGCGGAAGTAAAAAAGACCATGGAACATGTGACCGTGGAGACCATTGCAAATATGGAATTTTATAGAGGCGTTTTAAAAGGAAAGGAAGCAGTAGTAGTCCGTTCCGGGATCGGAAAGGTCAATGCAGCCATCTGCACCCAGATTCTGGCAGACCATTACCGGGTAAGCGGGGTGATCAACACCGGAATTGCCGGTTCCCTGAAAAATGAAATCAATATTGGGGATATCGTTCTGTCTACGGATGCGGTGCAGCATGATATGGATGCCACTGGCTTTGGATATCCGGTGGGACAGATCCCTCAGATGAAAGAATTCTCTTTTCCGGCCGATGAGACCTTGCGGAAACTGGCTTATGACTGCTGTAAAAAAGTGAATCCTGAGATCGGAGTTTTTATCGGAAGGGTAGTTTCGGGGGATCAGTTTATATCTGACAGGGTTAAAAAAGACTGGATTTCCAAAACATTTGGCGGAGCCTGCACCGAAATGGAGGGGGCTGCCATCGCTCAGGCGGCATACTTAAACCACATACCATTTCTTATTATCCGAGCTATCTCAGATAAGGCGGATGACAGCGCAAATATGGACTACAGCGAGTTTGAAGCAAAGGCAGTAAAGCATTCTGTGAACCTTATTTTAGCCATAGCAGAACAGTATTCATATTAAGTTCAGAATCGAATCATGGCAGGATTTGACGAACGATTCTAGGCTCTCTCATCTTCCCAAAGCCGGTCCGGGTGTTTATAATAAACCTATCACCCGGAGAGGCCGGGCAAGAAAGGGGAGCTATTATTATGCTGGAAATTTTACAGACAGGCAAAGCGTTATACGTGCTGGCAGCTTTTTGCGGCATCGGAGTTATTACCAGATGGCTGACACGTAACCTCTACAAAAGATTAATTAAAGAATCCAATAACATGACATTGACCAAAAACAAATGTCTCCGATCCTTCAAACAAAAAACAGAATCAACCTATCAGATGAACCAGGGAATTCCAAGAATCAAGCCGTACCTGGAACGGCAGATGTATGAGTTTAAATATATGGGGATTACTCTCCACGGCTGGAACATATTCGCCAATCAGATGACACTCTGGTGCTTTCTCGCAGGAGGCGGTGCAGCGTTTGCTTCCTATTGGTTCCGTACCGATCCATATTACATAGTATTATACGGTTCCGTGGGAATCATGGCCGGACTGTTTACCATTCTGGTGGATCACGGGGCGGGTATTTCGGAGAAGCGGCAGCAACTGTTTGCTGTTCTTGATGATTATCTGGAAAATGTTCTCATCTACCGGCTGGATCAGGCCAGGGATGAGTTTGATGGAGTCTCCGGTCCCCATTTGGAACCCCGTGAAAATATAAGAGCTATTTATCCCGCCGCATCAAGAGGCACAGCAGAAATTGAAGAAGCGCCTGATAAAAAATCGGAGCGGCGCAGTGCAAGACAGAGGCTGAAAGCAGAACGGCCGGAAAAGCCTTTAAGAAACCGGATTCAGTCCCAGCAGGCCGAGGAGTACCCGGATGAAGCGGATGTGAAATCCGAACGGGCCGAAAAGAGGGCGTCTCCGGAGGCCGTCGGTTCCAGGAGGGATGTGGATTACTTAAAACGGAGTCTGGAGCAGATTGCAGCAAGCCGGGAAAAAGAACGGAGCAGCCGGGCGGGAGAAGACTGGCTGAAGGATTTGAATCCGGAAGAATTAAAGCTGATCGGTGAGATTCTCCAGGAATATCTGACCTGAACCTTTGGGAGTCAGAAGAAAATCATGTCGCAATCAGCCGAATTATATGATATAATTTTCCTTAACAGGCAGTCAGCAACTTAAGCAAACAGAAAAAAGGAGAATATAAGCAATGGGAAATATAGTTTTTGATTATTCCAAGGCGTCCGGCTTTGTTTCAGCAGAAGAAATGGAGAATATGAAAGCCTCAGTAATGTGTGCAAGAGACACCCTGGTGAACAAGTCTGGTGCAGGCAATGATTTTCTGGGTTGGATCGACCTTCCGACGGATTATGATAAGGAAGAGTTTCATAGAATAAAGACAGCTGCAGAGAAGATTCAAAAAGACTCTGACGTACTGTTAGTCGTTGGCATTGGCGGTTCCTATCTCGGTGCAAGGGCAGCCATTGAATTTTTATCCCATAGTTTCTATAATATATTGCCGAAAGGATTACGTAAAACACCGGAGATTTACTTTGTGGGCAACAGCATCAGCAGCAAATACATCCATGATTTAAGGGATGTGCTGGAAGGAAAGGACTTCTCCGTTAATATTATATCAAAATCAGGAACCACCACGGAACCAGCGATCGCGTTCCGCGTATTTAAGGATATGCTGATAGAAAAATATGGCCGTGAGGAGGCAAATAAAAGGATTTATGCCACCACGGACAAAGCAAAAGGCGCGCTTAAGAATCTGGCGGATCAGGAAGGGTATGAAACCTTTGTGGTACCCGATGATGTTGGCGGACGTTTCTCCGTACTTACTGCAGTTGGGCTTCTTCCCATCGCAGTATCCGGCGCAGATATCGAAAAGCTGATGGAAGGCGCACAGGCAGCCAGAACGGCAGCCCTTGAAACTCCATACGAATCAAACGGAGCACTTCAATATGCAGCAGTACGCAACATTCTTCTCCGTAAAGGCAAGACGGTTGAGATCGTTGCCAATTATGAGCCAAGCCTGCATTACGTTTCTGAATGGTGGAAGCAGTTATTCGGGGAGAGTGAAGGAAAAGACCAAAAAGGAATCCTCCCGGCAGCGGTGGATTTAACCACAGACCTTCACTCTATGGGACAGTTTATTCAGGATGGTGCCCGGATTATGTTTGAAACTGTTTTAAATGTGGT
The DNA here is from genome assembly GCF_046972725.1 of Lacrimispora sp. NCBI lineage: Bacteria > Bacillati > Bacillota > Clostridia > Lachnospirales > Lachnospiraceae > Lacrimispora > Lacrimispora sp. Next base: position 152,085 of record NZ_JBKVXF010000007.1, on the reverse strand, counting down.
GGAATCTCCCGCAGAGATTCTTCTTAAGGCGGAAGAAGTTGATACCGACGGTATGAACTATCTGGCAGGGAAAAGCGTTGACTTTGTCAATAAGAGTGCCATGAACGGAACCATTTTAGCCCACAGTGACGGGAATGTGCCAAATCTGCTCGTTGGAATTCCAAAGCAGGATGAATACAGCTTGGGACAGCTGTTCTACTTCTTTGAATTCGCATGCGGGGTCAGCGGATATATTTTAGGTGTGAATCCATTTAATCAGCCTGGTGTGGAAAGCTATAAGAAGAACATGTTCGCTCTGCTGGGAAAACCAGGTTATGAAAAGGAAAGAGAAGAACTGTTAAAGAGATTATAAGTTTTTAAAATAAAATGCCGGCGTTTTGTCCTGGATATGTGAAAATCCTGGTCAGGGCGCCGGTTACTTTTTTGTTAATAAATCAAGGAATATTTAACAAAACTTAATTAGGAAACGGCATCTGGTTATAGTATACTGATAAGGTAGTAAAAAGAAATGTCTATATTTAGGAGGAAGCTATGAAAAAAAGTTTAACAATTTTCCTTGCTGCAGCAATGGCGCTTACAATGACCGCCTGTGCAGGAGGAGCGGACGCAAAGGCCACTTACGACAACGCAACCAAGAAAACCTCGGAATTGACATCCATGGATGTGACATCTGCAGTTAATATGCAGATGACGCAAGGGGAAAACAAGACCGATATGAAGATGGATTTAGACATGAAGATAGCAGATATCAACACAGATAAGATGAAATATCTGGCTGAGGGAACTACTTCTGTTATGGGACAGAACATTGATCTTTCCATGTATTATGAAGATGGATATTATTATATGGATTCCATGGGACAGAAAATCAAATATGCCATGGATCTTGATGAGATGATGAAGCAGATCAAGCAGGGCACAGAAAGCTCCAGCGTGGATTCTTCCTATTTGAAAGATATCACAGCAAAAGAAGATGGAGATAATAAAGTACTCGTCTTTACGGTGGATGCTGAGAAGATGGATGCCTATGTAAAGGATTTAATGGCCCAGGTGGGAACTGATTTAGAGGGTGTTACCTACACCATTAAAGAAGCAAAGGGAGAGGCAACTGTTAATAAAGATGGATATTTCTCATCCCAGAAGATCAGTTTAAGCTTAGATATGACCTCTCAGGGCGAGACGGTATCCTTGGTTATGGATACGGATTCTACCTACAACAATCCGGGCCAGACCGTAGAAGTGACCGCACCGGACTTAAATGGCTATACTGAAGTTGACCCGGCCACTCTGCAGGCCCAGTAACAGGCCGTAAGCATTTACAGAATAAAAAAGGCTCTTCCAAGGCAAGAATATTGCATGGAAGAGTTTTTTTATTCTTCAATTACCTGAATTTCCAGAAAATCAAACTCAATGTGCTCGATGAAATTATCCTGGTTAAATCTGGCCTTGGAGTGCTTTTGAAACTCCTGGACAGTGGCATCAAGCCATAAGGGTTTTCCCAAATCAAACTGGTAGCAGATGTCCTCCAGTGCGTGAAAAACCATGTTTGTTCTGGAAAGGCTGTAATCTGATATGCAGATAACGGTGTCTTTCATGATTTTCGTGTCTTTGATTATTTTTGCCCACATGCGAAACATAATGAATTTTCCCTTCTAAAGTAAGCGGTTAATAACATCGGTCTGGTGATGCAACGATTATATCACCGGCAAAGGATGATGCGCAAGCAGGAAAATGACGGTCATTGTAAAACCATGAAAAATATGATAGAATCGTGGTAGGAAAAACCCAAGGAGGAACACTTAAGATGGCACAACCCATAACGGATCAGGTTGGTTTTCTTGGAGAGGCCTGCAGAGCTGTCCAGGAGTTATCGGCAAGCAGAAATCTGCTGGATAAGTTCCATCAGGAAAAGAAACGTCTGGAAAAGGAGCTGGAGGCAGAAAAAAAGGCTGTGGCAGACGCCATTAACCTTACGGTCAAAAAGCGAATGGAAGAGATCGAAAGCACCTATGATAAGGAAATTGCCAGGGAACAGGACTCTTTAAAGCGGATGAGGAGCAAACGGGAAAAGGCAAAAAACCAGGGGATCAAGGAGCGGATCGAAGAGGAAACGGCAGAATTAAAGGAAAATAACAGGGAGTTAAGACGGCAGATGAAGGATCTTTTCCGGCAGGAGGGAGTTCCCGGATTTTGCAGCAGCAGGCTGTATTATGCGCTGTATATGCCTGACAGCTTTAAGGAATGGATGCTTTTGCTTGTTTTTATTTTGTTATGTTTTCTTGCCATTCCCTGCGGAGTCTATTTCCTGATTCCTCAGAGAACCCCTTATTATTTGGCTGGAATCTATTTTTTTACCATCCTTATCTTTGGCGGCAGTTACGTCCTTATCAATAACCGGACCAAGGTAAGGCATCAGAATGCGCTGAGAAAAGGCAGATCCATCAGGGATTTTATTAAATCCAACGACCGGAAGATAAAGGTTATCATTCGTTCCGTTAAGAGGGACCGTAATGAAGCGGTTTATAACCTGGAAAAATATGATGATGAGATCGCCCGTATGGAACAGGACTTAATGGATATAACCGAAAAAAAGCGGGAAGCATTAAATACGTTTGACAAGGTCACAAAGACCATCATATCCGATGAGATCGCAAGCAGCAGCAGGGAAAGGCTTGACAGGCTTTTAAAGGAATATGAAGAGGCCTCCGCCAATGTGAAGGAGGCTGAGGTCCGGGTGAAGGAACAGACTCTTTTTATCAACGATAATTACGCTTCTTATGTGGGCAGGGAGTATATGGCTCCGGAACGGCTTGATGAGCTGGCTGATATGATCCGAATGGGGAAGGCTTCTACCATAAGTGAGGCCAAGGCTATTTATAAGAGTCTTAAGGAATAGAATGAAGGTGCAGAAAGAACACGCAGAGACGGGTTTTTCCTGCGCCTGTTTTTTTCGTGATTTTCCCGAACGGTGTGGTGAATAATTCCATAAACTGCGGCTTATAATAGAACAGAGAAAATAAGGACAGCAAGGCAGGATATTATGAAATTATGGGAAAGAATTGCGATCCGGGGAAACCGGGACGTTTTTTATTATGACACAAAGCATACCTTTGAAGCAGAGGACTTTGCTTCCAGACTTTACGATATGATAAGTACGGAGCTGGAGAGTAAAAAAGCAGCTGGAGTACTTTTTTTGTGCATCGGTACCGACCGTTCCACGGGAGACAGCCTTGGGCCCTTAATCGGTTACAAGCTAAAAGACAAAGGACTGGAGCATCTGGAGGTCGTGGGGACCCTGGAGCGTCCGGTCCATGCGATGAATCTAGAGACGTATCAGACTATTTTACGGATTCGTTATCCGAATTATGTAGTGGTTGCAGTGGATGCTTCTGTTGGAAATATGGAGCATATCGGCTACGTGACCCTGGGAAGGGGCGCATTAAAGCCGGGCCTTGGGGTGAGTAAGGAACTGCGGGCCGTAGGGGATATTTTTATTACCGGAATCGTAGGAAGCTGTGGAAACTATGATCCGCTTATGCTGCAGAGCATAAGGCTTTCTGTTGTAATGCGTATGGCTGACTGCATCAGCCACAGTATTTATCTTGTCGAAAAGTTATGGGAAAACACGTCCATGCTTTGACATGATTTTCGCCTGTTGTATGCTATGATTCATTGGATTAAAAAAATAGCGGGGTGAGCCAATGGGTGAATTATACAATCCCTACCCGAAGCTGCCAAAGAATATCAGGCAGATCGGGGAGCGGGATCAGATCGTAAAGTTATATGTAGAGGATTATGTAAACACGTATTTGAAACGCCTGTATCCTGTAGGAGGACAAGGACTGCGGGTAGGCTTATTGCTTGGCAGTATGGAAATGAACGACGGAACGCCTTATATCTTTATTGACGGAGCTTTGGAGATGGAGGGTGTGACGGATTCCGGCGGAAGGGTGGCTTTTACAGAGCTTTCCTGGAAAAAAGCCTATCAGAACATGGAACAGCTTTTTCCAAAGAGATCCATTCAGGGCTGGTTTTTATGTGGCAGTCCCGGAGATGATCTGACGCCTTTAAATTATTGGAAACAGCATATCCAGTATTTTGAGGGCCCCAATAAACTGATGTATCTAAGCAACGGAGTGGAAGGAGATGAAACGGTCTACATAACGTCGGAGGACGGATTTTACAGGCTTCAGGGCTACAGCATTTATTATGAGCGAAACCAGATGATGCAGGATTACATGGTTCTGCGAAAAGATGTAAAACGTATCGAAACCGATACAAATGATAAGGTAATTGAAGAATTCCGCAAGCGAATGGACGAGCGCAAAGAGGAAGTTACGGACAGGCATCAGACCACCGGGCTCCTTAGAGGCATGTGTACTGCCATGGCAGTCGTCATATTAGCTGGCGGAATTGTTCTGTTTAACAACTTTGAACAGATGCAGAGCATGGAAAGTGTCATTGTTTCCGCCATTCCGGCAAAGGCAGAACAGCTTTTAGGAGGAAGCCGGAAAAAGAGCGGCAAGGAAGAATCAAAAGTTGTGGTGGAGGATGCAGAAGCAGGTATTTCTCCAACGACTGCGGTGAATAAGGAAACCATGTCGAAAACCGTACCGGAAACGAAACCTGGGGAGAGCCAGGCATCGGCAAAAACACCTGCAAACCAGGAATCCTCAGGGACGGAGGCGCAGACAAGCGCGGCTTCTGCGGAGACAAAAGGCACGGAGGCACAGACAAGCGTGGCTTCTGCGGAGACCAATGGCACCAGGGAGCAGACAAGTGCGGCTTCTGCAGAGACCAATGGCACCAAAGAGCAGACAAGCGCGGCTTCTGCAGAAACCGGACAGGCTCCGGCAGAGACCAGCCAGGCACCGGCGGAAACAGAAGCAGCCGCGTCATCGGGACAGCGGGTCCATGTGGTGCAGGAAGGGGAGACGCTATACGGGATCAGCATAGCAGAATACCATACGGTGAATAAGCTGAAGGAAATCTGTGAGCTTAATGGATTGGAGGATGAGAATAAGATCGTAGCAGGCCAGAAATTACTGCTTCCGTAGAAAAAAATAATGCGTTTCTTCTGAAAATGATGTATACTACAACTATATATGGGCACTTTTAGGAGAAAACTGCATGAGCGAATTGAACTCTATGAACAGAGAGATTAAAAAAAACCAGCTGAGGCGGCAGATTGTTCCAGCTTCTGTGGACAAGAGTGAGTCCAGCGAAGAAATCATAAAGAAAGCCCGCGTCAAGGTGAGAAAAAAGAGGCTCAGGATTTTCCTTATTCTGTTTTTGGTGCTTGCAGCAGGGGGAATCGGTGCATTTCAATATTTCAGACTCTATCATTATACCAGGTACGGGGTCGTCTGGGCAAAGGAGATGAATGAGGGAAGCTATGAAGGATACATGGATTTTGGCTCCAATGTACTGAAATACAGCAAGGATGGTGCCTCTTATCTGGATTCTCAGGGAAAAGAAGTATGGATTCAAAGCTATGAGATGAAATCTCCGAAGGCTTATGTGAGCGGAGATTATGCAGCCATTGTGGACCAGCAGGGGAATTCCATTTATATTTTTGACAAGGCGGGAAATACAGGGGTGGCAACTACGGTTCTTCCGATCGTGAAGGCATCAGTATCCTCTTTTGGAGTAGTAGCTGCCATATTAGAGGATTCCACGTCCAATTATATATACTTTTTTAAACAGGATGGATCGGCTCTTGATGTAAAGATCAAAGCGCTTTTAGGGAATTCCGGCTATCCTGTGGATATCAGTTTATCTCCTGACGGTACCCAGCTGATAGGGGCTTATGCCTATTTAAAGAATGGCACGTTAAACGGTAGAGTCGCGTTCCATAACTTCGCTGAAATCGGAAAAAGCATTCCGGACAGGCTGGTGGGCGGCTTTGATGAGCCGTATGATGGGGCGCTTGTGGCCCAGGTCCGGTTTCTTGACGATACATATTCCTGTGCATTTGCAGACAACAGCGTTTCGTTTTATTCCACAAAGAACGCCTTGTCTCCGGAGCTTTTAAAGCAGATTCCGGTACCGGAGGATATTAAAAGCGTATGTTATTCCAGTAAATATGTAGGACTTATCGTGGACAACCCGGAAGGGGAGAACCCATACCGGCTGGACATTTATAAAGCCAATGGGGATCACGTTTTTTCCAGGGACTTCCAATATCAGTATACCCATGCGGATATTGACGGAGATCATGTATTTTTGTATAATGAAGATTCGTGCAGAGTCTATAATATGTCCGGCAGGCTTAAATTTTCCGGTACATTCGATTTTTCGGTATCTAAGATCCGTAACGGCAGGTTTCCTAATACTCTGATCGTGACGGGTCCTCAAAATATGAAAGAAATCAGATTACAAATAGGAGGGCAATACCAATGAGCAACGTCGAAACCATGTCAATTAACGCAATCCGCATCCTGTCCGCAGATGCGATTCAGAAAGCCAATTCCGGGCATCCGGGGCTTCCCTTAGGCTGTGCGTCCGCCGCTTATGAATTATGGGCGAACCACTTAAATCACAATCCGGCAGATCCGGACTGGGCAAACAGAGACCGCTTTATTTTATCCGGGGGTCATGGTTCCATGCTTTTGTATTCTCTTCTCCATTTGTTTGGATACGGAAATTTATCCAAAGAGGATTTGATGAATTTCAGACAGTTAGGCTCTAAGACACCGGGACATCCGGAGTACGGCCATACTGTAGGGGTTGAGGCGACCACAGGACCTCTTGGTGCGGGTATGGGAATGGCAGTTGGTATGGCCATTGCAGAGAGTCATCTGGCATCTGTATTCAATAAAGAGAATTTTCCGGTTGTGGATCACTACACCTATGTGCTGGGCGGAGACGGCTGTATGATGGAGGGAATCTCTTCCGAAGTATTTTCTCTTGCAGGAACACTTTCACTTGGAAAACTGATCGTTCTTTATGATTCCAACCAGATATCCATTGAGGGAAGCACAGATATCGCATTTACAGAGGACGTTCAAAAACGTATGGAGGCTTTCCATTTCCAGACCATAACCGTAGAAGACGGCAATGACTTAAATGCTATCGCACGTGCCATTGAAGAAGCCAAGGCAGACACAGAGCATCCTTCCTTTATCACCATCAAGACCCAGATCGGTTACGGCTGCCCGGCAAAACAGGGAAAAGCCAGTGCCCATGGAGAGCCTTTGGGGGCAGATAATATCACTGCATTAAAGGAGAACTTAGGCTGGCCATCCACAGAACCGTTTTTTGTTCCGGAAGAGGTATACAGCCATTACCGCAAGCTGGCTGAGGAAAAAGCGGAGGTGGAAGCTGCCTGGAAGGTAATGTTTGCAGCTTACTGTGAGGAATATCCGGAGATGGAAGCCTTATGGAATGCCTACCATGATCCTGACGGAGCAAAAAAAGCGATTGATGCCTGTGCTGATTTCTGGAAGAAGCCGGAAAAAGCAGATGCTACCAGAAATTTATCGGGACAGATATTGAACCGCATCAAAAACCATATGCCGAATCTGATCGGCGGTTCTGCAGACCTTGCTCCTTCCAACAAGACCAACATGTCTGAAGCGGGAGATTATTCAAAGGAAAACAGAAGCGGCCGCAATATGCATTTTGGCGTCAGAGAACTTGGTATGACTGCAATTGGTAACGGGATGCTGCTTCACGGCGGACTTCGTACCTTTATAGCTACGTTCTTTGTATTCAGTGATTATACAAAGCCTATGGCACGTCTGGCTTCCCTGATGGGAATTCCGCAGACCTTTATCTTCACCCATGACAGCATCGGTGTTGGAGAAGACGGCCCGACCCATGAGCCGGTGGAACAGCTTGCCATGCTTCGTGCCATGCCGAATTTCCATGTGTTCCGTCCCTGTGATGAGACAGAGACCGAAGCCGCCTGGTATTCTGCACTGACATCCAAAAAGACACCTACCGGCCTTGTTCTTACCAGACAGAACTTGACTCCAATGCCTGGCAGCAGCAAGGAAGCGTTAAAGGGCGGTTATGTCATTGACGACTGCGAAGGGACACCGGATATCATTCTGATTGCAAGCGGTTCTGAGGTGGAGCTTGCAGTAAAGGCAAAGGCGCTTCTTTCTGACCGTAAGGTCCGGGTCGTTTCCATGCCTTGTATGGATTTGTTTGAAGAGCAGAGTGAGGAGTACAAAGAGTCTGTTCTTCCAAAGGCTGTTCGCAGGCGTGTGGCTGTGGAAGCATTAAGTGATTTTGGATGGGGCAGATACGTAGGTCTTGACGGAGCTTATGTGACCATGACAGGCTTTGGCGCCAGCGGTCCTGCCGGTCAGTTATTTGAGCATTTTGGATTTACGGCGGAGCGTGTGGCAGAAGTTGCGAAATCCTTATAAAAGATGTCTGACATCTTGATACAAAAGGAAAAGGAGCGTAAGCAGTCATGGGAATGAAGTGTATTGGTGTTGACGTTGGCGGCACTTCCGTAAAGATCGGCCTGTTTGAATCATCGGGGGAACTTCTGCAGAAATGGGAAGTGATGACCAGAAAGGAGGAGGGCGGCAGATACATTCTTGATGATACCGCTGACTCCATATTAAAAAAACTTGAAGAACTGGGGATATCTGAGGAAGAGATCGCCGGAGTCGGGCTGGGGATCCCCGGTCCGGTCCTTCCAAACGGATATGTGGAGGTCTGTGTCAATTTAGGCTGGCGTGACCGGTATCCGGAGCGGGAGTTAAGTGAAAGGATTCACGGACTTCCTGTGAAAAGTGCCAATGATGCCAATGCAGCAGCTCTCGGAGAGATGTGGCAGGGCGGCGGTAAAGGCTATCATGACATCGTTATGGTCACTCTGGGCACCGGTGTGGGTGGAGGTGTGATCATTGACCAGAAGATCGTAGCCGGAAGGCACGGACTGGGGGGAGAGATCGGTCACATCCACATCCGTGAGGATGAAACGGAAACCTGCAACTGCGGCGGCGTAGGCTGTGTGGAGCAGGTCGCAAGTGCTACCGGCATTGCAAGGGAAGCAAGAAGACAGATGGCTTCTAAGGATATACCGTCGGTACTGAGAGCCTTTGGTGATAAGGTGACGGCAAAGGACGTGCTTGACGGGGCCAAGGCAGGGGATGGGCTTGCCCTTGAGGTCATGGATGTGGTAGGTCATTATCTGGGGCTTGCTCTGGCCCAGATCTCCATGACTACAGACCCGGAAGTCTTTGTTCTGGGGGGCGGTGTGTCAAGAGCCGGCCAGTTCCTTATTGATGTAATTTATCGGAATTATGAAAAATTCACACCTATTTCTAAAAATAAGGGCGGAATCGTTTTGGCCACCCTTGGGAATGATGCCGGTATTTATGGAGCTGCCAGGCTGATTTTAAATTAGATAGAAAAAATACCAGGTATTGGCAAAGGAGATTTCTTCCTCAGCCATATCTGGTATTTTATTTGGGGTTTATTTACAATTTACTAAATTATGATATAATGGGAATACTTCACAAAGCAGGAGAGTTTTGAACATGAGGAGGCCCCGGCTGATGGACAACCGGGGCAATTATGAAAAATCTATGTGCAACTTGACTGATTAACTTGTTTGTATTACTTATTTTCTATACATTTAGTATAAAAAACGGATATGAACACAATATGAACGGCCTGTAAACAGATTATGAAAAAGGAGAGACTATGGGAAACAGCCTTAAAAATAGAAAGACCATTGTTATTGGTCATAAAAATCCGGATACGGATTCCATCTGCTCAGCAGTCTGTTATGCGAATCTAAAGCGGATCATTACCGGTGAAGATTATCAGCCGGGACGTGCCGGACGTGTGAATGAAGAAACCCAGTTCGTGTTAAATTACTTTGGTGTGGAAGCCCCGGTGCTTGTGGAAAATGTAAAGACCCAGGTTCTGGATATAGAGATCCGGGCAACAAAGGGAGTAGAGAAGAACCTATCCTTAAAAAAAGCCTGGAATCTGATGCAGGAAGCCAATGCAGTGACCATTCCGGCTGTGACCGGGGATGGGATGCTGGAAGGGCTTATTACGGTCGGTGATATTGCAAAGTCATACATGAACGTATATGACAGCAGCATTCTGTCAAAAGCCTGTACCCAGTACTCCAACATCGTAGAGACTTTGGAAGGTGATGTGGTGGTTGGAGATAAGGCGGCCTATTTTGATAATGGAAAGGTGCTGATTGCAGCGGCCAATCCGGATATGATGGAGTATTACATCTCAAAAGGGGATCTGGTGATACTGGGGAACCGGTATGAATCCCAGCTTTGTGCCATTGAGATGGAGGCGGCCTGTATTGTTGTATGTGAAGGAGCCGCAGTTTCCATGACCATTAAAAAGCTGGCTCAGGAACGGGGCTGTACGGTCATAACGACCCCATATGATACGTATACAGCGGCCCGTCTGGTGAACCAGAGCATACCTATCAGTTATTTCATGAAGACGGAAGGGCTGATAACCTTTGAAGAGGAAGATTACATCGATGAGATCAAGGATGTGATGGCAAGCAAGCGCCACCGGGATTTCCCCATCCTTGATAAGAACGGAAAATACAAGGGAATGATTTCCCGCCGTAATCTGCTTGGGGCAAAGGGGAAACGCCTGATTCTTGTGGATCACAACGAAAGGTCCCAGGCGGTGGAAGGTATGGAAAGTGCAGAGATTCTGGAAATCATCGATCATCACCGGCTGGGAACTGTGGAAACCATAGCGCCTGTATTCTTCCGCAATCAGCCGGTAGGGTGTACGGCTACCATTGTCTATCAGATGTATCAGGAAAACCATGTTTCCATTGAGCCTCAGATCGCCGGACTTTTATGCAGCGCCATCATTTCCGACACGCTTCTGTTCCGTTCGCCTACCTGTACGGAGGTGGATAAAAAGGCTGCCCTTGCTCTTGCAGCTATCGCAGGAATCGATGCGGAAAAGTATGCGTCCTCCATGTTTGCCGCGGCCAGCAACTTAAAGGGAAAGACAGATGCAGAGATCTTTTATCAGGACTTTAAAAAGTTTACCGTTGGAAAGGTGACTTTTGGTGTGGGTCAGATCAGTTCTTTAAATTCCGAGGAACTGGGAGAGCTGGAAGTCCGTCTGCTTCCATACATGAAAAAGGCGAGAGAAGAGCATGGCGTTGACATGATGTTCTTTATGCTTACCAATATCCTTACGGAATCCACAGAGCTGCTCTGCGAAGGCCAGGGAGCAAAACAACTGATCGCCGGAGCTTTCCGGGCAGAGGATGATAAAACCAGTTCCCAGGATCATGTGGTCAGTTTACCGGGGGTGGTATCCAGAAAGAAACAGTTGATTCCAAGCATTATGTTAGCCGTTCAGGGATAAGGAGGCCCTTCCCATGAAAAAACAGCAGATGAACGAAAAGAAACTTCCTCTCAGGAGGGAAAAGGTGGACTGGAAGCCGGGCAACATGCTTTATCCGGTTCCGGCGGTTATGGTCAGTTGTAAGCGGGAGGGAGAAAAGCCGAATATTATTACGGTTGCATGGGCAGGAACCATATGTTCCACGCCTGCCATGCTCTCTATTTCTGTACGAAAGGAGCGGCATTCCTATGATATTATTAAAGAGACCGGGGAATTTGCAGTGAATCTGGTCTCAAAGGAACTGGTGCGGGCAGCGGATTACTGCGGGGTAAAATCCGGAAAGGATGTTGATAAGTTTGCAGATATGAAGCTGACGCCCTGCACTCTTAAGCATATCAAGGTACCTGGAATAGAAGAAAGTCCGGTATGTTTATCCTGCCGGGTGGTGGATATCAGGCATCTGGGAAGCCATGACATGTTTTTGGCTGAGATTCTGGGAGTGACCGTTGACAGCCGGTACATGGATGAGAAAAACAAATTTCATTTAAATCAGGCTGGACTGGTGGCTTATTCTCACGGAGAGTATTTTGAACTTGGAAAGAAAATCGGAAGCTTTGGTTATTCGGTAAGAAAGACTGACAAAAAATCAACCGGCAGGAGGAAGAAAAGATGATGCGCAAGCAGGAGAACATTACACTGATTGGGATGCCCGGTTCGGGAAAGAGTACCATTGGTGTGCTACTGGCAAAGCGTCTTGGATATTCATTTGTAGACGTGGATATTATAATTCAGGAAAAGGAAAACCGGCTTTTAAAAGAGATCATTGCTGATGAAGGAGATGACGGGTTCTTGGAAATTGAAAACAGGATCAACAAAGAGCTTTCGGTTTCCCGCAGTGTCATTGCACCAGGCGGAAGTGTGATTTATGGAAAAGAAGCCATGGAACATTTGAAGGAGATCAGTATTGTAGTCTATTTAAAGCTCAGTTATGAAAGTCTCAAGGAGCGTTTGGGCGATCTGGCAGACCGGGGAGTCGTCCTTAAAAACGGAATGACCTTAAAGGACTTATATGACGAGCGGATTCCGTATTATGAGAAATATGCGGATATTACCATTGATGAGAATGGGCTGGAAGCTGGAGACGTGGTGGATGAACTGCGGGCCATGATGGAAGAACGGTTCGGACTTCATACATAAGGATTTGTTTGTATCAGGAATACAGGCGGCGAAATGACTTACATTTCTCCGTCTTTTTTTATTGACTGGGACAAATTTTGAACAAATGGAATATTTGGTTCTCATAAAACATCAGAAAGCATATTCATTAGAAAAAGACGCCCTTGGTTTAAGTGTGGAAAAACTTCTTTCATCGTTTTGTTTTGGTTGATAAAGAATTAATAAATTTTGGGAAGCGGTATAATGTTATGAAATATTTTTGACAATGGTGTCTGAACAGAGGTGGATTCTGTCAGGCACTATTTTTGTCTCAGCTGGCTGGGGCCTGTGGGATAAAAAATAAGAATGATTATAAGGAGGAAATCGGATGAAGAAAAAGTTAAAGCGGCTGGCTGCCGTCGGTATGGCAGGAATCATGGCATGGTCTTTGAGTGCATGTGGGAGCGCAAAGACAGAGACCGGGGAGACTAAGACCTCCCTGGCCGAGACAGAAGCAACGGAAAGCGGAAACGGTGGGGAACGTGTTTTAAATGTACATATTGATGTGGAAGTGGCTTCATTAGATCCACAGATTGCCACTGACGGAACCTCTTTTGAGGTCATTGCTGACATTACCGATGGTTTATATGAACTGGATGCCGGTGGAAAACCAGTGCCCGGACTGGCTGAGAGTGTGGATAAAAGTTCTGATGGATTAACTCTGACCTATCATTTGAGAGATGTAAAATGGTCCAATGGAACGCCGGTCACAGCCAATGATTTCGTATTTGCCTGGAGACGGGCGGTAGACCCGAAAACAGCCAGTGAGTATGCGTTTATCGTTGGAATTGCAGGGATAAAGAATGCGGATGCAGTGGCAGCGGGAGAGCTGCCTTTGGAGGAGTTAGGCGTTACGGCTGTGGATGAAAAGACTTTAAAGGTAGAGCTTGATGTTCCGGTTCCGTATTTTGAATCTTTGATGGCATTCCCTACTTTTTATCCGGTCAATCAGGAGTTTTTTGAGTCCTGCGGTGATCAGTATGCCAGTACGCCGGACACCCTTTTATCCAACGGACCTTTTAAGATCACATCTTACGAACCGGCGGCAACCACCATTACCCTGGAGAAAAATCCGGATTACTGGGATGCGGATAAGGTAAAACTTGACGGGATGAAATATCAGGTGATCAAGGATTCCCAACAGGCCATACTGGCGTATCAGAATGGAGATCTTGATGTGGTGACTTTATCGGGAGAGCAGGTAGAGCAGTTTCAGGCTGACCCGGAATTTAAAAATATTATGGCGGGGTATCTGTGGTATATATCACCCAATTTAAAGGTGGCTGGTCTTGAAAACTTAAACTTAAGAAAAGCCCTGTCTCTCTGCTTTGACAAGGAAGCGGTCTGCAACAATATTTTAAAGGATGGTTCCATTCCTGCTTACTTTGCAGTTCCCACTCTTTTGGCAGCAGGGCCTGACGGAAAAGATTACAGAGAGAGTGCGGGAAGCGATTATTTTAAGACCGATAAGGCGAAGGCATTAAGCTATTGGGAAGAAGCAAAAAAAGAGCTGGGGGTTGAGAGTCTGACCTTTAACATGATCGTGGAGGACACAGAATCTGCCATTAATGTGGCTCAGTTTTTACAGTCTGAGATTCAGACCACACTTCCGGGAATCACCATCAATCTGGAACAGATGCCAAAGAAAAACCGTGTGGAACGGATGCAGCAGGGCCAGTTTGAGCTGGGTCTTACCCGCTGGGGACCGGACTATGCAGATCCTATGACATATCTTGATATGTGGACCACAGACAGTCCCAATAACTATGGATTTTGGTCTGATCCGGAGTATGACAGCATCATTGAATCCAGCAAAAAGGGAGAGCTGGCTCTTGATCCGGAAAAACGGTGGAACGCTCTGATCGAGGCGGAGAAAATCGTATGCGAGGATGCGGTGATTCTTCCGGTGTACCAAAAGGGGAATGCAGTGATGCAGAAAGCAAATGTAGAGGGCATCGAGTTCCATTCCATAGCAATTAACCGGTATTTTAAACATGCAGTCAAGAATTAGCGGTTCAATGAGATAGGAGAGATATTTTTGAAGAGATATGTTGCAAAGCGGGTATGCATTTCGGCGGCCACCTTACTGGCAATTCTTTTTATTCTGTTTTTGATGCTGGAGCTGATGCCGGGATCGCCCTTTAATGACGAGAAACTGACCCAGTCCCAGGTGGCTCTTTTAAATGAAAAATATGGCCTTGATCAACCGGTGTATTTCCGCTTCCTGCAATATATCAGACATATGGTAACCGGTGATTTCGGAGTGTCTTATACCATATCAAAGAATACGTCTATTACAACGCTTTTGGCCTCCAGACTCCCTGTGTCTGTACGGATCGGAGGCCAGGCGGTGCTTCTTGGAACGGTTGCGGGGCTGATTCTGGGGCTTTTTGCGGCACTGAAGCACAATACCATCGTTGACACCATGACTACGGTTATATCCGTACTTGGAGTCAGCCTTCCGTCTTATGTATTTGCACTGGTTCTGTCTTACACGCTGGGATACCGGTTTCACTTGCTTCCTCTTTTGTACCAGCAGGAGGCAGCGGTAAAGTCTTCGGTCCTGCCAACCATTTCCCTGGCAATGTTTACGGTGGCTACGGTGGCCCGTTTTACAAGAACGGAGATGCTGGAGGTGCTGGGGTCGGATTATATGCTGTTTTCCGAAAGCAAGGGACTGCCGGAGTGGAGGCTGATACTGGTTCATGGATTAAGAAACGCCCTGATTCCCATTGTAACGGTCCTGGCGCCTCTTGTGGTAAGCCTGATGACCGGTTCGTTGGTGGTGGAGAAGATATTTTCCATTCCGGGCATTGGAAGCCTTCTGGTTACTGCCATACAGTCCAATGATTATAACGTCATTGTTACCCTGGCTTTTATTTACAGTGCAATGTATATCGGGATCATGTTGTTCGTGGATATCCTCTACGGAATCATTGATCCCAGAATCAGGCTGGCAAAGGAGGGGAATCATGAGCAGTCGTAGGGAAAAGGAAGAGGATTATGTATTTCTTCCCGATGATTTTCTTCCGGCAGAGAACAGGAATCTGGGAATGGATCAGGTGTATCCGGCACAGCCTTACTGGAAGGATGTTTTGACGGCATTTTATAAGAATAAAGGAGCCGTGGTTGGTTTATTTGCCATCTTGATCATCGTGGGGTTAGCGGTCCTTGGGCCCCATATGAACGGCTATACCTATGACGGACAGATCATAACACACCAGAATCTGGCACCGAGAATTCCGGTTCTGGAACGATGGGGAGTGTTTGACGGGTCTGAACGAATGGTCACATCCACCGGTGTGACTGTGGTCAATAAATATGTGGACCCCAATAAGACGACTGGTCTTGAGGATACCTATTACTGGTTTGGTACGGATGTCCTTGGGCGGGATATATTCACCCGAACATTTATGGGAACCCGGATATCCTTATACATCGCTTTGGTGGCGGTGATTGTGGACCTGTGTTTTGGTATGAGCTATGGTCTGGTCAGCGGGTACTTTGGGGGTATGGTGGATAATGGGATGCAGAGGTTTGCAGAAATCTTAAACGGCATTCCCACACTGGTCATAGTGACTCTTCTCATGCTGGTCTTAAAGCCGGGGCTATCGACCATTACTCTGGCACTTGCCATCACCGGCTGGATCGGAATGAACCGGATCGCAAGGGCACAGGTGTTAAAGCTGAAGGAGCAGGAGTTTGTCCTTGCCTCAAAGACACTGGGGGCAGGAGATTTTTACGTTATATTCAAGGAAATTCTTCCAAACATATTCGGACAGCTTATTATCATGTCCATGTTTTCCATACCAAACGCCATTTTTACGGAGGCATTTCTGGCATTTATCGGATTGGGGGTACCGGCGCCGCTGGCGTCTTTGGGGTCTTTGATTAGTGATTCCTTTAAATCATTTACCACTCATCCCTATATGATTATCTCACCGGTGTTTGTTCTGGCCGTCATCATGTTAAGTTTTAATATGCTGGCAGACGGACTTCGGGATGCATTTGATCCGAAAATGAAAGAGCTGTAGGAGGCGGATTATGAACAGGGAAAAAGTATTGTCAATCAGGGATTTGTCCATCTCCTTTCAGACTGCGGCCGGAGCGGTCAATGCCATTCGGGGAGTAAAGCTTGATTTGTACAAGGGAGAGACCCTGGCTATCGTAGGTGAATCCGGTTCAGGAAAATCGGTTACGGTCAAAGCGATTATGGGAATCTTAAGCGGAAATGGACAGGTAACAAGCGGAACCATTGATTTTACCTACAAAAGAGGGGAAGAAACCGTACATCAGGATTTATTGAAGCTGACCAAAAGGGAAATGCGCCGCCGCATCAACGGAAAGCGGATTGCCATGGTCTTTCAGGACCCCATGACTTCTTTAAATCCTACCATGCCCATTGGAAAACAGATCATGGAAGGGATGCGCTGCCACTATAAGACACCAAAAGAAGAGGCTTATAAAAAGGCGGTCAATTTACTGACAATGGTGGGAATCACGGAGCCGGAAAAAAGAATGAGATGTTATCCTCACCAGCTTTCCGGCGGGATGCGCCAGAGAGTGGTCATTGCCATCGCACTGTCCTGTGATCCGGAGGTGCTGATCTGTGATGAGCCGACCACAGCACTTGACGTTACCATTCAGGCCAGGATTCTGGAGCTGATCAGGGAAATACAGAAAAACACAGGCATTTCCGTCATCTATATCACCCATGATCTTGGTGTGGTGGCAAAGGTGGCTGACTATGTGGCGGTGATGTATGCGGGAAAGATCGTGGAAAAGGGGCTTGCAGAGGAGATCTTTTATGATCCCAGACATCCTTACACCTGGGGGTTATTATCCGCCATGCCGGATTTGGATGCCTCGGATGAGGTGCTCTATACCATTCCCGGAAGCCCGTTCAATCTTTTAAATAAGGGAAAGGGGGATGCTTTTGCAGACAGAAATGCCTATGCCTTAGCCATTGATTACCGTCTGGAGCCGCCCATGTTCCAGGTGACGGATACCCATTATGCTGCCACCTGGCTGCTTCATAAGAATGCGCCTCCCACTCCCATGCCAAAGGAACTGAAAGCCAGGATTTTGAGAATGCGGAAGGAGGCGGATTGATATGGACCAGGAGCGGAGTCCTCTTTTGGAAGTAAAGGATTTAAAGCAGTATTTCAGGATCAGCAGAAAGTATCAGGTGAAAGCAGTTGACGGAGTGTCCTTTCAGATCTATCCGGGTGAAACTTACGGTCTTGTGGGGGAATCGGGAAGCGGAAAATCCACCATTGGCCGTTCTCTTATCCGTCTTTATGAACCGACATCCGGTGAGATGATATTTAAGGGGGTAAGGATTTCTGGAAAGCTTAACAGAGACCAGACAAAACACCTGCGCACCAGAATGCAGATGATTTTCCAGGATCCTATGGCATGTTTGAATCCAAGGAAAAAGGTCATGGATATCGTGGCACAGGGGCTGGATATTCATGGAATGTATCCGTCTTTTAAAGAGAGAGAAGAAAGGGTATACCGGATTCTTCAGATGGTAGGACTTTCCAAGGAACATGCAAGCCGGTATCCGCACCAGTTTTCCGGCGGACAAAGACAGCGGATCGGGATTGCAAGGGCCCTTATTATGGATCCGGATCTGATTATTGCAGATGAAGCCATCAGTGCGCTTGATGTATCCATCCAGGCGCAGGTGGTCAACTTGATGAAGGATATCCAGGCACAGACCGGAACCTCTATACTCTTTATTGCCCATGATTTATCCATGGTGAAATACATCTCAGACCGGATCGGCGTCTTGCATCTGGGGCATCTGGTAGAAACAGGAACCACGGAGGAGATCTTTGGCAATCCCATTCATCCCTATACAAGGTCCCTGCTTTCCGCCATTCCAAAGCCGGACCCGATGGAGGAAAAGCGGCGGGTGGCTCTGCCTTATGACAAGGAAGCGATGGGAGTTGATTATGGGGCAGGAACGGGACATTATATGGACGGACAGCATTATGTCCTGGGGACGGAAGAGGAGATTGTTCGATGGAAACGTAAGAAATAAAAAGAGGTGCTGCAAATTTACAGCACCTTCTTTCGGTTATTCTTTGATTTTAAATCTCTGCATCAGAACTTTCATTATATTGGCCTGGCTGGATAATTCCTGGCTGGCAGCAGCGCTTTCCTCTGAGGTGGCAGAGTTTGTCTGTACCACGCTGGATATCTGATCGATTCCCAGAGTAACCTGGGCGACCGCCTGAGCCTGCTGTTCAGAAGCGGTGGAAATCTGATGGACAAGAATGGCCATGGCCTGAGAGGATTCCACGATATGATCCATGGAATCTGCTGTTTCTTTGGCGATGCGGTTGCCGGTTTCAATGGAGCTTAGTGCATCCTCGATTAAGACGGCAGTGTTCTTTGACGCTTCCTGACTCTTATTGGCAAGGTTTCTTACTTCATCGGCAACGACTGCAAACCCCTTTCCGGCTTCTCCTGCCCTTGCAGCTTCGACTGCGGCATTAAGTGCCAGTATATTGGTCTGGAAGGCGATGTCTTCAATGGTTTTAATGACTTTATTGATTTCCGCAGAGGCGTTGCTGACGGCTTCCATGGCATCGGTTAAGTTCTTCATTTTCGTTTTGCCGGTTTTCAGTTCCAGGGTAGTATTGTTTACCTGCACATTAGTCTCTTTTGCATTCTTGGCATTTAAGTTGATGTTGTTGGAAATATCATTGATGGTGGCTGCCAGCTCCTCGATGGAGGAAGCCTGTTCCGTAGCACCCTGGCTTAGGGCCTGGGCGCTGTATGCAACCTGTTCGGCACCGGAAGCAACCTGCTCGGAAGCCTGTGAGATTTTTCCCAGGACCTTATTCAGTGAATCGATAAGGCGCTGGAGGGAAAGCTGTACCGGCCGGAATTCTCCCTTAAACTCTTCGGTGTCCCGTTCAATTTCTAAATCCCCTTTGGCCATACGGTCTGTGGCTGAGGATATGTAATCCATATAGTAGGAGATTCTTGCCATCATGGTTCGCATACTGTCAGCAAGGCTTCCAAATTCGTCTTCCGATTGATACTCGAGAGTACATTTTAATTCTCCCTGTGCCATGCGGTCCGCAACCTCTTTCAATTCGTCCAGAGGTCTGGTAATTCTCTTTGTGATGCGGAGGGCAAAAACTATGGAAACGGTAATGGAGAGAAGGATAATGCTGACCATAGCTGCAGTGAATATGGTTGACTGTCTGGCAAGCTGGGCGGACTTAGTCTCACCGGAGGAAGACTTATCAGCCAGTATCTGGTTGATGATATCTCCGATTTCAGTGGCAAGGGGAGCTGCTTTGGTACGGAAATATGTCATGGAATCCTTGGAAGATTTATCTGCCAGCGCAATGGTTTCACTGCGCACCTGATCGTAAGTCTTCATTTTTTCTGTCAGGTTGTTATAAAGCTCTTTTTCGGAAGGGGTATTCATGCTGGTTCCTACAAGCTCCATCTTTGAATGGATCGCATCGATCTGCTTTGTGAGCGTGTCTTTCTGCTTCTTGGCTTCGGATGCATTATCCGCATAGATAATGTATAAAACCGTGGCGCGGTGCGCCTGAAAAGCCTGTCCAAGGCTTCCGATATCCCCCTGGGCAAAACCATAATCCTCCAGTTCCTTATTATATTCTTTGTCAATGGTGCGGATAAGACTGATCCCGATGACTCCGGCCAGGCTTGACAATAGTACTACAATAAGAAAGGTAATCAATAGCCTTTTTTTTACTTTTAATCTGTTTATCATTCGTTTTCCTCCCTGTAATGCCCTGAATTTCATAAAATTCTTTTTATAAATCGATTATAAGCATTTGATTAATGAATTGTACGACAACTTACCGGTACTTACAAATCCAGTTATTGGTTAATTATAATTTTTTTGTCAAAAATAGTCAATGATTATACTGTACTATTTTTGTAAAGTATTTGAATAAATTAATGCCTTTTTCCACAAGGAACCAATCGACGGGGACTTCTTTCATAAGCGGGGATACCTGGCAGTGGGCTGGGTCCCGTAGAATGAAAAACAATATTATTGTAATACGAAAACAGGAAAATTGCTTGTAAACGGTATGGCATTTGATAAGGGGAAAGCCAATGGTTATAATTGGAATAATCAGACATTGGTTACAAATATTATACTTTGTAATAAAAGGTAATAGAATGTGTTACATTTGTGCGATTATATTGACTTTAATACTCCTCGATTGTACTATAGCAGTAGTTTCATAAGGACAAGATATTGCAAGGAAGTATCTTATGGAGAAAATCAGGTAAAATAATACAAACATTATTACTTCATAGAGTATATCGGTAAAATACGGTAAAAGAGGGGATGCGGATGAAAAAGCTTTGTATTGTAGTACCTTGCTATAATGAAGAAGAAGCTCTGGCATATACGAATACGGAATTAACAGGCATCATACGGAGACTGACAGAAAAAGGAAAGCTGAAAAAAGGGAGTTTCATTCTTTATGTAGACGACGGAAGCAGTGACCACACCTGGGAGCTGATTCAGGAATACCGGAAGGAATGTCCCTGTGTTTTCGGTCTGAAGCTTGCCAGGAATACGGGGCATCAAAATGCGCTCACTGCAGGACTTCTTGAAGCCGTGGATTATGCGGATATGATCATCTCCATTGATGCGGATCTGCAGGATGACAGTTCGGTCATAGAGGATATGATCGATAAATTTGAACAGGGGTATGATATTGTCTATGGAGTAAGGAACCGGAGGGATACCGATACCTTTTTTAAGAAGTTCACGGCTCTTGGCTTTTATAAGCTGATGCAGGCCATGAAGATTGACATTATTTATAATCATGCAGATTACAGATTAATGTCCAAACGGGCAGTGGAGCAGTTTTCCGGCTACACAGAAAGAAATCTGTTCCTAAGAGGCATTATCCCCTTGATCGGGTACCGTTCTGCCATTGTAAAATATGACAGAAAGTCCCGGGTAGCCGGCGAGTCCAAATATTCTTTAAGTAAGATGGTTTCCATGGCGTTTGAAGGAATCACTTCTTTCAGCATACAGCCGATCCGCATGATAACAGGTCTTGGCCTTGTTATTGTGGTTTGCAGCATCCTGGCAGCCATCTATGCGCTTTACTCCTTTATAACGGGAAAGGTTGTCGCAGGCTGGACCTCTACCATCCTGTCCATCTGGTTTATTGGGGGAGTTCAGCTTTTGTCCGTAGGTCTGATCGGCACTTATATCGGAAAAATATATATAGAAGTAAAGCACCGCCCAAGGTATAACATTGAAATAAACAATCTTATGGAGATACCTCATGAAGAATCGTGAAGAGTCAAATGCAGCCAGACAGATGAGCAGACTGCTGACGTATGTTAGCGGGATCCGGGCATTTTTAAGAAAACTCAATAGGAGAATGGAAGGGAAATACTCTCCCTCCCTCCTGGCTCTGGCAGTTACCTTCCTAACGGCACTGATTGCTTCTTCCATTCTGTTTTGGCCCAAATATCTGGGAGTGGCCGGGGACGGCTCGACGGATGAGATCATGAAATCTGCCGGCATCTATTATATGGATAAGGAACCGGAGAGAATCTATAACAATTATTTTGTAAGAATCTATTCCACCATTGCATCAGACAATGATCTGCCGGGTAAGACTATAAACAGTCAGGTGTTTTTTATAAAAATGGCAAAAGGGCTGGATTACCTGTTTACACGGGATAATTATTTTGATATACGTTTTCTGGGTTTCATCTATCTGCTTTTGTATCTTCCGGCAGTCTATCTGCTGGTAAAACAGGTGTGCCAAAGAGTGCGGCAGTTTTCCGAAGGGGTTTTTATAGCGGCAGCAGGCTTATTCATCTTTTCCGATATCGGATATGTCACTTACTTTAACTCCTTTTATCCGGAAGCTGTCTGGTTTATCACCATGTTGTACTGTGTGGGCGCTTCCATGTCCTTTCAAAAGGAGCGGAGCGTTCATTGGGATTTTCTCAGCCTGATGCTGTTTTTATTCTCTGCCGCTGTTTTGGTCAGTTCCAGACGGCAGTGTGCGGTGATTGGTTTTCTCTTGGCTGTATATGTGATCCGCCTTATCTATGTGCGGAGGAGCTTTCTTTGGGGAATGAGCTGTGTTGCAGCCGCATTTTTGCTTAGTATGCTTGCAATCTTTAATATCTTCTTATCACCGACGGACTTTACGGAAACAAGTAAATTCCATGCCATGACAAGAGGCGTGCTCTTTGGTTCCTCTAACCCGGCACAGACTCTTGGGGAGTTTGGAATCGATCCGTCCTATGAGCTTTTGACTGACGCATCGGCTTATGATGATCTTCCCTTTGTAAGGGCAGGGGATGAATCCTTGTATCACGGCTTTATGGATCAGTACACGGTATCAGACGTGGCTGTCTATTATCTGCGTCATCCGGGAAGTCTGCTTGGAATGATTGATGTTTCTATCGGGGCCGGAATGGATATCCGGCGAAGCAGCTGCGGCAATTATGAGATGTCTGCAGGGCTTCCCGAGAAGGCCAAAAGTCTTTTCTGGTCAGGCTGGAGCACCTTTAAGATGACGTCAGCACCAAGAACCATCGGATATCTGGTTCTGCTTACGGGAGCGGTTTTCTTCCTGTTTTACAAAGGGTATTCCATAAGGCCCGCAAAGGACCGGAGAAACACCATATTTCTGGACCTGCTCATGACGGTCTTAGGTGTGCTTCTTTCCCAGTCTGTTGTAGTGATCATTAACAGCGGGGATGCGGAAATGGTGCAGCGTATGTTCCTTGTGGGACTTTCCCTGGACATTATGACGTATTGTGTATTTGCGGAGCTGCAGCATAAGATAAAAATTGTTTAAAGAGTGCAGAATAGGAGGAATAGAGGAAAATGACGAATAAAAAGTCTTTTGGCTATTTGTTTCAGGATATCGGTCTGGTGCTTTTGCTGGCCTGTCTGTTTACAGGAGCCATCACCGTAAGCTATACGCCAAAGCCCCTGCTTTTTGAAGCGGTGGTCATGCTGCTTCTAACCTTTACCGCCCTTTTGTTTGCAGGCTTTAAAATGTTTGGAGCCGCCTGTCTGCTGTCCGGCCTTGAGGTGACTGTTTACACCGCTTACCGTTTGTATCTCTATCTTTCTTATGATACGCAGATACCGCTCCTTAGCTTTGTCTGGATATTCCTTCCCATTGCTGCTGTGGCAGTCATGTATCTGTTTGTATCCGGCAATCACAGGCTGGAGCTGGAAAATGATATCTTAAGGGAGCAGGTGGAGGAGCTTGTGATGGTCAACCCTCTGACAAAGCTCTATAACCTGAGAAGTTTATATTACGACTTAAATGTCCAGAAGTCCTATGCTGAGCGAAATAAACTGCCGCTCTCCTTAATGGTGATCGAGCTGAAATACGAAGCGGAGCTGGCAAGCATTTTATCACGGCAGAATTATGAACGGGTGATTCAGCGTCTGGCTCAGATCGTGGTGGACACCGTGCGGGTGGAGGACAAAACGTATTCCATTGATAACAAAGGAAGTCTGGCAATTATTATGACCTGTGATAAGGTGGGCAGTGATATCGCTATGAGAAGACTGAAAAGCCGCATTTCAGAAAAAGATGCTTTTTCCGGTATTACGGAGGATGCGATAAAAATTGATGTGAAAATAGCCTGCCTGGAATATGACAAGGAAGCGTTTGGAGATAACATGATGTTATTTAAGCAAAGGGTAGAAAATGAACTTCAATATGATGTTTAGAAGAGTTCTCGCCGGAATGGCCGTATTTTTATTATCAAATATCTTTGATCCGTCTGCGGCATGGGCTTTGAACCGTAAGCAGATAGAACCGGGGGATATCCTGATTATCTATAGCGATGGCTCTGATAAGGATACTCTTGACACGGTTTATGATATGGTTGAACTTCTGACCTATCAGGGCTTTAAGCTCAGCTATGGCTCTGCGTCTGAAAGTAAGGACCAGCTGGATAAGTTTTCTTATATCATTTGCTATGACCTGACCTCATATCCTGAGGACTTTACGGAAAAACTGAACCGGTATGAGAAGCAGGGCAGCGGTTTGGACCAAGGAGGTTCTCCCCATATATTATTTGTTGGCAACGGATTTTTGAAACATTATCTGGATGCTGCAGACAGAGGGGATGAATATGAACGAATCACCAGTACCACCGGAATCATCCATTATACCTTTGACGGTCTGGACCGTCAGACAGGGCTTGTAAAAGATGAGTTTTTTCTGTTTTTAAAGGATGCAGGTTCCCGGAGGGGAAGCCTGCTGGTCGACGGAAAAAGCGGATATATGTGCGGGTCCAGCGGGGCGCTCACCCACATACCGGCGGCAGATTTAAACAACCGTCTGGTGAAGGCCATATTCATAAAAGAAGCGGCCCGGTGGAAGTGGCCGTTTCATGGGGAACCCAATATATTCGCCCAGTATATCGTGATCAATAAGGTCTATCCCTATCAAGACCCGGACAAGCTGCTGGAGGTAGTGAAGCTTCTGGCAGATAAAAAGACACCTTTTGTAATTTCGGTCATGCCCATGTACGTCAACGGAGATTATCCGGCTATGACTAGGTTTTGCGAGATTCTTCGTTACGCCCAGGCCCATGGAGGCGCTGTGATTATAAACGCGCCAATCAATCAAATGACATCGTTTCAAAAAGATACGGTGGTGGAATATCTTGGACAGGCATTGGAGATATACAATAAACAGGGGGTCTACCCCCTGGCCCTGGAAGTGCCCCGCAACTGGCTGTTCAACGAAGATACCATTGAGGTCATGAGCCACTTTAAGACCATTGTGACCTCTGAGGAAAAGGATTCTTATATAGAGCCGTCGGATAGGATGGTCAATGAGGTTTATAAAGACGGCCACCAGTGGATCGGCAGTTCGGTGGCTCTTGATGATCTTGGCACCAGCTATGTGTCCGCTTATTCTACGGCAGTTCCTGTTTCCTTAGAAGAGGATATGGCAGAGATTCTCAAGGTGGTGAATGCCTGCCGCAATTCCTCCATTCCGTTAAAAAGCCTGTGGGACATGGACCACAGCTATTGGACGGAAAAGGATCTGATGACCTATAACGGTCACAGCCTTGTGCTGAATGGCAAAAAGAAGGATTTAAGCTTTGTTCCCGGCACGTATGGGGAGAAATATAATTACCGCCGGAACATGCTCCAGCGGTTTTCCAGAGATTTGACATCGCAAAACCGAATGCTGATCGTCATGGTTGGCATCACCTCACTTCTCTTTCTGCTGTTTATCTTTTTGGCCAGATATAATAACCGGAGAAATTATTTTTTGGGGAGAAGCAAAGAGGAGAATGACAAGCCATAAAAGGGCTTGCCTTTTGTAAAAGATAAAAAAAGTGGGAGGGTATATGTCAATTGTTGATGTACTGGCATTATATTCCATCTTTGCGATATGGGGCCTGATGTTTCTTAATATAGTGCTTTCCATAGGAGGGTTTATCTATATTATGAGGATGTACCGCACGGATGGTCATAAGCCGATTTCGGAATATCCAATGGTAACCGTTATGGTTCCGGCTCATAATGAAAGCATTGTCATTCAAAAAACAATGGAAGCATTATTAAAATTTGATTATCCAAAGGATAAATATGAAATAATAGTGGTAAATGATAATTCTACGGATCAATCCGCCCAGGTGCTTAAGAGAATCCAGCATAACAATCCGGATTCCAGGATCATTGTTATCAACACGGACCATGTGGTAGGAGGAAAAGGGAAGTCCAATGCTTTGAATATCGCCTTGTCTGTTGCTTCGGGAACGGTGATCGCAATCTACGATGCGGATAATACTCCTGAACGGCAGGCATTAAAGCTTCTGGTAGAGAATCTGATGTCAGATGATCAATTAGGTGCAGTCATCGGAAAGTTCCGGACAAGAAACAAGTACGCGTCTCTCCTTACCAGATTTGTAAACATTGAGACTCTGGCTTACCAGTGCATGAATCAGGCCGGACGGTTTTTCTTCTTTAAGCTGTGCACCATTCCTGGCACCAATTACGTGATCCGGCGGGAATTGATCGACAGAATGGGAGGCTGGGATGTGAATGCTCTGGCCGAAGATACGGAAATCAGTTTCCGCTTGTACCGGATGGGGTATTACATTAAGTTTATTCCTCAAGCGGTTACCTGGGAGCAGGAGCCTCAGATGCTCAAGCAGTGGTTTAAGCAGAGAACGCGGTGGGTGAAAGGAAATCTGTATGTATTAAAAAGTAATTTTAAATATGCATTTGACCCAAAGGCAGGAAGAATGAGACTGGACGTGGTATATTATGCCATGGTTTACCTGCTGATGTTCACTTCCCTTGTTTTTTCAGATATGATTTTCATGCTGGGGATTCTGGGGTTCTGGTATGTGACCCTGGGCGGGTTTTCTTCTCTTTTATGGGAAATGGCCATTCTTCTCTTTGTATTGAACGTAGCCATTACCTTGTCGGTGGAAAAAAATGAGTTTAATTTCAGCAATCTGGTACTTACCTTTTTCATGCTCTTTACCTATGCAAAGCTATGGGTGCTGGTGGTCTTAAACGGAATCATTCAGGGTATTAAGGATGCAGTATACAAAAGGGAAGTGGTTTGGGATAAGACGGAGCGCTTTGACGAAGCAGGTATGAAGAAAAAAGAAGGAAAACCAAAAGAAACAGAGAAATAAGCCAGAGATTATGCCGCCGCTGGCGGAGAAATAGAGGATGATGATTATGAAAATACAGAAAAAGATTGGAGTATATCTGGGTCTCGTCCTTTTCATCATGCAAGGACTGACCGGTACGGCATATGGAGTAAATACAGGAGCTCCCACGTCTGCGGAAACGCAGGCACCGCCCCCAATGAACAATGATCCGGAGGGCGGTGCTGGGGATGAGATTGATTTTCTGCCTGTTACGGACCCGGCAAATGCCCCGGAGCCGGATGTTACCGAGCCTGTTTATGACCCTGTCAGCCATACCCAGGATGAATTTTTTACCCCGACGACATTAAAAGGGATTTATTCTTCTGCCGATCTGTATTTTTATGTTCAGGATTACTGGGATGTGAAGTATGTATATGCTCAGATCCAGTACGATGTCAGCCAGCTTCTTGAAGGCAGGCTGTCCTCCATGACCCTGTCGGTCAATGATGTTCCCATTCAGTCTTACCGGCTGGAGTATAAAAACGGCAGTTCCCAGATTCTATATGTGAAGATTCCCATGAGTGAAGTCCGCAGCGGTTACAATTCGCTCAAGCTGTCAGCCTATGCAAGGCTTTTTGATGAAGAGGGCTGTGTGGATGATTATTCCGATGCCAACTGGCTTAGGATCGATGGAACTTCTTTTGTCCGGTGCGGGTATGAGAGCAAAGATCCGGAACACAGGATTTCGTACTTTCCGTATCCGTTTATGTCAACCTATAATCCCACCGGAGAGGGGCTTGCAATTGCCGTATCCGATCAGGCGGCCAACGGGGAGATCGCTGCGGCCATGAACCTGATGGCAGACTTAAGTACGGATACGAAAGATAGAAATGACATTCAGGTATGTCTTCTTTCTGATCTGGCAAATATAAATCCCAACCGCACCATACTGATCTCTGGTTATGAGAATCTTCCCCAGGAGTATAAAGACCGGGTGGCGAAAGCTCCTGATTCTTCAGAAAATGCCACCGTGACCTTTACCGATGATTCAAATGGAAATCCGCTGCTGATCATAACCTCAATGGCCGATGACAGTCTGCTGGAAGCCGCCTATATGCTTATGGATGGGAACCGGACCGCTCAGGAAGGTTCTAATACTGCCACCGTGGAAAAAGGAAGCGCACAGATTGCAATCGATGGGTCCAGGCAGAATGATATGATTGCGGGAAATTATACCTTTGAAGATATTATGGGCAGCGGAATGTCGTTTGTAGGCCCGTTTCACCAGGAAAATTATCTTTATCTTCCCGTTTCCAGGGATTTTGTCCTTTCTGAAAGCGGAAAGGTTGCTTTAAAGTTCCGCTACAGTGAGAATCTTGATTTTACCCGTTCTCTGATCACTGTTTTTTGGGGAGATGTGCCAATTGCCAGCAAGCGCCTGAGTAAGGAATACGCCTCCGGAGATGAGCTTAACTTTGAGATTCCCCGTGACGTCATTGGAACGGCTGCAAGCAGCATTAAGATTTCCTTTGATTTGGAGATTGCGGATATGATCTGTACACCAAGGCAGAGCGATATGCCATGGGCTTACATTTCAAAGGAATCTACTGTATTTTTACCATCGTCGGCGGATGTTACCCTGTCTTTTGATTTAAAAGCATCTCCGTTCCGTAAGGAAGGGAAATTCAACGATGTGATGCTGGTGGTTTCCGATGCACCGTCTTCTGATGAATTGAATCTGCTGGGACAGGTGGTAGCCATGTATGGCAATGGAGTGGAGCCTTATGGAAGCCTTTTGGTAAAAAGAGCCGGAGCATTTACGAAGGAAGACGGAGATCACAATCTCATTACTGCCGGCACCTATGGGAGCAATGGGCTGATACCTCAAATCAACAATGAGCTGAGCTTCCGGTATTCTCCGGATGGAACGGGATTTGAAAGCAATGAACAGTTGATTTTATCCGAGGAGTATGCAAAAACCATCGGAGTGCTGCAGCTGATAAAATCTCCCTATGCCCTTAACCGGGGGCTGCTTGCCGTTACCGGCAGCAGCAGCGAGGCTCTTTTAAAGGTTGAGGAATTTTTAAGGCAGAGCAGGCAGCGGGATAAGATTACAAAGGATTGTGTCATTGTCGCTCCCGATTCCAGTGTCACAGCGTTTCAATTCATTCAGAATACGGCGGTCATGGAAGAACCCACCCCCATGGAAAAGCTGGTCCGGAATAAACGGTCTGTAATCTTTACGGCAATCGCCACTTCCGCCATGTCCATGATGCTGATTGCCATTATCATTATACTGCTTCGGATGCGCACCTACCGGAAAATGGATGAGAAATAAATCTGCCTGTTTTCTGGTACTGCCTGAAAAAAAATGAGGGAAAGTATGAAATTAGAAAAAAACTGGTTCTATAAGTTTTGTATCGCTTTATCCGTAGCGGGTATTGCCTATATCCTGATCTGCGGCGTCTCCAATATGGGAGGAAATCAGAAATATCCTTATGTGATGAAAGGAATGCTGATCCTTGTCTTTTTCCTGGCATGGGTCGGTGTCCATTTCTTTGCCCTGCTTTCCGCCAGGTTTTATGTGGCATCCAGACTATTAAAAAGAAAAAGGCTGTCCCTGGGAATGGAGAGCATTTATGTAATACTCATTATGGGAGCCGCATTTGCAATTCGTTATGCAGTGATTCTCCATTTTCCCATGGAGCCGGCGTCAGATTATAAAACCTATTATGAAATTGCGGAGATGATGAAGAACGGGACGCTTCAGGAAAAGGGAGAAGGGTACTGCAATTATATTGCCATGTTTCCTCATATCATAGGCTATTGCTACATTTTGAAGCATGTGTTCCTTCTGTTCGGCACAAGTGTATGGAATGGTCAGATGGCGAATGTTCTGTTTTCTGTGGGAACTGTATTTCTGGTTTACCGGATCGCCAGGAAGCTGGGAGGAAGACTTTCGGGAGTGATTGCCTTGACAGCGGCCGCATTCTGGCCGTCTGTAGTCCTTTACGGGAACATGCTGGCGGCAGAATATTCCTTTACGTTCTTTCTTTACTTGTCCCTTCTGCTTTTTCTCCACCTTGCGATGGATTACGATGCAGCAACCAGACATGCGGTACGGGGCGTTCTTCTCCATATCCTTTTGGGCTGTCTCCTTGCGGTTACGTCTGCCATCCGTCCCATGGCCTTAATTCTTCTGATTGCCATTATTCTTTGCATGGTTCCTCAGAACATGAAGCTGCCCAATATTCCTAAGAACAGCCTCTCTGTCTGGGTGCGCTTTATGGGAAAGGGCTGGCTTAGAAGCTGTCTTATTCTGGTTTCCTATTTGATTCTCTCCAGTGTGATTACCACCAATATCGAGGTGACCATCAATAAGACCCTTCCCTCTCTCAGCGAATCCTTTGGCTACAATCTGCTGGTAGGGTTAAATACGGAATCAAAGGGAGGCTGGAACGAAGCGGACTCCAGCTTTTTATATGAAA
Source organism: Lacrimispora sp. (assembly GCF_046972725.1). Lineage (NCBI taxonomy): Bacteria > Bacillati > Bacillota > Clostridia > Lachnospirales > Lachnospiraceae > Lacrimispora > Lacrimispora sp. Next base: position 121,420 of record NZ_JBKVXF010000007.1, on the reverse strand, counting down.
ATCTCGATATTACCGGATCGCCCATACAAGCCCAGATTGCCTGCCGCAACCGGGCCATGGAACGGCTGACCAATGATCCCAGGGCAATCTTTGATCTGTTTGTCAACAAATATGAGCTCCTTTGGGGGAATGATGATTATGGTGTGACCTGGAATCAGGCATTTTTAAAAGAACAGAACCAACTGACGCCGGAGCGGGCAGGCCTCCTTGCATCGGCGAAAGAGACCAATCATATGGTCTACATGGTATCGGTTTTGTTTTCCTTAATGACTCTGATCTATCTGCTGCAGCGTAAAGCCTCCTACGTTTATGTACCGGTTCTGCTTTATCTTGGAACCGCAGCCATGCATCTGTTCGTGGAAAGCCAGAACCGATACCATTATCATGTTCTTCCGGTTTTCATGATCATTGCTTCCGTGGGAGTAGGGTATATTTTTGAAAATGCCATTGCTTTTGTGAAATCCGCCGATCTGCAAAGACAGGAAAAGGAGAAACGGAAGATCAAAGAGGAGCAGGCACTGAAACAGTTTGAGGAAGAAGAGCACCGGGCCATTGAGACTCGTTATAAGAGTATGACCAATGCGTTTGATATGGACTCGGCTATTAAAAATGGCAATGTAATCGTGACGGTTACGGAAAAGTATATGGAAAAGGAAGAAAAAGCAGCCGAAAATGAAAACCGCCAGGAACAAAAAGAGGAGCTGAGAGATACTGTCATTCAGGAAATGAAAGAGCTTGAGCGGACAGAATTGTTAAATAAAGTGGAGCAATTGGAGAATGAAAATAAGAAATTGACCGTCAGATACGAGGAACTGAAAGAGGAACTGGAGCTGGCCAGGTTACGGAATAAGGAGCTTCGAGATTATTATGAGGCCAGGAAGGAACAGGCTGCGAAAAATAACAAGAAGAAAAATAATAAGCAACGCATCTGGAGAAAAGAAAAATGAGACCAGTTTTTCCATTATCAAAAATAGAAAAAGTTTTAATTATAATTCTCTGTTTATTGGCTGCCATTATCTTAGGGGGAGGCATTCTTCTGATGGTTTATGCCCCGGATGATAAGGATATGCCGGACCTGGCCAGCAAAAATGCTGCTGAGCCGGGACAGGAGGAGGAAATGGCGCAGGAGGCTTCTCTTGATGACATCACAAGCATTCTTCCGGATCATGTCAATCTGAATCAGAAGATACCGGATATTGCCTTTGAAGATGAGAATGGAAGAGAAGTATCGGTGAGGGCGTTGGAAGGAAAGGTAACGGTCATTACCTTCTGGGCCAGCTGGTGCCCGGATTGCCGGAAAGAGCTTCCCCTTATAAATAAGTTCCTTGCGGCTGCCAAAGGATATGGTGATATCAATTATATTCTGGTAAACAAACTGGATCACGGGAAAGAAACAAAAGAGAAAGCCAGCCAATATTTATCGGAACTGAAAGTTCCTGTAAATGCTTATTATGACAATGGTTTGACCGCTTATAAAAAGCTGGGACTGCATAACATACCCACCACATTGTTTCTTGACAAACAGGGAACCGTCAGGGCTTTAAGTCCCGGACCGATCACAGAAGCATCAGTATTTGAGGGATTTTTAAAGGATACTGTAGAGGGAAGCGGAAAGGTAACCTGTGATTTTGTCACCAGTCAGATGATGGATTCCAAAGGAGGCATCCACACGATTTATGATACCTCCAGAGAAAAGACGGAAGCAAGTGATGTATTAAGTGAGACTCAGGGTGCCATGCTTGAATATGCAGTGTTAAGAAATGACCGGGAACTATTTGAAAAGGTGTTCCGTTACGTGAACTCCGTTATGAGATCCCATGGTCTTACCGCCTGGAAGGTTACTGGAAATAAGCCGGACAAAGCGAATTCTCTTCTGGATGATTTCCGGATCTACAATGCCTTAATGGCAGCAAACCGTTTATGGGGCGGCTATGATAGGGCCATGGACAACTACAGAAACGCTTTTGTCCGGTATGGAGTTACCGATGGGTCTTATGTGGACTTTTTTGACAGCAAATACAAGCAATACGGAAAACGCTTCACGCTCTGCTACGGGGATTTAGAGACGATGAAAGAATTATCCGTTCAGGATGAACGGCTGAAAGAGCCTTATGAGAAAGCCAGAACATTGATTGTGGAAGGGAAAATAAGCCAGGACTTTCCTCTGTATTACAGTTGGTATAACTACAAGACGAATGAATATGAAAAAGACGATCTAAACATGGCGGAGGCAATGGTCACTCTTCTTCATCTGGCAGAAGCAGATCTGCTGCAGGAGGATACCATTGCCTGGCTGAAGGAACAAATGGACAAAGAAGGAATCAAAGCCCGTTATTCCGTGGAAGGAAAGGTTTTGGATGGCTATCATTACGAATCAACGGCGGTCTATGCTCTGGCAGCCATGATTGCAGAAAGAATCGGCGATGAGGATTTAGAGGGAAAGGCTCTTAAAAAGATGGAAAAAATGAGAATCGTAAACACCGCCTATCCCTATCATGGAGCCTTTGGAATGGAGGACGGAACCGGCATCACTTCCTTTGATCAGGTGATGGCAATGCTGGCTTACGAATATACCAATTGACCCTTTTAGAAGATGAAAGAAACCAATGAGGTGCCTGAGAATGAAAAACATAATGGTGGTATTTGGGACAAGGCCGGAGGCAATAAAAATGTGCCCTCTGGTAAAAGAATTAAAATTAAGAAAGAATGTCAGGATTAAGGTCTGCGTGACCGGCCAGCACAGGACCATGCTGGATCAGGTTCTGGATGTCTTTGAGGTGATTCCGGATTATGATCTTTCCATTATGAAGGAAAATCAAACGCTGTTTGAAATCACCATCAATATCTTAACGGCTATCAGAGAAATTCTTGAAAAAGAACGCCCGGATATTGTATTGGTTCACGGTGATACAACCACGACCTTTGCAACGGCACTGGCCTGCTTTTATCTAAAGATCCCCATTGGTCATGTGGAGGCTGGACTGAGAACCTATGATATTCATTCTCCCTATCCCGAAGAATTCAACCGGCAGGCCGTTGGTATCGCAGCAAGCTATCATTTTGCACCGACGGAGCAGGCGAAACAGAATCTGGTCAAAGAGGGAAAACTGCCGGAGAGAATCTATGTGACCGGAAATACCGCAATTGATGCATTAAAGACAACCATTCGGAAGGATTACCATCATAAGGAGCTTGAATGGGCGGCTGGGAGCCGGTTGATTTTATTAACGGCCCACCGGAGAGAAAACATGGGAATTCCCATGCAGCAGATGTTTTCTGCAATCAAGCGGATCATGGCGGAGCATCCGGATGTAAAGGTCATCTACCCCATTCATTTAAATCCTCTGGTCAGGCAGATCGCCTATTCTGTCTTTAACGGGGAAGAAAGAATCCATCTGATCGAACCGCTGGATGTGATTGATTTTCACAACTTTCTGGCAAGGTCTTATCTGGTCTTAACGGACAGCGGAGGCATTCAGGAAGAAGCCCCAAGCCTTGGAAAGCCGGTCCTTGTTATGCGGGATACGACAGAGCGGCCCGAAGGAATCGCAGCCGGTACCCTGCGTCTGGTGGGAACCGAAGAGGAGACGATCTACCTGTCGGTAAAAAAACTGTTAAAAGATAAAGCGGAATACGATAAAATGTGCAAAGCCAGCAATCCTTATGGCGATGGATTTGCCAGTAAACGAATTGCAGATATCCTGTTGGGAGAGGAAGGGACAAAGCTGCAATAGAATAATAACTTTCATTTAATAAACCAATGAGTTTGTTATTTAATCTGATTCGCATTAATTTCCATACATTATAAGCCGATTCCCTTTTATTTGAAAAGAATTATAAAATTGATTGACGCTTCGGATATTTGATGCTATTGTAATACAAACAAAGACGTTTTGGTAAAAACCAGAGCGTTTTTTTTTACCCATTCATGAATGAAACCATTAAAACTGATTGGAAATATAATGAAAATATTAATTTGGAGGTAAAGTATGGCTCCATTGATTTGGATTATTGACGAAGAATGGCCAGACTATGACGAAGAGAAAAAAATCCTTGCCAGGAGATACCCTAAGGCGGATATCCGCTTTTCCGGATATGATTTTGAGAATGATCTTAAGGAGTTCGGATATCAGGCAGACGTCATTTTGACTCAGATCTATACATCTATAACCGCTGAAACCATTGACAAACTAAAAAAATGCAAAGGCATCGCTGTCTATGGAGGCGGATATGACCGTGTGGATATAAAAGCAGCAAGGGAAAAAGGAATCAAGGTTACGAATGTGCAGGGGTATTGCGCAGAGGATATTGCAGACTATATCATAGCTGCCATGTACACCTTTAACAAATGTCTGACCGAATATAAGGAATCCTTAAAAGATGGAAAGTGGGGAGCACAGGCAATCAGAAAGATCGCACCCAGAATTTCTGAAACCACTCTTTTCATCATCGGATGCGGAACAATAGGAAGAAGGATAGCAGAGCGGGTGCGTTTACTTGGAATCAAGGTGACAGGCTATGACCCGTTTCTTACAAAGGAACAGTTTGAAGCAGCTTCCATTCATCCGGTCAGTCTGGAAGAAGGCTTAAAGACCGCGGATTATGTCAGTATGAATGTAAAATACACCAGGGAGACGAAACATCTGTTAAAAAAGGAACATTTTGAGATGATGAAACCGTCGGCTTATTTTATAAATACATCCAGAGGGGGTACGGTTGCAGAACAGGATTTGATTGATGCGGTCAGAGAAAAGAGGATAGCAGGTGCCTGCCTTGACGTAATCACCAATGAGCCTCCAACGCTATCAGAAACCATACTATCGGTTGAAAATATAATTGTAACACCTCATATCTCTTACTTATCCAGAGAATCCTACGCAGATTTAAAACGGCGGACCGTAGAAAACGGGTTATGTATGTATGAAGGAAAAGAACCGGCCGATTGGGTAAATCCCTGATCATAAAAAGCAGACAAAACAGCAGACACGAGGAGGAAAAAGATGAAAAAATTTTTAAAAGTATTTTTCGCACTTACAATGACAGCGGCTTTTTTAGGAGGCTGCAGCAGCAGTCCAGCCACATCGGAAGGAGGGGCAGCTTCCACAGAAGCACCGTCAAGTCAGGCAGAAACAACGAAAACCGCTGAAACCACAAAAGAGGCAGCAGCAGAGGGAGATCCGGCATTTTATGAAGGAAATACCATTATCGGACAGTCTTCCTGGATCGGATTCGCACCCTTATATCTGGCAGAGCAAAAAGGATTCTTCAAAGACCATGGTGCTGATGTGACCATTCAGTTGTTTGAAAGCAAAACAGACAGTAAAAGTGCATTGGTAGCAAAGAGAATCCAGGGAATGTCAACCACCGTAGACACCCATGTTTTAAATAAGGCCAGCGGGATGGATATTTCGATTGTATTGGCACTTGACACTTCAGCAGGCGGTGACGGTCTGATTGCAAAGTCTGATTTAAAGGATGTGAAATCCCTGGCAGGCCATACCGTAGCACTTGATACCACTGGCGGCGCTTCCTTCTTCTGGTTCCAGTACCTGCTTCAAAAAGAAGGAATGACATTGGATGATGTCCAGGCAGTTAATATGAGCTCCGGTGATGCAGGAGCGGCATTTATTGCAGGAGAAGTGGATGCGGCCGTAACCTGGGAACCATGGCTTTCAAAAGCAAAAGAGACAGAAGGCGAATCCGTTATGATCGACAGTTCTGAGACTCCGGGAGTGATTGTAGATGCTTTGGCTATGGACAATGAATTTATGAAGGCCTATCCCGGAACGGTAAAAGCCATCATAAGCGGCTGGTACGATGCGCTGGATTACATAAAGAGCAATCCGGAAGATGCCTACAAAATTATGGCCCAATATACAGGCAATGATTCCGGAGACAGTCTGAAAGCGGCAATGGAATCGGAGATGGATTTATACGATGAAGAAAAGAATCTTTCCTATTTTCAAACGGAAATCTTTGATATTGCCGATATGGCGGCTAAATTATGGGTTGATATGGGACTGATCGATCAGGTACCGGATTCTAAGGAAATGATTACAGGTGATTATCTGGAACGGTTAAAATAAGTAACAGGAAGCTATGGCGGGAATCAGATAGAACGGTCTCATTCCCGCAGTCATCTCTGAATGTTTAGGAAGGAATCAACGGAATCCATGAAAGAAATGAAAATGGGATTTTTAAAGAGATTATCAGATTCATTTACGCCAAAAGGGGCTATCAGCAAAACCGCATATGTGACATTGTCAGCCGTTGCATTTCTTTTGATCTTTTTGCTGTGGGGGATTGCATCGTATATTATAAAGGTAGATCAAATGTTTTTGCCCACTCCGGTAAAGACAGTCACCACTGCTTTTACCATGTTCACAAAAGGAAAGTTTCTGCTTGATATACAAATGTCCGTACAGAGAGTTTTGATCGGTTTTTTGATCTCTTCGGCGGTAGGAATCCCTTTGGGCATTTTAATTGGAACTTATGCCCCATGCTCGGCATTTTTAGAACCAATGTTTTCCTTTGTCCGGTATTTACCGGCTTCCGCATTTATCCAGCTTTTCATCTTATGGATCGGAATTGGGGAAGAAGCAAAGGTTGCGATTATTATAGTAGGAAGTTTTGCCCAGATCATACTTATGGTAGCCAATAATGTGCGGAATGTCAGTGGAGAATTGATTGAAGTGTCCTATACCCTGGGGGTTTCAAAGCTGGAGGTTCTATGGAAAATCATCCTGCCAAAATGCCTTCCGGATGTAATCGATACACTCCGGGTGGTGTTGGGCTGGGCCTGGACCTACATTATTGTTGCTGAAATGGTGGGTGCTTCCAAAGGAATCGGATTTATGATCTCACAGGCAGGAAGACAATTCTGGGTAGATAAGATATTTGTAGGAATCATCACCATCGGGTTTATCGGGTTATTTTTGGATATGCTGGGATTGTATTTAAAAAGGTTATTATTTCCATGGAACGAATCGTAGGGAAGGAGCTTATTGGTATGGATAAGGATCTGAAAAATCACGGACTGAACATCATTGATATTGAGAAGGTCTATCACACAAAGAACGGTGACGTACATGCTCTTTCAAAAACAAACTTACATGTACACAGAAAGGAATTTGTGGCCCTCCTTGGAACCTCCGGCTGTGGAAAATCCACCCTCCTCCGCATGATCGGAGGCTTGACGGAACGGACCAGCGGAGAAATCATATACGATAACAAGGTGTTAAATAAACCCAGTGCAGAGGTTGGAATGGTATTTCAGAAGTATACCTTATTCCCATGGCTGAGTGTAGAAAAAAATATTGCTTTCGGGCTAAAACAGAAGAAAGAAAAATCAAAAGAGCAAATCAGTGAGATTGTAAATCAATATGTTGACCTGGTGGGACTTCGGGGGTTTGAAAAACTCTATCCCAAGTCTTTATCCGGCGGTATGCAGCAGCGGGTCGCCATTGCCAGAGCACTGGCCAATGATCCTGGCATTCTGTTGTTGGATGAGCCGTTTGGAGCATTGGATACCACAACCAGGGAAATCATGCAGGAATTGCTGCTGGATGTATGGCAGAAGTCACCAAAGACCATTGTTATGGTAACTCATGATGTGGAAGAAGCTGTTTTTTTAGCAGACCGCGTGGTGGTAATGTCGGCCCGCCCAGGCAGGGTACGGGAAATAATAGATATCGACTTGGACAGGCCGAGAGATTACCGCATAAAGTCTTCTCAGAAGTTTGTTGAATATAAAATGAGGGCGTTTGAACTGATCCGGGAAGAAAGCATGAAGCTGATGAAAGAAGGGCTGTAATCATAGGGGAAAATGAAATTGTTCGTATAGATATTCGTATGGTACAATAACCTATATGACTGATTATGGAAAGCGAAAAGAGGAACCCCTTATGGAGAAAATCGAATACTCAAATATTGAAGAACTGTTTCATGCTATGGCGAAGGCCGCAAGCGAATCAGCAACCTATAAAAAGCTGGCATTTTATCTGGAAAAGGAATATCGGAAAATCATCTTTATGACGGCTGAGGAGGTTGCTAAAAACTGCGGAGTGAGTCAGGGAAGTGTATCCAGATTCTGCATGGTAATGGGATTTAAAGGCTACAGTGATTTTTATAAACATCTGCAAAAGATTGTGACAGAAGAATTAACGGCTCCCCAGAGGTATCAGTATACAAAATCAGGCGAAAAAAAGATTGATGACATTTTACTGAAAGAGACAGACAATATTCGGGAATTGACAACTATTTTGGGCGGTGAGCTGTATGAGAAAATGGTAGATGACATTGTGGCCGCAGAAAAGATATTTCTGGTTTCAGCCAGAATGTCAGCGACCCTACTTCCCTATATGAAATATTTACTGGATAAGTTAAGAGACCAGGTAGAGATCGTGACACCGGATTCCAATGGCTGGAACCGTTTTTATCTGGAAGACCAGGAACGTACATTGATTATATCCACCTGCTTTCCCAGGTACTCCAAAGCACTGGTGAATAAATTGATAGAACTAAAAGAGGAAGGCTTTCGCATCTATGCCATGACCGACCGGAGAGTATCTCCTACAATACAGGCAGAGATTCCTTCCATTGTAATCCCTATTACGACCACATCCATCTTTGATCTGTACAGTACCCCTATGGCATTTATTAATCTGACCTTGCGGGATGTATCAAAGAAAATTCCTGATCTGGATAAAAGGCTGGAAAAGATTGAGAATTACGACAATAAGTATGGCGTGTTTTATAGATAAGTGTCTGGCATGACAGAGCTTTACTGAAATAGAGAAGACGAAAACTGTAGATAGGAATAGGATTTACAGTACTTTTCTATACCATAACGTGAATGAAACCATTCTTAAATCAGATGAGAAGAATGAAATCAGCAAAGAAGGTAACCATGACGAAAATAAATATTGAACGATTAATGAAGAATATAGAAAGTTTAGGAACCATAGGAGAGAATGCACAAGGGGGCATTGACCGGGCACTGGGAAGTGAGGCGGATGTACTGGCAAGACGGTGGCTCATGGAGTACTGGAAAGAGCGGTTCCACCGGGAAACAAAGGTGGATGCCATTGCAAATATGTGGCTCCATGTGGAAAACGGTGAGGACAGAAAGGCGATTGTCCTCGGTTCTCACCACGATTCCGTTCCAAACGGAGGGAAATACGATGGTGCCCTTGGTGTCTTAATGGCAACGGAAGTAGTAGAGACAATTCTGGAACAAAACATAAAGCTGAAACATCCTCTGACCATAGTTTCTTTTACGGGAGAAGAGCCTAATCCTTACGGCATCTCCACGCTTGGCAGCAAGGCCCTGGCAGGAAGAATCAGGAAGGACCAGATCAGGAATTATTTCCATAGAGATACATTGGAAAATCTGGCGGATGGGATTCAAAGACTTGGCGGAGATATAGAAATGTGGGAGAAAATACCGGGAAAAGAAGAGATCGGTTCCTATCTTGAATGCCATATCGAACAGGGAAAACGGTTAGAGGCCATGGATTTACCGGTTGCCTGCGTGTCTGTCATCACAGGAATCTACCGGGAGCAGATAACGGTAACCGGCGAAGCAAACCATGCCGGGACCACGATGATGGAATGCAGAAAGGATGCATTGCTGGGGGCGTGTGAGGTAGCGCTTGCAGTGGAAGCCGTATTGCTGGAATTACAGGATAAAGACATTGTGGGAACGGTGGGCTATATAAAAAACATGCCAAATGAGGCCAATATTATTCCCGATCAGACCACAATGATTCTGGATGTGAGGATTTCCAATGAAGAGAAAAAGCTGGAGATGCAGCATCAGATCAATGAAAGAGTCAAAGCCATTGAAGCCAAACGGGGGGTAAGGGTCCATAGAAGCGTGATATTAAACCAGCCGGCACAGCCCATGTCTGAGGTGGTGATCCGTGCGGTCAGTCAGGGAATCAGGCAGACCGGATTGCAGCCGGAGCAGCTCATCAGCATGGCAGGTCATGACGCTTCTAATGTTGCAGCCATGGCTGACAGCGGGATGATATTTGTTCGGAGCATTGATGGAAAAAGCCATTGTAAAGAAGAATATTCTACCCCGGAGGATATCGAGGCATGTGCCAATGCAATGCTGCGGGCAGTACAGATTTTAGATGAGGAGATGGCGGAATGAAACTGTTTAAAGCTGAAATTGTCCATTATGAAGGAGGATTTTACCGGAATTATGGAGTATTGGTGGAGGAAGATACCATCAGAGCAGTTGCGCAGGTGTCTGAACTTAAGGCCCGGTACGAAGGCCGGATTGAGGAAATCATAGAGTGGAAGGATCAGGTGATGGTTGCCGGAACGGTGAATGTCCACAATCACAGCTTTCAAAGTCTCCTTCGTGGAATTGGGGCAGACAGGCCGTTTTTAGAATGGAGAGATGAAACCCTTTATAAGTTCTCAAAGGGGATGACCTTAGAGGATATCTATCACGGTGCCCTATTTGCTTTTGCGGAAATGATGAAGAGGGGAGTCACTACGGTCTGTGATTTCTTTTATCTCCACAATTTCGGAACAGAAAGTGACGAAGCGGTGATACAGGCGGCAAAGGATGTCGGAATCCGGTTGGTCCTTGCAAGAACCATGTATGACTGGAAGGGGGCACCCAAAGGATATGTGGAGACAATCGAAGAAGCAGCTGCCAATACCAGAGAACTTTTTTACAAATACAGAGAAGATTCCATGGTAAGCATTGTTCCGGCTCCTCACAGCCTTCATGCGGCTACCCCGGAAATGATTATGGCAGGTCATAAGCTGGCAAAGGAACTGGGGACAAAATATCACATTCATGTTGCAGAAGAACCCTTTGAGGTGGAAGAATGCAAACTGGCACATCATGGCATGACAGTGATTGAATATCTGGATTCCATTGAAGTGGTGGATGAACATATGATGCTCGTCCATGGTGTTTATTTAACGGAAGAAGAAATAAAACTTCTTGGGAAAAAAGGTGCATCTCTTGCTTATTGTCCTTCCAGCAATATGTTTTTAGCGGATGGAATTACCAACATTCCGGCTATGCTTAAAGCAGGGGTTACCATTGGACTCGGTTCTGACGGAGCATGCAGCAATAACCGGATCAGTGTATTTGAAGAGATGCGGATGGTATCCATTCTTCAAAAAGCCAGTACCTGCGATGCCATGTGTATAAATTATAACCAGAGCTTTGCCATGGGAACCGTCAACGGAGGGAAACTTTTGGATCTGCCGGTTGGAGAAATCAAAGAAGGAAAGAAGGCAGACTTTGTTTCCATCGACTTAAATGATTTTTCCATGCAGCCAATGAATGAACAATTGGAGCAGATGCTTCCAAACCTTGTGTATTCCATGGAACCAACCGCAATCAAGCATGTAGTAGTCAATGGAGAAGTCACCGTATCCCATGGAACGCTGGTTAAAATAACAGAAGAGGCTGTGGTCAAAGGCGTAAAAGATACCATGGGACGGTTTTATAAATGAAAGGAGTCATAGGATGCAGCTGACAAAAAAAGAACAGGATATGCTGGACGGAACGATGGGAGCAGGTACCCAATTAGCCATGAAGATACTGGTGGCAGTGGGAGAAGCCTTTGATGCTCCTTACATGGTGCCGGTAACAAGGACCCATGTGGCATTAAGCAATCAGGAGGCAGACTTATGGTTTGCAGAAAAGCTGGTCAATCTGGGAGCCAAATGTGCGGTGCCTCCTACGGTAAACCCAAGCTTTCACTTAGAACAATTTAAAGAGATAACGACCATCGCTCCAATGGATGAGGAGATCGTAAAACGAACCCATGCCGCTTATAAAAGACTGGGTGCGATTATGACTTATAACTGTACGCCTTATTTAGAGCATAATGTTCCAAGATTTGGAGAGATTCTGTCTTTTTCAGAATCCAGTGCCACCCCCTTTGTCAACTCGGTGTACGGGGCAAGAAGCAACCGGGAGGCAGCCCAAAGTGCTCTTTGTTCTGCCATCACAGGAGTTACTCCATATTATGGATACCTGCTTGATGAAAACCGGAAAGGAGAAGTACTGGTCCGGGTGGAGGCAGATTTAAAAAGTGATTTCGATTATCAGATGCTTGGGTATGTGACACCGAAGTTTACCGGATTTAAGATTCCCGTCTTTACCGGCATTAAAAATCCTTCCAAAGAAGCATTGATGAATCTTGGGGCACAGTTAAATACCGGAGGCAATGTTGCCATCTACCATATCGTAGGATTTACACCGGAGGCGCCAACCGTGGAAGCTGCATTTCATGGGGAGGTTCCAAAGGAGGAAGTGGTAATAACCAATAAAGACCTGGAACAGATGAGAGCGGATTTAACGGATGCAGGCGGTAAAATCGATTTTGCGTTGTTTGGCTGTCCGCATCTGACCATTCATCAGATCACCAAAATCGCCGGAATCGTGGAAGGAAACAAGCTGGCAGTTCCCCTTTTTATTATGTGCAGTGCTTCGACCAGGAATTTAGCGACCCAGATGGGACTGCGTGAAACCATAGAACAGGCAGGCGGTCATTTAATGGCAGATACCTGCATGGATCAGCCAAGCTGGCATTTCCTTTATGGAAAGAAAGGGGTGACGGATTCCCCCAAATGTGCTTATTATACGAAACGCCGCGACATGCAGTTTGTAATAACCAGTCTGGAAGATTCTGTGGAAGCCGCTTTGAAAGGAGAAATCTAATGCAGGAGTTTAAGTGTCATAAAATATCCGAAGGAGTTGTAACGGGTCAGGTTTTAATATCAAAGGATGATTTCTGTTTCTATCTGGTGGACCCAAAGACTGGCGTTGTGATTGAAAAACAGCATTGCCTCTATGGCCAGTGCATTGCAGATAAAATACTGGTGTTTCCCAACGGAAAAGGGAGTTCTGTGGTTCAGGCCGATGGAATGTACCAGTTAAAGATGACAGGAATGGAACCAAAGGGAATGATTATTAAAAATCCGGATACCACGTTGGTTGCAAGTGCAATTATTATGGAAGCTCCGCTTGTGGATAAGGCAGAAGAAGGATTTTATGAAACGGTAAAGGATGGAGATACCATCACCTTAAATGCCACCGAAGGACGGATCATCTGGGAAGGAGAAAAGTAACATGAAATCACAGAATATGAAAATGACCATTGATACATTGCCGCCAATGCCTGCATTCAAACCAGGAATCCGAAGGGCGCCTTCCAGAGGCTTCCGCCTGACAAAGGACCAGACCATAACTGCGCTCAAGAATGCCCTGCGCTACATCCATCCGGATCTGCATGAGACAATCATTCCGGAGTTCCTTCAAGAGCTGTATACCTATGGCAGAATTTACGGCTACCGGTTCCGTCCGGCTGACGGCATCAAAGGCGGCTCCATTGATGACTACAAAGGAAACTGTCTGGAAGGCAGGGCGTTCCAGGTGATGATCAATAACAATCTGGACTTTGATGTTGCACTGTATCCCTATGAACTGGTTACCTATGGAGAGACAGGAAGCGTATTTCAAAACTGGATGCAGTACCGTCTGACCATGCAGTATTTAGAGCTGTTGACCGATGAGCAGACGCTGGTACTGGAATCGGGGCACCCTCTGGGGCTGTTCCATTCAAAAAAGGATGCTCCCAGAGTCACCATAACCAACGCACTGATGATCGGTATGTTTGATAATCCGGACGACTGGGAAGTGGCAGAGGAGATGGGAGTCGCCAACTACGGACAGATGACAGCAGGCGGCTGGATGTATATCGGACCTCAGGGAATCGTCCACGGAACCTACAATACATTGTTAAATGCAGGAAGACAGCAGCTTGGGATCGCCAAGGACAAGGATTTGAGGGGAGTGCTATTCGTAAGCTCAGGGCTTGGAGGAATGAGCGGTGCACAGCCAAAAGCCATTGAGATTGCAGGCGGAGTAGGAATTGTTGCAGAAGTAGATGAATCCAGAATCAAAACAAGGCTGGATCAGGGCTGGGTGAAGGAATCTTCCTCTGATCTGGAGTATGTGTACCGGCTTGCAAAAGAATATATGGAGAAGAAAGAATCCATTTCCATTGCTTATCATGGCAATATTGTTGATTTGCTCCAATATGCGGTGGATCATACCATTAAGATCGACTTACTGTCCGACCAGACCTCCTGCCATGCAGCCCATGAAGGCGGTTACTGTCCACAGGGCGTTACATTTGAAGAACGGACGGTGCTGTTAAAAGAGGACCGGGAACGTTTTGTTGAGATGGTGGATAAGACGTTAAGAAAACATATTGAACTAGTAAAAGCCTGTGTGGAGAACGGTACTTATTTCTTTGATTACGGAAATGCATTTTTAAAAGCCGTATTTGATGCCGGTGTAAAAGAAGTATCAAGAAATGGAATTGATGATAAGGATGGATTTATTTATCCTTCTTATGTGGAAGATATTATGGGTCCCCAATTATTTGATTACGGATATGGACCATTTCGCTGGGTTTGTTTAAGCGGAAAAGAAGAAGACCTGGATAAAACAGATCAGGCGGCTATGGAAAGTATTGATAAAGACCGCAGGTATCAGGATTTAGATAATTACAACTGGATCAGGGATGCCAAAAAGAATCAGCTGGTAGTAGGAACCAAGGCAAGAATCCTTTATCAGGACGCGGAAGGACGTAAAAATATTGCCCTCCGTTTTAATGAAATGGTGAGAAACAAGGAAGTAGGCCCCATCATGTTAGGCAGAGACCATCATGATGTAAGCGGTACGGATTCCCCGTTCCGTGAAACCTCCAACATCAAAGACGGAAGTAATGTGATGGCAGATATGGCCGTTCAGTGTTACGTTGGCAATGCAGCAAGAGGAATGAGCCTGGTAGCCTTACATAACGGCGGCGGTGTTGGAATCGGAAAATCCATAAACGGCGGCTTTGGTCTTGTATTAGATGGAAGCCGGAGAATTGATGAGATCATTAAAAGCGCCATGATCTGGGATGTGATGGGCGGTGTTGCCAGAAGAAACTGGGCGAGAAATGAAAATGCAATAGAAACATCAGTTCAATTTAACAAAGATTATGAAGGGCAGGCAGTGATCACCATTCCTCATGTGGCTGATGAAGGGCTGGTAAAACAGGCGGTAGAAGCGACCTTTTGCCAATAGTAAGAAATAGCAGCTGGGAAGGAGGAAGACTCATTGGACAAATTACTGCTATACAATTGCTCTCAGATCGTTACACCAAAAGGCAGCCATATAAAAAAAGGCAAAGAGATGGATCAGGTAGAAGTGATGCAAAATGCCAGTATTTATATGGAAGATGGCATCATTTTATTCCTTGGGGCCAATGAAGAGGTTCTGCACAGGCTTGGCGCAGCGTACATAGAGCAGATTCCAGGTGATATTATGGTCATTGATGGGGCGGGAAGAACCGCATTGCCGGGATTTGTGGACTCCCATACCCATTTCATCTTTGGAGGTTACCGGGAAGTTGAATTTATGGAACGGCTGTCCGGGGCTTCCTATCTGGATATTATGAGAAAAGGCGGCGGCATTCAAAGTACGGTAAATGCAACAAGAAGCTATGGGGAAGACCGGCTTTTCGCAGATGGAAGAAACCGCTTACATGATATGCTGTCTCAAGGCGTTACTACGGTAGAGGGAAAAAGCGGATATGGGCTGGATTTAGCGTGTGAAGAAAAACAGCTTCGGGTAATGAAGGAGTTAAATAAAGTCCATCCGGTGGAGATCGTATCCACATATTTGGGCGCCCACGCAGTCCCCCTGGAATATAAGAATGATCCTGCCGGTTATGTGACCTACATGGTTGAAGTTGTTATGCCAAAGGTAAAGGAAAAAAATCTGGCAGAGTTTTGTGACGTATTCTGTGAAGAAGAGGCTTTTGATACAGAGCAGAGCAGGTTCCTTTTAACAGAAGCAAAGAAGATGGGCTTTGAAATCAAGATTCATGCAGATGAAATCTATGATCTGGGAGGCGGGAGGCTTGCGGCAGAATTAGGGGCAGCCTCGGCAGACCATTTATTGATGATTTCCGAGGAGTCCATGGCGGCTCTTGCAGAAAGCGAAACCGTTGCTTCTGTGCTTCCCTGTACCGCTTTTTGCCTGAATAAGCCCTTTGCGCCGGCAAAGAAAATGATAGAATCCGGATGCGGGCTTGCATTGGCAACGGACTTTAATCCGGGAAGCAGTTTTACCAATTCCATTCCCTTAATGCTTTCGTTAGCTGTTTTGAAAATGGGAATGACATTGCCGCAAGCTCTTACCGCCCTGACTCTTAATGGGGCGGCTGCTTTGAAACGGGCAGACAAGATTGGAACGCTGGAAGCAGGAAAGCAAGGAGATATCGTATTGCTGGAGTATCCGGATTACCGGTTTTTGATCTACCATACTGCTAAAAATATTGTTCATTCCGTTATAAAAAATGGACACTTAGTTTATAAAAAAGAAGAAAGCTGATTATGGATGATAATATAAGATTATTAAATAAAACCAGTTATAAAACAACTGCCTGGGCAGGCGGAGACACCACTCAGATTTATATTTATCCCGAAACGGCACAATATGAACAGCAGGATTTCCTGTACCGCGTAAGCATGGCCAGTGTATCGGCGGAAGTTTCCCGTTTCACAAAGCTTGAGAATTACGACCGGATTTTAACCGTCCTAGAAGGAAGCATGGAATTGGAGAAAGAGAAACAGATGCCCCGGATTCCGTTAAGACCTCTGGAGCCATTTAAGTTTGGAGGAGAAGTTCCAATCATGAGTTATGGCCAGTGCAACGATTTTAATCTGATGTTTCAAAAGGGAATGGCTGGTCAGGTCTTGATGCTTCCAATGGACGAGGAGAAAGCAGAGCTTGTTTTAGAGCCTGAGAACCATACCCTTTTGTATCTGATAAAAGGAAGTTTAAATATAAGGCTTTGTCAGAAGGAGCGTTTCCTGTGTGCCGGTGAAGCGCTGATTTTTAATCAGATGGGGAAGCCGGGAGGAAGATTAAAGATTACCAGAAAGGAAGAACATACGCTTTTAGCATTATGCTGTATTGCGTTCAATGGTTAATGTTGCTATGAAGAGTGTAAAGAACATGAAGCTGGCGGCAGATATTGTCTGCATTTTGCTGGGAAGTTTCTTATTTGCATTTGCTACAAACAGCATATATACCCAGTACCGGCTGCTCAGCACAGGGTTTAACGGTGCCGCGCTGTTATTGCATTATTCTATTGGAACAAGTATTCCGTTTTTTTCTTTTTTCTTGAACATTATTTTTGTAATCATCGGAATAAAGTTTGTCAGTCCCATGTTTGCAGTCAAAAGTGTAATCGGTATCAGCTCTGTTTCCGTATTTTTATATCTTACGGAGGGAATCGCACTTCCCATTGACAACATCCTTGTTGCAGTTATTTTTGGAGGTGTCATCCTGGGAGGCGGTGTTGGGTTTGCCTTACGCCATGACGGAGCCCTGGGTGGCATGAATATTCTTGGCAAAATTATCAATAAGTATTTTGGAGTAAGCATTGGTACGGTTGACATGGTGTTCAATGGGATTCTGATTATTTGTGCAGGCTTTATCTTTGGCCTTAATATTGCCTTGTATACGGTCCTGGCAAGATACATTGCAAATCTTGTGATCGATAATATATTAGAAGGATTTAACCGAAAGAAGACCGTTATAATCGTTTCAGATAAATACCGGGAAATCGCGGACCGAATCATGAAAAATCCAAAAAGAGGAATCACATTATTAAATGGGGAGGGCGCATACACCGGAGTGGATAAGCACATGATTTACTGCGTCATTAAACTGACCCAGCTTGCCAGGGTGAAAACGATTGTGATGGAAGAAGACCCGAAGGCATTTATGACCATTCTTGATGCCAAGGAAGTGGTTGGAAAAGGATTTATCTAAAGCTGAAATGGGGATGCCCCTCATAAATCTCAGGGCATCCCCATTCCAGCTTTAACTTGTTTCTTATTCACAAAGGGCTTTTGCAATTCCTGCAGCTCTTTCAAAATCTTCTTCCCTTGGATTCCATAAGCATTTTGCTTCAGCTTCAACCACTGAAAATCCTGCGTCTGTCAGCTTTTCACGAAGAACCTTTGTACCTTCCCCGCTCCAGCCGTAGCAGCCGAATACAGCTGCCTTTTTCTCTTTGAAGCGGAGCTCCTTTAAGAAATCCAGCCATCCGCCTACGGAAGAAAGGATGCTGTTCCCAACCGTCGGGGAACCGAGAGCAATGGCTTTTGACTTAAATACTTCTGTCATGATGTCATTTTTATCTGCCTTTGAAATGTTGTAAATCTTTACTCGGGTCTGAGGGGAAATCTGTGCGATCTCCGAGCTGATCTTATGGGCAAGCTGTTTGGTCCCCTCCCACATGGTATCATAGACAATGGTGATCTGGTCTTCCTTGTAATTCTGAGACCACTCATAGTATTTTTCCACGATCTGTAAGGGATTCTCTCTCCAGATGCAGCCATGGCTGGTGGCAATGATGTCAATGGGAAGATTAAGGGCCTGAATCTCCTCCACTTTCTTTTTTACAAGAAGAGAGAATGGAGTTAAAATATTGGCATAATATTTCAGGGCCTCTTCCCAAAGCCTGCACTGGTCGGCCTTGTCATTGAATAATTCTTCAACGGCAAAGTGCTGTCCAAAGGCATCGTTGGAGAAGAGAATGTTGTCCCCGGTTAGATAGGTAGCCATGCTGTCCGGCCAGTGAAGCATCTTCATCTCTACGAATACCAGCTTCTTGCCGTTGCCAATGTCTACGGAATCGCCTGTTTTCACCACCTGATAATTCCATTCGGGGTGATGGTACTGCCCGGTTAAGGATTTCACTCCGTTGGCAGTGCAGTAAATCGGAGTATTTGGTATCTTCTCCATCAAAGCAGGAAGGGAACCGCTATGGTCGATCTCTCCATGGTTTGCAACGATAAAGTCGATTTTATTAAGATCGATCTCCTTTTCCAGATTGTCGATAAACTCGGTGGAATGGGGTTTCCATACGGTATCAATCAATACCGTTTTCTCCTCCTGGATCAGATACGCATTCTGGCTGGAGCCGTTTTTGATGGAGTAGTCAGCCCCATGGAAGGATTCCAGCTCCCAATCAATAATACCTACCCAGCTTACATTGTTCTTTACAAGTTTTTTCATCTTAACGTCCTCCTTCATATTTTGGAAATAACAGTGAATTTTCTGTGAATATATGGTTGTAAATATCTTTGATCAGTTCCTGGAGCTTTTGAAACAGCAGGTGATAGGAGGTGCAGCCTCCCTCCGGAACGGTAAAGTCATTGGTGCAGGCAGTGATTTCTTTGATCAGGTTTCCGGCTGCGTCGTGTTCCTCTTCCAGCTCCTTAACATATCCCGCATCTCTTTTACCGGAACAGGTCTGCTTCATGTATGGAAAGACAAGTTTTTCTTCCTTGGCAAAATGCTCCTCCAGTTCCTTTTTTAAGTCAGAGAAAAGTCCGTGAAGGGGTACCAGCTGATCCTGATGGTGGGAATAATGAGCCAGAAGCACTTTATTTACCAGAGCATCGATTTCTAATAGAAGGGTCCGTTCCTTTCCGTGATAGGTCTCGATGATGTAATCGATCAGTGCCGGGACTTCCATTTCCATAAGGCGTTCCACGTCTAAAACCTCTTTTGAAGCAGGTTCTTTTTTCTGTTTCTCCAGCTTTTTATTTAATACCTCAATAAAGCTTCTGGAATCAATGGAAAGCCGGCTTAAGGCCTCCTCCAGTGAGTCATTGCCTCCGCAGCAGTAGTCAATGTGAAAGTCATTAAAAAGATCAACGGCTCCGGGATAAGCTTTCACGATTTCACTTAATTTCATTTTATTTGTAATCATATATTTCCTCCCTTTCGAGTTCGTAACTGTTTTTGTAAGGTTAGTATAACCCGGCAGGCAGAAGAAAAATGTGATTTGAATCATTATTTGAAACTATTTTAATATTTTTTTGTTTTTTGTCTACATATCATTTTCAAAGATGTCTCTTAACAGGTCTTTATTTAAAATCCGCACCTTTTTGTTTCCTTCCAGTGCAATGGCACCGTCTTTGCGAAGCTCTCCCAGCTTTCGGCTGATGGTCTCCCTGCGGACGTTGATGTAAGCGGCAATGTCTTCTCTGGTCAGTTCTATGGTGTCTTTATTGATCCGGCTGCTTCGGAACAGAATGAATCCTGCGATCCTTGCCTTGGCATCATTTACAGATAATAATTGAACCAGTTCGTTGGCAAGGGAAAGTTTATGACCAATAACGTGTAACAGCTTGATACCGATCTCCGGTCTTTTTAAGATTATATTTTGGATATCCTTTAAAAAAATCAGACAGACACCGCTTTCTCCCATGGAAACGGCGTTTGCTTCCAATGCCTGTCCTCCGAAGATGTTCTGTTCCCCATAGAAATCACCTTCATCAAGAATATCAAGAACATACTCCTTTCCTTCCAGGGAATAGCGGTTGATCTTGATCCTGCCGTAACGGATGACCATGATTTTATCTGCCGGGTCCTTCTCATGAAGGATGGTATCCCCTTTCTGAAAATCAAGATGCTGTGCCTTTTTAATCAGCTCCTTTTGTTCTTCATAGGAAAGGGATTCAAAAAGCGAGATTCGGGATGTACATAGTTGGTTGCAGCAGCTGCAATGATGTGCCATAAGGCTCCTTTCCAGGCGCTTGTGTCCTTTTTGTTTTTTCCTATATTAAATCATATATCATACCAGGTGAGAAGTGCAATCCTTTTCGCATAACTTTATATTTTGCAGATTTTAAGTTATGTCCCTGTGTTATGTGCTGCTTTTAACAGATACAGGGTTTAAGATGGCATACTTTAAAAAAAGTTTAAAGGTATGTTATTTTTTTACAAAAAGAATAATCAGAAATAAGGCTGCAAATATAGTTTTTTAATACAAACAGAGAAAAGCGGCATTGGGGTTGAAACAAAAATATGGTGGTGTTAGGATTAATTATTAAACACAAGGAGGGTTTTTATGAGTCAGTTAAAGGTAGGGGAAAATAAAAGGAACTTCACACGGGCTGGGAAAGCATTTTTTTATCTTGCAGACACAGTATGGAGCGCGTTTACAAATGCGGCCATGGAAGAGTGGGAATTTTATCTTGATAAACGGTGGTCTCAGGGATATACGGTCCTGCAGATCAATACACTTCCCCAATGGGACCGGTGTCTGATGGAAGATAGCATCTATCCGTTTTATTCAGAAGATGGCATAAAATTTGATTTCAGCCAATGGAATGAAGCGTATTATGACAGGGCCAGACAGATGTGCAGAATGGCTGTAGACAAAGGCTTTCATCTGGCCCTTGTAGTGCTTTGGCTCAATTATGTACCTGGAACCTGGGGAAGCCGGCTGGTGGATGTCAATATTATGCCAAAAGAAATGGTTCGTCCATATGCGGAAAAGATCGTGGAAGAATTTGAAGAATTTGATCCTGTATATATAATAAGCGGAGATACGGATTTTGATACGAAAGAAGCCGTGGAATATTATGAAACAGCGCTTGCAGCAGTCTATGAAAAGTCTCCGGATTCTTTAAAGTCCATGCACATAAAAAGAGGCTATGACTATATTCCCAAACAGTTTTTAGACAGAATCAGCTTTTATATGTATCAGTCAGGGCATAATGCGCAAGAGCAGAAAATGGCATACGTGCTTGCAGAAACGTTCTATAAGAACTACCCTCCAAAGCCCATAATAAATTCCGAACCCTGTTATGAACAGATGGGGTACAGCCGTCAGAACTACGGAAGGTTTCAGCCCTATGACATACGCAAAGCCGCATGGAGCGGAATCTTATCAGGTGCCTGTGCCGGAGTCACCTATGGAGCCCATGGAGTGTGGAACTGGAAGAAGAAGGGCAGGAGGCGGAATCCGGTATTGGGGGAAGGCTTCGATGAGTCATTTGCCGTCCAGGACGCATTGCAGTTTCCGGGTGCCTGGGACTACGGATATATTATAAATTTCCTGGAGTCCAGAAAAATTACGGAGTTAAAGCCGGTTCAGAAGCTGCTTGCAGATCTTTCCCCGGAAATACGAATGGCAGAAACAGAAGATGAAAGGTATCTCCTCTATATTCCGTATACCACCAAGGTAACAATTGCAGGAAATCTGGAGGGATATGGTGCAAAAGCCATAGATTTGGAGAACGGACGGATTGCAAACGTGAAACTGGAGTGCAGCAAAGATGCATCAATTCTCAGCATGCATATTTTCCGGAAGGATGCATTGGTTATTCTGGAAAAGGAAACGGTGCTGACCCGGCACAGGTAAGTAAAGAAAGATAAAAAGTCAAGCTGAAAAGGATCCGTCATGGACTTTTCAGCCTGTTTTTTCTTTAAATATAATAAAGGTAGTTGACATATATAATGTTTTTCTTGAGAATAAAAGGTGAGTGTGTATTTTAAGAAGCAAGGATGGTGTGACAGATGCGGATAAAGTCAAAAGATATTGCTGCAGTGCTGGGAATTTCTCCGGCTACGGTTTCTTTGGTACTCAACGATAAGCCTGGTGTAAATCCGGAAACCAGAAGAAAGGTACAGGAATACTTAGAACAGTTAAGTATGAGAAATACTTATAAATTGAGAGCAGAGTCCGCAGAGAATAAAGGAACTCTGCTCATGTTAAATTATATCAAGCATGGCATT
Organism: Lacrimispora sp.; assembly: GCF_046972725.1. Taxonomy (NCBI): domain Bacteria; kingdom Bacillati; phylum Bacillota; class Clostridia; order Lachnospirales; family Lachnospiraceae; genus Lacrimispora; species Lacrimispora sp. Next base: position 98,769 of record NZ_JBKVXF010000007.1, on the reverse strand, counting down.
ATTTTAAAACGGAAGGGGAACCATAAAAGCTCCAAGCTGTTTGATAACCTGGAACTTTTGGTAAATCAGGCCGGTTTTCGGTTTCATTATTGGGAATTTGATGATAAATCCGGCAATATGAAAAACTTTCTGCAGAAATGCAAAGAAAATCAAGTAAAAGGCATTTATATTCTGGCAGCAGAGATGAATTCCAGTGATATCTATCCGTTTCGGCAGTTAAAGATTCCCATTGTTGTGGGCGATAATCTTTTTTATGAACAGGGGTTTGACAGCTTTTTAATTGATAACGAAGAAGGAATTCAAAGAGGAGTGGATTATCTGGTGGACAAAGGCCACAGCCACATCATCTATCTTGCAGAAACTATTAATATTTTTAATTTTGAAAAACGAAGAGAGGCTTTTGTACAGGAAATGGCCAGACGGCAATGCGGGGATAACAGCAACCGTATTTTATATCTTGGCAGCACGGTGGAGGAAGTATATGAATCCATGAACCATTATCTTTCGGAAGGTCTTAGAAAAACCTCCGCTTATGTTCTGGAAAGCTCCGTAATCTCCCTGGGGGTCATCAAAGCACTGTTTGAGCGCAACATGAAGGTGCCAAAGGATGTATCCCTGGTCGGCTTTGATGCTCTGCCGGAACTGAGCATCCCAGGTCTTAACCTTACATTAATAAAAGGTACCCATACCAAAAGGCATACGGCAGCAGTAAAGCATTTGATTCGCCATATGGAAGAGAAGGAGGAAGCGGATGAGATTGTGCGGGTATATTACCGCACCAGATTATTAGAAGGCGACAGTGTTTTTGATAAGGCAAAATATATTTATAAGTAAAGGTTTTTGATAAATAAAGTGATTTCATATATAAAAATGCGTCCTGACTAAGCGTTAAAGGCTGTTTCAGGGCGCATTTTTTGAATGAAAAATTATGAACGGACGCTTTTTCTTTCATGAAGCCTTACAGATAGTTCGATTTTAACAGGAATTTTCAAATCTTGATGAATCTTTTGAACAAGGAGCTTCATGGCAAGCTCTCCCATCCGCTTTTTGGGTACGTCCATGGTAGTAAGAGGCGGTTCCAGGAATTCGCATATGGGCATATCGTCAAAGCCGACAATGGAGATATCTTCCGGAATGCGGTACCCCCACTCTTTCAGTGCCCGCATGGCTCCTGCCGCGATCAAATCGTTATCCGCAAAATACGCCTGGGCCATAGCCGGTTTTTCCCGGAGAATATGGATCATATCCAGGTATGCGCCTTCCATGGAAGGGGTCAGTTCATGCACGTAAGGGTGATTGGTGGGAATATGGTGATGGCGCAGCGCTTTATAATATCCGTCCGCCCGTTCCGCAAAGTTGCCGATGGTGCAGGAGGAGCGTAAATAGCCCACCTCTGTCATTCCTTTTTCTATCAGATAGTTGGTTGCCCGGTAGGCGCCCTGTACATTATTGATCAGGACGGAATCACAGTCCAGTTCTTCAAAATAAGTATCCAACATGACAAGAGGAATCTTTAACTTTGAAAAAGGAGGAAAATACTCCACCTCCATCTCTGTGCCAAGCAGAAGAATTCCCTGACAGTTCTTTTCAGAAAGTGCCTGGATCTGTGCGTCAATATCCTGATTTTCATGAAAATAGGTGATCTGCAGCTCGAATCCTTCGGCTTTGCAGGCCTGTTCGATCCCTTCGGTTAATTGGGAAAAGAATGGAGTATCTCCTACTACCGTTCCGTGTTTTTTATAAATAACATACTGGATGCTTCCTTTTTCCTGGCTGAAATCCCATTTTTTAGAAAAATCATAGCCGTACTCTTTGGCAGCCTCAATTACCATAGTTCTTGTTTTCTCGCTGATTCCGGGTCTGCGGTTTAAAACCATAGAAACTGTGGCAGCAGAAATATTTAATTTTTCAGCCAGTTCTTTTGCTGAAATCGACATTTGGGTTCCCCCCCCTGATTCTTATATTTTAATTGTTTCTTCTTTATTTTATTACATCTTACAGACATAGTAATCATACAGGAATTATTTGAATTCGTCAACATGATATTAATACATAATTCAAAATAATTCAGTTAAATTCAATTGACATTTTAAAATAAGTTTAATATAATTTAGTTAAAATAAAGAACAAATTTAATAAAAATTAATAAGGAGCCGTAGTATGAAAACGATTAAGTTAGGGTTCGCGCCTACACGCAGAAGTATTTTCAGTGCACCGGATGCGCTGAAATATGCCGGATTGACCAAAGCGCGTTTAAAAGAATTAAACGTGGAAATTGTGGATATTGATGATATCAATGAGGAAGGTCTTTTGTTTGATGATAAAGATATTCAATTAATTGAGAAAAAATTCAAAGAGGCAGGCGTTGACGGACTTTTTCTGCCTCACTGCAATTTCGGTACGGAGTATGTCTGTGCCAGACTGGCAAAGCGGATGAATGTTCCGGTCCTTTTATGGGGGCCAAGAGATGAAAGGCCGGATGAGAAGGGAATCCGTTTAAGAGACAGCCAGTGCGGTCTGTTCGCCACTGGAAAAGTCCTCCGGAGATTTCAGGTTCCATTTACATATCTGACCAATTGCCGCCTGACGGACCCGGAGTTTGAAAATGGAATCCGGAACTTTCTTGCCATCTGCAACGTGGTAAAGACCTTCCGCCGGATAAGGATTCTTCAGATCGGGCCAAGACCCTTTGATTTCTGGTCCACCATGTGCAATGAGGGAGAGCTTTTGGAACGTTTTCATATCCAGCTTTCTCCCATACCGATTCCCGAGCTGATCGCAGAAGTGAAAAAGGCAAAGGAAGACGGTACAAACGTACGGGAAGTCATGGAATACTGCAGACAGAACATGCAGGTGGAAATCCGGGATGAACATCTGGAACAGGTAGGGGCATTAAAGGTTGCCATGAAGAAGCTGGCAGAACGGTATGGCTGCAATGCCATTGCCATTCAGTGCTGGAATGCACTACAGGGGGAAATCGGAATCATGCCCTGTGCCGCCAATTCCCTGTTAAATGAAGAAGGGATCCCGGTGGTATGTGAAACCGATATTCACGGTGCGGTCACGGCTCTGATGGCAGAAGCTGCGGGAATGGGAGAAAGCAGGACCTTTTTTGCTGACTGGACCGTGCGACATCCGGATAATGAAAACGGAGAGCTTTTGCAGCACTGCGGACCCTGGCCCATTTCCGTAGCAAAGGAGAAGCCAGTCATCGGCTATCCTCTGGCCTTTGATTATCCGGGAGCCGTGGAAGCAGAGGCCAAGCAGGGAACCATGACCCTTTGCCGGTTCGACGGAGATAACGGAGACTATTCTCTTTTGCTTGGCAATGCAAAAGGAGTCGACGGGCCATATACAAAAGGAACCTATGTGTGGGTGGAAGTGGAGAATCTAAAGCGTCTGGAGAACAAACTGGTATGCGGCCCTTACATTCATCACTGCGTGGGAATCCATAAGGACGTGGTTCCAATCCTTTATGAAGCATGCAGATACTTGGGAATCCGGCCGGATCTTTACGATCCTGTAGAGGAAGCTGTAAAAGAAGCGGTCTACAACCCAACCGGCAGACGGTAACAGCAAAAAGGAGAGGGTATCATGAATGATAATTTAAAAGCATTGGCATACAGACTTCGGAGAGATGTGCTGGATATGGTCTGTCAGGCAAAGACCGGACATATCGGCGGAGATTTCAGCGTTATGGAAATTTTAGTGAGCCTTTATATGGATGAAATGAATATAAGTCCGGAAAACCAGAACCAGCCGGACCGGGATTATTTCATTTTGAGCAAAGGCCATTCTGTTGAGGCTTATTATTCGGTTCTGGCAGCAAAGGGATTTTTAAACAGGGATGAGGTAATTGCCGGATTCTCCAGATTTGGTTCCAAATACATCGGCCATCCAAACAATAAGCTTCCCGGAATCGAGATGAATTCCGGTTCCCTGGGCCATGGCCTTCCGGTCTGTGTGGGCATTGCGCTGGCCTGCAAAATGGATGAACGCAAAAGCCGGGTATACACGGTCATGGGGGACGGCGAACTGGCAGAAGGCTCTGTCTGGGAAGGGGCGATGGCGGCTTCCCAGTATGGACTTGACAACCTGTGTGCCGTGGTGGACAGAAACCGGCTTCAGATCTCAGGCTCCACAGAGGATGTGATGCATCACGATGATCTGGCGGCCCGTTTTACGGCCTTTGGCTGGAATGCGGTGAGCGCCGCAGGCAATGACATCGATTCCCTTTTAAAAGCCTTTGAAAGGGCCAGAGAAACAAAAGGAAAGCCAACGGTGGTCATTGCAGGCACCACCAAAGGCTGCGGCGTATCCTTTATGGAGAATCAGGCAGGCTGGCATCATAAGGTGCCGGATGCACAACAGTATGAACTTGCAAAAAAGGAATTAAAGGAGCGGGAGGAGGCATTCATCCATGAATCAGATAGCAAACAGACAGGTAATCTGTGAAGTTTTGATGGAACAGGCTCAAAAGGATAAAGATGTGGTGGTTCTTTGCAGTGATTCCAGAGGAAGTGCGTCCATGACCCCTTTTGCTGATACCTACCCAAAGCAGTTTGTAGAAACCGGCATTGCAGAACAGAATCTGGTCAGCATCTCTGCCGGTATGGCAAAGGCGGGGAAAAAGCCATATGCCGCATCACCGGCCTGCTTTTTAAGCACCAGAAGCTACGAACAGGCAAAGATTGATGTGGCCTATTCCGACACCAATGTAAAGCTGATCGGCATCAGCGGCGGCATCAGCTACGGAGCGCTTGGGATGAGCCATCACTCTGCCCAGGATTTTGCGGCCATGTGCGCCATTCCCAATATGCGGGTCTATGTGCCAAGTGACCGTCATCAGACCAGGAAGCTGATAGAAGCTCTGCTTCGGGATGAAAAGCCTGCCTATATCCGGGTAGGAAGAAATCCGGTGGAGGATGTTTACGAGGAAACGGCAGCTCCATTCCAGATGGATCAGGCCGTAACGGTCTGTGAAGGCAGTGATGCTGTGATCATCGCCTGCGGAGAAATGGTGCTGCCTGCAAAGCAGGCGGCGGAGCTGTTGAAGGAAAAGGGGGTATCCGTGGGAGTCCTTGATATGTACTGCTTAAAACCTCTTGATGAACAGGGGATTCTCAAGGCGGTGAAACAGGCAAAGGCAGTGGTGACCGTAGAGGAACATGCGCCGTTTGGAGGTCTGGGTTCTTTGGTCAGCCAGGTCCTTTGCAGAAGCTGTTTAAAAAAGATGGAGATCATGGCACTTCCGGATGCGCCGGTCATTACGGGAACTTCAAAGGAAGTCTTTGATTATTACGGTCTGAACGGGGAAGGAATCGCTAAAAAGGTAATGGAGCTATTGCTATGAAAAACAGATATATTATTGGGATCGACCAGAGCACCCAGGGAACAAAAGCCCTGCTTTTTGACGAGACCGGCAGTCTGGTATGCCGAACCGATAAAGGCCACACCCAGTTCGTAGACCAGCAGGGCTTTATCGAACATGACCCGGAGGAAATCTACCAGAATACGCTGTGGGTGGTAAAAGAACTGATGGAAAAAAGCGGGGTTTCTCCTCTTTCAGTTGCATGCGTGGGAATCAGCAATCAGAGAGAGACGGCTATGGCCTGGAACCGGAAGACTGGAAAACCAGTGCATCGTGCCATTGTCTGGCAGTGTGCCAGAGGAGAAAAGATCTGTTTAAAGTTACAGGAAGAAGGGGCGGAAAAAGACATAAGGCAGCGGACCGGTTTAAGGCTGTCCCCTTATTTTTCCGCAGCAAAACTTTCCTGGATCTTACAGAATGTCCATGAGGCGGCAGTTCTGGCAAAGCAGGAAATGCTTTGCTGCGGTACCATGGACAGCTGGCTCATCTACCGGCTGACGGGAGGGAAACATTTTCTTACGGATTATTCCAACGCTTCCAGAACACAGCTCTTTCATATTACTGATTTAAAATGGGATGAGGTTCTTTGTGGATATTTTCATATTCCGATGACCTGTCTGCCGGAGGTAAAAGATTCGGATGGCATGTTTGGCTGTACGGATTTTGAAGGAATCCTTCCAGGCCCTGTTCCCATTCACGGAGTGCTGGGAGATTCTCACGGAGCTTTGTTCGGTCAAGGCTGCTTATCCAGAGGGTTGATGAAAACCACCTATGGAACGGGTTCTTCCATTATGATGAACATTGGGGAAACTCCTTTTTTCTCTGATCTGGGCATCGTTACCTCTCTGGCATGGAAGGCAGGAGGAAAGGTACAGTATGTTTTAGAGGGAAATGTAAATTATACAGGCGCCGTTGTCACCTGGATGAAGGATCAGGCCGGGCTTTTGACCAGTGCGGAAGAAGCGGAACAGCTGGCAAGGAAAGCCAATCCATTGGATCCTACTTATCTGGTTCCTGCTTTTTCCGGCCTGGGAGCCCCTTATTGGCGCAGTGATGTATCTGCGGCCTTTCTTGGAATGAGCCGGACCACAGGCAGGGCGGAGCTTGTGAGGGCGGGGCTGTCAAGCATTGCTTACCAGATATCTGATGTGGTCGGAATCATGAAAGAGGCAGCAGGAATTGACGCCGTAGAGCTCCGGGTCGATGGGGGTCCCACGAAAAACAGCTGGCTGATGCAGTTTCAAAGTGATATGCTGGGCAGCAAGGTGCTGGCATCGGAAGTGGAGGAGGTCTCCGGCCTTGGAGCCGCCTGTATGGCTGGCCTTGGAGCTGGAATTTATAAGGATTTTCTGGTCAGTCCGGGAAAAAGAACGGAATACACGCCCCAAATGGACCAGAACGAGAGACAGTTAAAGTATAAGGGGTGGAAACGAGCGGTAGATATGGTATTAAATCACACGCAGGCTGACGCTAAGGGATATATTTCAACAGTTCCAGTCCTTGTAAAGGTTCTTTTTATCTGCACATGCACGTTATGTTAATGATAGGACATTTCACGGGTCAGGCAGACATAGCCTCTGTGTCCATTGGTTTCCCTTAAGGTTCCCGGTTCTTTCTGGAGAAGACGCCCCCGTTGTGGTATAATGAAGAAATATAAAACCAGCAAAAGGTTTGATTACGGAGGAGTCACATGGAAATACAAAAAAGCGGCAGGAACCATGCACCAGGAGGAAAAGCAAAGCCGGCAGTGTTAGAAGGAGAATTCCGGTTTGCTGTTATTTCCCTTGAGCATGGCCATATTTATGGGATGTGCAATGGGTTAATCGAGGCGGGAGCTTCCTTAAAATGGGTCTATGATTCTGATAAAGAAAAGGTAAGCGCATTCTTAAAAACCTTTCCCCAGGCCAGAGTGGCCTCTCAGGAAGAGGAAATCCTGTCGGATCCAGAGGTACGTCTGGTGGCAGCGGCAGCAGTGCCAAGCTTAAGATGCAGTCTGGGGCTTAAGGTGATGGAGGCGGGGAAGGATTATTTTACAGATAAGACACCAATGACCACACTGGAACAGCTGTCACAGGCAAGAGCCTGTGTGCAGCGGACCGGCAGGAAATATATGGTGTATTACAGCGAGCGGGTCCATGTGGAATCCGCCGTCTATGCGGGGCAGTTAATAGAAGAAGGAGCCATCGGACGTGTGCTGCAGGTAATGGGCATGGGTCCCCATCGGCTCAATGCCCCATTAAGGCCGGACTGGTTCTATAAGAAGGAATTTTATGGAGGAATTTTATGTGATATCGGAAGCCATCAGATCGAACAATTCCTCTTTTACACAGGAGCAAAGGATGCATCAGTGGTGCGCAGCCAGGTCGCAAACTATAATCACCCCCAGTATCCGGAACTGGAAGACTTTGGGGATGCAAATCTGGTCGCTGACAACGGAGCGACCCAGTATTTCCGGGTGGACTGGTTTACTCCTGATGGGCTGAGAACGTGGGGAGATGGCAGAACCTTTATTCTGGGTACGGAAGGATATCTGGAATTAAGAAAGTATGTAAATATCGGAGAGAAATCTCAGGGAACCGACTTTGTGTATCTGGTCAACCAAAAGGGAGAATTCCGTTTTGATGTGGCAGGCAACGTAGGGTATCCCTTCTTTGGACAGCTTATTTCAGACTGCATCAACCGTACGGAACATGCCATGACGCAGGAACATGCCTTTAAGGCGGCGGAGCTTTGCATCAAGGCCCAGATGCAGGCGGTGAAGATCGTCTGAGGTTCTAAAACGTACTCATTAGTCTTTTAGAACCGGTTGCTTTTCCGTTTGATAGAAAAAATCATACAGGTATAGCATAAGTGATATTGTATCTCAAATGCTATCATGGTATCATTCAGACAAGGCTTATAAAAGAACGGTAAGGCCATTGTTCTTCTAAGGCTGCTGTTGTTCCAGTTTCGTGAAGGGGAGATATTAAGAATGAGATCATTTAAAACAGTATTTATGCGGGGCGGTACCAGCAAAGGCTGCATGTTCCGAAAAGAAGATCTGCCGGAGGACCGTTCTCAATGGGATTCCATATTTCTTCAGGTTATGGGAGATCCGGATCCAAAGCAGATTGATGGCATGGGCGGAACCGTATCTTCCAATAACAAGATCGTGATCGTATGGAAAAGTGAAGAAGATGGTGTGGATGTGGAATATCTTGTGGGACAGGTGATTGTGGGAAAGAGTCAGGTGGACTACAAATCTAACTGCGGAAACATGACAGCAGCGGTTGGTCCGTTTGCAGTAGAGGAAGGCATGGTGGAAATTATCCAGCCGGTCACAACGGTCCGTATGAAAAACCGCAACACCGGTAAATACATTCATGTGACCGTTCCCATTGATCCTGTGACCGGGACCTTTGCCCAGGAAGGGGACTGCTCCATTGCCGGTGTAGATGGAACTGCAGCAGAGTTAAAAGTAAAGTTCATGAATCCGGCAGGGGCCAAGACCGGTGTACTGCTTCCTACAAGAAAGGCTCTTGATGTGCTTGAGATTCCAGGGTTTGGACCGCTGGAGGCCACCATTTTAGACGTATCCAATCCTATGGTGATCGTAAATGCAGAAGAGATCGGGCTTACAGGAACAGAGCTTCCAAATGAGATTAACAGCAATGAGGATATCTGCGCTCTTTTGGAGAAGATAAGAGGAACCGCCTGCTGTATGATGGGATTTGCAGAAAGCCTGGAGGATGCCACAGAAAACAGTCCTGCAGTTCCTAAGGTAGGGTTTGTGACCGCTCCAAAAAGCTATACGGATATAGCCGGCCGGCGGGTGGAGGCAGAAGATATGGATATCTGTACAAGGGTAATTTCTGTGTTCCAATGTCATAAGGCTTGTCCTCTGACCTCAGCCAGTGCCATCAGTGTGGCGGCTGCTTTGAAAGGTTCTGTTGTGGAAAAAGTCCTTCGTTCCATGGAACATGTGGAACATGTGCGCATCGGACATCCAAGCGGAATCATGACCATGTGCCCGGAACTGATTGAGTCAGATGGTGTCCTGGAGCTGCCGTGTGTGGCAGTACAAAGAACGGCCAGAAGGATCATGGATGGTATCGTGTATGTGAGAAATTAGTGTATGGCAATTGAAAATGTGTTTTCTTACAGAAAAAACAGATGTATTTCACATCTGTTTTTTCAAATATATCATCAATCATCATTCCCCGATTCCTTCCGGGGCGTAATACTCATCTCCAGGTCCATGACCGGAATCATAAAATAAACCAGAGTATATTTTCCTTTGATACTCTTGATCCGAAGGCGTGATTTAGCCCCATAGGTCATGGTCAACCGGAGATTGGTGTTGGTCAGGCCAATGTGGGAGGAGGATATGGAGGAATGAGCATAAAGCTGTTCCTGAAGCTTTAAGAGCTTATCCGGGGCGATGCCGACTCCGTCATCCAGGATATAGAATAAAATGGATTTGCGGATGCGCCGGATACCCACATAGATATTTCCTTTCCCGTCTTTTTCTTTGATTCCATGATAGATGGAATTCTCCACGATGGGCTGCAGAATCATCTTTTTGATTGGATAGATGGTGCAGGAATCATCGACCAGATAGAATATCTCAAATTTATCCGTGTAACGGATCTTCATGATCTCCAGATAGGTTTTTAAATAGCCCAGTTCTTCCTTGATCTTCACATTTTCCTGCGGATCCCCTACGGAATAGCGCATGACCGAGGACAGGTTGGAAACCATGGTACTGCATGAGTTTTCCGAAGCGGTCATTCGTATGGCTTCCCAGTAAATGGTGTTTAACGTATTATGAAGAAAATGAGGATTGATCTGATGCTGCAATGCCTGCATTTTTAATATCTGCAATTTATAGTCCCGCTCCGATGCCTGGACCTTTAGATATTTTTGTTCCAGAAACAGCTTTATAATGTTCAGCATAATGTATTCAAACGGATTCCCTGCTTTCCTTGGCATCTTGTCAAAATGCTGTCTGGAGGCTTCCGGATTGCTGAAAATATCAATGATGCGGCTTAGATACTTATACTCCTTATTGGTCTTATAAAAGGCCAGGACAAAGGACAGGAAGATTCCTGAGAACATAAGAAGCATATAGGTTCCGGAAAGGCTTCTTGTAGTTTTATAAATCTCATTGGAAGGTGTAAACGTGATATAAGTCAGCCCGTTGTTCCTTGCAGATTTTAAGTAAGCGGCCTCCTGGGGCGTATCATTCAGTTCAATATGAAACAGATGGAGTTCTTCTTTCGTTGCCAGTGCGCTCTCGATGCGGTCCAATTCGCCGGAAGGATTCTCCGATTTACTGTTGGTATAAATGATATTGTGACCGGAATCAATCAGATACAGGGTCTGGCTGCTGTATTGGAGCATGGACTGGAAATATTGCTCCATCTTATTTAAGTTAAATTCAAAGGCCACCATACCCACCGGTTTGTAGGCAAAGCTGGTATAAAGACGCTGATAGATGACCAGGGAATCGGTGGAAACCTTGGACCCGGGACCTTCCTTTCCCTTGATCTCCATCCAGAAGTCTTTGCTGCCGGATTTTTTATAGGTTTCTATGATTTTCTGTTCGTCTGCGGTAAAGACCGTCTGGATGGACCCTTTTTGGGGGAGGAACATCCGGTTATTTAAATTGTCATAATAGACATAGATATTTTCAATATAAGGGTCTGTAAATATAAGATTCTGAAAATATAAGGAAAGATTTTCTATATTTTTCAGAGAATCCAGGGAAACCGGTTTTTCATTAAATGCTTTTTTCATCTGGAGAGTGACCCTGGGGTTGGAGGAAAAAAATATCTTTGCATTATCGATATGGGAATAAAGCTGTTCAATGGTCTGTTCCAGCTGATGAAGCGTCTGATAGGTGCTTTTTTCTATTGCAGCCGTATTGTCCTTCGAGGACTGGATGACACTGTATGGACCAACCATCATGATGGGAATTAAAAGTAAGAGACAGTTGGTCAGCAGGCTTTTTGTAAAAAACTGGTATCGGACGGATAATTGTATCCGCATTGGTTTTTTCATCTGTTTCATTTTCATGTCCCATCTACGGCTGGTGGTCCGCCTGTTATCTTTCATGGTTCCGGTACTCTGTGGGAGTAACGCCCCAATAGGCTTTAAAGGCTCTTGCAAAGTTGTTGGGATTTACATATCCAATGGAATTGCTGATATTATAAATCTTGGAATCCGGGTCTTTTAAAAGCAATGCAGCCTGTTTCATACGGCTTTCGGTCAGTAAATCGGAAAAGGTCTTGGCCGTTTTCTGTTTGATCAACTGGCTTAAATAGGAAGAATTCAGATACAGGGAGTCCGCCAGCTCAGAAAGAGAGCCTTCCCGGTAGTTCTCCGAACAATAGGAAAGAACCTTATCTATGATTTCATCGGGGACATGGTCCGTTTCCTCCTGAGAAGTGATCTGATATTTATGATCCAGTTCCTTTTTTATAGTAGCAAATATTTCTTTCAGTTCAGAAAAGTTGGTAGGCTTTAAGACATAGTAGCGCACCCCATAGCGAATGGCATTCTGTGCGTACCGGAAATTGTCGTAGGCACTTAAAAATACGATGGTGGGGTGGGGGGCAGGAGCCTCCCAGACGGTTTTGGCAAGACCGATCCCGTCGATGTCAGGCATACTTATATCAGTTAAAACCACATGGACCGTATGTTCTTTTAAATACTCCAGGGCTTCCCTTCCGTTTCCCTTTTGGGCACAGACAGAAAAGCCTGATTCCTTCCATGGAAAACAAGAGGCTAGAATATCACGGGAACTGGCCTCATCATCTACAATTAAAAGCTCGTACATCGTCTTACCTCCCCAAAGAAACGGTAATGTTAATTACCTTCAAATTATAGCATGCCAAACTTCCCTGCGTCAAATGAGAGCGGCAAATCCCATGAGTTTCAAACAAACCTCTAAAATAATGATAGTGCAGTAAAAAAATGATAGATAATAATGATAGAAACAGGTAATGGCAGAGGGGGCTCAGCCTGCGGGCATATGTGATAGAATCTCATTAATGAAAAGCGTTAGGAGGAGTAATGTATGTCACCGCAAGCAGCTAAGAATCTATCCGTACCCAGTGTCAGGAAGTATCCGAAGAACTGGAAATGGGGAATATTATTTATTCTGCCCTGGATCATTGGTTTTTGTATTCTTCAGGCATATCCGCTGATTATGTCTCTGTATTATTCATTTACAGACTTTTCGATTTTGTCGGAAGGAAAGTGGATCGGGTTAGACAACTATAAAAGACTGTTCACAAAGGATAAATACTTCATAAAATCCCTGGTATTGACCTTTAAGTATGCACTTATGGCAGTTCCCATGAAGCTTATTATGGCTTTGATTGTGGCAATGATCCTGAATATGAAGTTAAAATGCATCAATTTATTCCGTACCGTTTATTATCTGCCTTCCATTATGGGCGGCAGCGTGGCGATTTCTATTTTGTGGCGCTTTATGTTCATGAAAGAAGGAATGATCAATAATTTCCTTGGAGTATTTGGAATTCCTTCCGTAAACTGGCTGGGAGACCCGGATATTGCACTGGTGACCATCAGCTTACTGGTGGTTTGGCAGTTTGGTTCCTCCATGGTCTTGTTCCTTGCAGGACTTAAGAATGTGCCTACAGAGCTTTATGAGGCAGCAGAGGTTGACGGAGCCAACAAATGGACGAAGTTCTGGAGTATTACCCTTCCGATGCTGACACCAATCGTATTCTTTAACCTGATTATGCAGATTATTCACGCCTTGCAGGAATTTACATCAGCCTTTATCATTACAAACGGCGGTCCCAATCACGGAACCTATCTGATTGGAGTAAAGATTTATGAAGATGCCTTCCAGAATCTGAAAATGGGATATGCGTCTGCGTCTTCCTGGGTGCTGTTCGTGGCAATTCTTCTGATTACGCTTTTGGTATTCCGCTCATCAAATGCATGGGTATTTTATAATGATGGAGGAATGGACTGATGAGAGTGAAAAAAAATGATATAATCGCCTATGTGATCCTGATCGTTATGGGAGTGGCAATGATTTATCCTTTGGTCTGGCTGTTTTTTGCCACCTTTAAGGATAATCAGGAGTTATTTGGAAAGATGAGCCTTTTGCCGGAAGCATTTTCTTCCATTGCCTATAAAAACGGCTGGAAAGGAAGCGGCCAGTTTACCTATCTTACCTTTTACTTAAATACCTTTAAGCTGGTAGTGCCAACCGTAGTACTGACTGCGCTGTCAACCGGAATTGTTGCTTATGGATTCGGAAGATTCAAATTCCCTTTTAAGAAGACCCTGTTTGCAGTTATGATTTCCACACTGATGCTGCCGGATGCAGTTATTATGATTCCCAGATATGTGGTATTTAATAAGTTTGGCTGGGTAGATACCTACCTTCCCTTCTGGGCACCTGCAGTATTGGCCTGTTATCCGTTCCTGATTTTCATGCAGATTCAGTTCTTAAGAGGAATCCCAAAGGAATTAGACGAATCCGCTTACATGGATGGATGTAACCCGTTTGTGGTATACGTAAAGATTCTGGCGCCTCTTTTAAAGCCGTCGGTATTTTCCGTTATCATTTTCCAGACCTTATGGAGATGGAATGATTACTTTAACAATCTTGTTTATATCAGCAGTGTAAAAAACTATACCCTGTCTCTGGCCTTAAAGATGTCCATTGACAGCCAGGGGTCATCGACACCGTGGAATCAGGTGCTGGCCATGTCCTTTGTATCGCTGATTCCGCCCATTCTTTTATATTTCTTTGCACAGAAATATTTTGTTGAAGGTATTACAGCCGGAGGTGTCAAAGGCTAAAAAGTAATATAAAGACAGGGGGGCAGACTGCCCCCAAAATAAGGAGGATGTATTTCAATGAAAAAACAGTTCAAGAAACATGTGGCGCTTCTTATGACCGCATCAATGGCTGCAGTCACTCTTATGGGGTGTGGGAGCACAGCCAAAACAGAAGAAACCACACAGACAACTCAGGGTGCGGCAGAAACATCAGCAGCCGGTGGAGCCGGAGAGCCTGTAACCTTACGCTTTTCCTGGTGGGGAAATGACAGCCGTCACGGGGCATTATTAGATGTCATCGACGTTTATCAGAAAGAGAACCCCAATGTGAAAATAGAAGCAGAGTATCAGGGCTTCGACGGATATTATGAGAAGATCATGACCACGCTTTCCAGTAATACAGCACCTGACATCATTCAGCTGAATAAAGAATGGCTGCCGGATATTCAGGGAGCAAAGCATTATCTGGCAGACCTTTCTGCATTGCCTGTGGATTTAAGCACCTTGAAAGACCGTTTGCTTGAGATCTCAGGAACCTACAATGGAGAAGCAAATCTTTTCCCTTGTACGGTAGGCGGCTCACCGGTTGTTTATGTGAATACCGATTTTGCAAAGGAATTTGATATTGATCTGACGAAGAATTATACCTGGGATGAAATTGCTGAATTAGGAAAAGCAATTCATGAAAAGGACAGCGACGCTTATTTAATGACAGCAGATGCAGACATGTTAAACCGTCTGTTCATTCAGCCTTATCTGGTTCAGAAGACCGGAAAGCCGATCATCGATGAAGAAACCTATGCTCCTACCTTTACAGAGGCAGACGCAGCCGAGGCATTCCGGAATATTTTAAATCTCTATGAATCAAATACATTGGAGCCATTTGGCGATGCTGCAACCTTTGCAGGCCAGATGGACCAGAATACCAAGTGGATCAACAAAAAGATCGGTATGATCGTGGATTACACAGGATCAGCCCCTAAGTATCTTTCTTCTGTAGACAGCCCTCTGGAGGTGATTTCCGCACCGGTTCTGGAAAATGCAAAGAGTACCGGCGTAGTATACGGCGGAGACCGTGGTTTTTCAATCAATGACAAATCCGCTCATAAGGAAGAAGCTGCCAAGTTCCTGGATTTCCTTATGAATGATCCGGAGGCCATTAAGATTCAGAAAACAGCAGTTGGCTATTGCCCGACCAAGCAGGCAGAGGATATTCTGATTGCAGAAGGCTCTGTTGATGAACTTCAGAAAAAAGCCATTGACCTGGTTGCAAAAGATCCTTATATTAATAATATGATCAGTGGAAATACGGAACTTGAAGTGGTTCGTAAGGATTTGATTCAGGAAGTTATCTACGGTGATGTTTCACCGGAGGATGCAGCAAAAGAATTGCTGGTGCAGTACGATGAAATATTGGGACAGTTAAAGACGAAGTAATTGATTCATAATAAGAGGAATGAGGGTGTTGCAGAATATTTATTTTGTAACACCTTCTGTCCGTATTTCCCGTTCAAGGCAGGAGGAAACATGAAGAACAAAGAGTATTATGAAAAGATGCTTATGAAGCTGGTGGATCCCTTAAAGGATCATTACAGTCCAGGCGGTGCAGAGCTGAAGCTTGGAGCTTTTGCGGCCGGATATGGAAACAGGACCGCCCATATGGAAGGCTTTTCCCGTGTATTATGGGGGATGGCTTCTTACTGGGCAGGAGGCGGAACGGATCACAGTCTGTTAAGCGTATACCAAAAAGGGCTTGCAAACGGCACCGACCCTGACGCAGAGGAATACTGGGGCGATCTCCATGATAAGGATCAGAGAATGGTGGAAATGGCAGCCATCAGCTATGGGCTTTTGATGATTCCGGATCTATTGTGGGAACCTCTCGATGAAACGTCCAAAGAGAATCTGGCAAACTGGCTGTACCAGATCAATGAATATTCTCAGGCCGAAAATAACTGGCAGTTTTTCAAGGTCATTGCAAACCTGGCATTAAAGAGCCTGGGAAAGAGATGGAACCAAAAGCAGGTACAGAGCGCCATGGATAAGTATGAATCCTTTTACATTGGAAATGGCTGGTATTCTGATGGTAAACGTCCTCAAAAGGATTATTATACTTCTTTCGGCATCCATTTTTACTGTCTGCTCTATGCCAAATTCATGGAAAAGGAAGACCCGTACCATGCCAGCCTTTTTAAAGACCGGGCAGCCGAATTTGCCAGAACCTTTCTTTACTGGTTTGATGATGAGGGGAAGGCGCTGCCCTTTGGCCGATCCCTGACCTACCGTTTTGCAGAAGCGGCATTTTTCTCAGCCTGTGCGCTGGCCGGAGTGGAATGCGGCTCCTGGGGAATTATGAAGGGAATTATAAAGCGGCATCTGGAGTACTGGATGCGCCAGCCCATCTTTGATAACGGAGGGGTGCTTACGGTTGGCTATACCTACCCCAATCTTTTGATGTCAGAAGCCTATAATGCACCAGGCTCCCCTTACTGGGCGCTTAAAACCTTTGTATTCCTGGCGCTAAAAGAGGACCATCCCTTCTGGAGTGCCAGGGAAGAACCGTTTCCAAGGCTTAAACCAACCCTGGCTGTTAAGGAATGTGATATGCTGATCTGTCACAGGGAGCATGAGGTTGTGGCTCTTACGGCAGGGCAGTATCCCACCTTAGAGCATCCGTTTGCAGCGGAAAAATATGCAAAGTTCGCTTATTCATCCCAGTTCGGATTTTGCGTATCCCGTTCCTTTCACACCATTGAGCAGTCGGGAACCGACAGTATGCTGGCCTTTTACGTCCATGGGATGCATTATGTCCGAAGAGCATGTGAGGAGTACCGGATCACAGAGCAGGAGGTCTATTCCAGATGGAGCCCCGTAGAAGGAATTATGGTGGAAACCTGGCTGACTCCGGAAGGAAACGGACACAGACGGAAACATGTGATTACCAGCAGCCTGCCGGAACATACTCCCTGCATTGCCTATGACTGCGGGTTTTCCTATCCGTATTGTATGGAAGAAACGAAAAAGGCTGCGGAGGGAACGAACGCTTTGGTATCTGATGAAAATGGATACAGCCGGGTAGCGGCAACAGCTGGAGAGGCAACCGTAATTGCCGCATTGCCCAATATGAATCTTATATTCCCCAATGTGCTGATTCCAGCCGTCCGTTTCCCGGTTGCACCTGGGGAGACGAGGATAGAAACCCTTGTGGAAACAGAGTTTACAAAGAAAACCGTGGTGATCGGAGGAGGAAACTGTTATGCGGTACAGGATTGATAACGAAACGTTTCAGTGGGCAGAGGAAATCTGGAAGAAACTTGAGACAAAGCTGGAGGCAGAATGTGAGCGCCTGGGCCCGATCATGCCTTATGTTCCGGAAAACGGCCGGTATTATGATATGGGGGAAAGGGAGCTGACCGCCTGGACCAATGGCTTTTACGCCGGTATTTTGTGGCAGATGTATCATGCGACGAAAAAGGACTGCTACCTGATAAACGCAAGAGAAATCGAAAAGCGGCTTGACGGTGCATTTCAAAACTTTCCGAAACTTGACCATGACGTAGGCTTTCTCTGGCTTCACACGGCAGTGGCAGATTACCGCCTGACCGGAGAAGAGGAGTCCAAAAGCCGGGGACTTCATGCCGCCGGGATTCTGGCAGGGCGCTACAACCCCAGCGGACGGTATATAAAAGCGTGGAACGGAGAGCGTTCCGGCATTGCCATTGTGGATTGTCTGATGAATCTGCCCCTCCTTTACTGGGCCTCCCAACAGTCAGGAGACAGTGCCTGGAGGCAGATCGCCATAAACCATACGGACATGGCCTTAAACCACATCATCCGTCCCGACGGCTCCTGCAACCATCTGGTAGAATTTGATCCAGTGACAGGAGAATACCTAAACAATCCGGGCGGTCAGGGCTATGAGAGCGGTTCCTCCTGGAGCCGGGGGCAGTCCTGGGGGATCTACGGAATGGCGCTGGCTTATAAGTATACAAAGAAGGAAGCCTATCTGGATGCGGCCAAACGGGTGGCCCATTATTTCTGTGCCAATCTGGCGTTGAACGACTATGTTCCCCTGCTGGATTTCAGGGCGCCAAAAGAACCGGTGTATTATGATACCACCGCCGGAGTCTGCGGAGCCTGCGGCCTTTTGGAGCTTTCCGAGCACGTACAGCCATTGGAAAAGGAGCTATATGTAAAATCAGCAATCCGCTGCCTGAAAGCGGTTACGGGGCAGTTCTGCCAGTGGGATCCGGAGAAAGATTCCATTCTGGATTACGGTTCAGCCAGATATGACAGAGAATCCGACCGCCAGGTTCCTATCATCTACGGAGACTATTTTCTGGTGGAGGGTATTTTAAGACTTCTGGATAAGGATTTCCTGATCTGGTAGGCTCACAGGCGGAAGGAGATACTATCTGCTTCAATAAATATAAAAAATGGAGAAATAAAGAAATGCAGAAACCGGATAATAAAGCAATTAGAGAAAAGCTGAGTCTTGTGGTCGATAAACTGATGAATCTGGATAAGACAAGCGGGGAAGGGACCATCGAAGAACGCAGTGAGGCCGTTGGATATTTCAAAAGAGACTTTGGAATCAGAGAATGGGACTGGCCACAGGGCATCGGTCTTTACGGGCTTATGAAGCTTCAGAAAGTCCAGGGGAATGAAGAATATAAGGAATTTCTTGTAAACTGGTATAAAGATAATATAAAACAGGGTCTTCCATCTCGAAACATCAACACCACGGCCCCTCTTTTAGCCCTTGTGGATCTAAATGAATCGGTGAAGGATGGGGAATTTGAAGCCCTTTGCCTGGACTGGGCCAATTGGCTCATGAAATGCCTTCCAAGAACGGAGGAAGGTGGCTTTCAGCACGTAACCAGTGCAAACGGGGACCGTCTGGGCGTCCGCCTGAATGAAAATGAGATGTGGATCGACACCCTGTTTATGGCGGTTTTGTTCCTGAATAAAATGGGGTTAAAATACAGCCGGCAGGATTGGATCGATGAGGCTTATTACCAGGTGATGATGCATATCAAATATCTGTATGATAAAAAAACAGGACTGTTTTATCATGGCTGGACCTTTCATGAAAGGAATAATTTCGGCGGCGTGTTCTGGTGCAGAGGCAACAGCTGGTTTACAGCCGGAATCCTGGAATATATGGAGATGTTTCAGGGAACCATGAATTCCGGTATCCGTAGGTTTGTGACGGAAACTTATAAGGCCCAGGTACAGGCACTTTTAAAGCTGCAGAGCAAAAGCGGGCTTTGGCATACGGTTTTAGATGATCCGGACAGCTATGAAGAAGTATCAGGCTCTGCAGCCATAGCAGCAGGCATGTTAAAGGGCATTAAGATGGGAATTCTTGATGATACTTACCTGGAAGGTGCATATTCTGCCGTAAAAGGAATATTAAAGAACATCGATGCAGACGGAACCGTACTTCATGTATCCGGCGGAACGGGCATGGGGTATGACAAAGACCATTATAAGAATATTCTCATAGCGCCTATGGCCTACGGCCAGTCACTGACCATTCTGGCGCTTTGCGAGGCACTGGCATCTGTTTGAGTCAAAACCATTTCTTTTTCCTGAAATAATAGACCATACATCCTGCAATTAAAAGCATGACCACCCATGTCGCCCCGTACCCCCACCGCATGCCAAGCTCCGGCATATACACAAAATTCATTCCATAGACGCCGGCAATAAAGGTCAGAGGGATAAATATCGTGGAAATTATGGTCAGCACCTTCATGATCTCATTGAGCCGGTAGCTTGTATTGGAAAGATGCAGGTCAGCAAGACCGGAAAGAAGGTCCCGGCATGTTTCGGTGGCATCGATTGCCTGGACGATACGGTTGTATACGTCTCTGAGGTAGGGCTCTGTGGCAGGATGGATTAAGGCCAGAGCTTCTCTGCCAAGCAAGGAGGCCATATCCCTCAGAGGCCAGATATATTTACTGATCTTCATCAATTCCTTTTTGATCCGGCGGATTTCCAGCAGATGTTCCTGGTCTGTTCGTTCCATCACCTCATCTTCAAGGGTATCGATTTGTTCCTTTAAGGTCTCCAGAACTTCAAAATAGCTTTCCGCCAAAGCGTCGAGCATTAAATACATCAGATAGTCCGCGCCGTAATTTCTCACCTGGGAATCTTCCAATGCAATACGGCTGCGGATACCGTCAAACACATCTCCCATGGTCTCCCCAAAGGTGATCACATAATTGGGGCCAAGAATCAAGTTCAGCTGTTCCACCACCAACTGGCTGTTTGAATAGTAAAGCATTTTGGCGATGATATGAAGGGAATTCCGGTATTCCTCGACTTTCGCCCGTTCCATAGGATCTGATATGCTTTCCATGACCAGAGGGTGAATGTGAAAGGCATCCCCCAAAGCAGTTAATGCCTTTTTCCCGCAGATTCCGTCAATATTGATCCAGCGGACGCTGTGTTCGGGAATCTCTGTCAGCTCCTCCATGTGATGCAATTCAGAAATTCCCTTCGTATAGGCGTGATAGCTTTCGGTGCAGTAATCGATGATTTCTATGACATTGCATTCGGTGGCGGCAAGTTCTGTATGATCATTCAGTGTGATATCTTTTGAATCCATAAACAACCCTCTTTTCTTCCCCGGTAAAAGGATACGTGTATTTTTGGCTTATATTCCGTGATGTATTTTTTCGTGATGCTATTTATTGATAGTATAACACATTTGCTGTTTTTTAGGTGCTTGTTATATATCCGGCTGGGAAAAAGAGCTCTGGTCAGTATAAAACGTAAATGCTCAATGAATGGGCGGTTGAAAAATAGCGCAGACTCCTTTATGATAAATGGAGTCTGCGCTATATAAATTTATGCAATAGAAAGAGGGTTTTATCATGTATACAAAAAAAGATCTGCTGCGTCATCTTGAAACCATGGGAATTATGCCTGATGACACAGTGCTCATACACTCATCCATGAAGGCAATTGGGGAAGTTCTTGGAGGTGCGGATACGGTACTGGATGCCCTGATGGAGTATTTATCAGAAGGCCTGCTGATTCTTCCCACCCATACGTGGGCAACCATGGACGATATTTTCAATGTATTTGATCCGGCAGCGGAACCTGCCTGTGTGGGCATTTTACCCAATCTTTTCCGGAAACGGGCCGGGGTCCTTCGTTCTCTTCATCCGACCCACAGTGTAGCGGTTTACGGAAAAGACGGTAAATCCTTCATCGAAGGAGAAGAACGCCAGACAACCCCCTGCGGGCCTGGCAGCTGCTATGACCGCCTGCGAGAACGCAATGGAAAGATTCTGCTGATTGGTGTGGGACATGGGAGAAATACGTTCATACACTGTGTGGAAGAGCTTCTTAATGTACCGGAGAGATTAAGTGAAACACCGGCGCTTTTTAAAATTGTCATGCCAGACAAACAAATAAAACCTGTCTTTGTCCATCGTCATGAAAATCCCAATACCGATCATATATCAGAGGCATACACAAAGCTGGAGCAGGCATTTTATGACAGGAATGCGGCAAAAAAAGCGACGTTTGGTGATGCTCCCTGCATTTTGTGTGATGCCAACGGGGTGTATCATGTGACAAAGGATATTTTATCCCATCAGATCAATTGCCTTATGGAATTGGATGAGATTCCAAAAGCCTGGTGGCATTGAAAATGACATTAAGAATATCAGGTTTTCATGGATCAACGAGGTGCAGGTTAGCTGAAATACAGTTTTAATGTCCCTCGGTCCAAGGCTTCATCAGGGTTATAAAAGCACGTTTGAAAGGCTAACACCATAGGGCTGAGAATAAAAATAACGCTTAGAGGTAGTTTCAAACAGAAGTGCTATGACCGGAGTTAAGACATGAAAATGTATGCGAATCTTGTATTTATATTGAACAATCATTTGTACATTTCTGATTTAAAAAAAAAAGGGGTATGCAGACCGTCTGGTGAAAGGTGTAAGGTGTAAAAATGAAAAAATATTATCATGTACCTAATGGATTTAATTTCTCACCAGACCGTCTGTCTGACGGAATATTTCTTTTATGAAATAATAGAAATCGTTTGCGGCAGAATAAAAAAAGGGTGGATTAATAAGGCTGACTCCAACCTGGAATTGAATAACAAATGGGATTTGTGGAAAATTATGACTGGATATTATGAAGTGTTAATATATTTGTCAGTATAATTAAGAAAAAAGTAAGTAATTACATATAATTATCTGGGAGCTGCCTTTGGAAAGATTATAAGATTTTCAGCTTGATTTTGTTGTCAATATGGTTTACATAATGCATAGAAGCGGCTGCTTGACTATGTGATTGCTTTATGGTAGATTCTTTTTGGCAAGTGGTTTGTGAGACTTGCTTTTCTTTAACCCACACGGTTAGTTATGACTAACAAAACGTGCACTTAAGTATGGGTAAGAGCATTGTAAAGACATAAATTTTGCAATGCGGTAAGGGGGAATAGGTGCGGTATGTCTTTTTTGCAGGAAGGGAGGCTGGAAAATAACATTTGCAAAAAAAGGCAGAGTACATAATCAATAATACGGTGGTTTATTGTACAGCGATATCTTACCTGAATACGGAAAGGATTCTGTAGTCAGGTTCCATTTGGCATCACATAGAAAAGGAGAA
The DNA here is from genome assembly GCF_046972725.1 of Lacrimispora sp. Classification (NCBI taxonomy): domain Bacteria; kingdom Bacillati; phylum Bacillota; class Clostridia; order Lachnospirales; family Lachnospiraceae; genus Lacrimispora; species Lacrimispora sp. The sequence continues at coordinate 75,953 of NZ_JBKVXF010000007.1, read as the reverse complement.
CCAGTAAGAATGAGAAAAGCCAAAAGAGCTGCGGTCACAATGCTGTCCACCCTGCTTACGTTCAGTAATACGTTGGGACAAGTGGCATTTGCAGCGCCCGAAATAAATTCCAATGAAACCAAGGTATCTGATGTAAATGCATCGGATTCAGAAGGAAATGAAGAACTGGACGGTAATCATGAAAATTCGGCTGCCGGTGATTTGAAAACTGATATTACAGAGGAAGCGGAAACAGAAAAAGAATCAGAAGCAGATGAGAAAATAGAGGCGTCGGAAGAAACCAAAGCTGAAACGGAAGAAGCAAAAGCTGAAACAGAAGAAGCAAAGGCTGAAACAGAAGAAGCAAAAGCTGAAACGGAAGAAGTAAAAGCTGAAACAGAAGAAGCAAAGGCTGAAACAGAAGAAACCGAAGCTGAAACAGAAGAAGCAAAAACTGAAACAGAAGAGACAAAATCAGAAGAGACAAAAGAAATTCCAGCACAAGAAACACCAGCAGAAGAAGGAACGAAAGCAACTCCGGCGCAGGCAGTGAAAGCGCCTTTGGCAAACGCCCTTCCTCCCCAGATGGCTCTTGCTGCACTTGCACCCCTAAAAGCAGGGGATGTATTTGAACTTGACGGTATCCAGTATAAGGTGTTATCAGAAAATACGGTTCAGGTTGGAAATGGAACATCTCTGGCCATATCCGAAGACGATACCATGATTATGGTTCCTGAAACAATAGAACATGACGGGGTTGACTATACCGTGGTTGCTCTGGGAGATAAGGCTTTTACCTCTTCTACACTTACCCAGGTAGCTTTGCCGGATAGCATTGAGCGGATTGGCAAGCGAGCATTTGCAAAAGCTCCTATTACGGAGATAGAATTACCATCCTCTGTCAAGGAACTTGGCGAAGATGCATTTTTGTACTGTGATGCTCTTACCAGTGTTACTCTGGGAGGCAATTTAGTAAAGATTCCGGATGAGACATTTAAGGGCTTGGGAGAACTCAGTTCTGTGACTTTGAGGGAGGGAATCAAGGAGATCGGTAAGAGCGCCTTTTCTAGCTGCAACAGTCTGGCCTCCATGGATTTGCCTGAATCAATTACCTCAATTGGTGATGAGGCCTTTTATGATACCGGTCTGACCAGTATCGTACTTCCAGCAGATTTAGAGGTAATTGGCAGTTCCTCATTCAAGGACTGCAGGTCACTTACCGATGTGTCCTTTTTAAACAATAGCAAGGTCACGGAGATAAAGAGCAAAGCATTTTCCGGAACAAAGCTTAAAGCAATTGAATTGCCTGCTTCCTTAAAAACCTTTGCAGAAGATGCCTTTTATAATTGTTCCTCTCTGTCAGAAATCAACGTTGCTGACGGAAGTAATGATTTTAAAAGTATCGATGGAGTTCTGCTCCGTGACTCAGTACTGGTGAAATTTCCCGAAAATAAATCAATTGATACATACGAGGTGCCGCAAGAGGTGGAGTCGATTGCAAATAATGCATTTGAAGCCACGAAAAAGCTCTTAAAGGTAATCGTTCCAGATACGGTTACTGCAATTGGAACCAAAGTATTTAAGGATTCTTCCGTTACGGAAGTGACTATGGAGGATGGAGTACAGACCATTGGTACTATGGCTTTTTATAATTGCAATTCCCTGAAAAAGGTAAGTCTTTCCAATCAGATCAGCGTTCTGCCGGAGTATCTGTTTTATAATTGCAGTAATCTCGAAGAAGTAAATATTCCTGCGGCTGTGACCCAGGTTGGAACCAATACCTTCCAGAACGTATCTTCGGATATTATCTATACCGTGACTTCCGAAGAGATGAAGGCCATACTGATGAATAATGGGGTAGATGCGGCACAGATAACCGTCAGTCCTCTGGCTCCGGTTACGGCGAAAGAGTTTACGGTAGACAACATCACCTATACCGTAATAAAGGCACCGTCAGGAACGGATAATGGTACGGTACAGGTAGGAAACGGTGAAAAGGCCATCTCTTATACAGCGTCAGACCTTCACATTCCCGCAACAGTAACCTATGACGGTGAGAGATATACCGTAGAGGCAATTGGAAAACGTGCATTTATGGATAATACTTCTATTAAAACGGTCACCATAGAAGCAGGAGTTTCTGAGATTGGAGAAAATGCGTTCACACGTTCCTCTCTCCGGTCTGTTGTTATTCCAAACAGCGTCGATACAATCAAAAGGGGTGCTTTTTCCGCCTGTGAGAGCCTTTCTCAGATAAATTTACCGGATTCACTTACGGAAATACCGGAATCCATGCTGTCTTCCTGCGACGCCCTTACAAGCGTGACAATACCGGAAGGAGTTGTGAAAATCGGAGTCAATGCATTTAACCAGTGCGCAAGCCTTAAATCCGTGTCCCTGCCTTCCACCTTAGAAGTAATTGATACGGGCGCCTTCTGGAGTATTGATGCGTTGACAACAGTAACCCTTGCACCTGATAGCAAGCTGGAAACCATCGGAGCACGTGCGTTCCAGTACTGCTCGGTATTAAAAGCAATGGAACTTCCTGCTACTTTGAAAAATATAGAGGAGTATGCATTTGACAGCTGCAGCAAGCTTGCAGTGTCCTTCCCAGACGGAAACAGTCTTGTGCGTGTGGGAGAAAAAGCCTTTATCAAGACCTCCATAAAAACCTTTGATATTCCGGCAACTCTGACAGACTTTGATGTAACTGCATTAAATGACTGCTCAAAGCTCACTTCAATCAATGTGGCAGAGGAAAACACACAATTCCGTTCAAAGGATGGAGTGCTGTACAATAAAGCTGGTACGATTCTTTACAAGTATCCAATCTCTAAAAACCAGTCAGTATTTACGACTCCTAAAGAGGTAACAAGCATAGCTGATAATGCATTCAGCGGAGTGACCGGTCTGCAGACATTAAATGTTGCAGATGGAGTGACGGAAATCGGGGCATTTGCATTCTCTTATGCATCGGGAGTGCGTGCCATTCATATTTCCGGAAGTGTAAAAACCATAGGAAAGCTGGCATTTTATAATTGTGAGGAATTGTCAGATGTTACACTTTCTGAAGGACTTGAGGCCGTGGAGCAGAACCTGTTTTTCAACTGTCCAAAACTGACAGGCATCGTTATTCCAAAGAATGTAAAGACCATTGGAGCCGATGCATTCTCCCGGTGTTCCGAGCTTATAAGGATTATTATTGTATCCGATGTTCTGGAATCGGTTGCTCCTTCCGCATTTGGAGGAGTCAGTGAAGATGCAGTCTTTCAGGTGGCATCGGAGCCGATAAAAACACTTCTTGTGGGCAGCGGCATTGATGCAGGAAAGATTACCGTGGATGCTTCACTGCCAACGGAAGAAGTGAAGGAATTTACCGTAGGAGATTTCCGTTACGGTGTGACAGGTGCTCAGACCGCAGCACTTCTTGACGCGACCCGGGCTTCCGGAGCAGTTTTAGTACCGGAAGCAGTAAGGTTTGGCGGAAAAGAATATACGGTTACCTCCATAGGAGACCGTGCATTTCTTGATGCATTGGGGGTTACTTCTATTACCCTGCCGGAGACAGTAACAGAAATCGGCGAGCAAGCCATCTTTGGATGTGAGAACCTGCTTTCCGTTCATTTGCCGGCCAGCCTGGAGTCCGTCGGCGTAACCGGGGTTTCCAGCAACCGGAGGCTGAAAGAAATATCCATTGCGTCTGGCAGCAGACTGAAGGAACTGGATAACGGAGCATTCAGTGACAACATGGCCCTTGAAGAACTGACAATACCGGCTTCTGTCACGACTATGGGCACCCATACCATGGCATGGAATTATGGATTAAAGCATGTGACCTTTGAAGCTGGAAGTGCTCTGACTCAAATCAATGAAGGAACCTTTTTCCGGGATAAGGATTTGCTCCATGTTACGCTGCCTTTAGGAATCAATGGAATTGAAGATGAAGCATTCTACAACTGTACCTCTCTGGAAGCCATCGACCTGCAAAATGTAGATGAAATCGGTGAGAGAGCCTTCTATGGCTGTGAATCCATTAAGGATATCGTTCTTTCCAATGAATTGGAAGAGCTTAAGGATGGAACCTTCTATAACGCAAAGTCACTGGAAAGAATTGTTATCGGGGAAAATGTCACACAAATCGGTGAGCTGATATCCGCAGGAGAAGACGGAATCACCGGTGTGTTTGAAGGAGCCTCCGGCTTAAAGAACATAATTCTGCCTGCAAGTGTTTCCTCCATCGGCAAAAATGCCTTTAAGGGAGCGGCAAGTCTTAATATCATAGAGCTTGATATGGAAAATCTGGATGCGCTGGGCGTTAATGCGTTCCTGGACATTGACGAAAATGCAAAGTTTTATGTAAAAAATGCGTCTATGAAAGCGCTTCTGACAGAATCTGGAGAAGCAGAGGAACATGTAATTGTATCCGACCAGGTCCGTGCCGATAAGTCTGATTTATTATCAGCAATACAGCTTGCTTCAGAATATAACAAGGCTGATTATACAGAAAGCAGCTATAAGGCAATGCAGGAAGCATTGAAAAAGGCACAAGAGGTTGCAAACGAAGCCAGGGTTTCCCAAACAAAGGTGGATCAGGCAGAAAGCACCTTATTGGGTGCCATCGGCGCTCTTGTAAAGAATGTTTCTGAATCACAGACAGATAAGAGTCATCTTCTTAAGGTCATCAGTCTTGCCTCAGGCTACAGCAAAGCAGATTATACAGATGCCAGTTATCAGGCCGTGGAAGATGCCAGGAATAAAGCACAGGCGGTTGCAAATGATGCAAAAGCGTCTCAGCAAAGTATTAATGAGGCTGCAGGCCGGTTATCTGCTGCCATAAAAGCACTTGTAAAAAAGAGTAAGGGCAGCAGCGGAAATGGTTCCGGAGGAAGCGGAAGCAGCGGAAGTGGAAGCAGCGGAAGTGGCGGAAGCAGCACAACCGCATCCAATGCACAGGGAACCGGTACAGGTTCCGGTGTTACGTATGCACCGCTTGATCATGTGTCCGCACAGGCAGCAGTAATGTCAGCGGTAGCAGCATTACCGGATAAGAAGGCACCTTCTGTCAGCGTTGATATTAAAAATATCGGAGCCATCAGCCTGGATACATTTCGTGCCATGGTGAGAGCATGCGGAGATAAAGCAATACAGCTTAATGTAAGCTCCGTCATAGCAGATACAAACCAAGTTGATGTCCGCATCTCACTTGATGCGGCAAAGGTTACAAAGGATCTTAATCTGTCCGCCTCCACTGTCAGCAGCGAAGCGGTTAAAGTGAAGGAAACTCTCTCCCAGAAATTCTCAAACCAGTTCTCGGTATTAAGCCTCGGACAAAAGGGAGACTTTGGAACTCCGGTTGAGATCATGGTAAAACCGGCGCTTACTTCCTTTGATATTAACAATCTGGTATTCTACAGCTACGATAAGCAGACAGGCCTTTATACACTTATCACAGAACCGAAATGCACCCTGGACCAGGAAGGTTATATCCATTTTACGACCAGTCTTGGAGGGGAGATTATTGTCAGTGATAATTATCTGACCTTTAAATAAAGGGCAGGGCTTTAAAAAAGGAATCAGAGTCCCCCGCAATTGACCCGGCTAGGGTCAGCTGCGGGGGATTTTCTTTCCTTTGTTAAAAAAAAGCTTTCTAAAAACAGTACATTATTATAAAAGACAAAGTATGTTATAATATATATACATGAAGGAATAAGGGGGAGGACAGAATGAAACGGAGACAGGAAAGCATCATCTATCAGCTGGCAGTCAGCGAAGGCCCTCTCACAGCCGATGAGCTTGCAAAAAGACTGTCCGTCAGTGCAAGAACCATAAAGTATGAGATGGCAGAAGTGAAGTCCATATTGCCCAGAATCGGAGCGGAGCTTTTGGCCAGGCGCAACAAAGGTTATTCCATATTGGTCAAGAACCGGAACTTATTTGACATGTATCTGGAGCCGCTTTCGTTTCAGTCCAGTCTGGCCAATAATTTTGGCGCTGATGATAATGCCAGATTTCTTTATATTGCAAGAAAGCTGGTTTCCTCCTCACGCTTTTCAAAGATTGAGGATATTGCCGATGAACTGTATCTTTCCAGAAGTGCCATCAGGGACGAGGTAAACCATGTGATGAGCTTTTTAAAAAGCTATCATCTGGAGACCGACTGCAAGCCCGGTCTTGGCATCCGTACATTTGGAACCGAATACCATATGCGGATGGCGATGACTGAATTATTTGCAGTACATTTTCATAAGGTCTTACTGGACAATGCCGGAATGGAATACGCCAAATGGACACAATGCAGTTATGAGGAACGGCAGGACATCAGACATGTGTTTTTGCATATATTAAGAGAATCCGAAATTAAGGTGACGGACACCAATACCCAGCGTCTGGCAATTTATTTCATTATCGTCAGAAACCGCTGCAATGCCGGTTACCGGCTAAAGCTGCCCGAAAGCTGGAAGAGTGAAGTTGTGGATACGGCCGAATACCATACAGCCAGAAAGATTTATGACGGTTTAAAAGAAAAATTTGAAGGCTATGATTTACCAGAAGAAGAAACGGTTTTTTTGGCCGTGTATCTGATGTCCTGCAGAGATCTGTGGAGTGTAGAGCATCTAGAAAAGGAATATCCTCTCTATTATAAAGAGGCAGACGGAATGCGGAAAGAGCTTTGTGAGGATATGAAAAAGACCTGCGGGATTGATCTTATGTATTTTCCCTGGGTAAAAAAAGAGCTGTGCGGTCTTTTGGTTTCTATTTTCATCAGCATTCATTTTGGACTTGATGGTTTGAGCCGGTTCTGGTATGACTATGAAAATCAGGCATTCAACAGTCCTGTTTCTGCTGCGCTGGCCTGCACTGTTGCCGGCTTTCTGCAGGACAGGCTTAAAACCACGATTTCCTTCACCTTTTATGCTCAGCTGGCTTCCCTTATATTTAAAATAACCTCGTTTACCGAATATGATATCAAGCGCCAGAGACTGCTGCTGGTCAATTCAAATGGATTAGGGCTTAATGAAATTACAAAAAAAAGAATTGAAAGCAGGTACCGGCATCTGATAGAGTCCTTCACAATCGTGGAACTGTATGAGATCCGGGGAATGAATCAGGAGGAATATGACGTTGTTCTGACTGATACCAGTGAAATTGCATACCATTATGACCTGCCTTGCTGTGTTGTTCACACCTTAAGCAGTGAGAAGGAAATGGATCTTCTCTTTAACCGGCATTTGATTAAGGCTTACCAGACGGAACCTCTTATTCTGCCCGGTGAGAAGATCGAAATAAACAAAAATTACCGCTATACGGATGAGCATGAGTTTCTGCAGTTTCTATCGTACCGGCATGGAAAGACAGCCCCGGAGAGAGAGCGGTTGAAACATTACTTTAAAACCTGCGGTTTCTATGATACGGGCTCCTTATCCGCCAGGTCCGTGATGATTTATCTTCCTGCTTCTCTCTGCGGGGAAGAACGTATCGAACTGTATTGCCTGGAAAGGACCGGGAATTGGAGAGGAAAGGAAGTGGAGTATCTGCTGTTTGTATGCGTAGACTGGAAGAATGACTGGAAGAGGGTAAAGGCGCTTGAAAACAGTTTCAGAGAATTATTTTCCGGATATTCCAATATGAAGGACTTTGCGGAACAAGGCCGCCCGTTTTTGTTTAAAATGATAGAAAAGTGTCTAAAATATGAATAAGACTTCTATGCTGAAAATTGCACTAATTCATCCTGTGAATTAGTGCTTTTCACTTTTTGACAACAAATATAAGCATAGAAGAAAGAAGTATAAAGTTATATAATAAAGACAGCAAAGGAGGAGAGAACATGAAGTTATTCGTATCATCCCACGGTCATCTGGCAAGCGGCATGAAAAGTTCCATGGAAATTCTGTATGGCAAGTGTGATAATATTACTGTTTTTGACGCATATGTAGATGAACGCTCCGTAAAGGAGCAATTAGAGCAGTTTTTTGAAACCGTAACTGAGGGAGAGCAGGTTCTGCTCATTTCCGACCTTTATGGAAGCAGTGTAAATCAGGCAATGAGTATGTTCCTTGACCGTCCGGATACCACTCTGGTTGCAGGTGCCAATCTGGCCTTTATGATAGGTCTTGCAGGCAGAGACCGTATTGCAAGAGAAGAATTAGATGCATTAATTAACCAAAGCAGGGAGATGCTTTGTATTGTAGATTTAAACAGGGAAACAGCTCCGGAAACGGAAGACTTTTTTTAAGAGGAGAGAAAAGCTATGATTGTAATGGTAAGACTTGATGAACGATTGATTCACGGACAGGTAGCGATTAAATGGTCCCAGCATACAGGAGTAGACCGGATTGTGGTAGCCGATGATGAGGCGGCAGCAAATCCGCTGATTCAGAAGTCTTTGATGATGGCGGCCCCGGCTACGGCGAAAACTGCGATTAAGAGTGTGGAGGCGTCCATTGAGCTTTTAAAAAATCCAAAGGCGGCGGATCATAAGATCCTGGTGATCGTCAGCAATCCCTCTGCCCTTCTTAAGGTAGTAACAGAGGTGCCGGGTATTCCATTGGTAAACATAGGCAACTATGGAAGGGTTGCATCAAAGGAAGACGGAGAGCCGAGAAAAACATACCGGAAAAATTTATACGCATATGAAAGTGAAGCCATGGAATTAAGAAAGGTGGCGGAAACAGGCATCAAATGTAATTACCAGACGGTTCCGGATGATACCCCGGAGGATCTTTTAAACGTATTGAGTTAAGGAGGAAAAGCAGATGTCTGTTATGTCAGTAGCAATCATTGGTACTCTTGCTTATTGGTTTTTCTTTGTCATGGATCCCTATATATTATCCTGGCAGTGTGTGAACCGCCCCATAGTGGTGGCTCCGATCCTGGGGCTTTTGCTGGGCGATTTTCATACAGGTATCATCATGGGAGCCTCCCTGGAATCCATATTTATGGGGATTTCAGCCATTGGAGGATCGATTCCGGCAGATGCGCTTTCCGCCAGCATCGTTGCCGTATGCTATACCATTTTAACCGGTTCTGATGTAGAAACCGGTCTTGCCATCGCGCTTCCGATTGGAACGATTATGGCTTCTTTATCCAATGTATTAATGTCTGTCAGCTCCGCCCTGGCGCCTTATTGGGAAAGGCTTGCAGTAAACGGATCTCCGCGCAGCTTTCTTGCACAGAACCTTATTTTCTCAGGACTTATTTATCCGCTGCCCAATGTTCTCGTTATTTTCCTTGGAATTGCATATGGAGTTACCGGATTGAATCAGGCACTGAATGCACTTCCTCCATTTTTCATGACAGGTCTGACCGCCGCCTCCAGCATGATGGTTGCCGTCGGTTTTGCAATCCTGATTTCTATGATCTGGTCAAAGGAGGTAGCAAGTTTCTTCTTTGTGGGATATATTCTTGCAAAAATTTTGAAAATGGATTCGTTGTCCATTGCCATCATCGGTGCAGCAATTGCAATTACCATGTTCTTCTACGAAAAGCAGCTGATTGATATCAGAAATATGAAGACGGCTTCTGAGGGGAAGCTTTCTGAGGAAGAGGAGGATTTCTTCTAAATGGAAAAAAGAATCTTAAACAGTACAGAAAAAAAGGTATTGAGATCCATGTTCATCCGTTCCCATTTAACCTTTCTGTCTTTTAATATGACAAAAATGGAGGCCAATGGTTTTACAGCTACCATGCAGCCTGCCATTGAAGAGATTTATAAGGATGATGAAGAAGCAAAAAAAGAAGCCTATACACGGCATCAGAACTTTTTCAACACTCATGCAGTTCCGTTCTCTTTTATTGCCGGATTATCCTATGCCATGGAAAAAGAACATAAGGAGAAAAATTCCGTAGACGGCAAGACCATTGACAGCATTAAGGCAGCTTTGATGGGACCCACCGCCGGTATGTTTGATTCCCTGTTCTTTAACTGCCTGCGGATCATCGCTGCCGGAGTTGCCATCGGGCTTTGCTCTCAGGGGAACTTTGTAGGAGTACCCATTTTTATTCTGCTTTACGGAGTGACCCAGTCGGTATTAAAGTTTTTCTGTGTGAAATTTGGATACATTTACGGAACCTCATTTATTGATCAGGTGTTCAGCTCCGGGCTGATGCCGGCTCTTAAAAAATCTGCTTCTATTTTGGGAGTAATGATGGTGGGAGCCATGACTGCCGGCGTTGTCAATGTTCCTCTTAACTGGACGATTCATATGGGTGAGACCTCTGTAGTTGTGGCAGATGTGTTAAATTCCATCTTTCCGGGGATTTTAAGTATTATTCTTGTACTTTTCCTCATGCGCCTTATAAAGAAAGGAAGACGGCCGGTACAGCTGATCATCGGTATTTTTGCAATTTCCTTTATCGGTGCTTTTATTGGTATCTTCTGATTGAGAAAGGACAGTGTATGATCGTTAAATCAAAAAGAATCTATATGGAGGATGGGGTAAAGGACGGATTTCTGGTCATCGAGGACGGAAGGTTCTGTCAGTTCTCAGCCAGGACCGACAGAGACGATGTAATTGATTATGGAAACATGAGACTGATCCCTGGAATTTTCGATACGCACAATCACGGAACCTGCGGCTATGGGCTGATGGAAAAAGGGACAAAGGAAACAATCGCCGGATATTTAAAAGGCTGTGCTTCTCAGGGGATCACTGCGGTGTTTCCCACAGCAGAACGTTCCATGATCTCTGCTGTGGCAGATGCGGCAGCAGAGCATATGGAAGGTGCCAGGATTCTGGGGATTCACAGTGAAGGCCCCTGGCTGAACCGGACGGGAGAAAAAGGAATCAGGACGGGATGGCCGGAGGTATCTATTGAGACGGCAAAGCAGATGGTATCGGATGGAAAGGGCCTTTTAAAACTGGTTGCTCTGGCGCCCGAGATACCAGGAACCGGCCCTTTGATTGACTATTTCTTATCCGAAGGAATCACCCTTGCCCTTGCGCACAGTGACGCCAACTATGAAGAGGCCGCAAACGCATATAAAAGGGGATTTTCCGTATCGACCCATACAGGAAATGTTATGACCGGTATGCACCACCGGGACGTGGGCGGTTTGGGTGCGGCGCTTCTCAATGACGACGTGGCAAGTGAAGTCATCTGTGACGGAATGCATATCTGCCCGGAGATGTTAAGGATATACTTTCGGATAAAGAAGCCGGAGCATTTTATGATGATATCTGACTGTACGCCATTTTCCGGTGCTCCGGCCGGCAGCTATAAAGGATTTGAACCGGGAATGGCGATCAACGTATCTGAGGAGGGATTTGTTCTTACAGATACCGGACGGCTGATGGGTTCCAGCCAGCCTGTACTTTATGGAATCCGGGTCCTTATAGAAACTCTTGGAATGCCAATGGAAACCGTGTGGCCCATGTTTTCTTACAATCCATGCCGGAAATATGGGTTTGACAAAGAGAAAGGTTCCATAAAACCAGGAAAAGATGCTGACTTTACAGTCATAACCGATGACTACCGGGCAGCGGCGACCTATGTTTCCGGCATAAAGGTGTACGATAGGAAAGAGGGATCAGTTTTTAATCCGGAATTTTTAAAAGAATGGGCACAGGAGGAGATGCTGCATGAGTAAAAAGCTGATTGTATCAGCCGATGATTTCGGCTTTAGCGAAGGTTATAATTACGGAGCGGTAAAGGCATACAGGGAAGGGATTGTAACGGTCCTCTCTCTAATGAGCAATATGGAGGCGGCTTCTCATGGAATAAGGCTGGCAAAACAGGAAGTACCGGAGGCAAATCTGGTTCTTCATACGAACTTTGTGCATGGCAGACCTGTGAGTCAGCCAGAAGCTATTCCCTCCCTGGTTGATGAAGAAGGCCGGTTTTACCGTTCCTTCATGTGGAAAAGGGAGGATAAATCCGATGAAAAATGTGTGGGAGAGGTCGTGGTGACGGCAGAAGACTGTTATAAAGAAACGGTTGCCCAGATCAACCGTTTTAAAGAACTGACCGGACATGTTCCCAATCATTTTGAAGGACATTCGGTGATTAATAAAAGCATTCGTGAAGCCTTTCATCAGGCAGCCACGGAGTTTCAGGTCCATTGCATGACAGAGCCTGAGGTGGAGACAGAGCGCTGGCATCCGGTTCATGAAATTATGCTTAAGAATCCCCTTGCCATGGATATTATAAACAGAGGCTGTACACCGGAGGACTTTTTGGAAGACCGGTTCGGAATTCTTAACAGCCCTTTTGAATACAATATCATCCATCTTCACCCCGGTTATGTAGATGGCTATATTCTGGATCATTCCTCCCTTACAACTGCCAGATGCAGGGATTTGCAGGCGGCCTGTGATCCTGCTGTAAAACAGTGGTTTGCAGACCATGACGTGGAACTTGTAAATTTTACGTCTGTTTATAAGTAGATTTGGAAAAGTGCCGTGGGTGTGTTAAGAACCTTTCACACTTAAAGACAAACTTCATTCAGGTGGATTTCCTGTCAGTTTGCAGAGAGTTATTTCCTGCCTTTTTAAGGGCAGGGGATGACTCTTGTTTTTTACAAAAGGTTGCTTGCGTTTATACAGAGTTGAGTCAAAGTTGTGTCCGTTTGTGTCATAAGGATTCCGCAAATAGTGGTTGAGGACAGGTAAATATTGGTTATATTATTGTATAGGAAGGCAAAACGGTGATAGTATGGAAGTTAAAAGAGAAATCTATAAAAATCTTGTGAAGTGGAAACAGGCTGATTCAGGCTTAGAAGTGGCTTTTGATTTGTTCAGATAAAAAAGGGGTGTAAAAATGGTGTGGGACTTGCATTTTGATTCTGCATGAGTTATAGTAATACATGCTGAAACCCTGATAAACAGGCACTTTCAGGAAAATATTTCAAGTGTTCGTGACCTTCCACTTGTAAAACAAAACTAAAGGAGAAAAAAATATGAATTACAAAACATCAGAAAAGACCTACTTTATGGTTTTTTCCGCAGCAATTGCTGCCATCTACACCGTGCTGACCATGGTTTTTGCGCCGATCAGCTTCGGGCCCGTCCAGTTTCGGATATCAGAAATCCTGTGTGTTCTTCCGTTTTTTACCCCAGCTGCAATTCCAGGCTTATTTATCGGATGTCTGCTGTCTAATTTTTTGTGCGGAGCAGCAACCCTTGACGTAATTTTCGGCAGTCTTGCAACTCTGATAGGAGCCATTGGTTCTTACAAGCTGAGAAAAAATCAGTGGTTGGTGTGTGTGCCTCCGATATTGGCAAATACCATTATTATTCCCTGGGTGCTTCGCTTCGCTTACGGCTCAGAAGATTTGATCTGGTATGCAATGATTACGGTAGGAATCGGTGAGCTCCTGGCCATTGGGGTTCTGGGCAATCTTTTGATAAATGTTTTAAACCGCTGTAAGCATGTGATCTTTGGCCGTTTTTTGTCAGAATAAGAATAAATTCATATGAAAACTCCTGGTAGATAGGAATCTGCAGGAGTTTTTTTGTACCCTTTTCATCTTTTTTACCGTAAAGTTACATTTGATATAAAAGATTTTATAAATAATAAAAAATGTAACCCAAATGTAACCGGGATTGTTTATAATATAATATATCTTAAAAGGACAGCGGTGAAAGTGATGGCAATTGGAAGAATGAGTGGAGTCAGTGAAATGGACCGGTATTTAACAATCGCAGTGGATTCTTACGACGACTGGGATATTAGGGGCGTGATCTTTCAGGGAGACAATTCTCTGGGCGTCCAGTTTGGCAGCTTTGCAGAAATGATTATAAATATGGATCGCCTGTTTGATTCCGTAGGAGCACCAAAGCAGACCTTTCAGATGCGGAATCTGCCGGGAACGTCTCCTGAGGCTTTTCAGATGCGGAGTGTGAAGAAGGCAGAGAAAAAAGGAAAGCTGCATACCATTCATATTTACCTCCGATTCCGCTATCATGCCAGCTGGCAGGGAACCATACTTTGGGATGACGGAAAGCAGAAGCAGTTATTTGAAAGCGGGCTCCAGTTTATCCTCCTGGCGGATGCAGTTTTAAGAGGGAGCCAGGAGGGAAAGGCCGTTGAAATTCTGCAGGTGCTGAACCACCCTGCAATTTCCGGAGTAGAATTTTTAGATCCCGGCGGGAAATATATGGAAATAAGCATGACAGAGGAGTCAGAATCCCCATTTGGCATTAATTACAGCAGGATTATTTCCAGTGACGCAGCGGACACATTGAAACGAATGGGACAAAAGGTTACTTTTACCGTTAAAATTATGTTTATGGAACATTTTACCTGGCAGGGAATCCTTTACTGGCGGGAAGGAAAGGCGCAGCTTCCATTTCGCAGCTTTAAGGAAATGATTTACATGATTTCCTCCGCGGTTGAAGCGACCATAACGGACGGGAAACCTCAGGAGGCAGGCAGGTCCTTATAATACGTGTCATAAATAGCACTTTACAGGTCATAAAATCTGTAAGGTGCATTTTTTTGATTGTGATTCTATTGTAGATTTTCTCCAGGCTTTCCTATATAATAAAGAAGAAAGCAGTTGACTTTCCAAAAAAAAAGCAGTAAAAGTAAGTGGAAGTATCTAAATATACCGAATACAAAATTAAGGATGGAAAAAACATGTATCAGATTGATTTTAATAAACCAGAGGCAATTCATTTTATCGGAATCGGCGGAATCAGCATGAGCGGACTGGCAGAAATCCTCATTGATGAAGGTTTTACTGTAACGGGATCAGATGCACATGAATCAGATCTTACACGCCATTTGGAAACAAAGGGCGCCAAAGTGGCATATGGACAGCGTGAGGAAAATATTACCGATGATATTGATGTAGTCGTATATACAGCAGCCGTACACCCGGATAATCCTGAGTTCGTAAGAGCGAGTGAAAAGGGACTTCCGATTTTGACCAGAGCAGAGCTTCTTGGCCAGATCATGAAGAATTATGCGAACGCCATTGCGATTTCCGGAACTCACGGAAAGACCACCACGACATCTATGATCACGGAGATACTCTTATCTGCAGATACGGATCCAACCATTTCCGTCGGCGGAATCTTAAATTCCATCAGCGGCAACATTCGTGTGGGAGGTCCGGATTTATTTGTAACAGAGGCGTGTGAATATACCAACAGCTTCTTATCCTTTTTCCCCACGACTGCAGTGATATTAAATATAGAAGCAGATCATCTGGACTTCTTTAAGGACATTAAAGACATTCGCCGTTCTTTCCGTCTGTTTGCAGAAAAGGTACCGGAAAAGGGCTGGCTGGTGATCAATCAGGACATTGAAAATATGGAAGAGATTATAGAAGGGCTTTCCTGTAAGGTCATCACATTTGGAAAAAGCCGCAAAAGCAGATATCAGGCGGAAAATATCCGGTTCGATGATTTTGCAAGAGCTACCTATGACTTAATAATAGACAGCGTTGTGGTAGATACTGTCACCCTGGGCGTACCGGGAGAGCATAATGTGTATAACTCGCTGGCAGCGGCAGCCGTTTGTGCGGAACTGGGGATATCCCTGGAGATGATTAAAAAGGGTCTGAAACGTTTTACCGGAACAAACCGCCGCTTTGAAAAGAAAGGGGAGGTTTCCGGTGTAACAGTCATTGACGATTATGCTCATCATCCACAGGAAATCCGGGCAACGCTGGAAACAGCAAAGCATTATCCACATAGAAAGCTCTGGGTGGTATTCCAGCCTCATACTTATACCAGAACAAAAGCGTTTCTGGACGATTTTGCAGACGCTTTGTCGCTGGCCGACGAAGTTATACTGGCCGACATCTACGCTGCACGGGAAACCGACAATTTGGGGATCAGTTCCAGTGATATTGCAGAGAGAATCGAGAAAAAAGGGGTAAAAGCCCATTATATCCCTTCCTTTGAAGGGATCGAAACATTTATTTTGGAAAATTGTATACACGGTGATTTGTTGATAACTATGGGAGCCGGAGACATTGTAAAAGTGGGGGAAACCTTGTTGGGAATATAGTTATCAACATTATCCACATAGTTTTCAACATTTTATGTTAAGAAGCTATGTGGATTTTTTGATTTACATAATTTAAAATCTCACAATTTAAAAAAACACGATTTTATCAGCAAATCGACACGATTGGAGAAAGAAATCCAGATTATGTATACCTGATTTCCACATTATCCACAGTTTCCACAATTTATTTGGTGGATAACTGGACCTATTTTCTTTTCTGATGACCTGTGGTATGATAAGAGCATGATAAAAAGGTGAGGTTATGGCAGTGAATGTAAAGAGCAGTTTAAGGATCAGCGCAACGGTAATATCCAACGATTTCATAGATGAATATATGGCTTCGGCCAATGGAGAGTACATCAAAGAGTATTTATTCCTCATGCGTCATGAAGGAGAGGATGTGACTGTATCCATGATTGCGGATGCATTAAACCATACGGAGGCGGATGTGACACGGGCGCTGGCTTACTGGAAGAAGGCCGGGGTCCTTTTCGAAGAGGTTTTGGTAAAGCCGGAGCCATCTCCTGCCGTATCGGAGACAGCCTGTTCCGGAAGTGTTCCGGTGGTTTTAAAGAATCCGGAAGTACCTGCCAGGCGGACGGTATACACCCCGGAGAAGATAAGCGGGCTTGCAGGAGATGAGGATTTTTCCCAGCTCCTTTATATTGCTCAAAAGTATATGAATAAGGTCTTCACCCAGAGAGAGTGTGAAGTATTTGCTTACCTTTATGATGGTCTGCATATGTCTGCGGAGCTGTTGGAATATGTGGTGGAGTATTGTGTCCAGGGGGGCCACTCCAGCATCCGTTACATTGAGACGGTTGCCATCAGCTGGCATGAAAAAGGGATCGGTACCATTGAGGAAGCAAAAAGCAGCGCGATTTCCGTTTCCAAGGATTCCTATGCCGTTATGAGGGCCTTTGGGTTAAATGACAGAAAACCCGGGGATATGGAGCGGGGATTTATGGACCGGTGGTTCCGCACTTATGGGTTCACCAGAGAGATCGTGCTCGAGGCATGCAACCGTACTCTGTCTGCGACCCACACCCCAAGCTTCCAGTATGCGGATAAGATACTGGAAGGCTGGAAAAAGGCGGGAGTGAGAACCCTGGAAGAGATTAAGAAGCTGGACGAGCAGTATGCGGACCGTGTAAAGAACGGGGATATAAAGAACGGAAAGAAGCCGTCACCCGATGGCAGCGGTTACAAACAGAATTCTCCTTCAAAGGGAAGAGCCGGACAGAATCAATTTCAGAATTTTCCTCAAAGAGAGATTGATTATGATGCACTCATACTTGAAGAGCTTACGAAGCAGCAATAGTATTTACAGATAGGATCAGACAGAACGGAGGTAATTATGGCGCTGAGCAATTCACAGTACGACGCCATCATGAGGGCTTACGGGCAGCAGCAGCTTAAGAACCGTCATGAACAGGAAGAACGGATTGCAGAGGTATATCAAAAGATACCGGTGATAAAGGAACTGGACCAGTCCATCAGCACAAGGGCAGTGGCCTGCGCCCGGAGACTGCTGGGAGGGGATAAGGAAGCCTTAAAGGAACTGCGGGACGAGATTGCAGATTTGAGAGAGCAAAAGAGCGTACTGTTAAAATCCGCAGGATTTACTGCTGATTATATGGATATGCAGTACCGGTGCCCGGACTGCAGGGATACCGGATATGCAGACGGCGTCAAGTGCCATTGCTTCCGCCAGTCTGAGATGAGATACCTCTATGCCCAGTCAAATATCGAACAGATCGTGGCAGTGGAGAACTTTACTACTTTTTCCACGGAATATTTTGACAATACCAGAGTGATCCCCCACTTAAACCGGACCGTAAAGGAATATATGGAGCAAGTGGCGGAAACCTGTAAAAAGTTTGCATTGGAATTTTCCAAAGAACGGGGCAATCTTTTATTAACCGGGCCTACCGGTGTGGGAAAGACCTTTCTGACCAACTGCATTGCAAAGGAACTGATCGACCAGTATTATTCTGTCATCTATTTGTCTGCCAATGACTTGTTTGAAGTATTTTCAAAAAACAGGTTTGATTATCAGGATGAAGAGGATATGAAGGGAATGTACCAGTACATACTGGACTGTGATCTGCTGATCATCGATGATCTGGGAACAGAGCTTAATAACAGCTTTACATCGTCGGAGCTGTTTTACTGCATCAATGAGCGGCTTAATTCCTCAAGGTCGACCATTATATCCACCAATCATCCCATGAATGAACTGAGGGACCGGTATACAGAGCGGGTTACGTCAAGGCTTATCAGCCGTTATACGGTTATTCCCCTTTACGGAGATGATATCCGCATAAGAAAGAAGGCAAAAAGGGCCGATTAACTTGACTATTTCCGTACATAATGATATAAAAGAAACGTTGCATTGTATTTAGATACGTTGGAGGAGAGAAGAATGCTTTACGAAGAGAAAACGATAGAAACCATTCCGGTTGGCCCTCTTGGCCTGATTCCCTTAAAAAGCTGCAAGGCTTTGGGCGATAAGGTAAATGATTACCTGGTTGAATGGAGACATGAGCGGGAAAGCGAGCACAAGTCTACCATAGCTTTTTCAGGCTATCAGAGGGATACTTACCTGGTCGGTGCCAGCACACCAAGATTTGGAACCGGAGAGGCGAAAGGTACTTTGCAGGAATCCATACGTGGCGATGACCTGTATTTCATGGTTGATGTGTGCAATTACAGCCTGACCTATTCCTTAAGCGGCATGATCAATCATATGTCCCCGGATGATCATTTTCAGGATTTGAAACGTGTCATTGCAGCTTCTGCAGGAAAAGCCCGCCGCATCAATGTGATCATGCCTTTTTTATATGAAAGCAGACAGCATAAAAGATCCAGCAGAGAGTCTTTGGACTGCGCGCTGGCACTCCAGGAACTGGTGAATATGGGGGTTGAGAACATCATAACCTTTGATGCTCATGACCCAAGAGTGCAGAATGCCATCCCCTTAAAAGGATTTGAAACCGTTCAGCCGATTTATCAGTTTATCAAACACCTTTTAAAGAACGAGAAGGAACTGGAGATTGACAGTGACCACATGATGGTAATCAGCCCTGATGAAGGCGGTATGGGACGTGCAGTATACTTTGCCAATGTGCTGGGACTTGATATGGGTATGTTCTACAAACGCCGTGATTATACCCAGATCGTCAATGGACGCAATCCTATCGTTGCCCACGAATTCTTAGGAAGCAGTGTGGAAGGCAAGGATGTGATCATTGTGGATGATATGATTTCTTCCGGTGAAAGCATGCTTGATGTAGCAAAGGAGTTGAAGAGAAGAAAAGCAAGAAAGGTTTTTGTATGTGCCACCTTCGGTCTTTTCACCAACGGCCTTGCAAAGTTTGATGAATATTATGAGAATGGTTTTATTGACCGTATACTCACCACCAACCTGGTATATCAGACACCGGACCTTCTCTCAAGACCGTATTATATCGATGTGGATATGAGCAAATACATCGCACTGATTATAGATAATTTGAATCATGATGCTTCTTTAAGCGATCTTTTGAACCCGACGACCAGAATTAACCGGGTACTGGAACGCTACCGCTCCGGTGACAGGTAATTTGGGGTGGGAAGATGGAAAAATTATCCAGTCAAAAGCTGATGTTAATTGGCCTGACACTTTTCTCCATGTTTTTTGGGGCGGGAAATCTTATTTTTCCGCCCTTTTTAGGTTCGCTGGCTGGCTCACACACATGGACAGCCATGATTGGTTTTGGGATAACAGCAATAGGATTTCCCGTACTGGGTGTGGTTGCCGTAGCAAGGTCCGGAGGATTTTATGAGCTTGCAGAGCGGGTGCATCCAAAATTTGCCTTTGTCTTTACGCTGCTTAATTATTTATCCATCGGGCCATGTCTTGCAATCCCAAGAACGGCGAGTACCTCTTTTGAGATGGCAGTGGTGCCGTTTTTGGGAAATGACCCCTTTCCTGCCGCACAGTTTTTATATTCGGCTGTGTTTTTTGCCATCGCTTTTGCAGTTGCACTGAATCCGGACCGATTGACCCAAAGGCTTGGAAAGATTTTAACGCCCTGCCTGCTTGTGCTGATCGTTGTGGTCTTTGCAGGCTGTGCCGTACACCCGCCAGGTACGTATGGAGCACCGGCAGAGGCATATAGGTCAGGTCCTCTGATCAAAGGCTTCCTGGAAGGATACATGACCATGGATACCTTGGCAGCCCTGACCTTTGGAGTAGTCATAGCCTTAAACATAAAGGCCATAGGGGTAGAAAAGGAATCCGTTGTAGTCGGAGAGACTATAAAGGCCGGATTTATCGCAGGCGGAATCCTGGTTCTTGTATACGGTGCGCTGGCTCATGTGGGGGCAGTAACCGGAGGTGCCTTCGGACCTGCGGATAATGGTGCCCGGACACTGAATCAGGCAGTGCGTTATCTTTACGGCAATACGGGACTTGTTATGCTGGCGGCCATCTTTTTTATCGCCTGCTTAAATACATGCATCGGTCTGATCAGCTGCTGCAGCAAGTATTTTTGTACCATCGTGCCTGGAATCCCATACCGGGTTTGGGCTTTGATATTTGCGGCAGTAAGCTTTATTATCTCCAATGTAGGTCTGACCAGAATACTGGAAATCTCGGTTCCGGTATTAAACGCCATTTATCCGGTGGCGATCGTATTGATTCTGCTCTCTTTTGGGTTTCGGGATGGAATGAGGTGGAGATCCGTCTATATTTGTTCTGTTGGCTTCACAGGTGTTGTCAGCGTTCTTTCCGCTTTGGAACAGGCAGGAATCATATTGCTTCCGAAAGCCCTTTTAATGCTGCCACTTTATACCATGGGGCTTGGCTGGATCGTTCCGGCTTTGGCGGGTATGATGGTTGGAATCTTGTTAAAGTTTTTTATAAATAAGGAGAATTAAAAAAGCCGTGGTACAGGATAACGTCTGTATCACGGTTTTTTCTATAAGTCAATTTATTTCCCAAATCTAGATTTCCACCAAATGATAAGGAATCAAATTAGCAGTCAGCATCTGAGCCTCTCTCTGATGGCAGGTAAAGATAATGATTTGATCCGAGTAAGTCCCTACCAGCCATTTTAAAGCGGTACGCAGCCTGTCATCATCGTAAAGGACGAAGCTGTCATCAAAGATGAATGGCATACGTTCCCTGCCTTCCTGAATTAGGGTGGAGGCAGCAAGACGGAGTGCTAAATATACCTGGTCCATGGTTCCGCTGCTGACCTGCTCTAATGGAACCAGCTTGGTTTTTGTATTTAAAAATACATTTAAATTCTCATCCACGCTCATACTGGTATAGATTCCGCCGGTGATTCCTGCGATTAAGTCTGATGCGGTACGGTTTAAATACAGGCCAAAGGAATCCCGAATGGAAGAAGACAGGCTGGTCATGGTTTCCAGAGCCAGATCAATGGCGGAAATCTCTTCCCTGATCCGGTCATTTTCCCCTAAAATGTGTTTCAGCCCTTCCGCCTGAGTCTTACAGTTGGAAAGATGCTCCAGCTTCTTTTCCAGCTCCCATTGGCTTTTTTGCTGCTTTTCAATGAATTCTCCGCAGCCTTCCTGCTTTTTTTGGAGCTGTTCGATTTCGGCAGCTTTTTGGGTGATTGCAGCTTCTGATTTGACCACAGCAGAGCATAACCGGGTAAATTCAGCCATTCTGGCCTGAAAGGCACGGATGGCTTCCGTGGAAATCTCCGTATTTCCCAAATGTCTGGAAAGGATTTCCTGTAATATCTTTGCACTCATTTCCATATCCTTCTGGCTGTGTTTCAGCTTTAAAAATAAAAGAAGGCCGATGAGGTAAAAGATAATGGCAACACCCATGAATACACCCATAAGAAGCAGCAGGTCCAGCCCGTAATAAGCCGTAAAGTAATTGGATTCTCCCAGATAATAAAGAATTCCCACGCCGCATAAAAGCATGGTTGCAACGATCAGGGAAAGAATGGAGAACACCTTTCTCGGCTTTTTGCTACAGGCTTCTTTGGCTTCCATATATTCATCAAAGTTTTCCTGTGCCTTGACAGAATAAGCATTGATGGAGTCCTGGTCCGTAAACTGGTTGCTGCTTAAAACCTGTCTGCCTCTGGCTACCTTTTTAATGAGTTCTTCCTTTTCCGCCTGCCGTTCTTCCAGTGTAGCCTTTACTTTCGAGCGGAGCTTCTGATACTCTGTGATCTGGTTTTCATATTCCGGTGAGGAGATTTCTTTTTCCGTATTTCGTATCTCACTTAATAAAGAAGTATAGGTACGTGCGGCTTCAGGCACCATCTGAGATTCCAGTTCTTTTCTCTGGGCTTTTAAAAATGCAGAGGCCTTAGTGATGTTGAGGGCAAGGTTGCCCGTATTATTTAAGTTTGCTATGTAATTCTTAAGCTCTGAGACCATACCCTCATCGGTGGCGCTCTTTAACTGCCCGATGCTCACTGTATTGATATAGGCCGTTTCGCTCAGCCCGCACAACAGGTCATCTAAAAATGCTTTGGTAGGTTCGATTTCCCGTCCCGCCGTCTCATCAACAATCTTAAATTCCTTTTTGTTTTTCTGAAAGGTACGTTCGATCCGGTAGATGTGATCCTTGTGTTCCAGACGGATCTGCCCTTCGTAGGTCCCGCTGTTTTCCCAGGGTTCATATTTGGTGTAAAGGTCGTTCTTTGAAGCTCTGCCCCGCTGGCGTTCAATGCCGAAAAGCATGCCGCGGATAAAGGTATGTATGGTGGATTTTCCTGCTTCGTTCTTTCCATAGACAATGTTGAGCCCTTCCCCAAAGGTTAAGTTCCTGCCGTGGAATTTTCCAAAGCCATTGATGTAGATATCAAGTATTCTCATGGGATCAGCTCCTTTCGTCCGTTGTGCGAAGCAGTGCATGAATGCCGTAATAGAGGGCTTTTTTCTCCACCGGGCTCATCTCCGGTTTTTGAAGGGCCTGGATAAAGAAACCGATCATATCGCTGGAATGTTCGGCAAAGAGGGCGGAAAAGTCATATTGGGGCTCGGATTCATCAATGATCTCCATAATTTTAAAACGGGTGGAAAGCATGTCTAAATCAAAGGAGATATCAGGATCCCTCATTCCCCGGATGCGGAAGCGGAAAATATTTTCTGTTCCCCGGTTCTGTATCTCCTGAGTGATTTTCATAGCCAGCTCGGTATTGGTGGTGGCTGTGGTAACATTGACAGCCAGGGAGATGTACTGGAGCTTGGCCAGAGGAATAAACTTTAAGGAAGAGACCACACGGGTCACCTCATTGATCTCTCCGACCATCATGCCGTGGTGCCCGGACTCCGTCTTATCGAGAGGCTCCAAAGAACCGGCAAAGGCCATCCGGTTCTCTAACAGTATCTCCGGCCGGTGGATATGGCCCATAGCAATGTAGGAAAAGTCAAGGTTTGCCATAGCCCCCTTATCAAAGGGGATGTGGTTTGCGTCTCCGCCGTGTCCAAGAAGCACATGGATCCGTCCGTTATTAGGCACTTTTAAGTGGTCCAGGCGGTTTTCCGGAATCTCAGCGGAATAATAGCTGAAACCGTAAACCTCTGTGTTGATCTCCTTAAAATAAACGCTTTCCAGTTCCTCTCCCATTAAATAGGTCACATTGGGAGCCCAGGTAAAGCTTAAAAGAGCGGAGTTTTTCCGGATCCGGTCGTGGTTACCGGCGATGATGACCACATGCACAGATGGAATGGTGGAAAACAGATAGTTTACTTCCTTTAGATCTTTGGCAAGGGGCTGCCGGTGGAATAAGTCACCGGCGATGAAAAGGCAGTCGGCCTCCAGGATCCTGGCCTGGGTTACTGCCTTTGCAAAGG
Organism: Lacrimispora sp.; assembly: GCF_046972725.1. Lineage (NCBI taxonomy): Bacteria > Bacillati > Bacillota > Clostridia > Lachnospirales > Lachnospiraceae > Lacrimispora > Lacrimispora sp. The sequence goes on along the minus strand of NZ_JBKVXF010000007.1, from coordinate 52,184 downwards.
TATCCTTAATATCCTGGCACCGCTCCTTGCTCCAGGGCTTATCGCTGTCCGGGCTCATGCCCCAGTGTACATCTGCAATATGTATGAATTTCATTGTCGTTACCTCGCTGGTCCTATGTGTAAAGATACCACAAATTCCCTGCCGGAAGAGGAAGGGAATTTGTGGTACCGGCTTAAAGTTCGCAGTTGTTAACGGTTCTCGGGAACGGAACCACATCGCGGATGTTGGCCATTCCGGTTAAATACATCACACAGCGCTCAAAGCCTAAACCAAAGCCTGCATGGCGGGTGGAGCCGTATTTTCTTAAATCAAGGTAGAACTCATAATCTTCCTTGTTGAGTGAAAGCTCGTCCATACGTGCAACAAGCTTATCGTAATTATCCTCTCTCTGGCTGCCGCCGATGATCTCTCCGATTCCCGGAACCAGACAGTCCACAGCAGCTACCGTTTTGTTATCCGGGTTCATCTTCATATAGAAAGCCTTGATTTCCTTGGGATAATCCGTAACAAATACCGGCTTTTTATAAAGCTGTTCGGTTAAATACCGCTCATGCTCAGTCTGTAAATCACAGCCCCAGAAAACTTTATAATCAAATTCATCGTTATGCTTTGTAAGAAGCTCAACGGCTTCTGTATAGGTGATATGGGCAAAGTCGGATTCCAGAACATTGTTTAAACGGTTCAGTAAGTCCTTGTCCACAAACTGGTTGAAGAAATTCATCTCTTCCGGTGCATTCTCCAGAACGAAACGGATCACATATTTTAACATGGATTCCGCCAGTGCCATATTGTCATTTAAATCTGCAAATGCCATCTCCGGTTCGATCATCCAGAATTCAGCCGCGTGGCGGGTGGTGTTGGAATTCTCCGCACGGAAGGTAGGTCCGAAGGTATAGATGTTTCGGAATGCCATGGCATAGGTTTCGCCGTTTAACTGTCCGCTTACGGTTAAGTTGGTAGGCTTTCCGAAAAAGTCCTGGGAAAAATCCACGTTGCCGTCTTCGGTCTTAGGCACATTATTTAAATCCAGAGTGGTCACCTGGAACATCTCTCCGGCACCCTCGCAGTCACTTCCTGTAATGAGCGGAGTGTGTACATAAACGAAATCTCTTTCCTGGAAAAACTGGTGAATGGCATAAGCAATCAGAGAACGTACCCGAAAGACTGCCTGGAAGGTGTTGGTTCTTGGACGCAGATGAGAAATGGTCCTTAAATACTCAAAGGAGTGACGTTTTTTCTGAAGGGGATAATCCGGAGAAGAGGTTCCCTCCACAGTAATCTCCGTCGCCTGTATCTCAAAGGGCTGCTTTGCATCGGGAGTTGGAACCAGAGTTCCTGTCACAATAATGGCAGCGCCGACGTTTAATTTGGAAATCTCAGCAAAATTATTCATGGTATCATGATAAACCACCTGAAGGGGTTCAAAATAGGAACCGTCATTTAATACAATAAAACCGAATGCCTTGGAATCACGCAGGCTCCGCACCCAGCCTCCGACCGTAACCTGGGTATTTAAAAATGATTCCTGCTTTTTATATATATGTCTTACTGTTGTTAATTCCATAATAGCTTCTCCTTTATTTGTTCGCATACTTACTAAGATTATACTGTATTTTCGGCCTTGATTCAAGGGGGGCACAGTGCAAAAACTCCATATATGGCTGAAATTGTAAAAAAGTTGATGCAAACACGAAAAATGTCGGAAATTGCACAAAAAATAAAGGTATAAAAACAAAAATTTGTTCACTATTTTTAAAAAGTGTGGTATAATGTAGAAACAATAAAATACACAGCAAGAGGTGATAACGTGATTAAAAAAGAGATGATTGCCATGCTTTTGGCAGGCGGACAAGGCAGCCGGTTAGGGGTGCTGACGCAGAAAGTAGCCAAACCAGCAGTATCCTTTGGCGGCAAGTACCGTATCATCGATTTTCCGCTGAGCAACTGCATCAATTCAGGAGTAGATACAGTAGGCGTTCTGACCCAGTATCAGCCGCTGCGTTTAAACACCCATATCGGAATCGGAATTCCCTGGGATTTGGACCGCAATGTGGGCGGAGTTACCATTCTTCCTCCCTATGAAAGGAGCAAAGGAAGTGACTGGTATACCGGAACGGCCAATGCCATCTACCAGAACCTGGAATATATGGAGACATATAATCCGGATTATGTGTTGATCCTGTCCGGAGACCATATTTATAAGATGGATTATGAGGTCATGCTGGAATACCATAAAGCCAATCATGCAGATATCACGATTGCTGCGATGCCGGTGCCGATAGAGGAAGCGAGCCGGTTTGGGATTCTTATTACAGATGAAAGCAACAGGATTACGGAATTTGAGGAAAAGCCTGCAAATCCCAGAAGCAACCTGGCCTCTATGGGCATATACATATTCAGCTGGAAGGCGTTAAAGGAAGCACTGATCCGCATGTCAGATGTACCGGGGTGTGATTTCGGCAAGCATATCATTCCTTTCTGTTTTGAGGAGGGAAAGCGGGTGTTTGCTTATGAATACAACGGTTACTGGAAGGATGTAGGGACCCTTGGTTCTTACTGGGAGGCCAATATGGAGCTCATAGACATCATACCGGAATTCAACCTTTACGAAGAATACTGGAAGATCTACACAAAAAGCGACATCATTCCCCCGCAGTATGTTTCGGAAGATGCGGTCATAGACCGGAGCATTATAGGAGAAGGCTCTGAAATTTACGGAGAAGTCCGCAATTCTGTCATAGGTGCCGGCGTTGTCATAAAAAAGGGGGCTGTAGTGAAAGACTCTATCGTTATGCGGGAATGTGTGATAGGGGAAGATGCTGTAATCAATAAATCCATACTTGCGGAGAATGTAGCGGTTGGAGCCGGAGCCCAGCTTGGAATCGGAGAATATGAAAAAAGTAAATACGATCCCAAGGTCTATCAGTTCGATCTGGTAACGGTAGGGGAAAACTCCGTGATACCGGAACAGGTAAAGGTGGGAAAGAATACGGCAATCGTTGGAGATACCACGCTGGAGGATTATAAGGATGGGGAGCTTGCTGGCGGAGACTACATTATAAAGGCAGGGGGCATGCGATGAGAGCGATAGGGATTGTATTAGCAGGCGGAAACAGTAAGAGGATGCGGGAGCTTTCCAGCAAAAGGGCCATTGCAGCCATGCCCATTGCAGGAAACTACCGAAGCATTGACTTTGCCCTCAGCAATATGACCAATTCCCATATTCAGAATGTGGCAGTGTTGACCCAGTATAATTCCAGATCCCTGCATCGGCATTTAAGTTCCTCCAAATGGTGGGATTTTGGGAGAAAGCAGGGCGGACTGTTTGTCTTTACTCCTACCATAACCGCGGAAAGCAGCGACTGGTACCGGGGGACCGCAGATGCATTGTATCAGAATCTGGCATTTTTAAAAAGCAGCCATGAGCCTTATGTGGTCATTGCCGCCGGGGATGGCATCTATAAACTTGATTATGGAAAGGTATTGGAATACCATATTGAGAAGAAGTCGGATATCACTGTGGTATGTACGGAGCTTCCCGCGGGAGAGGACATTACCCGTTTCGGACTGGTACAGACCAATCAGGATGGAAGGATCACGGATTTTGAAGAGAAGCCTATGGTGGCTTCCTCCAATACCGTATCCTGCGGTATTTATGTGATCCGGAGACGGCAGCTGATCGAACTGATCGAACAGTGCGCCATGGAGGACCGTTATGATTTTGTCAGTGACATTCTGGTACGTTACCGGAATTTAAAACGGATATACGCCTATAAAATGAACACTTACTGGAGGAACATCGCTTCGGTGGATTCCTATTATAAAACCAACATGGATTTTTTAAAACCGGAAGTCAGGGATTATTTCTTCCGCCGGTATCCGGATGTTTATTCAAAGATCGACGATCTGCCGCCGGCAAAGTATAACCCGGGCGCTGCCGTAAAGAACAGCCTGGTATCCAGCGGCAGCATAGTCAACGGAGTTGTTGAAAATTCCGTTTTGTTTAAGAAGGCTTACATAGGTAACAACTGCGTCATTAAAAATTCCATAATTTTAAATGACGTTTATATAGGAGATAATACGGTCATTGAAAACTGTATTGTGGAAAGCAGGGATACGATCCAGGCCAACACCACCTATATAGGGGCACCTGACAATGTAAAAATTGTCTTGGAAAAAAACGAAAGATACACATTATAAGGAAATGTGACGGGAAGGGGCTTAACATGCAGATTACAGACGTGAGAGTGAGACGTATCGAAAAAGAAGGAAAGATGAAGGCTATTGTATCAATAACACTGGATAATGAATTCGTAATTCATGACATTAAAGTCATTGAAGGGGAAAAAGGGCTATTCATTGCCATGCCAAGCCGTAAGGCAGCAGACGGGGAGTACCGGGATATCGCGCATCCCATCAATTCCAATACCAGGGATACCATCCAGAAGGTGATTCTGGATAAGTATGAAACCACTGCAATGGATATGCCGGAGACAGCATTTGCTTAATAAGAAAATGAGATCCGCAGACAGAAGAACCATCTGTTTGCGGATTCATTATTTACACCATATGGGTTTATGGTTATAATAGAAGTCAGCATTTTTAGAAAGGCAGTTGAACATATGACAATTAGAATCGGTATTGCAGGATATGGAAATCTTGGAAAAGGTGTGGAATGTGCCATAAGGCATAATCCGGATATGGAGCTGGCAGCTGTATTTACCAGAAGAAGCCCGGACTCGTTAAAGATATTGACAGAAGGCGTGAAGGTATATGCCTATGAGGAGATCGTGTCAAAGAAGGATTTCATTGACGTGCTGATCCTTTGTGGAGGAAGTGCTACGGATTTACCGGTCCAGACACCGGAGTTAGTAAGGCATTTTAATGTTGTAGACAGCTTTGACACCCATGCAAAGATCCCGGAACACTTTGCAGCCGTTGATGCAGCTGCAAAACAGGGCAAAAAGGTGGGAATCATTTCTGTAGGCTGGGACCCTGGTATGTTTTCCTTAAACCGCCTGTATGCCGGTGCTGTTCTGCCGGGAGGCCATGACTATACGTTTTGGGGCAGGGGCGTCAGCCAGGGGCACTCGGATGCCATCCGCAGAATTAAGGGCGTAAAGGATGCCAGACAGTATACGATTCCCGTTGATGAAGCCTTAAAAGCGGTCCGTGAAGGCAAAAATCCGGAGTTGACCGTAAGAGAAAAGCATACCAGAGAGTGCTTTGTAGTAGCAAAAGAGGGAGCTGACTTGGAGCGGATCAGAGAAGAGATCGTGACCATGCCAGATTATTTCTCTGATTATGATACTACCGTGCATTTTATCAGTGAGGAAGAACTGATGAGGGATCATAAGGGAATTCCCCACGGCGGCTTTGTGATCCGGACAGGAAGTACCGGCTGGGAGGATAACCACAGCCATGTGATTGAGTATAGCTTAAAACTGGATTCCAACCCGGAATTTACCGCTTCTGTGCTTATTTCTTATGCAAGAGCTGCTTATCGCCTGAATCAGGAAGGACAGAGCGGCGGCAAGACTGTATTTGATATTGCACCGGCGTATTTAAGTTCTTTAACCGGAGAAGAATTGAGAAGACATCTGTTATAAATCGGCAGCAGGAGGGATAGAATATGGCAGTCACAAAGGAAATGGTCCTTTATTACCAGCCGGAGAAGGCAAAGCAAAACGGGAATGATACCAAATCTGCAAAGTTAAAAGCGGTGTTGGTGCGAATGGGGATCCGGATCAGGAATATTACCCAGGACCAGATGAATCAGACCGTAGGATATCTGGCCGGATATGATGGTTTTGAAGAACGTGACTTCGAGGAGTGTCCTTTGGTGGAAGAAGAGATTCTGGTGATGAAAAACTTTTCAAACCGACGGGTAGACGAGCTTTTGATGAGCCTGAGAAGGGCCGGCGTACCGAGGATCGAATTAAAAGCAGTGGTCACGGATACCAACTGCAAATGGAAGTTTTATGATCTGTATGAGGAACTGAAAAAAGAACATGAAGTGATGTCGGGAAATCAGGAATCCTTAGGGGAATCTGATTCTGGCGAATAAAGAAAAGCCGTATGCAGCTCTTAATAAAGCTGTATGCGGCTTTTGAAAATTCTGTTTATTGGTATTCAAAGACATTGGCCCATTGATTCAAAAGCTCTGCTTCTTCCGGCCGTTTCTTAGAGAGCTGTGCGGCTGCTACAATGGGTAGCCAGGACTGGACATATTTCTTTGCGGTACCTGTTTTTTTGCAGAACATATCCATGTACATATCTGCCTTTTTCTGGTCCTTAAGGCAAAAAAGGAGATACGTTCTTGCCACATCAGCACTGGCATTGCCCTGAGTGGCATGCACCCAGTCTAAGACGTAAAAGGTTCCGTCGTCTTTTACAATAATATTGGAGGGATTAAAATCTCCGTGACAGAGTTTTGTGTGCTTTGGCATACTGTCCAGGCGGGTCTGCATATCATACCGGCTCACATCTCCCAGTTCTTCAATCTCCGAGATCTGCCGTGCCATCTTATCCTTTAGCTTATTTAACAGAGGGCATTGCTTTGCCATGACCGACAGATGAAGATCCACCATCTTTTCCATGTAATCCGGTAATTGATCCGGATGCTCCTCCATAAGCTGTTCCAGCGTCTTTCCTTCAATGAATTCAAAGGTAATGGACCATTTGCCTTCAAAAACACCGACTTCCAGTACCTTTGGAACCTTGATTCCGCCGGTTTCCTCCACCCGTGCGGTGATCAATGCTTCGTTCAGGACCTCAGCCTTAGGAAAGTCTGCATGAAATACCTTAATTGCCTTATCCCCATCCCGGTATACCGTTTTTGTTGCAGTTGCAGCGATGACTTTTGCTTCCATAAAATACTTCTCCTTCCATTATTGCGTACAATTGATGTAGGAATCACGTATTTATATTTTACTACAAAACATATAAAAAGTATAGAAATAACAAAAAAATATTGTGTAAATTGTATAGAGCACGTCTGTTAAAAGGAGAACACCCGCACCCCGTAAGCTGGAAGCGAAAATGCGATGGAGTACTCTTTTTCATTCCATTTCAGAGCTTGTGCAGGGTATGACAGAGATTTTTTTCCGGCAGGGTAAAGACCGTGGCTTTCGTCTAGAACAAGGGTATATTTCCCCTTTTTTGGAACGCCCACCCGGTAATCCATCCGCTCTACCGGCGTGAAATTCAAAACAAACAAAAGGCTGTTCCTGCCATCGGCACTGCGGCGGATAAAACTGAAGATACTCCGCTCACTGTCATTGGCATTGACCCAGGAGAAACCTTCCCAGTCATAATCCTTTTCATAAAGGGCAGGAGATTGTTTGTAAAGGTGTAAAAGATCCCTGACGTAGTTTTTTAAATCCATTCCAAGAGGCTCTTCTGCCAGATACCAGTCAAGGGAAGTCTTTTCATCCCATTCGTGGAATTGTCCGAAATCCTGGCCCATAAACAAAAGCTTTTTACCGGGATGTCCCAGCATAAAGGTATAACCCACTTTTAGATTTGAGAATTTATCTTCAAGAAGACCCGGCATTTTTTCGATCATGGAGCATTTTAAATGCACGACTTCATCATGAGATAATACAAGTATATATTTTTCACTGGTAAAATATGTAAGTCCAAAGGTCATTTTATGGTGATTGTATTTTCTGAAATAAGGGTCCAGCTTCATGTATTCAAGAAAATCATGCATCCAGCCCATATTCCATTTAAACGTAAACCCAAGGCCGCCGTTTTCCGGGGCTTCCGTTACCTTTGGCCATGCAGTGGATTCCTCTGCAATGACCATGGCTTTGTTTCCCCGCTTTTTTAAGACACTGTTTAGATGCTTAAAAAATTCTATGGCTTCCAGATTTTCATTGCCTCCGTTCCGGTTGGGCACCCATTCTCCGTTCCCTCTGCCGTAGTCCAGGTAAAGCATGGAGGCAACGGCATCCACACGGAGCCCGTCTACATGGAACTTCTCTACCCAGTACAGGGCGTTGGCAATGAGAAAGTTATCTACTTCGTATTTGCCGTAATCAAAGACTTTGGTTCCCCAGTCCGGATGTTCTCCTTTTTGGGGATCGGCATACTCATAGCAGGCCTGCCCGTCAAAGTCAGAAAGTCCGTGTGCATCCTTTGGAAAATGGGCCGGAACCCAGTCCAGAATGACGCCGATACCTTTTTGGTGCAGATAATCAATGAAATACATAAATTCTTTTGGAGTTCCATACCGGGAAGTAGGTGCAAAGTAACCCGTTACCTGATATCCCCAGGACCCATCATAGGGATGTTCGGCAATTCCCAGAAGCTCTACATGGGTATACCCCATCTCGGCGACGTAATCTCCCAGCTCATGGGCCGCTTCCACATATGTATAAAAGCCATCCTTTTCTTCTCTGTTCTTCTTCTTCCAGGAACCCAGATGAACTTCATAGATGCTGACGGGACCGTCTATGGCATCTTCTTTTTTCCGTTTTGCCATCCAGGCATCATCGTTCCAGACATAACCGGAAAGATCCGTTGTAACAGAAGCGGTCTGAGGCCGGTATTCTGCCTCAAATGCGTAAGGGTCCGCTTTAAAAAGCATCTTACCGCTTTGGGAAGTGATTGCGTACTTATAAAGCGCCCCAACAGAAAGACCTGGAACAAATGCCTCCCAGATTCCTGAATCAGCCAGGCATGTCATGGGGTTTTTATCCGGATTCCAACCGTTGAAATCACCCACTACGCCGACCTGCTTTGCATGGGGCGCCCACACCGCAAAATACATTCCGTCTTCTCCCATATAGGTTTTCGGGTGAGCACCCAGCTTTTCGTAGATTTCGTAATGCTTTCCGTTATTATAAAGATAACGGTCTACCTCGGTAATAAAACCAGTTCCGATTCCATTTTTTTCTTCTGCCATTTGCTCACTCCTCCGTGATCTTTAAGATAGCACTCTGTGCTTACCGTTAGCAATTGGAAGCGTGTTTGCTTCCTGCAGCTTCAATTCCTGGCTTTTAAAGCGGCGCAGGAGAAACTGGTAACGCAGCTGGGCCGCATTCAGTTCATAGATATAGCAATCAATAAGCGTGGGGTCGACCACATGTTCAAAGTGGTTTCTGGCGGCATCAATGGCTGTTTTGGAACGCTCGATTTCATATCTGAGTCTTCGTTCCTCTTCTGATGCGGTCAGGCGTTTTTTAAAAGTTACATGCTTCATTCTACCATCTCCATTTCATAATTTTTACAATATATCTATAAAATTCATTATAACTGGAAAATGGCTTTTTATTCATAAATTACATGTATAACCGGTTATTTACAGGCTTTTGTCTAAAAGTTCCTGCATGTGCCGCCCAAGGCAACACAGCTTTTTGGTGCTGTCTCCAATGGTTAAATAGTAGTAGTTTGCTGTCCCTTCCTTACGGACGCCGATCAGTCCGGCTTCTTTTAAAATCTTTAGATGGTGGGAGACAGCGGGACGGGAAAGACTGGTATTTTCTGTAATGTCCTTTACATTCATTCCCTTAATGGATGGTGGGGTGTGTCCGTAAGCAGAAGCCGTAACTTCATTTCCTTTACTGTCATAAAGGCCGGCACGGGCAAGGGTTTCAATTATGGTAAGACGGACCTCATCTCCAAGGGCGATAAAAAGGGGCATACAATCCTTAAAAAGCAGATGAAAGTCCTGGGCTTCCATTGGTTGCTCCTCCTTTGGTTTAAAAAAATAAACTAAGTTCATCTTACCATCAAGCAATGGAAACGTCAATCCCCTGTCGAGAAAAATTTTTGTAATTTATGCTGTATATACGAATAATATTTCGACAAAATTGTTGAAATGTTACATAAAATGATATGGTTTCTCGTTGTTGGCCTGCGGTTTTTTTGTATACAGTATTTAATAAAAAAACAGTTGACATTTTAGCTTCTCCTGTGCATAATGGTATTATATTCCTGTATGCGTTCTGCGTACAGCCATTCAATTATTTCAAGAACTATGGAAGACGGTTCCATAGTCCCAAAGCTGATATTCCAGCATGAATTCCAGAGTTGACAGTAAGAAAAGAGGTGGATTTTATCGTACAGTATTTTATTTTGCTGTTTTTTTTAGGGGCGGCAGCTTACTTTGATATCCGGGAACACCGGATTCCCAACTGGTGGCTGCTCCTGGGAGTGGTAAACGGCATATTTCTTGCCGTATTTCAAGCAGGCAGTACTTCCGCAGATTTGTATTTTCTAAAGGCGCCATTGTGGTTCCTTTTCCGGCTGCTGGCAGTGACTGCAGTGTTTTTTTTCTTTTTTCTCTGCCGTATGATCGGTGCAGGTGACATTAAGATGGCTGCGCTGATATGCGGGTATCTTGGCTTTCGTACCGGATCTGTGGCAATCGGAGCCGGGTTTCTTATCGGGGCGTTCTGGTCCCTGATCAAAATGGCAGGCAAAGGCAGTCTCTTATACCGCTTTTCCTGTTTTCTGACCTACATCAGGTATGTATTCCAAACAGGTAAAATAACTGCTTATTACCGTCCGGACAGGGATGGGTATGATATGGTCATTCCATTGGGGGTGTGTCTTTTTTTAGGCACATTGATTACCATAGTGGCTTTGCAGTAAAGAGGGAGGTTTTTATTTGTCAGATCGAGTGATGGCGGTTTTTGATGCGGATCCGTTCTATGCGGAGAGATTTGCAGATTTCGTAAACCAGAAGAAATATGTTCCTTTTCATGTAATGGCATTTACAACGCTTGAAAAGCTGATAATTTTCGGAGGTGCTCATGAGATTGAAATTTTGATGGTCCATGCATCTGTTCCCCAGGAGGAGATCGCAAAAGTAAGTGCGGTACAGGTAGTCCTTTTAACCGATGGAGAGCCGGCTTGTGTTGAGAAGCCCTATAAAAGTATTTACAAATACCAGGCGGCAGACAGCATAATGCGGGAGGTAATGGAATGCTGCTGCGCCGGTGCAGAGGAATCTGGCAGTACCATGATTTCCGGCACCAGCCGGATCATAGGCGTCTATTCTCCGGTCAACAGGTGCTTAAAGACTTCGTTTTCCCTTACCATGGGACAGCTTTTATCCAGAGATCTAAAGGTGCTTTATATGAACTTTGAGGATTGCTCGGGGCTTGGAAGACTGATCGGTGAAGAGCACAAAGGCGGTTTATCCGATCTGTTTTACTACTACAGTCAGGAAAAGTATAACTGGGTCCGCCTGGGATCTCTTGTCTATACCTGGGGAGAACTGGATTATGTGCCTCCGGTGCGTTATCCGGAAGACTTAAATCAGATAACAGCTGAAGACGTGGCGGATCTGGTGAGCCGCATTGCCAGAGAAAGTGCGTATGAGTTCATCATTCTGGATCTTGGCCAGTTTGGGAAGAAGGCTGTGGAAGTGCTTGAAGTCTGCGATGAAATTTATATGCCGGTGCAGGAAGACTGTATATCTGCCGCAAAGGTGGAGGAGTTTGAGGAATATCTATCTGCTTGCGGACATGAATCTGTTAAGGCGCGGATTCAGAAGATCAAGCTTCCTTATCACAGCAGCTTCGGACGGAGAGATTCTTATCTGGAGCAGCTTCTGTGGGGAGAACTTGGAGATTATACGCGGCAGCTTTTAAGAAAGCAGCCATAAGGAGGAGCGCATATGGATGAGGAAAAGCGGAAAAGAATGCGGGAGGAGATATTCAAGGAATTAAATGAACAGCAGCAGGTCACCGATGAGGAGCTGTATGCCATTATAGACCGGAGGATTCTGGAATACGGTCAGGAAACCTTTCTGCCGCTGAAAGAGAAGATGGAATTTCGAAGCAGGCTGTTTGATTCCTTCCGCCGTCTGGGAGCCCTTCAGGAACTGGTGGATGACAAGGAAATAACGGAGATTATGGTCAATGGGGCCCATCAGATATTTGTAGAAAGAAGCGGGAAGGTGGAACGGTGCGGCAGGACCTTTGACAGTCAGGAACAGTTGGAAGACACCATTCAACAGATCGTAAGCCGGATAAACCGCACCGTCAATGTATCAAGACCCATTGCTGATGCCAGACTGCCGGACGGATCCAGGGTTCATGTAGTGCTTCCTCCCATTGCTTTAGACGGTCCTGCAGTAACCATAAGAAAATTTCCCAAGCCAATTACCATGGAAAAGCTTTTAAGGCTTGGGGCCGTTACAGAGGAGGCCGCCCATTTTTTAAAAGCCATTGTGGAATCCGGTTATAACATCTTTGTATGCGGCGGGACAAATTCGGGAAAAAGTACGTTTTTAAATGCGCTGTCCGCTTATATTCCAAAAGATGAGAGAATTGTGACCATTGAAGATTCTGCGGAGCTTAAAATCACTCAGATCAAAAATCTGGTAAGGCTTGAGACCAGAGGAGCCAATGGGGAGGGAGAAGGAGAGATTACCATAGGAGATTTAATTAAAGCCTCTCTTAGAATGAACCCGGACAGAATTATCGTCGGAGAAGTCAGGGGAAAAGAAGCCCTTGATATGATATCTGCCATGAACACGGGTCATGACGGCAGTCTCAGCACCGGCCATGGCAACAGTCCCAAAGATATGCTCTCCAGGCTTGAGACGATGGTCCTTATGGGGGCTGATATTCCCCTTGCGGCAGTAAGAAGCCAGGTTGCGGCCGCCATTGATATTTTGATTCATCTTGGAAGATTAAGGGACAAAAGCAGAAGGGTTTTATCCATTGTGGAGGTAGCTGGTTATGAAAATGGTGAAATCAGACTTAACCCGTTGTACCGGTTTGAAGAAGATTATGAAAAACGGGACAGCAGCAAAGCGGTGCGGGGAAGTCTTAAAAAGGTGGGAAACATGGAAAACACCGAAAAACTTAAAGCCGCAGGCATTGAATTATGATAAATACGTTCTGGCACCAATGGAATGGTGCATGTATGGAAGCCAGGGCCTGATTCTTTCAGGGCTGTTCGCCTATGTTTTTTACCGCAGTTTCATAATATTTTTATTACTTCTTCCGTTCGGATACATTTACCCTGTCATAAAAAGAAAAGAACAAAAAGAGAAAAGGCTGCAGCAGTTAAACCTTGAATTTAAGGAAGGGATCTTACTGTTATCCTCCTTTTTAAGTGCCGGGTATTCGGTTGAGAATGCATTTTCCTCTTCCGTAAGGGAACTGGTTTTACTCTATGGAGAACAGGGGCTTATCACAAGAGAATTTAAACACATTGAGAATCAGATAAAGATCAACCGTTCTGTGGAACAGGCCCTTTCAGAATTTGCGGTACGAAGCGGACTTGAAGATGTGAAGAATTTTGCAGAAGTTTTCTCTGCCGCAAAAAGAAGCGGCGGGGAACTGGTATCCATTATCAGTCATACGGCGAATGTAATCCGTGATAAGGTTATGGTCAGACAGGAGATTCTGACAATGACAGCGGCCAAGCAGTTTGAGCAGAAGATCATGAACATGATTCCTTTCTTTATTGTCTTTTACATTGATATAACCTCTCCCGGATTTTTTGACATTATGTATACAACGGGAATCGGAAGGATTTTAATGACCGTCTGCCTGGCTTTTTATCTCATAGCATTTTTCATAGCTAAGCGGATTATGAACATCGAAATTTAAGGAGGAGCCATGTGGAAGAAACGTGGAAAGGGCTGGAAGGTGTTCTTTACCAGGCAGCAGGCAGTCTGTGTAGCAGCGGGAATCGGTCTTTATGCTTTTATGGCCATTGCTTCCGGACGGAATGGAGGAACCATATCAGATGGAGGCGGCTTAAAAAGGGCCGGCCCGGGCCAGGGAGAAATAACCTATGAGATTGAGGTATCAGGTCTTGATAAAGAGGAAGAGCACAGGAAAGTACCGGTAAGAATTCCCGTCAGTGAACGCCGCTATTCAGAGAGAGAAGCAACGGAATTATTTGACCGGCTTGAGAACCGTCTGGAAAAAGAGATACTGGGAGAAAATAAGTCTTTAGCAGAAATCCACAGCAATTTAAGTTTAAAAAGCGGTCTTGACGATTACGGAGTCAAGCTTAGATGGGAGTCGGACAATCCGGAACTGGTGGATTCCCTTGGAAATGTACATAATGAAAGGACAAAGGAGCAAGGAGAGCCGGCGGTACTCCGTGCCCGTGCCCGTGTCGGAAGGCACGAACATACTTATGAGTTCCATGTAACCGTTTACCCTCCGGTCATGACACCGGAGGAGAAAGCTGCAGATGAGTTTTTGACATGGGCAGGTGAGGAAGATTTAAAGCAGCAGACAGAGGATTATCTGAAACTCCCTTCTGTTTATTACGGAAAAAAACTGAACTACTATCTGCCCAAAGACAACAGCTACCGGCTGTTTCCTGTGCTGGGTCTGTTCATGGCAGCTCTTCTTCACATAAAAAAAGGAATGGATAAGCAAAATCGTGCAAAGAAACGGGAGCAGCAGCTTCTGTTTGACTATTCGGAGGTGGTTTCAAAGCTGGTGGTCTATATTGGCGCAGGGCTTACCGTAAGAGGGGCGTTCGAGCGGATTGCAGCAGGCTATGAAGCAGGAATAAAGGAAGGAAAAAGAGAGGTTCGTCCTGCTTATGAGGAGATGTTAAAAACAGTGTTTCAGCTTGAAAGCGGAGTATCAGAAGGGAGAGCCTTTGGTGAGTTTGGACGAAGGTGCGGCCTACAGCCTTATTTAAAGCTTTGCACGCTTCTGGAACAGAGCCAGAAAAATGGGAGCCGGCAGCTGCGTCAGGCGTTAGAGCTTGAGATGGTATCTGCCTTTGAGCAAAGAAAAAACCTGGCTAAAAAGCTGGGAGAAGAGGCAGGAACCAAGCTTTTGCTTCCCCTTCTTTTCATGCTTTTCGTGGTTATGATCATGATCGTAGTTCCTGCATTTCTGTCATTTTATTAGAAAGGAGGTGAGACAATGGGAACATTTTTAAAGACACAGATTATGGATTTTATGAAAGAAGAAGATGGCGTGGGAGTCATTGAGGTGGTTTTGATTCTGGTGGTTTTGATTGGTCTTGTCATTATTTTTAAAGACAGGATTAATGCACTTCTTGAACTTATTTTTAAACAGATTGATAATCAGTCGAAAGAGGTGTACTGATGCGAAAAAGCGGACAGATAACAGTATTTTTGAGCTTGGCGCTGTTATGCATCTTCAGTCTTATGTGCGGACTTATTGAGTCCGCACGGACGGCTGGCGCCAGGTGCTATTTAAAGCTGGCAGCCGATTCTGCCATGGATTCTGTTTTCAGTGAGTATCACAGGGAGGTATGGAACCAATACCGGCTGTTTCTTCTGGAATCAGGGGATACAGAAGAACTTCAAACAGTCTGGAAGGAATATATGGGACCCTATATGGATACCTCCGGCTGGTATTCCATGGAGGTGGAATCCGCAGATGCCATACAAAAGGTCTTCATTACGGATGACGGGGGAGAGCATTTGAATCAGGAGATCCTTGATTATATGAAATTTGGGATATTCCAGGACATACCTGATGCGAAAGGGGCAGCAGACTTACTTAAGAATTTAAAGGAAGCCTCCTCGGTCGGAAAGCTGACAGAGTCCTTTTCCGGACACACCAGAGAGGCAGTCCGGCTGGAACGGGCATTGGAGGACATTAATGACTCTTTGAAAAAGCAAAAAGTTCACTGGCAAAAAGCCGGAGAACGGCTGGAAACTTATGATGGAAGCGGATTCAAGGAAGAAGCCGGAAAACTTGAGAAAGAAATGGAACGGATCCCATATCTTGTAAAGACCTATGGCAGACTGGCAGATCAGTTAAAGACAAGCCTGAATAAAACCAATAAAACGAAAGAGGCGTTAAAAAATGATATCAGTCCGGAGGTGTATCAGGACCTCTATGAAGATACCGGAAGTTATGAATCTTATGTAAACCAGGACGGTGCACGAAGAAGAGAAATTGAAGGGATTCCGGGTAAGCTTGATCCGTTAAAACCGCTCCTCAAACAGGCAAAAGAGCGGGCCGGTGAAGTGGAAGAGATTATTAATCAATGGGATGGTGGCGACAGCGATGATGAAGAGGATGAACCGGACTACGCTGAATTATGGGGATCGGTGGAGAATATCTGGAATAGAATCAAAATCCCTGTATTGTCCTGTTCCAATGGAGTCAAGGACACGGAAAAGCAAAAGACCTTGGAACGCGTGGAGGACTTTGTAAAAAAGGGGCTTTTAACTCTGGTGCTGCCGGAAGGAAGTGAGGTATCAAAAGGAGTGATAAGCGGAGATTCGTTCCCTTCTGCGTCCATGACTGGGGATGGAAAAGTAACGGCAAGCCTGTTGGACCGGGTTGTCTTTGAAGAATATTGCAGCCGCTTTTTGACCAGTTTTTTGTCAGACGAAGAAAAAGATGTTAAGTATGAGATGGAGTACATGGTGTCTGGGAAAAAATCTGATGAGAATAATTTAAAACAGGTAATTACGGATATTGTAGGAATCAGAGAAGGGATGAATCTGATTCATATCCTGTCTGACAGTCAGAAGAGGGAAGAAGCCAAAGCCTTGGCAGCCCTGATTACAGGTGCTGCAGGAGTTGCTCCGCTGACAGGAGTTGTGGCATTTTTCATTATGGGCGTATGGGCATTGGGAGAATCCATTGTAGATGTGAGGATGCTTTTAGAAGGGAAAAAGGTGGTTTTTTTAAAGACCAAGGAAACCTGGAATTTGACATTGTCAAACCTTCTGGAGTTTGAAGGCAGTGAAACTGCCCGCGGAGGAAAGGAAGGGGATAAGGGAATCGATTATACCGGATATTTAAAACTGCTTCTGTTTCTTGGAAAACAGCAGCTTCAGAACTATCGTCTGATGGATGTCATTCAATGGAACATATGCAGAAAACAAGCGGATTTTCGTATGGAAACCTGTATTTACCAGGCTGAAATAAGGGGAAATGTACAATCGAAGCATTTGTTTTTCAGTGGCATAGCTCCTTTTTATCCCATGGAGGTCCGAACGGAAAAGGCTTATTAAAGAAAGGAGGCAGATGATCATGCCCTTTTTCAAAGAATCTGAGAAAATATATAACAAAAAAACGGTTACTCTCCAGGTACAAATCCCCATAAAAATAAACAGATTGTTTGCAAAAAGGGTATTATCATCTGCCTTTTGTTCCCAGCCAAAAGCAAGTTTGACCGTTGAAGCTGCCATGGTACTTCCCCTGTTTTTATTTCTTATGGTGCTGTTAATGATGCCAATGGAGATTATGAACCAGGGCAGAAAAATTCAGACGGCTTTGGAGTCCGCCGGAGAAGAGATGAGCCAGTACGCCTATGTGCTGGACCAGATAAAGCAGGGAGAAAAAATCGATGCAGGGAAAATAAATGGATTATCAGAATCTTTATTAAACGGTTTTACGGAGCAGGGAATTCTGCTTTATGTCAGAAAAAAGATAGAAGGCCAGGTGGACTTAAAAAGAGTTGAGAATATTACCTTTGACAGGTCCTCGGTATTGCAGGACGGGGAGACCATTGATTTAATCATGAATTACCGGGTCAAACTTCCTTTTTCCGCTTTTGGATTACAAAGTGTTCCAATGACGGCCAGATCCTGCCGCAGAGCATGGGTTGGCAAGGAAGGCGGAAAGGGCATAAGGAATGGAGAAGCGGAGGAAATTGTCTATGTGGGAAAGGGAAGTGTAAGATATCACCGGTCAAGGACCTGCCATTATCTATATAATCATTTGCAGCAGACCACACTGGCCGGGGTAGAAAAACTGCGTAATCTGTCTGGTGGGAAGTATAAGCCCTGCAGCAGATGCGGAAAAACAGCCGCAAAAGACAGTGCTGTTTACGTTATGCCGTCAGGGGAACGATATCATACGGATAAAAACTGTTCTTCTATCATATCTTACGTTTCAGCAGTTACCATATCGGAAGTAAGACATCTGGGACCTTGTTCTTATTGTTCCCATTAGGAGGTGAAGCCATGCCGGAAGGTATAACCAAGATAATATTCGGAATTTTTCTTTTTCTTGCAGCGTTACAGGACTGGAAAAGTAAGACCATACATGTGTGGCTGTTCATAACGGCTGCAATTGCAGGAGGAATTCTATGTTTTGCAAACGGACAGATTTCCTATGACCGGATATTAAGCTGTTTGATAGGGATTTTAATTGTGTTTTTAAGCCGGATAACCAATGGGGCTATCGGTACAGGAGATGGTTACTTTTTTGCGGTCAGCGGACTTTTCTTAAGCTCTTTTATGAATCTGAGCCTGTTTATTTACGGAGTGTTTTTTAGCGGATTCATTTGCAGCGGGATCTATTTCTGCTGCCGGATAAGAGGAAAAGATATAAGAAAGGGATCAGTTCCTTTTCTGCCGTTTCTGGTTCCTGTATGGATTGGAATGGTGATCTTATGAAGAGAAGAGTTTCCGGGAGTTTTACTGTGGAAGCAGCGTTTGTTATGGCCATTGTATTATGGGCACTGCTGCTTTCTATTCAGGCAGCGTACCGTATCAGGGACCAGACGGTTGGTGCCATGGCGCTTCAGGAAGCGGTGCAAAGACTTCGCCACAATGAATCGGAAATGCCTGAAGAAGCCGTTGCCTGGGCAGAAAAAAGGGCGGGAACCCCATTTTCCTGGAAGAGATATGGATTTGAGCTGAAAACTACCGGAAATCCTTTAACCGGTAATAGGGTAAACGCATCGGCAGCAGGCGGACGTTGGAAGCTTTCC
The DNA here is from genome assembly GCF_046972725.1 of Lacrimispora sp. Taxonomy (NCBI): domain Bacteria; kingdom Bacillati; phylum Bacillota; class Clostridia; order Lachnospirales; family Lachnospiraceae; genus Lacrimispora; species Lacrimispora sp. The sequence goes on along the minus strand of NZ_JBKVXF010000007.1, from coordinate 33,532 downwards.
CTGGAACAAAAGGTGTTTGACCCGGAGAATTTTTTGAGGATGATGACTCTGACCGATCAGGAGGAATAACATGAAGATTACATACAGACGGGAAATGAAGCATAACTATCTGATCATAGACCCGGATGAAAGCGGCTATGACGGTTTTGAAGTTCACATGATGGAAGCAAATGGAATCGAAGGACTAATGAAATTCCGCACCAATCAGGTGGATAACCATAGGTCCTATTACTATGAGATAACTTCAAAGCAGCCGTTAAGCCGGCTGTTGGAGTGTCACAGCCTTGGAGAAGAGGAACTGAAAAAAATAATCGGAGGCATTGCGCAGACTCTTGGCAGATTGGAACCCTATCTGCTGAATGAGAATCAGATTATTCTGGAACCGGAATATATCTATGTGGAACCGGAGTATTTTAACGTTTATCTATGTCTCGTTCCCGGAAGAAAGGGTTCATTTCCGGAAGAGATGACCGGCCTTTTGCGCTATCTTCTTGGAAAGGTGAATCATCAGGATAAAGAATGTGTAGTCATGGCTTATGGATTGTATCAGGAGAGCTTAAAAGACAACTACGGAATATATGACCTTGTGAAGATTATTGGCAGAAAATCAGCAGACATACAGGAAAAAGACATACAAGGACCAGATCCAATGAAAGAAAGAACTCCAAAGGAGGCTTCTGACTCCCCTTTCTTACAGTCGTTGCAGGAGGATAAGAAAAAAGGTATTGATTGTTCTGACAGTTTAAATTCCGGCAATCATGGATTTCCTGTGGCTAAAGCAGCAATTGCTTTTCTGTTACCCATAGCCGGTACTGCGGCCGCATTGTGGTTGTTTTTTGGATTCCCCGGATTTTATGAGTACTGGTATGTCCTTTTCGCAGCAGGAATACTTTCTTCTATTGCTGTTTTTTTCATTTATAGCAAAAATAGTCCAGAGCCGGCGAGGCAAAGTCAGCCAGAAGAACGGTATGACTGGCAGATGATGTTCAGTGAAGAAAATGACATAGAAGAAACGAAAGAACATAGACAATTTAAGGAATATAAAGAGGTTAAGGAATATAAAGAGCTTAAAGAAAATAAAGATAAAGATCTGGCTTTACGTCCGGAAGCGGAGCCGGACTATATGCAGACGGTTTTACTAACGGATACGCCGGAAGGCAAAGAAGTCCGTTATCTGCGGTCGGTGGCTTCAGACATACCGGATGCTTCCATCACTTACGTTCCATATCTGATAGGCAAGCAGGAGGGGCTGGTGGATTATGTCATAGAGAGTGAAACCATTAGCAGAATACATGCAAGAATTGACTGTACAGACGGTGAATATCAGCTCAGTGATTTGAATTCTACCAATGGAACATCTGTAAATGGCCGGATTCTGGAAACAAATGAGACGGTGGCTTTAAAAAAGGGAGATGAAATTTTTATTGCAAATTTCGCGTTTATATTTACATAATATACCGGTTTGTGCTAAAATAAGCATATTATTTTAGAAGGAGAACTGTGATGGAAGACTGGGACAGGCGAAAAAAAGCATATGTCAATTTCTGTTTTATTGCTGTAAATGTCATCTATTTTCTATATTTAGAAACGACAGGCTCCACTGAAAACACAGAATTTATGGTTTCTCATGGTGCAATGTATGCGCCGTATGTTTTGGAAGGCGGTGAGTATTTCCGGTTACTCACTTCTATTTTTATGCATTTTGGGATTAATCATATTATGAATAATATGCTCATTTTGTTTATTCTGGGAGACAATCTGGAAAGAGCTCTGGGTCACGTGAAATATTTCTTCTTTTATCTGCTTTGCGGTGTGGGGGCAAATATATTGTCTATGATAATTAATATTGGAGAATACCGCACAATCGTTTCTGCAGGTGCCTCTGGTGCAATCTTTGGTGTGATCGGCGGACTTTTGTATGCGGTAGCGGTCAACCGTGGGCGGTTGGAAGATCTAAGTACCCGTCAGCTCGTTGTGGTAATCGTGTGTTCCCTGTATTTTGGTTTTTCCAGCACAGGTGTAGATAATGCTGCTCACATTGCAGGGCTTGTAATTGGAATTTTTATGGGGCTTATCCTGTATCGGAAACCAAAGAAGCGTACCAATGTGGATATATGGGGATAAATAAACTGGAAGGAGGTGAGCGTGTGAGAAAAGATGATTGTATTTTCTGCAAAATTGCAAATGGCGAAATACCTGCTGAGACCATCTACGAAGATGATACATTTCGCGTAATTATGGATTTGGGACCGGCATCCAAAGGGCATGCCCTGATTCTTCCAAAAGAGCATTACAAAGATATCTGTGAGCTTGATGGGGAAACCGCATCAAAGGTTCTTCCCTTAGCAGCTAAAATAGGAGGCGCCATGAAAACATCATTAGGCTGTGCCGGATTTAACGTGGTGCAGAATAATGGAAAAGAGGCAGGCCAGACAGTTTTTCATTTTCACGTACATTTGATTCCTCGTTATGAGGGGGGTCCTGTTATGGTTTCATGGGTATCGGGCAAAGAAAGTCCGGAAGACTTAGCACAGACAGGAGCCGCTATAAGGAGCGCCCTGTAATCAGAGGGGCATAATCAATGAGCATACATGAAGATGAAAATATGTTGCTGCAATCCATTTACGGAGAGTACCAGGGACTGCTCCGACGGATCGCAAAGACACTCCATGTACCAGACATGGAATTAGACGATGTAGTACAGGAAACTTTTATTGCGTATTTTGAGAATTATTCGTTGACCTGGACAGATACACGTAAAAAAGGCATGCTGATTAAGATACTCAAGAGAAAATCTATCGATTGTCTCCGTAAAAACGGTCATTATGAAAAAGTCAGCCTTAATGAGGAGGATGCGGCAAATGAGGTTGCATTGCTGGCAAACTATGTCATTACGGACCCGCTTGACGTTATCCTTGAAGAGGAAGCTCTGTTAAAGATAACCGAGGAGATATCAAACATGAGGGAAGAATGGAAAGAGGTGGCTGTTCTGTATTTTTTAAAACAGCTGACGATTTCTGAGATTTGTGAACTGCTGAAGATCACGGGAACGGTATGCCGTTCCCGCATTTACCGGACAAGAGTCTGCTTAAAGAAGATTCTGGGTCCAAGTTTTGATGTATAGAATTACTTCTGAGCAAGAGATTCTATCATTTCAATAATTGCATCAATGGCATTATGCTGCTCACTTTGCTGCATATTGGAGATGTAGCTTTTCCGGTTTTTAAATGTTTCAGTGACAGCCTGAAGCAGAGAATCTCCGGTAAGCTTTTCTTCTTCCAAAAGACAGCTGAATCCCTGTCTTGCAAAGGATTTGGCATTTAGGATCTGGTCTCCTCTGCTGGCAGCGGCAGACAGCGGTATTAGAATGTTTGGTTTTCGAAGGGCCAGTATTTCACAGATGGCGTTGGCACCGGCCCTGGAAATCATAAGATCAGCGGCGGCAAACAGATGCTTTAAAGGTTCGTCAACGTATTCGTATTGTACATATCCTTCTGTATGGATCAGGCTTTCATCCAAATTGCCTTTCCCGCAGATATGTATAATCTGGAAGTTTTTTAGCAGCTTTGGAAGGATGGCTCTCACCGCATTGTTGACGGTTACAGACCCCAGGCTTCCACCGATGATCAGAATTATCGGCCGGTTTTCCGACAGATGGGCATAGGTTATTCCCTTTAACCGATCTCCTTTTAACAGTTCTTTCCGAATGGGAGAACCTGTGAGAACGGCTTTATCTTTTGGAAGATAGGAAAGGGTCTCCGGGAAGTTGCAGCATACTTTGGCAGCCGAAGGAATACAAAGCCTGTTAGCCAGTCCGGGAGTCATATCGGATTCGTGGATAATAACAGGTACTTTGCAGTGCCTGGCAGCCAATACTACAGGAACAGCTACAAAACCACCTTTTGAAAATACTACATCGGGTTTATATTTTTTAATAAATTTTAAGGCTTCTCCATATCCTTTTATTACACGAAAGGGATCGGAAAAATTTTTAAAGTCGAAGTACCGGCGGAATTTCCCTGAGGAGATGCCGATATAGGCAATTCCAGCTCCTTCTATTAATTTCCGCTCAATTCCCTGGTAGGAACCTATATAATGAATGGCGTAATTCCGCTCTTTTAAAGAAGGAATCAGAGCAAGGTTCGGGGTAACATGACCGGCAGTCCCGCCGCCGGTTAAGATGATTTTTTTCATAAAGCATTGCCTCCCAAATTCGATATACTATTAATAGTAAACGCTGACGGTAAAAAGTCAACCCCAAAGAGTGTGGGAACTTAAGGATAACTTGTGTTTAAGAGGTGCAGACGTGGGGCAGGAAAGAAATAATTTTAAAAAATGTTCCATTTTAAAACGGAAAAAAGAAAACGATGTTTCCAGGGAAAAATTAGAAGCCTATCTTCTTGATTATATGCAGAAACACCCGGAATTAACACCTGAGCCGCCTTCTCCGCCGCCTGAAGAATTTCAGATAATCATGGAAGAATTAAGCCGCCGTAATACGAAGCTCCTTATCAGAAGGCAGCTGGAGTGTTTAAACAATTGCCGCAGAATCGTTTATTATTTGCACAAGCCCTTTATAATCGTAATAATGGTTTGTATACTGGTGTCAGTTACAATTCTTGGTGTTTCCGCTGAAAAAGCCCGGTCCCATATCATGGAATCCGTATATGACAGAATGGATGATAGCAGGTGCCAGGGGCATCATATGACTTATAACATTGGCATTCCCTGACAGCACATAATACTGTATAAAACGGCAAACAGGAGAAGTTTTGAAGTTCCCCAGGCAGTTAGACTTAGGATCCGGCTGCTTGGGGTAAAATCATTTCAAATGCTCATGCAGGCCGTTTTTTTATGACTCCCTAAAGAGTTAATTTCTTATGCCATTCCTCTTCCTTAAATCCCACAAGTACAAAGTCCTCTCCGATGACCAGAGGCCGTTTCACAAGCATTCCATCTGTTGCCAGAAGGTCGATCTGCTCTTTTTCGCTCATTCCGGGTAAGATGTCTTTTAGATGCTTTTCCTTATAGAGGATACCGCTGGTATTAAAAAACTTTTTAACGGGAAGTCCGCTTTTTTTGATCCATTCCATAAGTTCCGGAGCGGTGGGATTTTCTTCTTTGATATCTCTTGCCTGGTAGGACACCTGGTGGGCCTCCAGCCATTTTTTTGCATTTTTGCAGGTACTGCAGGGTGGGTATTGTAAAAATAATACACTCATGTTCTTGGCTCCTTCCATTTCTTTTGCATTCTCTTATAGTTTACCTTGAAACCGTTTGAATGAAAAGTAAAGAATTGGAATAGACTGTAATAATCAAGAAAAAATGGGTGAAAAAATGACATTTTTAATGTTTCTGTCAGAGGCGTTGGTTCCGCTTGTTATCTTTTATATTGTAGGGTTTGGCATCCTTTCAAAAAGGCCGGTCTTTGATGATTTCATAAATGGTGCCAAAGATGGAATGAAAACGGTGGCCGGAATTTTGCCTACGCTCATTGGTTTAATGACTGCGGTAGGAGTGCTCCGGGCTTCCGGATTTTTGGATTTTCTTGCAGAATTATTAACAAAACCTGCCTCTTTTTTATTCCTTCCTGCTCCAGTGGTTCCCGTAATTTTAATTCGGCTGGTATCCAACTCAGCAGCCACCGGGCTGGTTCTTGACATTTTTAAGAAATTTGGAACAGACTCTTATATTGGAATGCTGACTTCTGTTATCATGAGCTGTACGGAGACCCTGTTTTACTGTCTGAGCGTATACTTTGGGACAGTAAAAATCAGAAAAACCAGGTATACTTTAACCGGTGCTTTGGCTGCCACAGCAGCAGGAATTGCTGCCAGCGTCTTTTTAAGCCGTTTTTTGGTATAAAAGGGATTATTTCGTCTTGATTTTAAGAATTTCATAAGAATTCAAGTGGTTGTCTAGAAATACATAATCATGTATAATTACGAAGAAGCTTTTATTGTCATAAAGATATGAAAGGGATAAACGTGGATACTTACGGAACTCTTAACGAAGTATTGGTGAGACTGTTTCGGGATGTTATGGATATTGAACAACAGGCGATCATTACCCAGGAATTTAAAGATATAACTAATAATGATATGCATGTAATAGAAGCGATAGGCATCGGAGAACCTAAAAATATGTCGACCATTGCCAGGGAGCTGTCTGTTACGGTTGGTACATTGACCATAGCCATGAACAGTCTTGTGAAGAAAGGGTATGTGACCCGCCAGAGAGGAAAAGAGGACCGGCGAGTCGTATATATCTCCCTTTCAGAAAAAGGGATACAAGCCTATGAACACCATGCGAAATTTCATCAGGAGATGATAGAGAGCATTGTAAAAGCATTAGGTAAGGATGAGATAGAAGTTTTGATCAAAGCTCTGAACAGTTTAAATCAGTGGTTTCGGAGCCTTTAAGAGAATTTAAGGAGGCAATGCGCAATTATGAGAAAGTTCATCGTGATGTTAATGAGCGTTATAATGATGATGTCCCTGGCAGCGTGTACACCAACACAGCCTAAGGTGGAGATGACCTCACCTGGTCCGCAGGTAGAGACTTCTACCGGAGGTGCGAGTGATAAGGTTCCGGACCCCAATGTGGAACCCATGGAGATCATCTCTATATATAGTCAGAACGAGGATGGCAGCGGTTTGAATCAGGCTATGGATGCAGTAGACAAGCTGACCGCAGAAGCGTTGGTGGATAAGCTGGTGGAATACGGCGTTCTGGAAGAAGGGACCAAGGTACTGAACTATGAGTCCAAGGATGGGACAGGTACCCTGAATTTGTCAAAGGCTCCTGTCAAAGGTTCTACCGGAGATTTGATCATGCTGACAGCAGTTGGCAATACCTTTATTGAGAATTTTGAACTGGATAAGTTAAAGGTGCTTGTGAACGGAAAGAATTATACCAGCGATACCATTAAGCAGGGCGATAATGATTATCTGGAATATGTAAAAGATTATAAAAAGATCGGTTAAGTGATATAAAACAGGCAGGAGCCATGGTACGATGCTCCTGCCTGTTTTTCCTTTCAGCCCTTTCTGAGTTCTTTTGCCAGCCAGTTGCGGAATTCCGGCTGAATGACAGAGAAGGGTGCGGGTCCGATATCAAGCAAAAATGTATGAAAATCCTTTAAGTTAAACTTATCCTTTAAGATCTTCTGGGCGGTGTTGCGCATTTCCATAATTTCTAAATATCCTACATAGTATTCCATATAGTTGGTGGGATTTGCCACCAGGCTATTGTAAATGGAATCCGCAATATCCGTATTCTCCACATTATAAAAGGTGCCAAGATATTTTGCAGTCTGCTCCTTATCCCAGCCCTCATAGTTGATGCAGATATCCAGATATGCATAGATGCCGAGAGTTACAGCAGTATTGTGGGCAAGCAGTTTTCCAAGTTCCGGGTCCAGTCCGTTATCCAGTGTATAGGAATAGAATTCCACATATGTGGCCCAGCCTTCCGAATAGCTGGAGAATGAAAGAATACTTCTTAAATCACTTGGCTTTTTGCTTAAAAAGTATACATTCTGATAAAGATGCCCCGGATAACCTTCATGGGCCAGCGTGGTATAAAGGTCATCATTTTGAAAGCGTGGATTGCCGTTGATATAAATGGTATTCTCTTCATACCGGTCCAGCGGGGGAACCAGATAAAAGGCTGGACTAAGGGAAGATTCCAGTGCGGCAGGTACATATTTAACCGTATAGTTACAGGGAGGAAGCTCTGGAAAGTCTGTTGTAATCTGGGTTTTTAAAGATTCCAGGATATCTTCCGGCTTCGTGTAACGGAAGGTATAGGTGTCCAACTGATCCAGGGTCTGAGGGTGATCTTTGGTGATCTGTCCCAGGGCCTTGATATCGGAGGTCATCTGCTTTTCAATTGCCTTTTTTAGATTTGGAATGGTATCGTAGGAAGTTCCCGTATTGGAATGGACCAGATATTCAAAATATTTTTTCCCATCCGGATACCAGTACAGGCCCTTGTCATTTTTACCTGTTCCCATCAGAGAGGTAATCCCTTCTATCAGATTCTTATAAGCAGGAATAAAATGTTCTTCAAGAACCTTAAGGTTCTTTTCTTTATAGCTGGCTTTTTCTTCTGCCGTTAAGTCGGTAAGTCCGTCGATCCGGCTGTTAAATGTTTCCGCCAGAAAATTGTGGTCCGGCTGAATCAAATATGCCTCACAGGATTTTAATACACTGTCGGCAGCAGAATCGGACATGAAAAGGCCGGCTTCAGATTTCTTCCTTTCAAACTCCATGATCTGCGCATAATAATCATCAATGGTGGAAAGCAGTGATAAGTAATGATCCACGTCATCCCGGCTGTAAAAGGCATATTCAGCAAACAGAACCGGAAGCTGTGCCTGGATTCCAATGGTGGAGGTTAAAGGCTGGGCATATAGTTCCAGACCTTCGGATTTAAGCTCTGTTTCTATGTAGGAGTATAGTATCTGATAGGTAAGTCTTTGATCACTGGTAAGCTTTCTGGGATTGAACCGGGTAAGCTTCTTTTTTAACTCCAGTAGATCCTTAGAGTTATTCTTCATTTTATCCAGGGAAAAGTCACCCAGGGTCAGGGGAACGGTATCAAATCCACGGGAAGCAGGATCTGCAATGCTGAAATGAAAACTGATTCCGGAGTTGCTTATTTCTTTTCGGAATAAATCATCTGTAAACAGATTGAATTCCTTCTGCATGGTTAAATCATCGGCCCGGTAGCGTTCGTATCCTGCGCTTGAAGGAGTGGCGGGAGTGCCTGGGGGCGGCGTACATGCACTTAGCAGGGCAACCGATAGAAAAATGGAAAGAATTCTACGGCTCAATTTAAAAAATTTGTTTGTCATATAAGATTCCTCCGTAATTCACTATTAATATTTATATGATGAAATCAAAAAAGTCATGACAAAACAAGGCATAAGAAGGTTTCCCCGCTTGACAAACCCTCCGTAAACCATTACACTAGGGTTACTAACAATTGATCTATGTGAGAATGCGGAGAAAAGAAGAGTAAGAAATATACGGTCATGAGCAGAGACTTCCGGAAGCTGAAAAGGAAGCATGACCTGATTTCCCAATATGGCCTTGGAGCAGCGGAGTTGAATTGACATAACCAATGCATTGAAACTTCGACGGTTACACCCGTTATCGTGTCAGACTGTTTACGCAGACTTATGGAATTTTTTAGAATTCCCGGTCTCAGATGCAGCCGGTAAGGTCCATACTGTAAGGTATGGATAAATTAAAGTGGTAACACGGGATATTTCCCCGTCTTTAAATTTCCGAAAGGATTTTTAAGACGGGGTTTCTTTTTTCGGGAAATAAAATAAATTTCCAATCACATCTCATTTTAGAAACAAGGAGGAAGGAACATGAGCAAAGATATAAACAAAAAACCTTATTATATTACCACCGCCATTGCCTATGCATCAGGAAAGCCTCATATCGGCAACACCTATGAGGCAGTATTGGCGGATGCCATCGCCCGCTTTAAAAGAGCGGAGGGCTATGACGTATTTTTCCAGACCGGAACCGATGAACATGGCCAGAAAATTGAAGAAAAGGCGGAAGCAGCAGGACTGACTCCAAAGGCATTTGTCGATCAGGCAGCCGGTGAAATCAGAAAAATTTGGGATTTAATGAATACCTCTTATGATAAATTTATGCGGACGACCGATGAAGACCATGAAAAGCAGGTTCAGAAAATTTTTAAAAGGCTTTACGACCAGGGCGATATCTATAAAGGATATTATGAAGGCTTATACTGTACGCCCTGTGAATCCTTTTTCACCGAATCCCAGTTAGTAGATGGAAAGTGCCCGGACTGCGGCCGTGAAGTAAAGCCGGCAAAGGAAGAGGCTTATTTCTTCCGTATGAGCAAATATGCAGACCGGCTCATCAGACACATCAACGAAAATCCGGAGTTTATACAGCCGGTCTCCAGGAAAAATGAGATGATGAACAACTTCCTTCTTCCGGGTCTTCAGGATCTTTGTGTTTCCAGAACCACCTTTACCTGGGGAATTCCTGTAGACTTTGACCCAAAGCATGTGACCTACGTATGGCTTGACGCTTTGACAAATTATATTACAGGAATCGGCTATGACTGTGACGGGAACAGCACCAGCCAGTTTGCAACATACTGGCCGGCCAACTTACACCTGATCGGAAAGGACATCATCCGCTTCCATACCATTTACTGGCCAATATTCCTTATGGCATTGGATGTGCCCCTTCCTAAGCAGGTGTTTGGACATCCGTGGCTGTTACAGGGAGATGGGAAGATGAGCAAATCAAAAGGAAATGTTCTCTACGCAGATACTCTCGTAGATTTCTTCGGCGTAGATGCCGTTCGTTACTTTGTTCTTCATGAAATGCCGTTTGAAAATGACGGTGTGATTTCCTGGGAGCTAATGGTAGAACGCATGAATTCCGACCTTGCCAATATCCTTGGAAATCTTGTAAACCGTACTATTTCCATGTCTAATAAATACTTTGGAGGTGTGGTTACTGACGGAAAGGATACCGATTCCTTTGACGATGATTTAAAAGCCGTAGTTCTGGAAGAAGTGAAGAAGGTTCAGGAAAGGATGGATAAGCTTCGTGTTGCAGATGCCATAACAGCCATCTTTAACATATTCAGAAGAAGTAATAAGTATATTGATGAAACTGCTCCCTGGACGCTTGCAAAGGATGAGGCGAAAAAGGCCCGGCTGGAAACAGTTCTTTATAACCTGACAGAAGCCATTACCATCGGAGCTTCTCTTCTTGAATCCTTTATGCCGGAGACTTCAAAGAAGATACTTGCACAGCTTTGCACCACAAAGAGAGAATTATCTGAGATGGATGTCTTTGGCCGTTATCCGTCCGGTAACAAGGTAACGGAAAAGCCTGAGATTTTATTTGCACGTATGGATATGAAAGAAGTGCTGGAAAAGGTGGAGGCCATGAATGCAGCCTCCTCGTCTGATGCCGGTGAAGCTGGTGATACAGAAGCAGACGTTATTGACATCGAAGCAAAACCAGAGATCGAATACGATGACTTTGCAAAGCTGCAGTTCCAGGTAGGAGAGATCATTGCCTGTGAAGCGGTGCCGAAATCTAAAAAACTTCTCTGTTCCCAGGTACGGATCGGAAGTCAGGTGAAGCAGATTGTCAGCGGAATCAAGGCTCATTACTCTCCGGAAGAAATGGTTGGCAAAAAGGTGATGGTTGTGGTAAACTTAAAACCAGCAAAACTGGCTGGCGTCATGTCTGAAGGCATGCTTTTATGTGCAGAAGATGCAGAAGGCAACTTATCCCTTATGATTCCGGAAAAACCAATGCCGGCAGGAGCAGAGATCTGCTGATGTAAGGGAGTATCAGAAGATATGAGATAGAAAATTATGATAGGCCGGATTTTATAAATCCGGCCTATCATTTTGAAAAGGAGAATCCCATGCAGAAGACAATAAGTGCCCGGAGAGAAGGAATCACTGGCAGTACGTTAAAGATTATCGCAATTGTAACCATGTTCATTGATCACATAGGTGCAGTTATTATTGAAAATGGAATACTGAAGCAACAGGGAATGGACCAGGCCGGCCTGTGGGTGATTGTGGATCTGGTTCTTCGTACCGTAGGAAGAATATCATTTCCCATCTTCTGCTTTCTGCTGGTAGAAGGTTTTCTTCATACAAGAAATGTAAAACGGTACGGTGCCAGACTGCTTATATTTGCACTGGTTTCCGAGATACCCTTTGACCTGGCTATGTACGGAGAATGGTTTCACCCGGAATACCAGAATGTATTTTTTACACTGTTTTTGGGACTTTGGGTCCTTTCCGTTTATAAAAAAGCGTACGGCGACCCTTTAAAGCAGTCATTTGCCATCGTTGCCGGATGCGGTGCGTCTGTTTTTCTGAAATGTGATTATAATATTATTGGAATCGTAATGATCCTGATGTTTTATATTTTCCGGGAAAACAAAAAGATGCAGACCATATTTGCGGGAGCCATTGCTGTTTTGGAAAGTCTTGCCTGTTTTGGTGCGGCAGTTCTGGCGCTGGTCCCCATTCGGATGTACAATGGAAAAAGAGGGGAAAGGAGCATGAAATATTTTTTCTACGGATTTTATCCTGCGCACCTCCTTTTCCTCTATTTGTTATATAAACTGCTGATTGAATGATTTTATAGGAGATATCCATGATTTTTGATACACATACCCATTATGATGATGAGGCTTTTGATGAAGACAGAGAGGAATTGCTTGCGTCCCTTTTTCAACAGGGAATCGAAGCAGTCACCAATGTGGGAGCCAGCATAAAGACCTCTGAAAATACTTTGAAACTGGTGGACCAATACCCCAAGGTCTATGGAGCCATCGGCGTCCACCCCAATGAAGTCTTAGAACTGAACGAAGAGAAATTAAACTGGCTGAAGATACAGTCCTCTCATGAAAAAATAGTTGCAATCGGCGAAATCGGTCTTGATTATCACTGGGAAGAGCCGGACCGTGAGGTTCAGAAGACCTGGTTTATCCGTCAGCTGTCCCTGGCAAGAGAAGAGAAGCTTCCGGTGATCATTCACAGCCGTGATGCGGCAAAAGACACTCTGGATATTATGAAAGCCGAAAAGTCAGAAGAGATCGGAGGCGTTATCCACTGCTTTTCCTATGGAAAAGAAATGGCCAGAGAATATTTAAACATGGGCTTTTATCTTGGAATCGGCGGAGTGCTTACCTTTAAGAATGCCAAAAAGCTGAAAGAAGTTGTGGAGTACATGCCAATGGAACAGCTGGTATTAGAAACCGACTGCCCCTACCTTGCGCCCGTTCCCAACCGGGGAAAGAGAAACTCCTCCTTGAACCTGCCTTATGTGGTGCAGGAAATCAGCGCCATCAAGGGGATTCCGGAAGAAGAGATTATTAAAATAACCAGTCAAAATGCCAGAAAGCTGTACAGGCTTAAGTAACAGGAACGAGAAAATGGAGGACAAGCATGCCGACACTGGGAAATCCCCAAAAAACCATAGAGATTATTCAAAAGTATGAATTTGCATTCCAGAAAAAGTTCGGGCAGAATTTTTTAATCGATACTCATGTACTGGACAAAATCATTGCAGCAGCAGGGGTAACAAAAGAGGACTGCGTCCTGGAGATCGGTCCGGGAATCGGAACCATGACCCAGTATCTGGCTGAGAGCGCCCGCCATGTGGTTGCTGTGGAGATTGATTCTAACTTAATTCCTATTCTGAATGAGACCCTTGCAGATTATGACAATGTAACGGTGATCCACGGTGATATTTTAAAGGTTGATGTGAATCAGATCATTAATGAATACAACGAAGGGCGCCCCATTAAGGTGGTGGCAAATCTTCCCTATTATATTACTACCCCCATTATCATGGGCCTGTTTGAAGGCATGGTTCCCATCGATAATATTACTGTCATGGTACAAAAGGAGGTGGCAGACCGGATGCAGGTAGGACCCGGCTCCAAGGATTACGGAGCCTTGTCCCTGGCGGTTCAGTATTATGCAGAGCCTTACATCGTGGCAAACGTTCCGCCCAACTGCTTTATGCCCCGTCCCGGGGTGGGTTCGGCGGTGATCCGCCTCACAAGGCATAAGACCTCACCGGTAGAAGTAAAAGAACCGGACCTTATGTTCCGGCTGATCCGGGCCTCCTTTAACCAGAGAAGAAAAACCCTGCAGAATGGATTAAATAATTCTCCGGAAGTTGATTTTTCCAGGGAACAGATCATAGAAGCCATTGAAAGCCTGGGCCTTTCTCCGTCAGTACGGGGGGAAACGTTGACTCTGGAGCAATTTGCGGCTTTAAGCAACTCTTTTACAGATTTAAGAGATAAATAACGGATAAGCTATGTATGGTGACTGATCATTTGAAGTATGATAATATAATCTTATCATGTTGTTTATTTTAGAGAATGGAGTGTTGCTTATGAGGAGAAAAAATGGTATTGGAAAAATGCTTGCATGGGGAGCAGCCGCTGCAGCCGCAGGAATTGCCGCAAAAAAGACCTATGACTATTGCCGCACAAAAAAAGAGAATAAGAAAGATGTTCCTGTAGCGGCAGATGGTGAATGCCTGGATGTGAAGAACAAAAAGGCGTATTTTGTGGGAGGCGGTCTTGGAAGCATGGCCGGCGCCGCATACTTAATCAGAGACTGCGGCATGGCCGGTGAGCAGATCACTATATTTGAAGGTATGCACATCTTAGGCGGAAGCAATGATGGAATCGGAACTCCTGAAAAAGGATTTGTGTGCCGGGGAGGACGTATGTTAAATGAAGAAACATACGAAAACTTCTGGGAATTGTTCCGTTCTATTCCATCCATTGGGAATCCGGGACGAAGCGTGACCGAAGAAATCCTTAATTTTGACCATGCCCATCCGACCCATGCAAAAGCCAGACTGATCGATAAAGACGGAAAGATTCTGGATGTAAAAAGCATGGGATTTACCCAGAAAGAGCGGATGGCCCTGTTAAAGCTTATGAACACAGCGGAAGAAAAGCTTGATGATATGACCATTGAAGAGTGGTTTGCCGATATGCCCCATTTCTTTACAACCAATTTCTGGTATATGTGGCAGACAACCTTTGCCTTTCAGAAGTGGAGCAGCCTCTTTGAATTCCGACGCTATATGCGCCGCATGATTTTGGAATTTTCACGAATCGATACTCTGGAAGGAGTTACAAGGACCCCTCTCAATCAGTACGACAGTGTGATTCGTCCTCTGGAACTGTATTTGAGGAAACAAGGGGTTATTTTTGCGGAAAACTGTACGGTAAAAGATATTGATTTTGCCGATGGAGACGGAATCGTCGCAAAGGTGCTTCATTTGAAGGATCACGGTGTGGAAAGAACGGTAGAATTAGGGGCTGGAGACATCTGCATCATGACCAATGCATGTATGACCGACAGTGCAACTCTTGGCGATCTTCATACGCCTGCTCCGGCTCCTGCCCTAAGACCCATATCCGGGGAACTATGGAGCCGCGTGGCAGCAAAGAAACAGGGACTGGGGAATCCTTATCCGTTCTTTGGTGATGTCCATGAAACAAACTGGGAAAGTTTTACCGTAACCAGCCGGGGCAATAAGCTTTTAAAACTCATCGAAAACTTTTCCGGCAATGTACCGGGAAGCGGTGCTCTTATGACCTTTAAGGATTCCAACTGGCTGATGAGTATCGTAGTAGCTGCCCAGCCTCACTTCATCAATCAGCCCATGGATCAGACCATCTTCTGGGGGTACGGTCTTTATACGGACCAGCCAGGCAACTACGTAAAAAAGCCCATGAAAGACTGTACCGGGGAGGAGATGCTTACCGAGCTGCTCCATCACCTTCATATGGAAGATAAAAAAGAGGAGCTTCTTGCAGATGTGGTCAACGTCATACCATGTATGATGCCGTACGTTGATGCCCAGTTTCAGCCAAGAAAAATGGTGGACCGGCCGAAGGTGGTCCCAGAAGGTTCTGAGAACTTTGCCATGGTCAGCCAGTTTGTAGAGATTCCGGATGACATGGTATTTACGGAAGAGTATTCGGTCCGTGCCGCAAGGATAGCCGTTTATTCCCTTATGGGAGTGAAGAAAAAGATATGCCCCGTCACCCCTTACGTGAAGGACCCGGGGGTTCTGTTAAAAGCGGTCAAGACGTCCTATCGTTAAAAAGATTCCATTCATCAAAAACTCTTAGAATGGATGCAGTTTTTATCTGAACAACTCTGAAAATAGGGTAAAAAATAATCCTCGAAATGATTGAAGCACCATTTCAAGGATTATTTTTATGCCTGAATTTATCTTATCTCACATAGCTTATAAATAAAGTCGTTACTCTAAAGAATCATCATAACAGGCACGTATCCCCCCGATGAATTTAGCTCTGGTCCGGGCGGCCACTACATGCGCAGAGCCGATATACCGGGTCTTGATACGGACAGGAACAGCTACGGCCCGCAGGTGCATGCCGATTAAAGTGTCGCCGATATCGATTCCGGCATGGGCTTTTATCCATTCCACAGCTACCGGCTGAGACAGAGTATGATAGGCTGCTGTCGCAAAGGAGCCTCCGGCCTTTCGCTGAGGAACCACGTTGACAGGCTCGTAGCCATATCGCTCTGCCGCCTCCCGTTCCAGAATCAGGGCGCGGTTTAAGTGTTCGCAGCACTGGGCAGCCACATAGATTCCCTGGGTATGAAATACTTCATAAATGGCTGAGAAAACTTCCTGGCCGATTTCTTCGCTGGAATGAGAGCCGATGCGATGATCTGAGATCTCACTGGTTGAGCAGCCGATGACAACTAGATTACCTTCCTTTAAGCGGGCGGAATCGAATAGCTCTCTGGCAGCTTCAAGCGCCTGCATTCTGATTTCTTCTAACATGACGATATCCTTCCTTTCAGACGGGGGAATATATGCTGCCTATAATGCTTCCCGGATGGCAGCAGCCATTTCCTCATATTCCTTATCCGTAAGATAGACCTTATCCGGATTCATGGCAAAGGTACCGCCCCATTCATCGCCTCCGTTATATTTGGGAACGATGTGCATGTGAAGGTGGCAGCCGGTATCTCCATAAGCGCCGTAATTAACCTTATCCGGATGAAATACTTTATGAACGGCCTTGGAAACCTTGGAGACTTCTGCAAAAAATGCATTCCGTTCTTCATCACTGATATCCACCATTTCGCTTACATGGTCCTTATATGCAAGGATTACTCTGCCTTTTTTGCTCTGCTCCTTAAATAAGTATAGAAAACCGGTTTCCATTTCACAGACCGGATAGCCGAATTTTGCAACCAGATCTCCCTTCATGCAGTATGCACAGTTTGGATCTTTCATAATCATGTACCTTCTTTCTAAGCATGTAATGTTTTGTTTTCTCTGAGGCCTCTTAAGCTTTGCCTTTTAAATGGTTGGCCACCTTTACATCTTCCTTTTTAATATGGTTGATGAGCCACCCGGCAATGGTGCTGTTGACTTCCCCTACCAGTGCCACGGTTGGTCCATCTTTATCAAGCTTCTGGCAGATTCCTGCAACCACCTTTTTGAAATCCTCGTGGTAACGTTTATGATTTGCATAATCAGGGTACTTGCTCTGAATCTGAAGCTTCTCCTCATCGCTGAAGTGTTTAGCCGTATAATCCTGAAGGAATTTGGTGATGTTCGCCAGTTCGCTTCGACCCTTACCGGATGCGCAGGCATTTAGAAGGTTGTTGATTGCATCTATGAGCTGGCGGTGTTCCGTATCAATTAATTGGTTGCCTGTCTCCAGATCTTTTGTAAAAGTATATGCCATATTGATTCCTCCATGAATTGATTTTTACTAACATTTTACACCATAATTTCTAAAATTCCAACCTCTATTTTTCCTTCCAGCTCAAATAAAGATTTGCAACAACATCTTCAATAGGGGCTTTTTTAACTTCCACATCCCGAATTTGTGGAAAACCGGATAAAATTCCTAATACCTGGTGGACAGGAACGGCTTTCCGGTCAAATTCATACTCGTGGATTCCGTTTTCGGAACGAAGCAGTTTCATCCCCGGAAGAGAAAGCGGCGGGTCCTGAGAGGACGTTGTGATCTCGATCCGGTAGAAGCCGCCCAGCACATCCCGAAGTTCATCAAAGTTCCCGTCAAAGGCAATCCTGCCTTTGTTTAACAGCACGATCCTCTGAGCCATCTCTTCCAGATCGTCCATGTCATGGCTGGTGACGACCACAGTCGTTCCCTGTTCTTTGTTGATTTTTTTCAGAAAATGTATCATTTGCTGTTTGGCAAGCACATCCAGACCTAACGTGGGCTCATCAAGAAAAATAAGTTCCGGGCCGTGTAAAAGAAGCATGGCAATATCTGCCCGCATTCGCTGGCCAAGGCTGAGTTCTCTTGCAAATGTTTTTAAAATATCAGTAAGATCCAGCAACCGGGTAACCATATGAAGGTTTCTCTGATAGACTTCATCAGGAATGTTCCAGACCTCCTTTTTCCACTCAAAGCTCGTAATGACGGGATGGTCCCACCATAGCTCCGTCCGCTGGCCAAATAAGATTCCCACCCGTCTCATAAGAGCAATCCGGTCCTTAAGGGGATCCATTCCAAGCACAGAGACCCTTCCTTTCGTAGGCTTAAGAATGCCTGACAGAATTTTGATGGTAGTGCTTTTTCCTGCTCCGTTTGCCCCTGCATAAGCCACGAATTCACCAGAGCTTATGGTAAGGGATACCTGGTCCAGGGCGGTCACTACCCTTTTATCCGGGTGGAACATGTTTTTTATAATATCTTTTGCTTTTCCGCTTCTTTGCCACTGTGTATAATTTTTTGTTACATTATCGATGTCCAAAGCCGGAGTATCTTGGAGAACCATAGGTTGCATAATATTTCATTCCTTTCTTAAAAAGTGTGAGAGCGGCAAATGAGAAAACCGCGGTTACTGCAGGCAGTAAAAGAGCCGGCAGCAGGTTCAATGATGACATGCCTTCCTTTCCAGCCTTCAGGAGTAAAAAAGACGGAAACCAGGCACAAAGCCCGATGGGAAGTATGGTAAGGAATATCCGTTTGACTGCAGGATTTATATTGCCCAGCGGATAGGTTTTTAAGGAAGAGAACATATCTCTTCCAACCATAGAGATTTCCTCCGCAGCCGCCGGAGCGTAAAAAGCCATGCAGGATATAAGATAGAGAAACGAAATGACCAGCAGGCAGGAGCAGACCGCATACAGAAGAAACAGCAGGATCCATAGGGGGCTTATAACCATGGAAGTTATAGAAGCACCGTAAAAGGCAAGACCTGCGCCCAGCAAAAACATGGGTGAGCCGGAAAATGGGCAGAAGCCCTGAGCCAAAAGCTCAGTCCATAAGGGAACCGGCTGGATCATTACGTGGTCAAGCTGCCCCCGCCCGATGATACGGCTGATCATTCCAGAATTATTTCCCACAAAAAATATCATAAAAATTCCATCAATAAAAACGGAGTAGCCCATCATAAACAGAATATCCTCCCGGCTCATACCGGCAAAGTTCTTAAAGTTTGAAGACAAAAGATAAACACCTGCTATGTTGCAGCCGCCGCTTACCACGTCAGAGAAAAGCTGTAAAAAGAAGTACCGTGTGTCACGGAGAAACCACAATAGATCCATTTTTCCGTACTGCCGGAACAGCCGGAAGAGAGTTTTGAAATTATCCACCAAAAGAGACCATCCTTTCTTTGCTTTTTCGAAAAATATAAATGGCTGAAGCCCATAAAATCAGATTCCAAAAAACCTGAAGTCCCAAAATTGCCAGATGATTATCGGCAGAGCCCGTGTATATGGTCAAGGGCCCGTGGGCAATAGAACCAAGTGGCAGCAGGGAGAATAATGTTCCGATTTCCTTGGGAAATAAAGAAAATGGGATCATCTCTCCTGAGAGAAGTGCATATATGGCCTCCCGCACCGCCAGAGCCGCCCAACACCCGTTTTTTAAATGTATGGCAAGAGAAGCAAAAAGCAAATCAATGGCAAACCCGAGAGACGCTGCCAGAATAAGGCTTAAAAAAGCCAGAATGCCATTTGACACTGACGACGGCCAGGGGTCTATACCAAGAAGCGGAGATAAAAGCCACAATGGAAGACCAAAGAACATAAAATTTGGAATCCACCACCGCCCAATGGTTTCTGCAAAAAAGCTTATTTCTACCGGTACGGGCCGAAGAAACCGTCCGATGACAGAGCCTTCCCACAAAGAAGAAGTGGCAGGAGAGATGATGTTTAACTCCTGGTGAAATATGGTTGCCATCAGGGTGTATGTCATCAATTGGTGCAAGGAGGTCCCCTGGGTCAGGGCGCCGCCCTTTTCCAGAGACTTCCAGATAAATATAAGCATGACAAACTGGACGGCCTGAACGAAATAGCCGCCTGCAACGAATAAAAATCCGCCGTCAAATATTTGTTTTGTACACATGAACATTGTGGAACGTATGGCTTTTAGAAGAGAGCCATAACCGGAAAGAATATTATTTTTCTGATTCATGAGTGAAATTCCTCCATTTTGTGCGAAATCATCGATGAAAGTATGATTTTACGTCCGTATAGAACGCCTCATATCGAAAAAATAGCACAAAAAATCCCGGCATACAGCGGCCGGGCAGAATTTCAGTCATACATCAAAATAATTACCGGATGTCAGACAAAATCTGAGGTGAGACGCTGCTTTTTTCGTAAAAATGGGCAGAGTTATACACGGACTGTCCATAGTTACAGAAAATTACAGTAATAAACTTAAGATTCATCCATAATGAAGTTGATTTCATTGTGACCGGTTTCATATCGTCTCACCTCCTTTTCAAAAGAATTTTAAACATCATAACATTTTACTATATAAAAGTCAATAAAGGCAAAATCAGAATTTCGATAAAGCTGCTTCATCCGCAACAATGATCACATCCGGGTGAAGCTGTAAAATAGAAGCAGGAACCCGAGGAGTCACCGGCCCTTTGATGGCCTTCTGCAGAATATCCGCTTTATCGCCTCCGCTTACTACCAGTAAGATCTTTTTGGCTCTCATGATGGTGCCGATGCCCATGGTATATGCCTGTCTGGGAACCTCATCAATGGATTTAAAAAAACGCTTATTGGCTTCGATGGTGCTTTCCTGAAGGTCAACAATGTGTGTATCCTTCGGAAAGATATCGGAAGGCTCATTGAAACCGATGTGTCCGTTGTGACCCAGTCCGAGAAGCTGTAAATCGATGCCGCCCAGGTTTTGTATGGCTTCTTCGTAGCGGGCTGCTTCTTTTTGCGCGTCGGGTTCCGTTCCATCGGGAATATTTGTATTTATTTCTTTGATGTTTACATGGCGAAACAGATTTTCATGCATAAAGTGATAATAACTCTGGTCATTGTCCCGGGCCAGCCCCTTATATTCGTCAAGATTCGCCGTTTTGACCTGAGAAAAGTCCAAATCTCCCTTATTGTACCATTCGACCAGCTGCTTGTAGATGCCAACCGGTGTGGACCCGGTTGCCAGTCCCAAAACACAGTTTGGTTTCATGATGACCTGTGCAGAAATAATGTTGGCTGCTTTGCGGCTCATATCATAATAATCTTTTGCGCGATAAAGCTTCATTTCTTTATCCCTCCGTTGATTGGAAAAAATTTTTATTTTATTCTTCCAACAGGATAACATTTTTATGCCATGGTTGCAATGGTATTTTGCATAAAAAGGCTATTTCCCTCTGCCGCTAGTTCAAGGCCGCTGCATTTCCAAATTATTTCAAACTAAGGGATAGTCAGGATTTCCCTGTTTTATAAGAAATTTTAAACAATTTCTGTCATGGAAAAATATCCCTTTGCATAAAATAACTATAAAGGAGTGGTGGCATGTCTAACTATCGAAGACTAATCTCATATATTTATGCCTACGAAGGCGGAATCAAAGGAAAAAACATCGGATTTGCCAAGATAGAGACGAGAGGAATCCAGTGCAAGATTACGGTAAGTGTCAAACGGATTTATGTGGGAGGCAATGATATTGGGGTGTACTTATTAGCCGGAGAGCAGGAAATATATCTTGGAAATATTTTTATCCGAGGTGGTTCTGGTGAATTCAGAACTGTGGTATCAGCTAGTGATATCGAGCATTCCGGCGTTACCGTGGATCAGTGCTTCGGACTGACCATCCACGACGTA
This sequence comes from Lacrimispora sp., assembly GCF_046972725.1. NCBI lineage: Bacteria > Bacillati > Bacillota > Clostridia > Lachnospirales > Lachnospiraceae > Lacrimispora > Lacrimispora sp. The sequence continues at coordinate 11,849 of NZ_JBKVXF010000007.1, read as the reverse complement.
AAGAATACATGGCGTTCCTATACGACCATATGGGAAGACGCTGTTGCCCATGCAGCTGAAGTTGAATTAAATAAAGCGTCCCAATCCGAACCGGATGCGGATCGGCCTGCAATATCAGAAGAGCAGATTAAAAAAGCTGTCCGTGAAATTGAAGAGGAATTTCCTTTGCAGTCAAGTGAAGCCACAGAAGATAAAGAAGAATCTCCCACCCAGACCTTAACAATGGACCGTGAGGAGACACCTTTGAAGACAGAGACGGTAGAGACGGAAGAGGTTTTAGATGTCTCTTTATCAGGAGTCACCGGCCCAACGGGAGCCCGGCCGCCAGTACCAACAGGAGCCACAGGCCCAACAGGAACACAACCGGTTATGCCAGGGGCCACCGGTCCAACGGGAGCCCGGCCATCAATACCAACAGGAGCTACAGGTCCAACAGCCGCCCGGCCGTCAGTATCAACAGGAACCACCGGTCCAACGGCAGCGCAGCCGTCAATGCCAACGGGAGCCACAGGCCCAACAGTCGCCCAGCCGTCAGTACCAACAGGAACCACAGGCCCAACAGCCGCCCAGCCCCAGGTACCAACAGGAACCACAGGCCCAACAAGTGCCCGTCCTGCAACTTCACCTGGGATGACAGGCCCTGTGCGGGGAACGAATCCACAGTCAGTACCGACAATAACAGGCCCGATGCAAATCACCCGTCCGACTCCAACAGGACCTGTCCCAATCACCAATCCAGCCATGAGAGGACCAATACCAGGGGTCCGTCCGGCAACGACAGGTCCAACAGCCCCGGGATCACAAGTTCCAGGCCCTACGATCACCGGTCCTACCGCAGGCTGGGATCAGGGAGTACCACCCTTTAACACAGGGCCGGTACCAGGATCAAGGACGGTTACGCCCGGCCAGGTACCCGGCTGGTGGCAGACACCAATGCCATCTTCTACCGGTCCTGTTCCAGGTGTGCCTCAGATGAACAGGCCCATCAGTTCCGATCCGGTTCCTTCCGCCACAGGCCCCATGTCCCAGGAGTGGAAGAAACCCGGACAGGAAGAAAAAGCAGATATTCAGGAAAAGGACCACCTGAACAGTGAAACTCAGGAAGATGAATCTCAGGAAAATGAAATTCAAGAAAATGAAATTCAGGAAAATGAAATTCAGGAAAATGAAACTCAGGAAAATGAAATTCATGACAAAAAAACCGGTCAGGTAAGCGCAGAAGCGGTAGCCGCCAGAAAGCTATCTGAGGAAGAACAACCGGCAGCCCCCGGAAAAACCCTTCTCTACCGGGCGGATGCAGTGGTTAAAGAGGCAACGGAAACCAAAATGGAGACACCAAAATTGGGAAATCCGGATGAATTAGAGCGTCTTCGTCAGAATGAAGACCAGGAGGAAAATCCCCATACGGTTGTGTGGGAAAAACTGAGACGGGAACATACAAGGATACTTGCTTTTGACTATGAAGATGGTTGTGAGATTCTGACCATTAAACCACAGGATATCGGTCTTCTTCCAAGAGATACCTGGGTTTACGGCAATAACAGTTTCCTTCTCCACGGATATTATAATTATCGGTACTTAATCCTTGCAAAGCTTTTCAATCCAAACGGAACCCCTCGCTATTTGCTGGGAGTTCCCGGCCATTATTACAGCAATGAGCGCTACATGGCATCCATGTTCGGCTTCCCGAACTTTGTGCTGTCAAAAGAGCAGCCGGTGGAAGACGGAAGATTTGGCTTTTGGTATACGGATATAAAATTAGGGGGCTGATAAAGCCCCCTGTCTGTATTTACATATGTTTTCATGGGTCAACTCCCCGGAGTGCCGAATTTGGAACCGATGGCTTTACAATACTGAGAAATTCCTCTAATTCACTTTTGGAAAATGATTCAAATCCCGGACATAAGACCTCTTCCGATTCTTTGTAGTTCTGGAGAAAATAAGAAGATGGGCCTTTCAGCCATTTCCCGATATCCATAAAATCCTCAGCACTGTGAATTCCTTTGACCACTGTGGTCCGAAATTCCCATGGAACATGCCCTTCCATTAAAAATTCAGCACTTTTTTCCACCTGCTTCATCCGCATTCCCGAAAAACCGGAAGCCATTTCATAATTGTTTCTTCCCGCTTTAATATCCATTGCCACATAGTCCACCAGTCTATGGGAAACCAGTTTTTTTAACACCTCCGGCCGATAGCCATTGGTATCCAGCTTAATGAGATATCCCAGATCCTTCCCTTTTTTCAAAAAGGCTTCCAAATCTGCCTGAAGAGTGGGTTCTCCTCCGGTAACGCAGATTCCTTCTAAAATTCCCTTTCGTTTTTGCAGGAAACCAAGTATTTCCTCCTCTGAAAAAAGCGGTTTTGCATCATTTCCGATCAGCCCGCTGTTATGGCAGAAGGGACACCTAAAGTTGCAGCCGCCGAGAAAAATAGTAGCAGCAACGTGGCCTGGATAATCCAGAAGGGTGGTCTTTTGAAGTCCACAGAGTTTCATACCTTCACCATTCCTTTGTTTCGTGTTATACTGACATTATACCATAATAAAGAACAAAGAGGAACGAATATGACCACAGATGAAAAGTATATGCGTGCAGCCATTGTTCAGGCGAAAAAAGCCAGCGCCATCGGTGAAGTCCCCATCGGCTGTGTCATTGTTTATGAAAATAAAATTATCGCCCGCGGCTATAACCGCCGAACCATAGATAAAAATGTCCTCTCCCACGCAGAAATCAATGCCATAAAAAAAGCCTGTAAAATAATTGGAGACTGGAGGCTGGAAGGCTGCACCATGTATGTGACACTGGAGCCGTGCCCCATGTGTGCCGGAGCCATCGTTCAGGCAAGAATACCCAGAGTAGTCATTGGCTGCATGAACCAGAAAGCCGGATGTGCCGGATCCATTCTGGATATGCTGCACGAGTCCCGGTTCAATCATCAGGTGGAGACAGAGACCGGAGTTTTAGGAGATGACTGTTCCCATATGATGAAAGAATTTTTCAAAGAATTACGGGAAAAGAAAAAACAGAAACTGGAAGAGGCAAATACCCCGTAAATCCTTGACAATCGGGGCATTTCCATGTATACTTAACAGCGATTCAACCAAAACATGTCATAAAGCTTCCGTGCAGCCGGGGAGATAGCGGTGCCCTGTACCTGCAATCCGCTCCAGCAGGGGTGATGTCTCACCCAGGGCCGGCTATTGCAGGGCTGCCCCTGATAAGTGGCGATGACGTTTGGGTCTTACGCAACAGAACTTCGTGAACCGTGTCAGGGCAGGAATGCAGCAGCACTAAATGAATGATTCTGTGTGCCGTGAGGGAGCCTGGACTGAGTTTACTGTCAGGGTAACGCCTGTGATAGCGGTTCAAAGTGAGACGCACGGATTTAATATAATAATGATCGGACACCGGGAAGCAGAGAGCTGTTTAGCGGTGTCTTTTTACAATTCATGAATACCATTTTTAATATTTTCTTACTTTTCTTATTTCATGCAGTTTCCCCTTGCCCGCCATTCCCCTTTGTATTATAATTGAGAATAAAATGGGTATAATAGTACCTATTTCTCAATGACAAATCTATTAAAGATGAGGTGCGCTTTCATGATGAGAATTGGAATGCTTACAAGCGGGGGAGACTGTCAGAGTTTAAACGCTACCATGCGTGGCGTGGCAAAAGCGCTGTACCGGATTTCAAACGACATAGAGATCATAGGATTTGAAGATGGCTATAAAGGCCTTATTTATTCAGATTACCGCGTAATGAAACAGGAAGAATTTTCAGGAATCTTAACAAAGGGCGGAACCATTCTTGGCACCTCCAGACAGCCGTTCAAGCTTATGCGTACCCCGGATAATAATGGTCTTGATAAGGTGGAAGCTATGAAGAACACCTATAGAAAGCTGAAATTAGAATGTCTGGTTGTTTTAGGCGGCAATGGAAGCCAGAAGACAGCCAATCTTCTTCGGGAGGAAGGACTTAATGTTGTTTCTCTTCCAAAGACAATTGATAATGATTTGTGGGGAACCGATATGACCTTTGGTTTCCAAAGTGCTGTCAATGTAGCAACCAATGCCATTGACTGCATTCATACGACAGCCGCTTCCCATGGCAGGGTTTTTATTGTGGAAGTAATGGGCCATAAGGTCGGTTGGCTCACGTTATATGCAGGCATTGCAGGAGGAGCGGATATCATACTTCTTCCTGAGATCCCTTACGATCTCGATATAGTCATCAATGCCTTAAAAACCAGAACAAAGAACGGCAAAAAGTTTTCCATTATTGCTGTGGCAGAAGGGGCAATTTCAAAAGAAGATGCCTTACTTACAAAAAAAGAGCTGAAAGAAAAAAAGAAGAGCGGAGCGATCTATCCTTCCATCGCATATGAGATAGGAGCCATGATCACAGAACGGACAGGCCAGGAAGTACGGGTCACTGTACCGGGCCATATGCAAAGAGGCGGAGATCCCTGTCCTTATGACCGGGTCTTATCTACCCGGCTCGGTGCAGAAGCCGCCATGCTCATAAAGAACAAAGATTATGGAAATATGGTAGTGGTTAAGAACAATGAAATTGTGAAGATGCCGCTTGCCGATATTGCCGGCAAATTAAAAACAGTCGATCCCCGGAGCTCCATCGTCAGGGAAGCCAAGATGATAGGAATCAGTTTCGGGGACGAATAAGGAGTTTATAAGCATGTCATATACGGCATTGTATCGGAAATGGCGTCCTTCCTCCTTTTCAGATGTAAAAGGACAGGACCATATCGTACAAACATTAAAAAACCAGATAGTATCCGGACGTATCGGGCATGCATATCTGTTTTGCGGAACCAGAGGAACCGGTAAGACCAGTATAGCAAAGATATTTGCCAAAGCGGTCAACTGTGAGCACCCTGAAGACGGCAGTCCATGCGGGGAATGCGGGACCTGTAAAGGCATCACAGCCGGGGCTTCCTTAAATGTGGTCGAGATCGATGCAGCGTCCAATAACGGCGTGGAGAACATCAGGGATATCAGAGATCAGGTCCAGTATCCCCCTACAGAAGGAAAATACCGGGTTTATATCATTGACGAGGTTCATATGCTTTCTACAGGAGCATTTAATGCACTGTTAAAGACTCTGGAAGAGCCTCCGTCCTATGTCATATTCATCCTGGCGACTACGGAAGTCCAGAAGATTCCGGTGACGGTTTTGTCACGGTGCCAGAGATATGATTTTAAGCGTATTACAGTAGATACCATTGCGGATCATTTAAAAGGCCTTACAGCGGCAGAGCACATTCAGGTAGAAGACAGAGCCATTACTTATATTGCAAAAGCTGCAGACGGCGCACTTCGGGATGCCCTCAGTCTTCTGGATCAGTGCATTGCCTTTCATTACGGAGAAGTACTTACCTATGATAATGTACTTGATGTGCTGGGAGCAGTGGATATAACCGTATACGGAAAACTTTTCCGTGCGGTTACAGAGAACCGGACGAAGGATTGCATCACCTGTCTGGAAGAACTGGTGATACAGGGCAGGGAGCTGGGGCAGTTTGTTGTTGATTTTATCTGGTATTTAAGAAATCTTCTGATTTTAAAATCTGTTGATGAGGGAGACACGCTGCTTGATATGTCAACAGAAAATCAGGCGGTTCTAAAAGAAGACAGTGCCCGGGTGGACCAGGAGACCCTTCTTCGTTATATCCGGGTGTTCTCCGATCTGTCCAATCAGCTCCGCTATGCATCCCAGAAGCGGGTTCTTATCGAGGTGGCTATTATAAAACTTACCCGTCCGCAGATGGAACAGAATCTGGATTCTCTGATTGAACGCATCAAAAGCATTGAAAAGCAGCTGGAGAATGGTGTGGCTGTAAAAGAGGCCCCCAAGGAAGCTTTACCACCGGCCGGGGAGCTTACTCCGGCAGAACGGGTCACTCTTCCAAAAGGACAGCTGGAGGATTTGAATCTGATCCGCAGTGAATGGGGGAAGATTATCCGGGAATTAGGCGGTCCTATCCGGGCCAGTTTTCGCGATACCGTAGTAGAGCCTGCAGGCGAAAGCTGCCTGTGTGTGGTATTTTCAGATCAGAGCAACTACATGATCGGAAGCCGGGATACTACGATTTCAGAGATTGAGCGGTACGTGGAAGACCATTACAAGAAGACGATTGAATTTAAAACAAGGCTCCGCGGCGGAGGCGAAAGGCTGGATACCATATACGTCAGCGATGAAGAGTTAAAAGCGAATATTTTAATGGATATCACAATAGAAGAATAAAAAGAACAGGAAATCAGGAGGATATACACCATGGCAAAACGTGGAGGTTTTCCGGGCGCAATGCCTGGCAATATGAACAATTTAATGAAGCAGGCGCAGAAGATGCAGCGCCAGATGGAAGAGACAACAAAGGAACTGGAAGAAAAGGAATATACAGCAACAGCAGGCGGCGGAGCCGTTTCTGTTACAGTTTCCGGAAAAAAAGAAGTTACGTCTGTAAAATTGTCCAAAGAAGTAGTGGACCCTGATGATATCGAGATGCTGGAAGACCTTATTATGGCTGCCACCAACGAGGCATTTCGCCAGATGGAAGAGGAAAGCAGTGCTGCCATGTCCAAGCTGACCGGCGGTCTTGGCGGCCTGGGCGGAGGCTTTCCGTTCTAATTATGGATTATTTCAGCAGTCAGATAACCAAATTGATTGGAGAACTGTCAAAGCTTCCGGGCATTGGCAGTAAATCCGCACAGCGCCTGGCGTTTCACATTATTAATATGCCGGAAGAACAAGTGGCAGGCCTTGCTTCATCCATTACAGAAGCAAAACGCAATGTACATTACTGCAAGGAATGCTTTACCCTGACAGATCAGGAACGATGCCCTATTTGCAAAAGCGAAAAACGCAATCACAAGGTAATCATGGTTGTGGAAGATACAAGAGATTTAGCAGCATATGAAAAAACCGGAAAGTTTGAAGGCGTTTACCATGTTCTTCATGGAGCCATTTCCCCTATGCTGGGAATCGGACCGGGAGATATCAAGCTAAAGGAACTGATGCAGAGACTGCAGGGAGACGTGGAAGAGGTGATTATAGCAACCAATTCCAGCCTTGAAGGAGAGACGACAGCTATGTATATCAGCAAGCTGATCAAACCTACAGGAATCAGAGTTACCCGTATAGCCAGCGGAGTTCCCGTTGGAGGAGACTTAGAGTACATAGATGAGGTGACATTGTTACGGGCCCTGGAAGGCAGGGTCGAGCTGTAACCTATTTGCCTTGTTAGGAGATGCAAAATAATGGATAAGTACGAGTTTAATATAAAGGTTGAACAGATAAAAAAACTGGTTGGCAAAAACGACTATGAGACGGCGATGAAGATTGCTGATACAATAGACTGGAGAAGAGTCCGCAACACCAATCTGCTATCCATGGTCGCCATGGTATATGAAAAGAATGAAGATTATCAGGAAGCCAAGGATATCTTGCTTCAGGCGTTTGAACGTGCCCCCATCGGAAAGCGGCTGCTGTATAAACTTGCGGAGCTGGCAATCAAAGAGGGAAATATCGAAGAAGCAGAAGCGTATTATAAAGAGTTTGGGGATCTGGCATCTGAGGACCCCAGGCAGCAGCTTCTGCGCTATATGATATTAAAATCCAAAGGAGCACCCGCCCAGCAGCTCATTCATTCCCTTGAGTCCTACACAAGTGTAGAGCTTGATGAAAAATGGCTGTATGAACTGGCTGAATTATATAGTCTTGCAGGCATGCCGGACCGCTGTGTAGAAACCTGTGACCGGATTATGCTTATGTTTGGCCTCGGAAAATATGTAGACAAGGCGATGGAACTAAAGATACAGTATGCCCCTCTTACGAATTATCAGATGGATCTTGTGGAGAACCGGGACAAATACGAAGCAAAGCTGCGTGCCGTAGAGCAGGAATACCGTTCCGGAAGACCGCTTGATGAAGAGCCGGAAGAAGAGTATTATGATGAAGAACCTGCTTCCGGGGATTCTGATCTGATGTATCAGGCAAATCCCATGACTTCCGACATCGAAGCCTCCATGCAGGTGGCTGAGGTTCAGGAAACCCTTGCAAGAGAGATGTCTAAAATCTCATACGATGAACCCGTGATGCAGGAAGAAAGCAGAATGGAACACACGAGAGTGTTGGAAGATATTCGAAGAGTGGGCCGCCCCATGACTTCCATTAAGAGGCCCAGAGGAGTCTATATTCCGGAAGAGGAAGAAACGGCAGAGTCCTTTTCAGAACCTGTAATCGAAGAAGAGGAACCGGAAGCACCTGGTCTTGATGAATCCGCAATGGCCCGGTATAATGAACCGGAGTATGAATATGACAGCTACGAAGAAGAAAATCAGTTTGCAGCCAATAACCAGTATACATCAGGGAATGGCTATGAAAGTAACCGTGTTTATGAAGAAGCTGCGGACTCTGAAGAAGATGGAGCTTATGCAGGAGAAGGCGATCGTGGGGATACCTTTGCTTATGCGGAAGATAAACCTCATGTTGATCACCCTATGTATGCAGAAGACGATGAGCAAATACAAGAGAATGCCTATTTAGGCGATGATCCTTATTTGAATAATCATATGGAAGATAACTCTTACGCAGACGACACCATTGCTTCCGCCGATTATAAGAATGAATCATCGGATAATTACCAGAATCCGGAATACGCTGCCCGTCAGGCTGCCATAACTGCCGAAGATATGCAAGAATATGCCTCCCAGCCTGAGATCCCATACAAACTGCATTCAACCGGGAGTGAAGCCTTAGCAGAATCTAAAGAAAGTATCAACCAAACCTCAAGGTTCATTCAGGAGAATGATCTGGAATTTGAAGATCTTTATGAGGAAGAAGATGATATGGAAGAGATTCCGGTCCGCAACCACTTAATGATCGAAGCAAGAACCCCTGAAAAAGGACTTCAAATAGCAGTCGAAGCATTAAAACAGATTCATAAAGAAAACGGATTAAAGAATCCGGTTGCCAAAATCACCGGTTCCAAATTATCCAAGCGCGGAGTAATGTCATGCGCGGACAAGCTGGCAGGAAAAGATCTTGTGATTGAAGAAGCAGGAGATCTTACTCCGGCCGCACTGAATGAACTGAATGTGCTGATGGAGCGTGACAACAGCGGAATGATTGTTGTTCTCATTGACAATCCCAAGCAGATGGAGATGCTTCACCAGGAGCATTCGGTCCTTGCCAGTAAATTCGAGTGCATCGGAAGCGGAGAAGCGGAAGCAGACCCTGCTCCGCAAGAACCCCCTTCCTATAAAAACCAGCTTTTAAGAGAAGAGGCATATAATGACTACGGAAAATCTGCCTTAAGTCAGCAGGAATCATATGCGGATGATGGTCAGGACGATGCTTACGTTCAGGAAGAAAGTTACCTTCAGGACAATGCCTATGACCAGGAAGGCAGTTACAATCAGAATGATGCCAACCGGAAAGAAGCAGCTCCTAAGAGGAAAAGATTCTTTCAGTCAAACCGTGCAAACCAGCAGGAAAAATCGTTCCGGCCCATAAATAATTATCAGCAGAGTGATTCTTATCAGCCTGGAAATGAATATGCACCGGCAGCTTCTTCTCACAATGAAGAGATGGATCTTGATGAGTTTGCACAATACGCCTGCCGTTATGCCAATGAAATTGATTGCAGCATTACAGGAAAAAGTATGCTCGCATTATACGAAAGAATTGAAATCATGGAGGAAGATGGCATCCCGCTGACCAGAGAGAATGCCGAAAGCCTGATAGAAGAAGCAGCAGACCGTGCAGAAAAGCCATCCATAGGAAAGCGGATTAAAGGCCTGTTTTCTACTAAATACGATAAAGATGGCCTGCTGGTCTTAAAAGAAGAACATTTCATATATTAACGGAGTATAAAATTGAATATTAAACTTATTGCACTAGACTTGGACGGAACCCTTCTGGACAGCCGAAAGCAGCTATCCGAAGCGAACCGTCAGGCTCTGTACCGATGTATTGAGAACGGCATCTGGGTTGTTCCCTGCACCGGCCGGGCCGTAGATGGAATTCCATCAGAAGTAATAAACATTCCTGGTGTCCGTTACACAATCACTACCAACGGGGCTGTCATATATGATATAAAAGAAGATACAGTAATGGATACCTGTATGCTGCCATGGGAACTTGCTCTGGAGATTTTGGAGTTTTTAGACTCCCGCCACGTGATGTACGATCCTTATATCGACCGTCGTGGAATCACAGAGCCCCGTTTTATTGAAAATCTATCTGACTATGGCCTGTCTTTGGAATTACAAAAGATGGTGAAAATGACCAGGGACATCTACCCGAACATCATAGAGTATGTAAAGAAGTCTCATAAGCCCGTAGAGAAAATCAATCTATTCTTTTCGGATATGGAAGAACGGGAAAAACTAAGAGCGGAACTTAAAAAAAGAGATGATATTCTTGTAACCTCTTCCATGCCCAACAACCTGGAAATCAATGCCCCCGGTGCAACCAAAGGAGAAGCAATTCGCCGACTGGCTGCCCATCTGGGAATAGATATGAAACAGACCATGGCGATAGGAGACGGAGAAAATGATTTCACCATGATCCGAATGGCAGGAGTCGGCGTTGTTATGAAAAATGGAAGCGATGAATTACGTGCAGAAGCAGATTACGTTACAGATAGCAATGATGAAAGCGGAGTAGCCTCCGCCATTACCAGGTTAATATTTGGTGCTGAACTATGACGAGGATTTATATGGAAAACTGGTTATCAGTAATTGTTGGTGTTTATCTTATAGGAATGATTTTATACGGTCATCACAGAGGATTTATCCGGTTGGTTGTGTCTATGCTGGCGCTGGTTCTTTCATTGGCCATTGTCCGTGTCTCGTTACCGGTTGTAACGGATTATTTAAAGGAACACACCGGCCTTCAACAGACAATTTCAGAAAGTATGAAAAAATCCATTGGACTGCAGGAAGAAGAAGGTTCCGGTGAGGGTTCATCCGAAGTGCCATCTGTCCAGCGGACAGTCATTGAAGAACTGAATTTACCTCAGACAATGAAAAATGCCCTGATTGAAAATAATAACAGTGAAATATATCAGATGCTGGGGGTACAGGCATTTACCGATTATATAGGGAGCTACCTTGCAAACAAGATATTAAACTCTGTAGGTTTTATTGTTTTATTTGCCGTCGTATACGTGGCTATAAAACTGATTGCAGGCTGGCTGGATATTATATCACGTTTACCCATTCTTTCGGGCATCAACAAAATTGCAGGTGCATTGCTGGGCGGAATTCAGGGACTGGTGTTTGTATGGCTGGCCTGTATCCTTATCACGGCCTTTTCCGGTACGTCATGGGGACTTCTGCTTTCTCAGCAGATCGAAGCCAGCAAGTGGCTATCCTATTTATACAGTCATAATTTTTTAAATCTGATGGTTTTAGGGGTTCTCCAGGGGTTCCAATAAGAAAAAAGTTGTATTTATCATATGTGCAATTAAAACAAATCTACAAATAAAGGTGGTAAAAGCCCTGTTTGTAGATTTTTTCATTTCCAGCCAAATGCAGAAAAATCTATATTAGTACCCTATATATAGAGGGAAAAACGATCTTATAAAAATTGTTTGAACAAATGGAACAAATTCCCTTGACAATATCTTTAGGACATGTTATATTATAGTTCCGATGCGGAATACTCCACATCAGCAATCAAATCAAGCGATTGAAAAAAATAAAAAAGTTGTTGACAAGCGAACGGCTGCATGATATACTACATGAGTTGCTGATCGACAAGATAACAGCAAAAAGCACTTTGAAAACAGAAGATTGAACAGTATGTAAAACCCTGAAAATTCT
>NZ_JBKVXF010000006.1:0-228036 GCF_046972725.1 Lacrimispora sp. | reverse complement strand
GTTAAGACATCGCCCTTTCACGGCGGTAACACGAGTTCGAATCTCGTTGGGGTCACTGAATTTGGAAAAATTGTTTTATATATGGCGACATAGCCAAGTGGTAAGGCGTGGGTCTGCAACACCCTGATCACCAGTTCAAATCTGGTTGTCGCCTCTATAATTAAAGCCTCAGAAACCTGATGAAATAAGGGTTTCTGGGGTTTTTGCTTTGTGTATTTGGTGTTTGCGCTTGTTTGCGTGGGCGTTTTTTGTATTTTTGAGGGTGATTAATCCAGGATTGCCCTCATTTTTGATGCTGTTTCTTCCTGGGAAGTGATGTTGCGGAGGTAGTGGTGGGTCATGTTGAGGCTGGTATGGCCCAGGAGCTTCTGGAGCTCGGTGTCTTCCATTCCGTTCTTGTACATGATGGAGGCGGTGGAAAAGCGGAGTTTATGGGAGGAGCGGTATTCTATGCCTAATTCCTCACAGCATTTCTTTAAGCGGCGGTTAAAGGTTACGGTTGCCAGAGGCTGGCCGTTGCGGATAAAAATATATTCGCTGTCTGGATTCAACCTCTGAATTTGTACAAGTATTTCCTTAGCCTTTGGTGTTAATGGCATGTAACGCTTCCCTTCGCCAGCATGGCCTTTTATATCGTCGATTATCTCATTTCTGTCATCTACAAAGCGCTGGACATGTAGGGAATCTCCTGAAATGTCATCCCATCTTAACCCTTTCAATTCGCCTATGCGCAGAATGAGAAAAAAATCTAGCTTTATTGCTAATGAATAAAAGTCATTGCCCAAGTGATTTATAATTTGTAGACGTTCTTCCTCGGTGTATGGGGTGATTTTAGTATTTTCTGCTTTATAGCTGAACTGCTTATAGTTGATATCTCGAAGGCAGTTTCGTTCTATGATATCATTTTCTACTGCAAGATATAGGATTCCATTCATAATACTTTTTAGGTCGTTAAAGCGCTTTCTCGTAATCTGCCGACCTTTTGTTATGTTCCGAAAATAGATAATCAGATCCTTTGCTGTCAGTTCCTTTAAGGGAATCAAAGTGATATCCTGATCCTTCAGTAAAGAAGTCCACATAAAACGGTTTTCTTTGATTGTTTTTTTACTTACACTTGTCTCATTCTCTCTCCACTCCATCCAGGTTTCAAAGTATGTGCCCATGGTGGCAGCATTATCCCCAAAGAAATAATCATATAGCTTATCAATTAATCCTTCGTAGGAACTGCTACTTATTGATTTTCTGTTGATGATAAAATACATTCGTCCATCATCAGGTCTGGTTTTGATTTTCGCCAAATCACAAACTCTTTTTAGTTGCTTTTCTTTAGTTTTTATAATCATAATAATTATGGGTGCCGGTGAAATTATCATAGCACTGTGCTTTAAAATGTGCAATCTGCTTTTTATAAATAAGAAAAAAATTCACTGAGAAAGCTTAGATAACTAATAAATAATTTTTTACTAATGACTACAGTATATAATCTTAGTTGTCACCAGATATGATTTCTGTTGTAGAACAAGAAGAATAGAAAAATATTCTTCTTGTAGAAGCATAAGAAAGGTAGTGGCTTATAACAGAGCCTTCTTATGTTTTTTATTTCATATATAGAATATACAAGAATAATAATGTTTTGGGAATAAAACAAAATAATTATTCTTGAAAAAGCAGTATAAACATTTAATCTAAAAAATTACTAGAATAAATATAAATAAATATTCATAATATGTTTGACAAAAAGGGGATGAGAAGGTATTATTGGGAATAAACATAACAAAAAATTCTTATGAGAACAAGGAGAAAATCTATAATGGCGGAAACGAAACTTAATTTAATTCTTGATGGTGGGTCTTACAAAATTTCTTATTCTATTGGAGGTAAGCAGCAAAAGGCAACAATAGGAAATGAAAAGATAATGTCATTATTGGCAGCTAGAAATATATCTAATGAAATAGAGGATATCTTAGATGCAAAGTATAGCATGGAAATATTGGAAAAAATGCATCGTATAAACGAAGATGCTATTAAGTGTGGGCGAAATGGAAGAGTAATTAAGTATCAAAATAGATCAATAGAACTGGCTATGAAAATTATGTATACTGATTTATATGATGAATGGTTTGAAAAACACCAAAAGTCAATTAATGATGTGCTAGGAGATCTTATGGGTCTGTCTCCACTAGAGATTTTAAATGTAGGATGTACAGCTGCAGGAAAAACAAGATTTATTTTAGGTGTAATATTATCTGCGAAAGGACTTAAAAATTTTGTCCCTTCATTGACTAGTATTAAAGAGACTACAGCTTGTTTTATTATCTATCATATTAATTCTTTGATAAATAAAATTTCTGATGATAAGAATTTTTGTGTAGAGGTTGAGTTAAAAAACCGAGATGAGTTAATAGAGAACATAAAGGGGCTTATTATTGAAGCTGCTGAAGAATATATTGAATCAATAAAGAATAAATCAAAAGATGAAGAAAATTTAGATTGTATTAGAAAGGCAGCAATTTTAGCGGTATCAAAACGCTTAGAAATGAATTATGATAAAACGTTTGGCTTAGGTCAGAGGAAAATTAATGTTGACATTGCAAATGAAATTGAAAAATTGATGATGATTGGGATGATGGAGTTTTATGGTGATAGTAAGTCTATTAGTAGAAATGCGGATACAGACGAAGCATATATAATAAAGCAATTAATTATTGAATTTAATAAAAATGGACTTGCGATGGGCAGTGATGATATATTCAAAATTGTAGGTCAGTATGAAGAAAATGGAAGTTTGTTTATTAAAATAGTAGACGAAGTTTTTAGAGAACTGATGGATGATCTGGATTTATTCAAAAAAAAATATGAAGTAGATACCACTATTGGGCAAACCTTTTGCTTGTCTGGAAATAGTGAAGACCCGTCTACATTGGAATTGGTTAGTCATATTTTTGGAAATAAAGGTATGCAAAGATTAGAAGATTTTTATTGTTTAGAGCCTTTATTAAAATCAGCAGAATTTTATTTTAATGTTGAAAACTTAAAATCTTTTGGTCGAGAAATAATTATGACAGATAGTGTTGGAATTAATCAGGGACAAAAGGATAGTGCTAGATTAAAAGAAATTGTAACTAATAGAGTTCAAGAAGCTATTCAGAGAAGAAAACCGGAAATAATAATATATCATACAAGAATACTTACAAATGATGATTACATGTTGGACATTATAAAAAATCTAAATATGCAGGGATATGGAAAAAAGGCTTATATTGTTGCTGGACGTTTAGATACAGTATTTCAAGATCGCGTTACAACAGATGGACTAGAAATAGGAGATATAGATGAATCTTATTTTAGGGAATTTATTGAGGAGGTACATCATACATATATTGAAAATGATAGTGCAACATTAAACACTATCATAGAAGATCGCTATTTAGTTTGCGATAAAACAAATTCATTGGGAAAAAGGGTTGTAAGTGCAAGTGAATATCATAGTGATAGTGTATTTAAACAAATAATACAAAATAATGTGGAAAGAAGTTTTAGTGTATCAAAGTATAATGATGTGAATTTTGTTGAATTTTTAGAAAGCAATTTTATCTGCTCCAATGTTTATAAACAGTATCTGGCTCATATTCCAGAGATGATACCACTCAATTACAATAAAATGCGCTGGAATACTCTTCA
This sequence comes from Lacrimispora sp., assembly GCF_046972725.1. Taxonomy (NCBI): domain Bacteria; kingdom Bacillati; phylum Bacillota; class Clostridia; order Lachnospirales; family Lachnospiraceae; genus Lacrimispora; species Lacrimispora sp. Next base: position 224,355 of record NZ_JBKVXF010000006.1, on the reverse strand, counting down.
AAAAGCAATAGAAATTTTATTTTACAATGGATTTGGATTTGATGTTTTATATCCAGCAATTAATGTGAAAAATTTTATTGCAGTAGAATTAAGTAAAGATGAAACCAAGTCTGCATTTGAAAAAATGTTTGGTGAAGATGCAGAGGCAATTAAAAGAAGATACCTTATAGAAGTTGCAGACGCTGCTCAGATTGTTCTTGTTTCTGAATATAGAACTTTTATGTCAAAACTGTTAAGAATGAGGTATGACAACGAATTCAGAACAGATTTAAGTACAACTATGACAAACGATAGGAAATATAATTTGCAACGTCTGTATAGTACATGTTTAGAACGAGAAGGTTTACATGGTGAATATACTTTAATGATTGTATTCCGTATTGCGTGGATTCGTACACAACAATTCTTTGAAATTCTAGAGGAAAATCAATAAAACTAAGTAGGGGGCACATTATAGATGTAAATGATCTCAAATGATATTGCCAGTTCAGTTACGTACAATATATTTATGTAAAAGCCATTAGTAAGAAACAAGGAGATATATTGTGTGTCGGCGAAACCAGTAGTGTAATAAATTTTGTGTCTCTTCAACTTACTGGGAATGAATTAGATTATAATTTATTTGCAGAAGGGATTAAAACGGCAAGTACTTTCCAGCAAAAAATGGAATTTATTTTCCAGTATTTTTGCTTGTGTTATCCCCGCGGATTACTCCGCGGGTTTTCTTTTATCTGAAGGGAAGGTCGTCACCTTCTATAATTAAAGGTTAGGCCTTCCATTGTGGTGATTTGAAGACAACCGACCTCATCTATCACCAAAAGGTCGGATTTATGGATCCGGTTCATTTTTTGTATGTACCAGTCCCAGCGTTGTGGCATAAGATCTGATTTCCTGTAGATTATCCATTTACAACACTCCGTTCCATCGCCTGCTAATATACGCTCAAGTCCTTTATTTCCGGTGTATTGGAGTGCTGCTAAGTTTTTTGATTCAGCTTTCAACTGGGAAAGAAAAATAATACTGGATTTTAAATCTCCGGCAGAATAAAGTTCCTTATCGGAACAGTAGTTCAGTCTTTGATAAGCAGTTCACTATTCCAGTCTACAAACAGCTTTCTGATCACTCCAAGCTGAATAGCGTGGTTTTTTCTGATGAATGTGTTCCAAGAATGGAGCCACCAGTTCATCATCCTGAAATAGCTGTTGTAGCAATTGTTCCTGTTCCAGTAATGATTTTCTTTTATCTCTTTCCTCCCGTTTCTGCCCGATTAACTTATTTTCGTATTGCCTTGATGTTTCAGGTTTTTTATTATCGTATTCCTCTCGGATAGATTTCACATAGTCTCTGGAACATCGTTCCTGGAAATCCAGTGTTTCCAGACAGGTGCGTTCCTTGACCCAGTCATAAAGCTGTGCTGCTGACATGTCTGGATATTTGAGCAGACATTTCAACGCAAAATCTTTGTATGTATCAGCTTTCTTTGTGCGTATCTTAGCAGATTCGACTCGTGCAGCATACTCGGCTCCATATCCCATTACACACTTACGGTTTCACGGTTAATCCCTAGCTTGCGGGCTACCTGGCTCTTCTTGAAGCCCTTTCTTTTTTTTTCTTGGATTTTTGAATAGTTCATCCAATCAACCATTCTTTCTTCACCTCCGAATGACAGTATATCATTCATTGATGCATTCGTAATAGTTGCTGGATTTTATTTGCCTAAATCTGCTGGTTATAGTCTACCACTTACAAGGGAACTTTTTCTATGGCAATAGCTAAAGAACAGTTACATTAAATCATTGCAGACAACAACATAAAAAATGTCTGTGACATCTACCCCTTATTTAAGGACAGTGTTAAAGACCTGTTGCATTAATTCTCTCTTTTTGTAAGAGGAATGTCTACCTGGGATTTCCATGATCAGCTTAACAATTTATACTGAATTGAACTGTCTTGTTGAATGGCACATTATCTGAGCCTGATTTTTGTAAATTAAAAAACCTTGGGGATTTTCTACCCCCAATACCCTGAAATTCTTGTAAGATCGATAATTAAAAAGATAATTACCGGTACTGCATACCACTGGGCAGCTCATTCAAAACATTACTTAAGTTGAAGCGATGTTAGTATATAGTGTTTAAAAGTAATATGAAATAGATAGATATTATAGTAATGTCAGTGGGCCCAATAAAGATTCGCTTTCTAGAAGGCATTCAGATTTTTGACAAAGTGTGATTTAAAAAGCCGATTTGGGTATTTCTTTTGATATATGCCCAATTTATATAAAAAATATAAATATACGGTGGAACATATCTGGGAAAAGTGCGGGTGAGAAATCAACTTTTTTAATAAACATGGGCACTTACTTTGGTTGTAGTGTTTCGAAAGAGAGAATTATTTCTATATAAATGGTCGGGAAAATTAATTTTGGTGTAGCGGTGAAAATTGAGAAATCAAGGGATAAGGCCGTTTATAAGGTTAATATAATAGAAGCCATGTGCTTTCTGAATGTGTGCATTTCAGTGAAGAGGGTGCAGAAAAAAATCTTACCGTCCGATTTATATGGAGGAACCATAATGTTTGATTCTGAGAAAGCTGGAAAAAGATTGAGTATAATTCATAAATAGTAATTGAAAAGCTATAGTCTGAAATTAGGCTATAGCTTCTTTAACAGATGAATATATATAATTTTTAGGCTTTAATAATGGTATTCATTTTGCAAAATAAGTTTAATAGAATATATTTGGTTAATTATTAGTATCCAATAAATCTGTAATACAAGCATTGATGAAACTTTTATTTAAATGTCCAAAATTATTATTTAAATATTCTTGGTTTAATAACATAGGCATTCGTTCAGGCAAGTGATTGTATGCACTTAGAACAACACTTTGAAAAATATCTTGAGAATCTCCTTGTAACATATCCATGGTTTTCTTAGAATTTATGTAATCAGCAAAGATAAAAAGGTCAGAGTTTACTTCTGAATTATCTTTTTTAATGTTCTGATTGCAAACTTTCTTTGACTCTTCAACTAAAAAATTTCCATTTATTCTGTTAAAAATAACATCTCTTGAGAGGTATTCACTTAGGGTCTCATATAAATAAAGAATATTTTCACCTACTGATTTTTCGGGTCTGGAAAAATGGTCGTAAAATGATACAAAAAAGTAGCTTTCATATATAGGAAAAACTAGTGTTGCCATGTAATTTATAAAATTTATATAACAAGTTTTCCATTGACCAAAGGTTTCAAAAGGGTCTGTTTTCTTGGGGGTTCGTCTATCGTAATCCATTATGGCGTCAGGTTTGGAAAGCTGTTTATATAAAAAAGAAGATTTAAAGTGATGGTAGTCAGTGCAACACTCAAATGCCATTTGAATTAATAAATGTCGACTGAATATATTAGGAAGATTAATACTACTTGTTGCGAATTCAATAAAGTCATCATTAAATGCAAGATTAAAATTATTATTTAATCTTGCAATATTTTGTGTAAGACAATAGATAAAATCAAAATGAAAGGTTTGTTCTAATTTATATCTGTAATATAATTTATCAGCATTGGTCATGTAGTTGGAATCTGCATATGACCAAGATGGTAAATTTATGGGAGATTTTTTAATATATGCTACACTTTCGATAAATTTCAATAAGTTACCATTTGTAATTTTTCGTTTTCCATCGTATAGTTTGAAAATATTTTTTAAATCAGGTCCTTTTCCCCTTAGCTGTTGTAATAGGGGCAGATTACTGAGGCTTATTTCAACATTTGTAATTTTATTCCCCGACTTTAATGGTGTTATTAGTTTAGCAATATCTGTATAGTTTTGGTGACTATCAAGTATTTTTTTGAGTGTATTAAAGCTATGAGGATATAGGCATCATTTGATGCTTGATCAATATCAGCAGCTCCACGGTGGCAACAGTCTTTATCTTCGTTAAAGTTAAATGAATTACTATTTTTTACAGTTATTCTAAAAAAATCCTTTTTATAGGAAAAATTGACACCAAAATAATTAATGTGCCTTGCTATTTCGTATGAATCAAGAACTACATTTTGAAATATTATACTGTTTAGTTTATCATAAGTTGCAATAAGGCATTAATGGTTAATCATATTATTCCAAACAAGGTTATATGCTTGAAGGCCGTCCAGGTACATTAATGACTGTTTAGGATACTTCTCTTTTTTTATAGAAGTATCTCCGAAAAATTGAAGTCCTCCGTCGTTTAGAATTACATTACAGGATTTATGCATATCTTCAAATAAAGTTTCCCAAATAGTTTCCTCTGTTTTATTTTCTGTTTTCTGATTAAGGTAATCTGAAGATTGATATTTTAAATTCATACTATAAATTAAGATATTTCGTGCTTCATTAATTTGTTTTTGGAATTCTGAAATATTCATATAGTAATTCTCCGTTTTATAGGGATATACAATAAAAATATCATATATAAAAGTAAAAAACAATATATTTTCCTATTTTGTTTATATAGTGAAAATGTGAAATAATAGTATTGCAGGAGGGAAATAAAGCTATGCATAGAAATTTAGATTTTAAGGGAGAAAAAAATGTAAAAAAATATTAAGGAGGAAATTATTTTAAACTAATAACAATTTTACATAAACAACTATACTTAACAGAGGCTACTTGTGAAACTTTTTTGGTTTGCTAATACTTAATTATAAAAAGAAAGGTGAGAAATTTAATGGCTGAAATATTTTCTGAATATAGAGGTACACAAGGACCTAGGATGTTACCTGAAAATAATAATTATAATCCCTATTATCCGGCGGCCCAAGCAAATTATAGCAACAATCCTGTAGTATCTCAAAGGACTCTTAAAGCACTTCTAAAGGACGATCATGAGACTTTCAATGCTATTGAAAAGCGGCGAATAATGAATACGATGGACTATGAGACTTTCAAAAATAAGCTGGACTACAAAGAAGAAGTCAGGAGGCGAAATGAGTTAAGCACTACCAGCATTTATTGGGATGCCAGAGGTGAACTAAAGATTGAAATTTCCTCCCCTAAAGGACCGATAAAATCAGAACGATTATGCGATCTTCGAAAATCAGAAACAAAGATTACTCTTTATAAGCCTGTAGATACTGATTGTATGGAGAAGCCAATTTATGTGGTTTCTTATCGGATAGGGGAATATATATATCACATTCCAATATCGGCAGAGGAATATGGAAGAGGAAAATTATTAAAGAAAATGATGTATAACGGGATTTCTTTTTATATTAGTCAAAAAAAGCAAAACGAGATTGCCTGTGATTTTGAGGCTTTTATTTTAAGTGAATCCCATGAAGTGATGATCCCACTGGCTCACGGTTGGTATATTGTTGATGGAAGATGGGGATACGCATCAGAAAGCAAATTAATATGGGAGGATATAAAAAATGGAAGGTATAACTAAAACGCTGGATATACTGTTTTCGTTGGGGCTTAACTATCCTATCATAAAGTATTTGGGCTATTCTATGAATAAGCCTATTGCATGTGTAATATCGTCTTTTGGGGAAGCTGAAAAGGTAATCCAGTATCTATCTCCTTTTTCAAATCCCAAGATAGTATCAGCGAATACAACCCCTAAGTCGTGTAAGAAAATGCTTTCAAAGGCAAATTCGGAGTTTGTTTTCATCTACTATACGAACCTTCCTCAAGTCAAAAAAGTGATGCAAATAGCAATTACTGCAACTCAGACAGGGAGAATAGATGAGAAGAACTGTAATGCAATACCTTTAATTTTCTTCCAACTTACAATACCTGAAGAGTGGAGAGAGTACTGCTTTCACCTGTATTTGACGGGAGATATGCCTAGAGTTTCAGATGACAACTGGGCAGAAAATTTAGTTAATGCATATGTTAAACAGGATCAAATTGTTCAAAACTTCATTAAGAAATTGGAAGAAGAAAATTCTGTAAAAAAATTGTTAAAGTGCGCTGCATATTTTCTTTTTCCTCAGATGACTAAAATCTATGATGATTCTGAAAAAGTTTTGGAGGAGTATTTAAATACTTGTGAACAGTTGGGGCAAGAGGATGAAGATGCACGGGATAGCGATGGAATAGCAGAGGCTTTTGTTTCATTATTATATAAATGGGTTGAAAGTAATAATTATACATGGGCCTATCCTACATCAAAAATTTGCGAACAAGGACCGCAAGGAAATCTCTTATTTGACCGGGACTTTTTCTATATTCCTGACCTTATTTTTGATGAGATTACAAAGCCTATGCAGGCTATGCAGTCAGGAGTGCTGATAAAGCAGGCTCTAAAAGATGAGGGAATGTTAGTTTGTGACCATGGTACTTCCTATACACGTAAGATTGTAACATGGAATGTCTATGGAGAAATGGTCCGAATTCGGGTACTTAAATTCCCGTTGAACAGGCTGAATCGGGCAGGGGATATCCCTTTGCTTCAACTATGTGGGATCGAGGAGGTTGGATTTTGATAAAACTCGGAGAAATAAGAAATAGTAGTGTTTATTTTAATTCAGAAGACAGCTTTAATGAACATATCTTGATTTTAGGGAAATCAGGAACAGGAAAAACGGTACTTGCCGAAAGGCTGTTTCTGGAAGTCATTAAGGCTGGTGGAACCATTATTGCTATTGATCTGCATCATGCTTTGAATGCTGACCAGATTCCGGAAGAATTTCGGAAGGAATTTATAGAAGCCACCCATGAGATTAAAGCATATGACTCTGGTATCCCATGCCCATTATTTACACCTATACAATTGGATGATCAAAAAAACGAAAGTTCTATAGATACAGTTTCAGCTGTTACAAATGTATTGGCCCAGGCATTGCAATTACGGTTTAGACAGAAATCGGTATTGAAGAATGCGGTTGAATATGTACTTACTAACCATTTATATGAGGAAAGGGGAATTTCAGCTTTAAGAGAACCATTACTGTCCAATTCTACAGATTCCGCCGCAGATGTGGCAAATAAATTGGAAGAGGTAATGGAGCATAATATATTTGTTAATGGGAGCCTTTTCATTCAGAAAAACAAAATCAACATAATTCGTTTATCTCAGTTTGACCTTAAAACTCAGGTGACGGTGGCAGAAATTATTCTGGCCTATATCTGGAGACTGGCAAGTTCACATGGTATAAGGTTTGAAAAACTGTACGTAGGTATTGATGAGTTTCAAAATCTCTCTTTAAGTAATCAGAGCACAATTGCCCGGCTTTTGTCGGAGGGGAGAAAATTTAATACCAGCCTTATGCTGATAACACAATCTTTATCAATGTGTTTTGAAAGCTTTGAGCAGAAGCGATTAATGCAATCAGCTCTTCAAGTTTATTTCAGACCTTCAGGAAATGAAAGCAGATCTATTGCCAGATTGCTTGATCCTTACAATGCCGGTGCTTGGGAAAAGCTTTTAAGAGGACTGCAAATAGGAGAGTTTATTGGAAATGGTCCACTGCTGGTAAATAAGACCAGACTGGAGCAACCGCTGAAAATCTCCTCACGAACCAGTACTACTGTGAAAGTTCAGGGAACTGTCAGAAATAATTAAGTATCTTGAAAAATTAGTGCTAATTTACAAATTGTTGCCACTAAGTTTTTGGGTAGCTTAATACAAACATTTTCAAGAAAGGAGGTGACGGCGGATGTGTCGTTCAGTAAGTCCATATAAAAATGAGAACCAAGAAATTGTAAGAATACTGACGAGTAATCCGCCAGTACCTCTTACTGAATTAGATGACGCTGTTTCAGAGCTGCAAAAGCAAATTCTATATCCTGATGGAAAGCTGACTCCTGCAGTATGTCAGGCAATACTGGAATTTAGTCAAAAAGAAAATCGGGTAAAAGAAGTGTGCAATCTTGCAAAAATCAAGCTTAGATCTGACGATGGCAGAATATATCTGATTGTAAAGCGTAAGCCCATAAGCAGCACTAATTACATAGGCCTGATAGAAAAACTCTACGAGCATTTTTTCAACACCAAGGCCCCTACCATGGAAGAATACTTCGAAACCTGGATGCAATGGCGGGCTACTGAAGATAGTGTTACGGAAAAGACTGTTAAGGAGAACCGATTTTTATATAACGCTTTACTCAAAGATCATGAGATAACCAAGGTGCCTTTAAACAATCTGACCGTGAAGAACTACATCCATTATTTTCGCAGTATCACCAGAGATCGACAGCTTACCCGCAAACGCTTTAATGACTTAAAGTCCATCATGAACGGAACTCTTTATCTGGCTGTAGAAAATGAGGTCATAGAACGCAATTGTCTGAGAGATATCAATTTTAGACAATTTGCCTTTAAGTCAGAAGAAAATATTATAAGACCTTATACGGAGGAGGAGAGATTGCGTATCATTAACCACCTAGGAAATGACCTGTATTCCTTGGCTATTAAATTAAATTTTTTTCTTCTTTTGCGTGTTAGCGAAGTTAAGGCAATTAAATGGGAGGATGTTAAGGGAAATACTATATATATACGCCGGTTTATTAATAATAGGAATGAGATTATCGAAGACATAAAAGGCCATGCCAATGAGGGGAAACGTTTGATGCCGCTTACTTTTAAGGCCAGGGAAATACTGGAACAGATTCGTCATCAGAATCCAGACAGTGAATACATATTTATCAGAGATGGACAGCCCCTGGCAACAGTAACCTTTAACCGCCGCTTAAGGAAATGCTGTGAGGAACTTGGCATAGAATACCGCTCCTCCCATAAGCTCCGCTTCTCCACCGCTTCCATTATGTACAAGAACGGAATGGAAGATACTGAACTCCAAAAACTCCTGGGACATACCAGCCTTAATATGACCCGACATTACCTTCGAAATATTACGTCGCAAGAGGAGACTGCTATAAAGATGGAGGCAATTCTTGGTTGATGGTTCTTTGGTTGATAGAAACAAGTTCGAGAATTAATGTAGTGAGTTTATTCAATAAATATAGGAGCATACAATAACAACCTTTATATGATGATAATTAATTTTATAATACCCTATAACATTAGGATAAAGAAGGAGGGGGTGTGTAATACATTCCCACCTACTTGCTAAATGCCGTCAGGAGGATAGGAAATGGAATCAATTAGTTTAAGAATGACAGAAGAGGAATTACGAAAAGTAGACACAAAAGCCAGCGAAGCTAATTTGAAGAGGAGTGAGTATATCCGCAGAAATTTATTTAATGATTCAGTTCAAGTCATTAATAAGGGGAGATATTTTTATCAAAGTCTTTGTGCAATTGAACAAGCTGTCAGTCAAATTGAACAAAATTCACCCAATGCAGACTGTAGTAAAATTAGAGAGGAGATAATGAAAGCATGCCAGTTATTGCTCTGATAAATGAAGAAAAAGGACTGAGGTATGATACGGAGGAAAGTGTCCGCTATTTGATACGTTATATATTTGCTGTATATAAAACGGGTTTTGATGATATACGACCAGGACATATGATTGGAGATTTCTTAGGTTGTGCTCCCTTTTTTGGAACACCTTGCCAGGAAATTATGGATGATTTGGTAAGCGATCAAATGATTGCTAATAATAGGGCATATGGGAAAACAGAGAGCAATTTAATAAAGCACCGGGTAATTAGTTTTCATGAATCAGATTTCGTGATGCCTCATGAAACCTTTCAATTAGCTCGTTATATTGCCAAAGCGTATGGGGAGGATTATATAACAGCATACGCAGTTCATCTTGATACAAGAAAGATACATATCCACTTTGCAGTAAATACTGTTGGTTGGAAAGAGGGGAAAAGGTTTGATAAGAGCTTTGAACTTAAATGGTTATGGGCTATGGTTAATTCCTGGGAAAAAAGTCGTGATGAGAGGTTCGTAAATGATCCGAGGAGTTGGGAGAGGAATTTGGGGTATTATGGGACGTGGTAGGAAATAAGAATTTAGTAAATTATGGATTTTTTTAGTGGTTGTGAAATATCTATAAGTACATATGATATTAAAAGTTGATATAAAACTTTAGTTAATACTAATGGGCAAGAACCATGAAACGTTGGCCTTGCCCACAAGAAACTATTTAGATGAGACATTTAGATTATAATTTTTTATTTAAAAATCCCTTTTGCTTTCTTTGAAGTAGCATTGGTATTTGCTTCTACACAACCATATGAGACTGGAATTTCTGCTCTTAAATAGTAATTAATAGCAGATTCTATGACATCATGGTGATTTTCCTTTACATAAAGTGCAGCTTCCTCATAGGGCGCAACAATACGCACAGAATTTTCAGCAATCTGAACCTTAAGAAAATCAATCCATCTATAGTATTCAGGGTCTTCCATTTTGGAATGAATCAATTCTTTGACTTCTGTCCAATTTAAGTTCTTTGCAGAGCCTTTCTGAAATCCTCTTTCAAAAAGCAATTTTTCCGCATTGTTCATTGATTTTTTAATACCAGCAGTATTGACTTTATTGGGCTGTGAACTGTCTGCTGAGGCGTGAACAAGCTGTTCTTTACCCATATTATAAAGTAAGGCAACGAGATATGTTGTGTTTTCTGTAACGAGCTGTTCCTCTTTGGAAAAGTGATTCCAGTCATTCTTTCCAAGTGTATTTACAATATACTTAAGAATGTTAAACTGATCTAGATAAATTTCATGAACAGTTGTCATTGATAAAAGATATTCTTTTGCAGTATTGCTGAGCTTGTCCAGATAATCGCAGGTCTTGTTCACCTGTTCCCGTTCTTTTCTTGTTTGTTCATAGGCATCGTCTGCTTTGCCGGATAGGGAGGAGCCAACGATATTGAAAATAATCCCTCCGACCATAATTCCTGCACCTAATGTTGCGGCACCAAGAATCGTGCTTCCAAGAGCCATTCCTCCACCGCCGGCAGCAAGGGCTCCGCCGCCTAATGCGGCCAAAGTTGCATTAGTAGCCACCACACCGCTTAAGGATGCAATGGCAGTACCGGTTGAAGCGGTTCCTAAGGCCATGACGGCAGCAGTTGTTGCACCAGCGGCAGCAAAGCCGCCTGCGGTTCCAGCGGCAGCCCCGCCAATTCCACCAAGTAAAATTCCGGCACCCACAGAAACTTTATGGATTTCTTCCGGATTATAGGAAGGAATCGTGATACCATTTTTTTTATATTCTTCAAAAATGGGGCGGTTATGTATTTTCTCAAAAACGGTGGCAAAATCGTTAAGCCCACTTAAAATTTCCAGTTCCTTTTTGCCGAGAGCATCCATGTCATTGGTTGCTGATTTGTTTTGTTTTTCAAAATATTCGATGTTTTCTGTGTGTAAATCACGGGCCATTTTCATAGTATCGTTGGCATCTTTCATTTTAGCAGCACCGCTAATACCGGTTCCGATTCCAAGTGCTCCGGCTGCGGCAGCACCTAATCCTAAAATAATTGGTAAAGGCATAATTAAAGTCCTCCTATAGTAAAGTTTTTTTGATCTTTATACAAAAGTCTTGATTGACTTTGTAAAATTCGCTGAGTGTCATTTTGTCTTTGAAGAATAAATCGTAGCATTCATCAATTCTGCATAATAAAGGGCGATTGTCGTATATACTGCAGAGATTGTTAACTAGATATCGGCATGTGCCATTTCCGATGTCTAAGTCAGCATAGAGTGGGGATTTGTCTAGGTTTTTGCAGCATTTTCCACATTTATCACAGGGAAACATTATTTAAATACCAATTGCTTGCTTTTATCTTCCATAAAGCCGTTGAAATCAGTTCCCCATGGTATTTCAATACCAATTTCTTTTACGGCTTGTTTGAGCATGGTATTAAGCTCTATATTATCTTTTGCATTGCTTAAGCTTATAGCCAGCGTTGAGTACACTGCTGTTTCATCTTTGAATTTTTGTAAGTCAATCTGCATGAGCTCAGCAGCATATTGTTCAAAAGCAATTGCCTGACTCCTAAAATACTCGGCTTGTGAACTGAAGGTTGGAACGTCATTTAATACGGATACAAGCCGATTCATGACTGTACTGCGATCCAGGTAATATAAAAGAGAACAGGTTAATATCCCTGTAATTAATGTTCCGCAAAAGGTGGGAACGATTTCACCAATGAATGGAATTGCTTTTATTCCTGTATCCTCAATTGCTTCTGTTACAAGTGAACCGATGACAACGCTTGCTCCTGTGGCAAGAATTTTACTTGCAGCTCTCATTCGCTCGCCGAAGGGGAGGTTATCCGGATTCAGAAAAAGTATTTCAGAAGACTTAACCATAGCGGCGTATGACTGGCGAATTATTTTTACAACCTTTTTTGCAGTTGTAAAGAATATATTGCACAAGGTCGTGGTAAGGCTGGAAAGTACGCCTGAAATGGCTCCGTCTTTAAATGTGTTTAATAATTCCTTATATTTGACCTTAGCATTATTAAAGCCATTTTTTATACCATTTCCAATAGCAGTTAAGAATACGTTCATTTCAAAGGGCATGGAAACATGGTCAAATTCTTCTTTTACTGAAAACCAGATTTCAGCAAATACTAATCCGACGGTTTGCCGTGCTCCCATCTGCAGCCCCACAGTACCGGCAGCTTTTGTGGTATCTTTTAAGAATTGGCTGCTTGTGTAATAAACTTGATTGATTTTTCTGTTGGTTACCTTTTTTGACTGATTGTATTCTTCCATTAAGTTTTTCTTTACATCATCAGAAAGTGGTTCTCCTTTCTTTCCGTTCCAGTTTACCTGTTCAGGATTCTTTTCACTCCATTCAATGTACTCTTTGATATCTTTGTCTTTCATATTGTTATTTAGCTTCATATTCGTAAAACGCAGATTATCTGGATCATTTGCTAAATCACTGCCCGATATGCCAGCTAAAACGCGTCCTCTGTCATCATGAATGCTTTTGGCAGAGATTACGTGATCTAATTGGGCACGTTTCTCATCAGGTAGGGCTTTATTAATGCCGATCTTACTTCCTGTGTAGGCATCCTCAATCCATTGCCCTTGCTCATTAAATGCTTTTTTCGCCTGATTGCGAATTGATTTATATGTATTGTTTTTTTCATGATACTCTGAAGCGTCGTATGAGCCTCGATTTTGATAAGCTGTTTCGTTTGCTTTGTTTTTATATATCATATTAGGATCGCTATCGGGTTCATCTCCAATTTTACGGACATTATGAATGGTGTCTACATCTCCCCCGTGCTGGTCTTTGATTAGAAAATCCAAGCCGAATGATGAGATTAGGCTTTCAACAATCACTCGTTCATATTGCTGAAAAATGCTGTCCAAAACAGGTGCATCCGGTTCAGGCGAGAAGCCGGAGGAAACCATGTTTGCAAAACAATTTTCCATAGTGCAGTACCTCCCTGTTAAATTAATGTGTCCTTAATATTTTATATTCTTATTCATTTCCTTTTGAGAGTGCTCCAGAGTACCTTTTATATTGCTTAAGATTAATTTGAGTATAATCTCCGGTAACGTATGCTTTTTGAATTCATTAGGATTTACAAAGTACATAGAATCTCCTTATAAAAATTTGCCTTATTTTTAAAGATGTTCAGTTTCCAGTCTCAAGAACCTGCAGCTTATCACACAAACGATTTATCCAGATTTTAGATTTATTCGTTAACGACAGTATATGCCCCCTGCCCTTTTAACCACAATTCCAGTCCTTTCTCTCCATACACTTCTACCATGACCAGATAGTTTCCATCTTCAAGCTTTTTGGCTGTCGCTGAGGGCAATCTGTCTAGCACAGCATTAATATCCGTTCCTGTATAAATAAAGCTGGTTTTATGTAGCTTTCCTGTATACATAAAGGGAATCCTTTTCCGAAACTCCCCTTCTTCAAAACGGTCCCGATAGGGAACGTGAAAGGATTCTTCTGTTACTTTATAGGAAATAATTCTGTCAATCCGGTAAATAGTGGGATACCCCGGGTATTTCTTATCTTTATCTCCAATATAGGCAATCAGATAAAAATAATATTCCGAGCCCATAATTCCTACGGGTTTTATTTTGGAGTGACTAGTATCCCCAGATGTTTTCTTATATTCAATCTGAACCATACGATGGGTGTATACTGCACTTCCAAGTTCCCATATGGTATCAATCAGATTTTTTCCATGCTGGGGTTCAATATAGTGAAACATCTCATTACGGACAAGCTCCTCCATCTTTCTTCGTTCTCCAACAGGAAGGCAGGCTTCAATTAAATCTGCAATGATTTTTTCTACCTCGTGCTTGCTAAGAGAGCGGCTTTCCAAAATAATTTTTGCGACTGCAAACAATTCTGCATTGGTGAGAGTAATGGTCTTGTTGCTTACAATGCGAAACCCTTTTGCAATGCGGTCATATTTAATTTCTGCCAGTCCTTCATTTTTTCCTATCCGGTTTGAATAAAAGTCCCGGATGGAGTCGATATCCCGCTGGATCGAGCGGGGTGTTACTTTGTATTCGTCTGCTAAATCCTGTTTGCGAATAATTTCCCCTGAGAGCAGACGGCTGTAAATTTCCAGCACCCGGTCGTGCTTTTTGGTTGATTCTTTTGACGGCCCCATGTAACTATCTACCTTCTTTCGATGTTGTAATTGTATCGTAGCATATAGATATGACAGCAGATGTCATTTTCAAAAAGTGCAGAGTATTTTATTGTATTGTACCACGAACAATGCTAATAGACAATAAAATATAATGCTATAAGAATCTTCAAAAGCCTTGTTTTGCCTGTAAAATGGGGATAAGGAGGTTTTTTATGAACGAAATAAACTATGCTGAAATAGGTGCACGGATAAGAAACGCCCGAATGCGGCAAAAGCTGACCCAGGAAGAAGCCTCCGAGAGGTGTGATATTACCAGCTCTTATTATGGAAATATTGAGCGCGGGGAAAAGAAAATGAGCTTGGAAACCCTGGTTAAGATTTCGAGGGGATTAGGGGTGTCATCGGATAATCTGCTGTTTGGTGAAGAGGTTTCCAGACAGGATTTATTGCAGGAGACATTGAGCAATGTTCAGTGCAGGGTGGATAAAAACCAGTTTGATAAGTATTTGTCTGTAATCAATGCGATTGCGACTATTGTAGATAAGCTATAGGAAAAGCCGGTTGAAGCCGGCTTTTTGCATGGGTAAAAACTTCATTTTTTCAATGAAATATTATAAGCATGAATGACAGCTTTATGTTCTCAGCCTTTGGGCTGATTTTTTTTGCACCAAAATGCGAAAGAGACACTGGCTGTCATTTTATGATGATACTGTAGAAATAGGAGAGGAAAGGAGTAAAGAATGAAATTGTACAAAGCAACTATACTGCGTTTTGGGCGTGTGCTGGTTCAGGCGGAGACGGAAAGTGAAGCAAAAGAAAAAGCAGGAAAGATTTCGGAACAGGAGATTTATTGGCTTACGGAAGAGGACGGCCTGCCCCGTCTGGTCAGTCTGGTGGAGCCATGGGAGCAGAAGGAGAGGAAATGAATGAGAAAGAGAGTACCTGGCTGGATTTAATCTAATTTTATAAGATGAGTTCAGTATAGCGAATAAAGGGAGAAAGGGACAAATGAAAAGTTTAGAGGAAATTGGCAGAGTCATTGATTCCAGAATAAAAGAACTTGCGGCAAAGGTGACGGAGGGTTCTGCGAAGGAAAAAATACAGGCTGATTCTCAGTCTCTTCATATCATTGAAACAGAGGAAAAAAGGTTGTATGAAAAGCTGGGACAAATAGTTTATGAACAGGAAAAACAAAATCCATTTTATGAAGAACATATTAAAAAAATAAGTGAAAAGCGTCAAGAGGCTATTGCCCTGAAGAAACAGCTTATGAAAAATAAGTGCTCTAATTGTGGTTTAGCCGTGAAACCGGGAGCAAAATTTTGTATTCACTGTGGTGCTCGTTTTATAATAGAGGGGGATGAAAAAAATGAAGAATCTGAATAAAGGAAAGCTGGGAATTATATTACTTGCGGTTATTGCGGTAGTTGCGTACTTTTTGCCATATGCAACAGTAGATATTTATTTGACAAAAATGAGTTTTAGTGCATTCGACATAACCTTTGGGGTATCCATTGAAGCATTTGGAACCTCAATGGAAATCATAGAAGGCAATCTGGAGTATTTGATGTTTTTGCTTTTTCCAATACTCATAATGATTCTGATTGTAAAAGACCTGCGTTTTTCAAATATTATTATTCCTGTTTTAACAATCGTGGCAGGTCTTGAATTGTTGTTTTATGGAGTGTCTGTTTTTAGAAGCGATGAAGAAAACCTGTCTCTTGGTATTGGTTTTTGGCTTTTGGTAATTTCCTGGAGTGGAATTAATTTGCTCTCAGACAGGCTGCAAATGGGGATAGTGCCTTTGGTTACAAGGCTGGTAAAAGGTGAATTCCGATCTTATTTAAATAACGTAGAAAAGAGACATCCGGCCAGTAATGCGCAGTTCTGTCCGGAATGCGGAATGAATGTGAAAGAGGGTGAAAGCTTCTGTGCTAATTGCGGTAGTGAAATTCAAGGTATAGTTAATAAGACTGAGAAAGAAGAGGGAAGGGAAAGGATTGAACAAGGTAAAAAGAAGAGAGGAAATAAAAATTTTTTCATATTTGGAGGAATTGGGGCTGCATTGATTCTGTTTGGCGGAGTTATTTGGAGCGGTGCAGCGAAGACTACAGGAAGAGAAACTGATGAAAATTTTCCTTCTATTAGCAATGAATCCGTTTCATCTAAAACATTTGATTTTAGAGTGGACCGGGCATGGGCTACAGATACAATCAAATGTCCGGAAGAAGAACAGGACCGTTTTGATGGTGAATACCTTAGTCCTATAGATGAGAATGCAATTTTTTATATTGTAGAATTCACTTTTACGAATACTTCGGATCAGACGATAGATGAAAGGCCGGTTATCCGGTTGATAGATTCTTCTGGTGTGGTCTATGAAAGAGATGAAGAAGTAACCACGTACACAAAACAAGGCGGAACATCCCCAGATTACAGTGTGTACGATCAGGGAATACAATCCGAGCCTATGGCTCCAGGTTTATCTTTGAAAGGTCAATGCACCTTTGTTATAGCAAAGGATAGACTGGATCATAATGGATCTGTGACATGCAGCAGATCATTACTTGCCGCAAACAGTACAGTGGAATGGCTGACAGGTTTTAACTTTGGAGCGGAAGAAAGTGTATCGGTTTCTCTTGGAGGTGCACAGGAGAATAATACTCAGGAATCATATGGGGATGTTTCAAAAGAGACAGAAGTAACAGAATTTTCTGCAAATCCATCTGAGGAAGAAATAACAGAACTTGCTTCTAGTCAGGATAATGGGCAGTTGAAAACGGAAGATTCCACTTACAGCAATGAAGATACAGGTAATGAATCAGCAAATAATCAGCCCCAAGAAAAATCAATAACAGGAGTTTATGCGTTAGAACTTGGAAATGAGGGTGGGGCCGAATTGGAAATTACATATTCTTCGGGTGATGATTCCTTTTTGGTATATTTTAGCGGAAACTATGAAGATCAAGCAGGAGAAACAAAGGGATATCTTGTGGCTCATACTGATGGAACAGATGGGATATGGGAATATTATGAATATAGTGCTTATGAGGCGGGTAATTATGTCCCATCTATGCAGTTGGAGTATGACGCTGCTGATACAATCACCGTAACCTCGTTAGATGGACAAAGTTTTGGAGGAATGGATTTTCCAGGCTTTGATGGGACTTATTTAAGAACGGCGGAATATTCCATGCCATAGTAGTGGAAAGAATTTTAATTCATAAAATGTATAAAATCTTAGTTAAATATTATAACGGTGAGAATACTTCAGGAGGTAAACTTCATGTACAAAGAAATTCTCACGGTTATTCTTAAGGCAGTCACCTGCATTCTTGAACTTTTAGGAAAAGATGAATAACCAAAGGATTCCCCAGGCACTTAGCAGCCTGGGGATTTAATGTTGCTGCGGAGAAATATCAGGTATGAGGTGAATAATGGCTTTCTGAAAAAATGTAGCTTTCCAGAGCCAGCCGGGTAATTCGCCATTCCCGCCCGGTTTTAAAAGCTTTTAACCGACCGCTCCGGCAGAGTTTGGCGGCGGTGGCTGGTCGTATATCTAAAATCATGCTGATATCGTTTAAGTTTAATAGGTCTCCGTAATTATCAAACAACATGCTTTAGCCCTCCTTGTGAGCATTTCAAAGTATTTATAGTTATTGAAATGTTTACATGGGGGTATTTTTTTATTGCTCGGAGAGGGGGTAAGGAAACATGGGAAATAAAGAAAAAGAATGGTAAATCGATTTAAAGAATATGAAAAATCATTTTACAGGTTTAAATGACAGGTAACAAAATTAAATTAATGAAAAGACAGGAGGAAATGATTATGGCAGCAAATGTTGAAACAATGTTCTACACCGGAAGAAAGGCACCCTGGCATGGGCTCGGTACTTCGGTATTAGAGGCTCCAACCTCAAAATCAGCACTGGAGCTTGCCGGGCTTAACTGGATGGTCATCCAGAAAGATCTCATAACTGATGATGGCATACCCGTTTTAGGTTTTAAAGCAAATGTAAGGGGCAATGATGATCGTATATTGGGCGTAGTGACAGATCGTTATAAGGTGGTACAGAATCAGGAAGCTTTTGCATTTACGGATGAGTTATTAGGCGAAGGTGTTACGTATGAAACGGCTGGTTCTCTGCAGGAGGGGAGGCGGACCTGGATTCTGGCAAAGCTCCCACAGCGGTATATTATCAGCGGAGATGAGGTCACTCCTTACCTAGTGTTCATGAACTCTCATGATGGAACGGGAGCAATCAAGGCGGCTATGACACCTATCCGTGTTGTCTGCCAGAACACACTAAACCTGGCATTGTCTACAGCAAAGCGCTCATGGTCCACAAATCATGTAGGGGATATCCGGGGGAAGATGGAAGATGCCAGATACACACTTCTGTATGCAGATAACTACATGGCGGAGCTGGGAAGGAGCATTGACCAGTTGAATCGGCAGAAATTAACGGATAAGCAGGTATATGAATATATTGATGCTCTCTTTCCTTTGATAGATAATGCAACTGAACAGCAGCTTAAAAATCTGCGCCGGATGAAAGAAGAAGTAAAGGACAGGTATTTTTCTGCTCCCGATTTGCAGCATGTGGGGAAAACGGCGTACCGTTTTATCAATGCCGTTTCTGATTATGCTACTCATTCAAAGCCGCTTCGGGAACGGGCCAATTACCGGGAAAATTTATTTGCCAGGACGGTGGATGGAAATGCCATGATTGATAAAGCATATGCGCTGGTAACTGCAGTGTAAGGGGGGAAGAGCCATGTATGTTCGCAATGAAGAAGAATTTGGAGAAGCGATACGAGAGGGGAAGGATGGAATCGAACTAGAGGGAGATCTTGCATCTAAGGTGAAAAAGCTTTATAAGATTAACCTTACTCTTTGGAGCTTTTGTCTTGTTTGCCTTGCGGTTGCCATCATAGCGCTTATGCAGGTTCCCATAACAGGTGGCACCACCGGTATTGTTAGTCTGATTGTCGGGACGCCTGCAGCTGCAATTTTAGGAACCGAGGCTGCAGTGACAGCTGTTATGATAGGAGTAGCGGGCGGGGGCGTTGGTGTTTTAATTAAATTAAGGCAAGCTTACCGGATAGAAACCAGGAAAAATGGGCGTATTATTGTGTACCTTAAAAATTAGTCTTGTCTGTTTGGATTTTGTATAAGTATAAGGGATATTTGAAGAGATGACTTGCTGATGTTATAAGTGGGGGGATTATGCAGAGGAAATTTACAAGATGAATTGGAAGAACTGTTGAAAATGTTTCTGGAGCAGATATTTTCGAAATACTTATTATGATTTTTGTTGGTATGATGATTGAAACGAAAGGAAGAGGTGGAAATAAATAAGAAATGGAAGATATTATGTGATTGCAGAGATTTTTTTATTTTGAAGCAGAACGTAAGCCCTGGAGTGCTGGATTTATTTGAAAGGCAGATCAATGAATATCTGAATCTAAGTGAAATTACAGAAAGCTATCTGAATAATGTTCCTCTAAGCGTATGCTGGTATGAGGGGCTTGTTGACACAGAAATGTTGTTATTGGAAATGAAAGACTATGTATTTTTATGAAATGATTCTGTTTTAGCATTGAAGTATGTGCATTGCTTGGGTATAATAAAAGTAAGTGAAAATCTGTGAAGGGAGAAATATGTAAATGACTGTTTCAGAAAGATTGAAAGTAGTAGAAGATTTTGCAGCTGCTATAAGACAAAAGTATCCACAGACAGATCAGTATAATGTTCTGATATTTGGCAGCTTTCTTACGGAACGCTATACAGATGAATCTGACATAGACATAGGTATTTTCTCTATGATGCCTGGACTGACCTTTCGTCTATACTCCTTTACAAAAGATTATTTTGATCAATTAAATATTGACAGCGATGTAGTACGTATGAAACTGTCTGAATCTCAATATATTAATATTTCCATTGTAACGGGACAGAAATATGCTGTAACTGATTATTGCCCTGAAATGTTAATTGATTATACAAAAAAGATGATTGCGCGCTATGGAGATAATCCCCAGGAGATGATTGTGAAGCAGATGCGTCAGGAGGTCGGGGCATGAGTTCGTTTAATGAAGCGCTAAGAAAAGCCGGAATTGGTACAGATCAGAAGAATGATTATAATAAGAAAAAGAACGGTTTGTTTACGCTGGAACTGAAGCTTTATGAAATGAAAGACCATATAGCGGCTATGATAAGAATTTATCAGAAGTACCTGGAAGCAGAAGATGAAGATAAATTTGATTACATCGATAGCATGGCAAATCGTTATGGCTATATGGTAATTGCGTTTCAGGACATTATGACATGTATTGGAAAACTAAGTGATACAGGAAAGAAAATTGAAGCTTACAGCATAAGAAGGGCAATATCGGAATTTCAGGGTTTGTTTTCTGAAGAATGCCATTCTAGAAAATTGGATGATGCGGTGGCCTCTTTTGCTGACAGAAATGAGATCGTCCATGTATATGAGAATTATAAAGGAAACATGGAAACTGTACTGGAAAATGTTCAGAACTATAGGGATGAGTACCAAATAATCAACCATATTTTATGGAATTATTGCGAGAAAGAAAATATCTTGCAAAAGTAGTAGAAAATAATAGTTATATAGATAGGAAGTATCTTGTTTAAACACTGGATACTTCCTTTTTATTATGGAAAGGATCTAACGTATATGAAAAGTATGACTCAGGAAGAAAAGGTAATCAATATGATGAAGCGGCCTATTCCCAAGAAAAAAGTGGGAATTATAAAGCTGAAAATGATCCGGGAAGGAACGGCTGTCTATGGTACTCAGCGTTTTCATGAAGCAAAAGAGGCAGCAGAAATTGTAAGACCCCTTTTCGAATATTCAGATCGGGAAATTCTGATGGTTATGTCTTTGGACTCGGTAATGACACCTGTAGCTCTGGAGGTTGTGGCAGTGGGAGGTGTGAGTGCCTGTGCGGTAGACACCAGGGATTTATTTAAGCATGCGATTCTTTCAAATGCTTCAAAAATTATTTGCTTTCACAATCATCCTTCCGGAGAGCCGAAACCAAGTCGGGAAGATTCTCATATCACAGGTCGGATCAAGGAAGCTGGGGTATTGCTGGGAATCGAATTGCTTGATCATATTGTGATTGGATCAGAGGGCAGATATGTAAGTTTCCGGGAAGAAGGGATTGAGCCTTTTGGAATTTGGGGTGCGGCATGAATGTAGAGAAACACATTTTATTAGCTTTTATTTTGTATGATATATCCTCTAAAAGAGTTGTAAGCAGTTAACTGTCAGGGTATAATAGGAAGAGAAATGTTTTGTATGCTTCAATGATTTCATATTATCTTAGAGAGAATGTGGTGTTATGCCTGATCAGATGCAGAACTTACTTTTACAGTATGTGAAAGAGGTACAGAGAATATATGGAAGAGAGTTAAAATCAGTTGTTTTGTATGGCTCCTATGCCCGTGGTGATTTTCATGCGAGTTCGGACATCGATATTATGATTCTGGTGAATGCCGATGAGAGTGTCATAAAGGAGAAAGGCCGTATGCTCTCGGATATCACATTTGACTTTAATTTGGATCATGATATGCTGATTATGCCAATCGTAAAAAATATCTGCCATTTTCAGTATTGGTTACAGGCAGATCCCTTTTATCAAAATATAAAAAAAGAAGGGATTGAACTGTATGTTGCATAATAAAACAAACTGGCTTTTAAAAGACATAAAGATACAATCGCATGTTTTAATAAGTAATATGTAAAAACAGAAAAATCCCCAGGGTGCTTGGAAGATAGATCAGCAGAGCACAGGAAATTCGCCATGCCAGTGATTATGATGAGTTTTATATCGCATCAAGAGAAGAAGCTCAGGAGCAAATAGATGCAGCGGAATCATTTATGAATGCGGTAGAACAATATTTGAAAAGTTAAGATATGATATGGATTAGGGAGTACAGTTCATGTACTCTCTATAATTTTGGGCAAATTGGGTAAGGGGTGCTTTGCTGCTTGATAATTAATGACCGAAGAAAGGAAAATGTTATAATGAAAAAGTTAATTACAACAAATGGCTTATCTCATGAAGACTGGCTAAAATACAGAAAACAGGGAATCGGCGGATCTGATGCAGGTGCAATCTGCGGTCTTAATCCTTATGTCAGCCCTATGAGTGTTTTCTATGAAAAAACAAGATCAGAAGTAGAGGATTATGATAATGAATCCATGAGACAGGGGCGGGATCTGGAAGAATACGTTGCCCGGCGTTTTATGGAAGAGACAGGCTTAAAAGTAAGGCGGTCTAATGCCATGTATCAGAATGAAGAATATCCGTTTATGCTGGCAAATGTTGACCGCCTTATTTCAGGAGACAATATTGGGCTTGAATGCAAAACCGCCAGTGCCTATAATGCAGATAAATGGACCGGAGATTCTGTTCCTGCCCATTATGAAATCCAATGTCATCATTATATGGCGGTGACCGGGGCGAAGGCCTGGTATCTGGCTGTTGTAATATTGGGAAGGGAATTTAAGTATAAGAAGATTGAACGTGATGAGGAGTTGATTCAAAATCTGATTGCCATAGAAAAAGAATTCTGGGAGGGGCATGTTTTGCCAGGAAATATGCCGGATCCGGATGGCAGCGATATTTCAAATGAGGTTATTAACCGGTATTTTCCATCAGCGCTTAAAAAGACGATTCCTCTTCCGTCATACTTAAATGAGCAGTTAAAAAGAAGGGAAGAAATCATTCTTTTGGCAAAGAAATTGACACAGGAGCAGAATCAGATTGAACAGCAGCTTAAGCTTTATATGGGCGAATATGAAATGGCATTTAATGAGCACTATAAAGTTTCCTGGAGCAATGTGGATACGGTACGCATCGACAGTAAGCGGTTAAAAGAGGAACGACCGGATCTTTACCGGAACTTTGCCAAGAGCAGCCAGTCGAGGCGATTTACGGTCAGAGCTGCGTAATTGCTTGAGATTTAAAGCTGTAGAGGCTCAAGTTCAGCACTTAACATAATGCTTGTTTTGCTCAATGAATAAATGGAAATTGTACATGTATCGTTATCACGTTATAATAATGTAATAAAATCATGACGAGGAGGACGCACAGCGGAAGCAACCAGATCTTCATCTGATTTACAAAATAAGTATTTGGAGATATCAGCCTTAACGCGGGAATCCCAAGAACCAGTTTTTATTACGGTAAATGGTCGAGAGGATACCGTTTTGATGAGCCGTGTCCAGTATAAAAAATAAAAACTGAACTGGAATTGTGGAAAATATTGGCGGAAGCTCAGGCTGATGTGGATAACGAGAGCACTACTCCCATAAAGGGTACATTTTCGGATATCCTAAAAAATCTTTTAGTTAGGAAATCTCATGACCTGTAATCAAATAAGAATATAAAGATGGACAGTCAGGCAAATGATTTGGGTTTTTATAAGATGAAAGAGCGGAATCAAACAGAATTCTATATTCAGTCGTTGATTCCAGACGTGATTATGCTAATTAATATTTTGAGTGTTGATGAGAGGGATCGTCTTGCTGGATGCAGGATGGTCCTTTTTTAAATGATTAAATAAACTAAAATGAAAGGAATGAGAAAATGTCAGATGTAAAGCAGGAATTAGAGAAGAGGGCAGCAGGCGGCGGAGGTCAAAGTCAATCCGTCAGGCTGACAAAAAATATGACAATTGTTGATATGGTTAAGGCTCTTGAGCCGGAAATCAAACGGGCGCTTCCCAGTATTCTTACGCCAGAACGATTTACGCGTATGGCATTGTCTGCAATAAACAATACTCCTAAGCTGGGAGAATGTACTCCTATGAGCTTTATTGCGGCTTTAATAAATGCGGCTCAGCTAGGGCTGGAGCCAAATACGCCTCTGGGACAGGCATATTTAATTCCATATAAAAACAAAGGGGTATTGGAGTGTCAGTTTCAGCTGGGGTATCGAGGACTGATTGATCTGGCATATCGCAATGACAGGATGCAGAGCATTGAGGCTCAGGTGGTCTATGAAAATGATGAATTTTCTTATGAGTTGGGACTTCATCCGTCTTTGACTCATCGTCCATCTTTTGATGAGCCGGGAGAGATCCGGGCTTTCTATGCAATTTTCCGGCTGGATAATGGTGGTTTTCGTTTTGAAGTTATGAGCAAAAGCTATGTGGATGCCTATGCCACCCGCTATTCCAAGGCTTTCACCTCGGATTTCAGTCCATGGAAAAGTAATTATGAGGGGATGGCGAAAAAGACGGTGATTAAGCAGCTGTTAAAATATGCACCAATTAAGTCGGATTTTCAGAAAGCAATAACCTTGGATGAAACGGTGAAAACCCAGCTTTCCATTGATATGAGCGAGATCCGGAATGAGTGTCTGCCGGAAACATTGGAAAGCGGTGAGGTGGAATAAAAAAGAAAATTCGGAGTAATGGATACATTAAAAAAGGCACTGGCTAAATGTTTGTGCACTTGTTGTATTCCGCCATGTTTCTACAATATAATGGATTTACTTATAAGAAAGGGGTTATGGTATGTCAACGAATGAGACCTTGAAAATGTTATACAATGAATGCCTGAAATTAGATCTGAATGAGGCTACACAGTTAATCCTTGAGGCAGAAACGGAAGAAGAACAGGAATTTTATTCCATAGTCAGTGACTTTGTTCTTCAACAGAGGCAGAGAAAGGTAATTAGGGAGAATCGGTTTTGATAAAAAGATATTTTAAAGTTATGAGAAAGAAGAACCATTATGATGAAAGATAAGGATTTCAGTAATATATTTTGCTGAATGGATTTTGAATTAGAGTTGGACTATAGCCTCTTTATACTTATTAAACGAAGAATGGGCTGAGAGTCTCATTAATTTGCTTATGTAGTGACGATAGCAACAGCAGCATAAATTGATTTTGCAAAGGAAGCATCAAGCAGGTGCTTCTTTTTATGTATATAAAATTAACCAATGGAGGAAAAGCAAATGGATTACAATCAGTTTTTGGAGGAAGTCAGAACAGCAGTACAGGAAAGATTAGGGAGCAATTATGAAATCCGCATTCAGAAGATAACGAAAAATAATGGAATTGTCCTGGATGGGCTGATTATCGGTAAGGCAAGTAAAAATATCGCTCCCACAATTTACTTAAATTCATATTATATGCATTATACCCATGGTATGTCCCTGGAGGAAATTCTGGAAGATATTATATCTGCGTATAAAGAGAGCAATGACGTATCTTTTGGTGATACGAGAGAATTTTTGAATTTTAATAAACTAAGGGATAAGGTAGCTTTTAAGCTGATTCAGAGGGAAAAGAATCAGGAACTTTTAGAGGAGGTTCCATATATTGAATTTCTGGATCTTGCAGTGGTATTCTATCTGATTCTGGATGAGTACAAAGAAGGGCAAATGACAGCTTTGATTCATAACTCTCATTTGGAGCTGTGGGAAGTGGAGAAAGAAGAACTGTATTGTCTGGCAATGAAAAATACCCCCATATTGTTGCCTTCGGAAATTAAAACAATGAAAGAGATTATGTGTGATATATTGAAAGGACATTTAGAGGAATTGGAAATGAAGGAGATGGTAGATGATTTGCTTGATTTTGATTCGCAGAAGCCAGCCTTATATGTCCTTTCAAATAGAAAACAGATTAACGGTGCCGGGTGCATTTTATACAATGGGTGTTTGAAGAATTTCGCTGATTCTCAGAATTCCGATATTGTTATATTGCCGTCCAGCTTGCATGAGACTATATTGGTTCCTGATGATGGGCAGTTAGATTATGGGGAACTTCGGAAAATGGTTAGCGAGATAAATGAAAGTGATGTGCCGGAGGAAGATGTGTTGTCTGATAGGGTTTATAAGTATTCTCGGCATGATTGTAGTATTAGTCTTATAGAATAAAATTAGATTATTGTATGTCATTAATTGCTCCTATGGGTGAAAACCATAGGGGCAATTTTCAAACAAAATTTATTTTTTATAAAAGAGTAGATAGGATCATTATTATGGAGAATAATGTATGCTATAATGTTTACAGATTATTATTGTGAAGCGGGGAAGCGCAAAAAATGCTAGAACTTATGACAGGGAAAATGATCAAAATACCAGAGAAACAAGCATGGGGAAACGATCTAAATTGAGAAGGAAGGGGAAATAAAATGCAGAATTATGAGATAGAGGTAAAATCGTTTGGAAAGGTTTTACCTAAAACAGGAAATAATAAAAGAACACTTTATGAACATCAGAGAATGGCATTAGAGAATCTGAATCTGATTAATCAGAATTCGGATTATAGTACACTTCTTGTGCTTCCAACAGGAGGAGGAAAAACATATACTGCATCCACATGGCTTCTTAGGAATGCATTGGATCAGCATACAAAAATACTATGGTTGGCACACAGACAGATGCTTCTGGAGCAGGCAGCGGAATCTTTCCAGAAGTACGCCTATGCGGAGACGATTCCGCATATTTCATCCTATACATACCGGATTATCTCCGGGTCGCCATCCCATGACAGGACCATAGACATAGATCCATCTGATCAGTTGCTGATTGTAAGTAAGGATAGTATTGGACGGAACCTGAAAGCTCTGGATGTGTGGCTAAAAGGAGAAGAGGAAATTTTCCTTGTAATTGATGAGGCGCATCATTCTACAGCTAAAACATATAGAAAAGTGATAGAATATGTGAGATCAAAGGTTCCTCATGTAAAGCTATTTGGCCTGACGGCAACACCGTTCCGTACCGCAGAAAAAGAACAGGGTTTGCTCTCAAAAATCTATCAGGACGGTATTCAAAACGGGCAGGTAGTGCATGGTAATATCGGAATTACATATCAGATTGGATTGAAAGAATTGATCAACAGAAGGATTCTTTCAAAGCCCGTTTTTATCAGCCGTTTTACGGATGAAATATATGGGGATCTGCTTGGCGTAAATGATTGGGAAAGTATTCAGCATTTGGATGTGCTTCCAGATGATATTGCAGGTCAGATTGCAGACAGTGCTGCCAGAAACCGGTTGATTGTGGATACATATAAAGAAAAGTCTGTCGAGTATGGCCAGACCATTGTGTTTGCAGTCAATGTAACACATGCGATTACACTCTGTGCGCTTTTTAAGAAGGCAGGTATTAGGGCAGAGTATATTGTTTCTGATATTAAAGATTTAATTACGGGTGTAAGGATCAGCAGAGAGGATAATGAGAGAAAGATAGAGGCATACCGAAGCGGCTCTGTTCAGGTATTAATCAATGTGAATATTCTGACCGAGGGAATTGACCTTCCTCAGACAAAAACGGTATTTCTTGCAAGGCCAACTGTTTCAACCATTATGATGACACAAATGATTGGGCGTGCTTTGCGCGGAGAAGCTGCAGGAGGAACCGCAACGGCATATATTGTGTCTTTTATTGATAAATGGAATGAGCATATTGCGTGGGTGAACCCGGAATCCATTTTCATCGGAGAAAATGAATTTACAGAAAATGAATCTGACCATGTGAAACGGGAACTAAGAATGATTGCAATTTCCAAAATTGAGGAATTCGCATCAACGCTCGATGATTCAGTGGATACGACAGCATTGGAAAAGGTTCCGTTTGTGCGTAGAATCCCAGTCGGTATGTATGCATTCTCCTACTTGGAAGAAGATGGTGTGGATTCTTCTTATCAGGTCATGGTCTATGACAGTACAAAGGGAGCGTACGGAAAAATGATGACTGTGCTGCCGGAACTTTTTGCTGATTATGGAGTAACAGAGGAGTTCCCAGCTGCAGATGTGATTTATGAAATGGCAGAGCAGTGCAAGAATACAGTTTTTCTAGGAGAAATGGTTCCGCCTCTGGAGGAAACGGATCTGGAACGGATTTTAATGTACTATGCCCAGAATGATGAAGCTCCAAAGTTCTATACCTTTGATGATATTGACAGAGGACGCCTGGATGTTGGTGTGATTGCAAAACATATTTGGGATGAGGATATGGGGTGCAGAAAACAGGCGGAATACTTAGAAGGTATCTGGAATGACCAGGACGATAACATGCTGAAGCTTTTTTTTGGCAGAAAATTATACTTCTTACGTCAGGTAGAAATAGAACTGACAAAGTTGTCTGACCCGCATATTTATGATGAAGAGAATAATGTGAAGTTTGGAAAAAGAAAGCTGGAAGATCTTTCCCTTTACGAGATTGGAAAAATTGACCCGGAACTGGAAAAAGAACTTAGGGATAAGACATTTGAATGTGCAAAGGATACAGATGGAAATTTTACTTGTGCATGTTGCGGTAAAAAAGAGCATAATAGAATCTATTTCCAGGTTGATCATATTAATCCAATGAATCAAGGCGGAAAGAGTACTGCGGATAACCTACAGATACTATGCAGAACTTGTAATGGAATCAAGGGTGACCAGATATGAGAGAGCTTTTATACAGTAGTTTTGATTTGGCCTGCATCATTAACAGTATGGATCTAGGCGCACAGGAAACAGGGAGACTTTTGGAGGAATTGTTTCATAAAGACAGTTTTTTCCTTGAGTGTGATTATCGAAATAACAAGAGAAGGCTGTATCTGGATGTACACTATTGGCTTGATTATCTATCAGATAAGCCGACGATTGAACAAGAGTTTCCGTCCATTCAAAAAGATTTTAGCGCATTTGGAAAAAAGATTGCCGAAGATGCTTTTATCACAGAATATTTTGATCTGGATCTGTTATTTAAGAAGATGCGACTGCAGTTGCTATTTTTGGGTAGCCAGGATTTTGTCCGTATGAAATTAAGAACTATGCTTCGTGCTTATGGGTATAAGAGAAGGTCAGAAAAATTGCTTAAATATCTAAGAGACAGTCTGCTGTTTTATCATATTGAAACCTATGTGCGTGGTGGAGTAGAGTGCAGTATTAGTGAAATCGGACTGGATGAAATGATCACGTTTCGGATATGTGGGTAGTTAAAGATTAAATTAGAAAATTAAAAAGGCAGATGGTTGTATGTAAAGTTATATATCTTAGTAGACTATTGATTCCATGAAAATTTTTTACGAATTGATTTGTGAGTTGTAACTTAGGTTACTTTATTATATAATTTATATAATTATACCATAAAAATGGGATGTGAAACATGGGAGATAAAGAAACAGGATCTTTTTATACTCCACTGGAATTAGTAAAGTATATGGTGGAATATGTTCAAAAAAGAGTAAAAATGGAATATATATTAGAACCATCAATCGGTGATGGTAGATTTATAGAGACCTTAGTACATGAGTGCAAGGAAATTATGGCTATTGAAATTGATAGAGAAAAGGTTTTTAATGCTTCAAATAAGTGGAAAAACAAAGTATCCTATCATTGTGGTGACTTTATAGAATATGCTTTAAATAGTAATAAAAAATATCAACTGATTATTGGTAATCCACCATATATAAGTAAAAAAAACTTAAATGACATACAGAGAATGAGAACTTTAGAAATTCTTGATTTTTTTTCTTTACCTGAGTCATTATCGCAAAATTTATGGGTTGCGTTTATTTTAGCATCATTAAAATTACTAGATTCAGATGGTACCATTTTTTTCGTATTGCCATTTGAATTTTTACAAGTACAATATGCTGAAAAGTTAAGAATTTTTCTTGAAAGTAAATTTAATACTATAGAGATAACTACTTTTAAAGAGAGAGTTTTTGAAGGTATAGAACAAGACATCTGTTTGGTTTATTTGTCAAATGAAAATAATGATAAACCATACATACAATATAGAACAATTAAAAACTTGAGTTTTACAAAACCGATTTTTGAAAGTATCATAAAAAGAAATAAACCACTGAAGAAATGGTCAAATTGTATATTAAATGATGATGAAACAGAATTTTTGAAACAACTCTCTAGACGATATGTTAAAATTAATGATATTGGAGATATATCACCAGGAATAGTTACAGGTGCAAATTCTTTTTTTGTATGTAATAGAATGCAAATGTCTAAATTAAGAATGAAAAATATTAATCTTAAGATTATTTCTAAAAGTGCTGATTTGTTAAATAGATTTATATTTACTAAAGATGATTTTAAATACTTAGCAAAAATGAATAAAAGGGCATATCTACTCAACTTAAATAACATAGATAGAAATAAATTTACAAATGATCTAATATCATATATTAAGACTGGAGAAGATAATAAAATTAATGAAAGATATAAATGTTCGATTAGAGCACGATGGTATGATGTACCTATCATTAGAAGTGGTTCAGTTTTCTTTTTTAAACGCTATAATCATTATCCTCGTATTATTATAAATGAGGCTAATGTTTACACTACAGATATTGCTTATAATATACGATTTTACGACCAGTATGATTCAAAATCGTTTGCTTTTTGTTTTTATAATTCCTTAACAATGGCTCTATGTGAATATAATGGAAGATTTTATGGTGGTGGTGTAGGAGAGTTGGTTCCATCTGAATTTAAGGAACTTAGAGTCCCATATAAAAAGATTGATGAGATTGACATTTTAAGTCTAGATAAGATGATACGTGCTAATACATCTTTTTCAGAAATAATTAATTTTGTTGATGATATAGTTTTAGATGTGTCTAATGAAGAAAAAGAAGTATTACATAATATAAGAGAAAAATTTATTCAGAGACGTTTAGGCAAGGAGGATGATTAATGAAAGACTATGAAATAATTGAAGAAGCTAGTTTTCGATTTAGTCCGAGGTTTAGCCAGCTAATAGGTAGAAACTTAATTTCAAATCCTATTGTTGCAGTTTCAGAGTTAGTTAAAAATTCATATGACGCGGATGCAAATAAAATAGAAGTGATTTTTAATAATTTGACTAATAGCGAATCTATGTTAACTATATTGGATGATGGAACTGGCATGTCTTTAACGGATTTAAAGAATAAATGGTTAGTTGTGGGAACTGATAATAAGGTTACAGATAGATTTACAGAAACTGGACGTAGAAAGCTAGGAGAAAAAGGAATTGGTAGGTTTTCTGTAGAGAGATTAGCTCGTCAGGTACTTTTAAAAACCAAGCGAGAAAATGATACTTATGAGTTAGAGCTAGCAATAAATTGGGATGATTACGAAAATGCAAATGGGGAGTTTTCTGATGTAAAACATCAAATCAGAAAATTGCCTTCAGAAAAAGGGAAAAAGGGAACTAGCTTAGCTCTAGTAGGTCTTCGTGATATATGGAATGAAGATACTTTGATAAATTTACGTAAAGAATTAAACTTAATTCGTCCAATAGATTTAAATAAAGTGTCATTTAAAACATATAGTTTTCCGGGTGATAATGTAAATATACAATTAAAAGCTTTAGATTTTGGGGTTAACTACAAAGCTTTAGATTTGGGATTTATTGAATTTTATCAGGCGCATCTATTTGGGGAGATATATAAAGATGGTAGTGCCTTAATAAGAGTAGTTATAAGGCCGAGTGTTAGTATTAGTAAAGAGTTAATGGAAGAATCAATTTCTTACGATCCCAAATCAAAAGAAATAGATACTTCATGTGGACCTCTAAGCTTTGAAGTATTTGCATTTATGAGAGATAAACGTTTGTATAGAAGTTTGGATATAGATAGAGATAAATTAACTAATTTATTAGATAATTATTGTGGTGTGAAAATTTATAGAGATGGTTTTAGAATACTACCATTTGGCGATGAAGAAGATGATTGGTTAGAACTTAATGCATCTAGAGCATCATCACCAGAGCATCGTCTGGGAACAGGTAATACCATTGGCGTTGTGAATATAACACGGGATGATAATCCAGGTCTACAAGATGTGTTAAGTAGAGAAAATATGTATGATACAGTTGAATTTAAAGCTTTAAAAAAGTTCATAAATATTGCATTTGAAAAATATTCTAAAATGCAAATAAAAGCGAGAAAAGAAGCTGATCGGAGTAAAGAGGAAAAAGGGAAAGCAGTATTAACGGAAGCTAAAAAGTCTGTTGCAGCACTTACAAAACAAGTGAATTTTATACAAAGAAAAGTAGTAGAATTTAATGATATTACCGATAATAAAGAAAAGGAGTCGAGAATTGCTTCTTTAAATAAAAATTTAACACAGTTATTAAGTACAGCTGAATCCTCTTTAGATATCGTTAAAAATGCATACACTTTTTATAAAATGCAAGATAGTTTTAAGAGTAGAGAGATGCAAATATATAGAAATATTGCTACTTTGGGCATAAGTGCAGCTATGTTTGGCCACGAAGCGCTTAACCAGACTACAGATGCAAAAGCCATATGTCTGGATATAAAGGATGATTTTGAAGAAATTCTATACCATAATAAAGAATTAAGTGATCAAGTTTCACTGTTGCTTAAAGATATTGAATTAATTGATGAAAAGGCTGATTTTTTTAGAAATTATCTTCGTAAAGATAAACAGGATAGAGCAAAACTAATTAATATAAGAAAAATATTATATGACATTTTAGGACAGCATAAGAAAGCTTTTAAATCAATTAATGTTCAGCCACAAATTCAATGTGAGCTAATAGATGAGGAATTGTTAACGTGGGGATATGAAGGGGACTTTGCAACATTATTTTCTAATTTAATTACTAATGCATATAAAGCATTGAGGCAACCTACTGATAATAAATATTTGGTATTTAAATATTTTAAAGATTCCTCGAATTTTACTATTTTAGTGGAAAATAATGGTGCCGTAATTGAACTAGAAGATCGTAGTAGAATCTTTGAGCCACTATTTTCTACATATTCAGAAGGTACGGGGTTAGGCCTAACTATAATTCAAGACACACTCATTACTTATAAAGGTACAATAGATTTATGTGATAAATATCCGGAGACATTATTTAAAATAGTGATTCCGATTCAAATGTCTCCAGGGGGAAATTAAGATGAAAAAAATAAATTTATTAGTTATTGATGATGAAGTTGAAAAGGTGCAAAGGCTAATAAATCGCCTGAAGAAAAACGATGATACTGGAGTTTTAGGTGAGTGTATTGTTGACGATTCGATCCTAAAGATTGGGAAACAGGAAAATTATAGCCCTTATAAACATGGAGTGCGAATTGATGCAGTTTTAATTGACTATCAACTAAATCAGCAATTTACCGGGATTTTAGTCTCAGCTTTAATGATGCTTCAATTGCAGGTGCCTAGAATAACTTTAACTTCTGGGGATTATAATGGACCTCATGGTTATTTTAATGAATTTATTCGCAAAGATGAAATTACTGATCATCCCAAAGAAGTTATTAAACGCATTGTCAAATGTATTGAAGAATTTAATTATGAGATATGGTTAAAGGCTCAATATAAAGAATTAGTAATGGAGTATGATTCTTTATTAAAAGAAGATGAGAAAAGGGGTTTAATACATGTCGAAAAAGAGAATTTAAGACAATTAGAAGCAATACTTGACAAATTTGATAAAGTACTTGATGCTGAACAAGAATTAAAAGTAAAAGAGAAGCTTAATTATTTGCAAACTAAAGAAGAGTTTGTAAAAAAGGAAGAAGAATATTTGACAAGGATGGAAGAACTAAATTTAAGACTTGAGCAACAATTAAGTTTAACCGGTGAGAATAATGAATAGTATTATGAAGTACTTAAATTATAAAGATTGCCCTCAATTAAGTAGTTACAAAAGTAATGAAGCTAGGAACTATTTGAGAAAAAAATCATACTATTCTTGCTCTTATTGCACAATAACAGAAAGTGAGGCACCAGGGGCCACGTTTCATATAGACCATTTTCGCCCTAAATCAATTTTTGTAGGGTTGCGTGACGAATGCACAAATTTAAGATATAGTTGTCCAAGGTGTAATCTATTAAAGAGCAATTTATGGATTACATTTGAGCAGGGGTGTATAAGAAAGTGTGAAGAGTGTAATACTAAAGGGTGCCACGAGAATATTTATAGATTTATAGATTCTTTATATGAAGATCCCCAGTTGCACTTGGTATTATCTGATAAAGATAAAATTGAAGCAGTAAGTGGTTCTAAACCAGGTGAATATACAATAAAATATCTCAGGCTAAATCGAATGCAGCTTGTAAAGTTGCGCAAAGTGAGGAGATTTTTGGACTTGTGGGAACAGGAACTAAATAAAAAAAGAGAATATGCTGTCGAACAATGGAAGAATATAGTAGAAAAAAAGGAACTGTTTGATAAAAAGTCTCAATTACGTGATGATAATAACATAGAATTAGCAAACATTTTATTTTCTATGTTAGAATTGCAAGCTAGGCATATGGTTGATGTGTATGATAATGAATTAACCAAAGTTTTAATTTTAAGAAGTTCTCGTAGTGGAGCGGATGATACATTATGAATTAAATTAATTATTACTGTTTTTTGTTTGCCCCCCGCTTGCGCAAACCCATCCCGGTACGCCAAACCCTCCTTTTTCCTACGTTTTTTGAGCGATCTCCAGTTCAAATCTGGTTGTCGCCTCTATGATAAAAGCCTCAGAAACCTGACAAAATAAGGGTTTCTGAGGCTTTTGCTTTGTGTATTTGGTGTTTATATGCGTAAACATTTTTCTTGTATTAAGGGTTGTGAGCCCAGGATTGCACTCATTTTGATACTGTTTCTTTTGGGGAAGTGATGTTCCGGAGGTAGTGGTGATCTCTTCGATTAAGATTGTTGATGTATTTCACTGCGGAGCCTGTTTCGGCTGCTTAGCTCATGCTCATGGACGCTAAATCACATGAAAATAAAAACTTCTTGAAAATAAAAACTTCTTGATTGAAGCAGCTTTTCTAATTTTACCAAGTATTTTATATATTAATAGTTCATCTAAATCAATAAAAGAGGAAAAGATATGATTATACTTATTGGTGGAAGCACACACGCTGGGAAAACGTTATTTGCACAGAGGTTGATCGAGAAATATTATTATCCATGTATGTCTCTTGATCATCTGAAAATGGTACTGATTTATTTTATTTACAAAAGGGAAGAAAAATTATATTATAAAAGCAGAACAGCTTGCATTAATGGTAACAATAAAAGACTTTAGCCCTGACATTAAATATTATTGGATAAAGAAACCATACAATATTCTTAAAAAAATGGCTGTAAAAATTAATAGTTTATTATGTGAGAATATACAGATGGGAGAGGTCTAAAGATAAATAGTTAAAAAAACAAAGCTTTATAGAATGTATATACCGGTTTTAACTCAGAACTAAAGGTGAGGTGATGTATGTCTTTATTCGATTCATTTAAAAAGATAGATACAAGCAGCAATAAACGAAGAAATGAGATAAGATATAAATCCAGTAATGCATTTGAAGATACAGGGAAGAGTCAGACAGAAGAGAAAATAATAGATTTATATGATTCATATGAATGAAAGATTTTGATTGGTAAGATAGCGTTGGATTAACATAATACTTCCTAATTAAATTTGAAGCACTGCAACGAACCATTAGAACTGTAAAATCATGTTTTACTTTCTATAAATGATAGGTTGGCTGAATATGTAGCGGATGCAGCACAATATCTGAAGGAAACTGATCCTATAAAAAAAGAGGATATGAAATTCTTTTCATTGTATATATGAAATTAAACAGAAGCGGCGATGCACAGTAAGTTCTTGAAGAATACATGATATTGTATAGCAAAATAAGAACAGTTCTTACCAATCTGGCAAAAGAATTTGAAACACAGGGAATGCACAGGAGTATATGAAAACGCCTTGGGAAGAATTGGAGCAGCATTATAATCAGGAAAATGGTCTGGCATGGTGGTTTGGGAAGCCTTGGGTGGGGAACATACAGATTTGGTTGCTTTGGGGCTGGAGTTTCTACGTGAGCCTTACTGGATGCTGCATACAGATAAAAATTTGGTGGAAGCCGAATATCCGGAGACGGAGCAATGAGTGAAATAGTGAGTTTGTAATCTTTTTTTTATAAGGTATAATGGTGTTCTCCAAAAGCCGATGCTTGTGTGATGAAGAAAAGAGATTGCTAAATAAATTTTGAAAATATGAGGTGATTAAGAATGAAACACGAGTTACATGTTTTTTTTGATTATATCTGTCCGTTTTGTCTAAAGGCACATAACTATTTAAAGGAGCTTATTCCGGAATATCCGGAGGTTACTATAGTCTGGCATCCGTGTGAATCTCATCCCAGACCGGATAGTTATGGTCCCCACAGCGATTTGTGCATCCAGGGATATTTTTATGCGGTTGATCATGGGATTGATATTTTAAAATATCATGATCGAATGTATCAGGCTGCCCAGAAGGACCGTGTTAATATCGAAGATATGGATGCCCTTTCTGAGTACGTCAGTGACCTGGTTGATGAAGATGACTTCCGGCTCTCACTTTTGCAGGGAACGTATCTGGACAAGCTGGAGGAGTCTAACCAGCTGGCCTTTGAGCATTCCGGTGTATGGGCAGTACCTGCATATAGAATGGGTACTTTAAAGCTTGATGCAGTTGAAAATGTGGGCGTTTCTCTAGAACAGATCCGGGGTTTGTTAAAAAACTCCGGAATGTGAATTCTATTGTAAACAAGGGCTCCTATAATAATACAGATTATAGGAGCGCCCAATGTGAATACGCTTTGCATGCAGCATTTCTGCTTTTGTAATTAGACGGATTCGGTTCACTCACTTAAAAAGGGAGATAACTCTTAAATTGCGTTATTTTATATATGAGCTTCTTATGTTAATATCAATATATCAAATCCAGGGGGTATTGGCAGATGAAGATCATGGTCGCAGAACTTAGAAAAAATAAAGGAATAAGCCAACAGGAACTGGCCTCGGTTCTGGGTGTAGCCTATCAAACGGTGAGCAAATGGGAAACAAATGTGACTTTTCCCGATATAACGCTTTTACCTCAGTTGGCGCAGTACTTTGATGTAACGGTAGATGAATTGCTGGGATTAAAGCCATTACCTTCACAAACTTATATCCCTTCTGAAACAGGGACTAAAGATTATTGGAATGAACGCCTGGAATATTTAAAAGGGACCAGGGATTCTTTATGGAATAAAGATTACTTGCAATTCTTAATAGAAAAGGTTTGGAAAATACAATCCCCGGTTAATGTTTTGGATTGTGGATGTGGTTATGGTTTTCTAAGCAGTATGCTTATGCCCCTTATGCCTGAAGGTAGTACCTACACAGGAATTGACTTCAGTGAAAATCTTGTAAATGAGGGGAGGATTGCTTTTTGTAGCAGAGATTATGATGTGCAATTTATTTGTGACGATGTGCTGACATATAATTCTGTAATAAAATATGACTTTGTCATTACCCAGGCAGTATTAAGGCACATTGACAATCCGCATCTGTTTCTTGAAAAAATGATTTCATTTACAAAGAATGGTGGTTTGGTCGTATGTGTAGAGATTAACAGAGAATTGGAAAATGCAGGCCTTTATATTCAAGGTATGAATTATGACTACTTATGTGAACATCCGGGATTTAGGAAAATGTGGAATACTGAACTAAGGCACCAAGGAAGGGACTATTCTATTGGTATGAAGGTTCCTCAAATAATGAGGCAAATGGGATTGAAGTATATCGATATTAGAGTGAGTGATAAGGTTTGTTTTATTTCACCAGAAGATATAGATTATACCGAAAAAGTAACAGATTTTATTAAATCACATGAGTTTTGTGAGCAAAAAGCAAATGACCGGCAAACATTGGTGATTGAACAGCTTATGAATCACGGAATGGATAGAAAGGATGCAGAGCACTATTGCAACAGACAGAATAAGATCACTGAATTTATAAAACAGAACAGCAAAACACTGACAGTTACCCATTTTTATGGTTTACTTATTTCCAGTGGAAGAAGATGAATAGGAAATATCTTGCAGGCTAAAGGGGTAGAGGCAAATATTTTTTATCTCACAATTCAAATATTATTCTGCTTAAATTTATTATAAAAAATAAAGCTCTTTGTTAATTGTTGGGGTGGGATTCTTTGAATCCCACCCCACGCTTATGTATAAAGCCGTTTTGATGAATCTTTCTATTGTGTACAGCTTTTGGGCATGCCAGATAAGCCTCCATATCCCGACTGGTTTTTCTATGAGGTACAGTGAAGTATACGGGTCCGAAAACGGTTGAAATTCCGGATTCCATAAGAACTTCGTTTTAATACCTTAATCTTATTATTGAATTTTCTTTAGCTCCGTTTGCAGAGCAAGTTTCATAAGTATGTAAATTCCTGACAATCAAAACCCTGATTTCTCTGTTTTACAGATTATCGAAAAAAATTTCCTGTTTTCTTTCTAAAAAATATTGGTACAAAGATACAATTATTGCTGATTTTATGATTGTTTCATGGTAAAATAACACAAGAATCTTCGTGCGGCCACAGTTTTTTATGGAGGGAAATGATGTCAGGAATAGTTGTATTTCTGCCTGCATTTGAGCTTGTTCAGATTTCAGAGAAAATTTGCAGAGATTGTTTCAAGGTGATTCAATGCAAGCGGCTCTTAAATGTAAATTTAGAGGCAGAGGCCGAGGCGGCCGTAAAAGGTGGGGCAAGCGTCATTGTTGCAAGAGGGAGTCAGGCGGCCAGAATCCGTTATCTGGTGAACATACCGGTGGTTGATATTGTGTGGACGGCTCAGGAGATGGGGCTTAGTATTTTAAAGGCCAGGGAACTGGTTGGAAGGCCCGATCTTTCTGTTGGTATTGTGGGCTTGAGAAGTATGTTTTGTGACACTTCTCATTTTGAGGCTTTATATGGAGTTAAAATAAAAACCTTTTATTATGATTCCCTGCAGGAAAAGGAACTGGTGCTCAGGGGAGCGGAGCATTGGGACGTTCATGTCCTTATGGGGCCCCAGGAGCTGTTAAACCAGCTGGAGTACATAAAGCTGCCGATGGTGCCCATTGTTTCCACAGAGGAATCCATACGGCTTGCCCTTAATCAGGCAGAGGCTTTGTGCTATGCCCATGAATTGAAGTGCCGCAATGAGGCTCAGGTCAGTTCTTTGCTTAACAGCATGTTTAACGGTCTGCTTGAAATTGATACCGATGGCAGGGTGGTCATGATGAACCGCGTTATGGAAGGGATTTTAAATAAGGGACAGGAGGAGATACTTGGAAAAAATATTAAAGAGGCCATTAAGGACATCAATATGAATTTGGTTCATCAGGTTCTTCAAAGCCCGAACGAAAGTTTTTCTTCGTTTCTGAATGTGAATGGAAGGGCAACGGTTCTGATTCTGTCTCCCATTGTAATAGAAGAAAAAATAACAGGGGCCTATTTGTCCCTGAAAAAGGTGAAAAAGAGCGATGAGGCCGGGGAGGAGAGAAAGGAGACGAAACGGAGGGGAGGATATATTGCTTCCAGAACCTTTGAGGATATATGCTATGCGTCTGAAAAGATGATACGGTTGATTGATCAGGCCAGGCTGTATGCACAGTCAGATACGCCACTTATGGTAGAAGGGCAGACCGGTGATGACCGGGAGAGCCTTTGTCAGGGAATTCATAATTACAGCTTGAGAAAATCCGGGCCTTACGTCATTGCCAGTATGGTGGGCCTCTCGGAAGAACGTCAGATGGAGATGCTTTTTGGAAGCGGGGAGGAAAAGCGCAACAGTCAGAGAGTCGTGGGGGCCCTTGAAAAGGCCGACGGAGGGACTCTGGTCATTACAGGAATCGGCTTTGCTTCTGCCAATACGCAATCGGCATTATGCCGTTTTGTCAGAGAGAATTCCGGGGTACGGCTTGGGAATGGGGAGATGAAGCTTCTGGATGTCAGACTGATCGTAACCTCCACCGAGTCCCTGCTTCAAATGCGGAAAAACAATCGGGTTACATTTACCTTTTATTATATATTTTCCGGTCTGGTCTTACGGGTTCCTCCTCTTCAGGAACGGAGAGAGGACATCGTTAATTTTGTAAATTTATATTTGAAACGGTATACCCAGCAGTATTCCAGGTATCAGGTACTGACAGAAGAAGCGATGGAATTTCTCAAGCATTACAATTGGTGCGGAAGCGGACTGCAGATCGAGCGGTTTATTGAACGTATGGTGCTTACCATTGAAAAACGGACCATAAAAAAACACATGGTGGAGGATCTGCTTCAGGAGATGTATCCGGATGAGATTTTAGATGAGGATGGCTTATATCTGACGGCGGGGGGAAAGGATGCCTATGAAACCCTTCTTAGAAGTACCTTGCTGAAATATTCGGGGAACCGCAATGA
Source organism: Lacrimispora sp. (assembly GCF_046972725.1). Classification (NCBI taxonomy): domain Bacteria; kingdom Bacillati; phylum Bacillota; class Clostridia; order Lachnospirales; family Lachnospiraceae; genus Lacrimispora; species Lacrimispora sp. Next base: position 183,636 of record NZ_JBKVXF010000006.1, on the reverse strand, counting down.
AACGGCCAGGGAGCTGGGAATCAGTCTTACGACTCTGTGGAGAAAAATGAAAAAATATGGTTTATCAGATTAAAAAAATTTCAATTTGAAAGACAGATATCAGGTGAAAGGATCAAGTTGAAATAAAAACGGAAAAAAGCTGAAATATATGTTGGTAATTCATAGGAAGGAATGCACTTGTTGGTCAATGTGACTATAGTGCATTCCTTTTTGTGTCTATATAATTTATCTAACTTAGGAAATACGATTGGAAGGGGAAGGAAAATATGCAGCAAAAGAAAAAAACAGGTTTTATCAACATGCGCACCATACCTTATCTTATGGTTCTGCCTTCAATGGCGGTAATTGCTATATTTATGTTTTATCCAATTTTTAAGACCTTCTATAACAGTTTTCATCATTATATTCTGACAAGGCCCAGGGATTACGGCTGGGTAGGGGTGGATAATTATGCGAAGCTCCTTATGGATCCACTGTTTTATAAGGCATTGAAAAATACTGTGATCTGGACATTTTATAATGTGTTCTTTCAATGCATTCTCGGGCTTTTGGTGGCACTCTTAATGAATACGGAATTTAGGGGTAGGCGGTTTTACCGGATGATCGTGTTTTCTCCGTGGGCCTTTGGCGGAATGCTGGTGGCACTGATTTTCAGTTATATGTTTACCGGACAGACGGGAGTAATCAACGACATTCTTTTAAGATCCGGGGTGATTCATGAGAGAATTTCATGGTTTTCAACGGGGGCACTGGCGAGAGGCACTTTAATATTTACGACGACCTGGAGAGGGATTCCATTTTTTGCAGTCTCCTTTCTGGCAGCGCTTCAATCCATTCCGGAGGATTATTATGAGGCGGCCAGGGTGGACGGGGCGAATCACCTTTATCAGTTTCGGAAGATAACCATGCCGTTAATAAAGAATACTTTTATTCTGACCACGCTGCTGCGGACCATATGGACCTTTAATATTGTGGACATTATAGCGGGCATGACCGATGGGGGCCCCAATAATGCCACCATGACACTTCCTCATTACCTGATGACAAAGTTTAACGAGGGCCTGGATATAGGGTATTCCAGCACCATGGCGGCGGTGATGGCGGTGATTCTGGCTGCATTTGCGGTCTTATATGTGGCGGCAGGAAGATTTGGAAAGGAAGGAGATCTATAGTCATGATAAGTCAAAAGACAAAAAAAAGACTGGTGCGGATTTTTGCAGTGAATATTCCGCTGACCGTATTGTTCATTATCACGGTGTTTCCTCTTTATTGGACCATTGTTACTTCATTGAAGCCGGAAACAGAGATCATGAAGCTGCCTTTGAAGTATTGGCCTTCGCCGGTTACCTTTGATAATTATAAGTATATCTGGGAAAATATGGGCTTTGACATTTATTTCTGGAACAGTGTTTTTGTTACGGTGGTCAGTACTGTTATCTGTACGGTGATTTCTCTGTTTGGGGGATATGCCATCGCGCGGTATAAATTTAAGGGGAAAAAGATCACCTACCTGGTTCTTTTGATTTCCCAAATGTTTCCCGGTGTGGTTTTGATGATTCCTCTGTTTGAAATATTCAGAAATATGGGGATTGTAAATTCTCCTCATTCTTTAATTTTGACCTATGCCACAGTCCGTATTCCATTCTGTATGATTATGATAGGCGGTTTTGTGTCGGGGGTATCTCCGGCTCTGGAGGAGGCGGCCTGGATCGACGGTTGCTCCGTAATGGGAGCAATGACCCGTGTGGTGGTGCCCACTATCGCCCCAGGGCTTGTGGCAGCAGGTGCATTTTCCTTTGTCAGCTCCTGGAATGAGTATGTATATGCCTTCTGTTTTTTAAGCAGTGAAAAATATTTTACGCTTCCAATTGGTCTCAAGCTTATGAAGGGGGAATTTACCGTGGCATATGGAAGTCTGGCGGCAGGCTGTGTCATGGCACTTATTCCAGTAATATTGTTATTTGCTTATATCCAGAAATACCTGGTTTCCGGTTTATCGGCCGGAGCCGTAAAAGGTTAAATATTTTTACAAAAAGGAGAATCTTATGAGAAGAAGAACAGCAGCAGCTATTTTAGCACTCAGTATGGTGACGGGGGTTACGGGATGTACAGGGAACACAAAGACGGAGGTGGTTGCTGAGACTGCCGTTACCAAAACAGAAGGGGACGGTACCAGGATGGCAGACGGGCAGGCAGACCCTTCAGGAAGTGGTCAGGACAAGGAGCCGGTAACGATTAATTTCTGGCACAGAGATGGAAATACCACTTCAAATCCCATGTTTGAGGTCATAATTAAGGACTTTGAGGAAAAATATCCATGGATTACGGTGGAATATACGGGGCTTGCAGCAGATTCTTATATGACCAAGTATAATACTGCTATTGTTACGGGGGAAACACCGGATGTATGTACTATATCCAATAAGGATGTGTATACTCTGGCTGCACAGGATGCATTGCTGGAGCTTGACGGAGCTTTTGACCAGTGGGAGGAAAAGGAGCGGATGCTTCCCCAGATCATAGAATCAGCCCGGTTTCTCGCAGGAGACGGCAAGCTGTATATGCTCGGTTATGGCATGACCCAGGAAACCTCCTGGTATAATAAGACCTGGCATGAGGAACAGGGCATAGAGCCTGCAGAGACCATAGATGAGCTGGTGGAGTACTGTAAAAGGTATGCGGATAAAGAAAACGGGGAATATTATTTTACCCTGCGGGGAGGCTCCGGTTCTGCTGAAAATTTATTCATGTTCATAATGTCCTATGCCGGAGTTACAAAATTTTTTAATGAAGACGGGACAAGTACCTTAAGTGATTCCAAAATTGCAGAAGGACTTGATGTCTATGCTAACCTTTATAAAGAGGGCCTGGTGTCTGTAGATGCTATTTCCAATGGATATAAGGAAATGGTTGCGGAATTTGGATCGGGAACTGCAAAGTACATGATGCACAATTCCTCCTCTGTTGCGGAGAATGAAAAAAATCTGGGGGAAGGCAATGTGATGGCAGTAAAGCCTTTGGCGGGGAAAGATGGGATAGCAGTATGCAAGGCCCCTTCCTTTATGGGCTCTGCGGTCTTTAAAAATACCGGACACCCGGAGGAAGCGGTTTTGTTTGCCCAATATCTGGCTTCGGCAGAAGGTGCAGGCTATGCAGATGTAACAGAAGGACGGGTTCCGGTAAATACGGGGGTTTATGAGCAGGAGTGGTATGACCAAAATCCATACTATAAGGTCTATGCCCAATTTGCGGACCAGGGAGTACAGTTTGCAGAGTTTCCTGTCTGGCTCGATGGCTATAATGAATATGCAAAAACCAATATTACCGCTGATTTCCAGGCGGTTTTACATGGGGACAAGGATTCAAAAGCAGTATGTGAGGGATGGGCGAAAGATTTGACGGAAATGCAAAAGGAATATCTGTCCAGATAAAATGGCAGGCAAAGAAGCTGGAAGGATAATAATAATATGGATTATGAGGATTTTGACGCTTCCGACTGGAAGGAAAAATTGCAGGAAGCTCCCGATACTCTCTGGCAGGTGTGGAGGCTGCACGAAAGTCTGAAAGTGAAATGGGGGAGCGCCGGATTGGGGCAGCTCATGAAAGCGGTCAATGGACTGGCATGTAAAAAAGCTGAAGCGGGAGAGATTTTGGAGATTCTGCCGTTTCGGGCCTATTATGAAACTTACTGGAATGGAAGAACCGGCTATTCCCGGCTTTGTGAGCAGGTGTCGGCATTGCAGGTGCCGTATTTTCCTGGAAAAGCAGGTTCGGATGAACAGGCAGAACAATTTGGAAAATACATGGCGGCAATGGCAGACGGCTATGAACTGATGGAGGAAGAAGCCTATGATCAAAGAGAGCCATTTGCCTGCCGCCTGCAGGAGGGAGCGGTTGTTTGCAAAAGACAGTGGAAAGGGGGCCTTTCCTTCCGGCCGGAGGAGGCTATGACTGCTTATGGGCTATTTAAGGGAGTAAGGCTGCAGATTTTAGAACATGAATTATACGGACCCATTGCAAAGGCCATTCTTTTGACTGGGAAAGCACTGGACGTAAGGGGAGATGGCAGGGAGTTAAAAGATCTATTTGTCAGGCTGGCCGGTGAAGAATACGAAAAGCTGAAAAAGGAGAGGCCCTATTATGAAATTTAATATTATTTTTCTGTCTTCCAGGAAAATAACAATTGAACTGGTTGAGTTTGGCATATGGTATTCTTTGAGACCTTATGAGATATTTCTCAATGGGAAGAAAATACTGGAGTCAGACCGGACGGTACAGACCATAGAAGGGCTGGCGCCTCATAGGTCTTACCGGATCCGGCTGGAAAGCGGAGATGATAAGTCAGAGGAACTGTCGTTTTGTACGGAGCCTGAATATGTGACCCTTGATGTAAGGCGCTTTGGGGCCAGGGGAGACGGAGAACAGGACGATACCTTGTTCATTCAGGCGGCCATTAATGCCTGCCCCAAAGAGGGAAGAGTATGGATTCCAAAAGGGACTTACCGGATTACCGCACTGTTTTTAAAAAGTGATCTGGTCATAGACATGGATAAGGGGGCGGTTCTTTCTGCCAATACAAAAAGAGAGGATTTTCCCATTCTTCCCGGAATGATCCGTTCTTATGACGGGGAAAGACAATACAATCTGGGAACCTGGGAAGGCAACCCTCTGGATATGTTTGCTTCTGTTATTACGGGAATCGGAGTCTCCAATGTGGTGATTACAGGGAAAGGGACCTTAGATGGAAATGCATCGTTTGATAACTGGTGGCAGGAGGAGGGAAGAACAAAAATCGGAGGAGCGTGGCGTCCCCGCCTGATTTTCCTGAATCGCTGTGAAAACATTACGGTGCAGGGGCTTACTTTTAAAAACAGTCCCTCATGGAATATCCACCCTTATTTCAGCAATCATACCAGGTGGATCGATCTAAAGATTATAAATCCCCGGACATCTCCCAATACCGATGGAATGGACCCGGAATCTGTAGATGGACTTCTGGCAGCAGGAATCTTCTTCTCCCTGGGAGATGATTGCGTGGCGGTAAAATCAGGGAAGTATTACATGGGGCAAAAGTATAAGGTCCCTTCTCAAAATCTGGAATTCCGGCAATGTTATATGAAATACGGACATGGGGCACTGACTCTTGGCAGTGAAATGGCTGCAGGAATTTACAATCTGGTCTGCAGAGATTGCATTTTTGAAGATACAGAAAGGGGGCTGAGGATAAAAACCAGACGGGGGAGGGGAAAAGATGCGGTCATCCATGGAATTGTGTTTGAAAACATACGGATGAAGGGCGTGATGACCCCCATTGTTGTAAATTCCTATTACTGGTGCTGCGATCCGGATGGGCATTCGGAATATGTGGAATCCAAAGAAAAGCTGCCGGTGGACGAAAAGACTCCCCGGATCGGCACCCTGGAATTTCACAACATCCTTGCAGAGGATTCTCATGTGGCGGCTTCTTATATCTACGGACTTCCCGAATCCAAAATTGAAAGACTGGTCCTTGACCGGGTTACCATTACTTTTGCGGATAAGCCAAAGGAAGGGTATCCGGATCTGCTGGCCGGTGTTGAACCGTGTACCCGTATGGGGCTGTTTATCAATAATGTCTGCAGTCTGGAGCTGAACCAGGTAAAGGCAGCCGGGTATGAAGGAGAGGCATTTTTGCTGGAGAATATCGACCGTATCAGGAATCAGGAATAGGAGAACATAAAATGGTCTTTGAACGTTATATCAAAAATTACTTACAAGAATTCAACCGGCTGGACCGGAATTCCTGGAATTATGAGGACGGCTGTGTGCTGATTGGAGCGGGTCAGTTATACCGGGCAACCGGTGAGGACTTTTACTATGATTGTATAAAGAACTATATTGACCGTTATGTCAATGAAGAAGGAAATATAAGAGGCTATGAGAAAGAGGAATACAATATTGACAGGATTCCTTCGGGGCTCGTTCTCTTTTTATTATATGAAAAAACATCCCAGAAGAAATATTTAAAGGCAATTAAAAACTTAAGAACGCAGCTTGAGCATCATCCCCGCACCAGGAGCGGAAACTTCTGGCATAAAAAAATATATCCAAACCAGATATGGCTGGATGGCTTGTATATGGGTATGCCCTTTTACCTTTCTTATGAAAATCTGAAAGGAGGAGAAAAGGGATACAAAGATATTTTACAGCAGTTCAATCATGTAAGAAGCCGGTTATACGATTCAGAAAAAAAGCTTTACTATCATGCGTATGATGAGTCGAAGCAAATGTTCTGGGCGGATAAGAAAACCGGATTGTCAAAGAATTTCTGGTCCAGGGCCATGGGGTGGTATGTAATGGCCCTTGCCGATTGTCTGGAATTGTTTCCGGAAAGAGAAAAGGAATGCCGAAAACGCCTGGCGGAACTGCTGGTTGAGACGGTTGATGGGCTTCTTAGCTATCAGGATAAAGAAAGCGGATTGTTTTACCAGCTGACGGAACTGGGAGGCACAAAAGGAAATTATTTGGAAACTTCAGCCTCTCTCATGTTTGCGTATGGAATTTTAAAGGGAGTACGGCTGGGGGTTTTAGATGAGAAGGTCTACCGGGGAAAGGGAGAAGAGATTTTAATCGGAGTGGAAACGAACATGTTCTCTCTTAAGGACGGAAGGCTTCAACTGACCGGTATCTGTAAAGGGGCGGGGCTTGGACCGTCGGAAAACCGTTATCGGGATGGCAGTGTGGATTATTATTTAAAAGAAGAAATTGTAGCGGACGAACAAAAGGGCGTGGGAGCGGCCATGATGGTATATGGTGAGTGGCTTTTGCTGAAAAAGGAAAAGCCTGTAATGCCTGCGGATTTTCCAAAGGTGGAAATCTGGAACGGCAGGTATTGATATGGCCCCAGATGCAGGAGGAAAAACATATGAAAGCAATTTATATCAGGGAACCTGGTAAGGTGGAAATCTGTGAAACAAAGATGCCGGTAAAAAAACCGGGAGAAGTTCTTTTAAAAATACTATATGGAGGAATCTGCGGCAGTGATCTGGGCTCTTACCGGGGAACCTTTGCCTATTTTGAATATCCGCGGATTCCGGGACATGAATTCAGTGCTGAAATTGTGGAGATTGACCCAAATGACAGAGGACTTAAGCCCGGTATGATTGTGACCTGCAATCCTTATTTCAACTGTAATACCTGCTACAGCTGCCGCCATGAAATGGTGAATGCCTGTATGGATAACCAGACCATGGGCTGTCAGCGGGATGGGGCCTTCTGCCAGTATATTACGATGCCAGTGGACAGAGTTTATGATGGAAAGGGGCTTTCTCCCAAGGTACTTGCAGCCATTGAACCGTTATGCATCAGTTACCATGGGGTACAGCGTGCGGGAATCAAAAAAGGGGATAAGGTGCTTGTAATCGGAGCGGGTACCATTGGTGTGTTGGCGGCGGTATCAGCCAGAGCATTGGGAGGGGAAGTCTATATCAGTGATGTGCAGCCTATGAAGCTGGATTATGTACAGAATCAATATCATTTTGCAGGAACGATCTTAAATGATTCCAGGGAAAATTTTGAGGCTGCGGTTGCAGAAATCACGGGTGTGAGCAAGGGGAACAAGATGCAGCAGACCAATGGGTTTGACGTATGCATTGAAGCGGTAGGTCTTCCCTCTACGTTTCAAAATGCAGTGGACGGGGCGGCGTTTGGCGGTAAGGTGGTGTTGATTGGAGTTGGAAAGAAGAATCTTGATTTTAACTTCACCCTTTTACAGAAAAAGGAATTAAATGTGTTCGGGAGCCGGAATGCCAGGGAAAAAGATTTTATTGAGCTCATCCATATGGTTAAGGAAGGAAAGCTGGAGCTGGAGCAGGTAATTACCAATGTATATCAGGCGGAGGCGGCGGCAGAGGCTTTTCGGGATTTTGATGCAAGCAGCGGAGATATGCTTAAGGTGATGATTGATTTTCAGAATTTCTGAATACATAGAAAATTTTTTTAAAAGGAGCAGATAAGACGTTTTCAATTTTAAGTTGAGAGCGTCTTTTTTTCGGCTTTTTCCATCGGAGAGAATAAATATACGATATAGAAGCTTTTATAGGGACTTTAGTGCCTTCTCGGGTGGCAAAGTGAAAGTATGCCATTTTTACTCCTAAAACTGTGTGCGTAAATGAGACCATGAAAAACAGGCAGGCGTTACCCTTAAATTGCTGTCTAAAGTATTTTGTTTATTATAGTTATGTGCCTTATTTGGCTGCCAATAATTACATTTAAAGGGTTATTTTTTACATTATAAACTTTTATGTCGATTTTTGTTTTATATTAGTAATAGGAATTATTTAAGCAAGGCATCTTCCTGAAAAGTACATTAATGTTTAAAAAAATTTAGGAACTTGGCTTTTTTATATCTGTACTCGAATGATTACTGCTTCAACCTTATAAGAATAATTTTAAATAGTTGATATAAAAACGGCACTGCAGATATTTTATCCTGTATAAGAAGTGCAGCAGAATAGGTATTATTATAATGAAAAATAGAAAACAGTCAAAAAAGCGGGAGTAAAATGTTACAGCAACAGAAAATTCATAAGTACCAGTTCTTATAGGATGCAGAAAAAACACTGAATAATGAGGAGCTTAAATATGGAAGAGTATATTACATATGGTGAATTGAAGATCAAGTCCAACATCAGCATAAATCGGATCCTGCATCTTTCTATCAGAGAAAGCATAGGTACCCATGCAATGGCTGAGGTTACGGCAGAGCTAGAGCCGGGAAGCCTGGAGTTATCTTATGAGCAGCTGAATAACCAGCCTCTCATGATATGTTCCGAAAAGATGGAAAAAGATATCCTGCTCTTTTCCGGAGTAATTAGTAAAATCCGGGTAGAAAAGGGTTCATCCTATGACATCCTATATCTTTCTGCCTATTCTTTATCCTGGCTCATGGATCTGGAGAAAAAAAGCAGGTCGTTCCAAGACTGTAGTAAGTCTATTTTAGAGTTGGTCCAAAGTATCAGCCAGGAGAATTCCTTTGATTTGCTATGTTCTGCTAAAGATAATGCTGTCATAAAACCTTTTATTCAGTATGAAGAGACGGATTGGGAATTTCTTCTGAGGCTGTCATCGCATCTGCATCTCCCGGTCATTGTAGCAAGTGATTATGAAGATAGGGGAATATATCTTGGCTTTCAGGAAAACAAGGTACCACTGGAATTAAAGGTATCAGAAGAACGGTGGTGCATGGATCCGGAATCTATGAAAGAAGCACATGGAAGAAACAGGAATGCTGCCTATTATGAGGTGAAAACGGCTCAGATTCTTCATCTGGGTCAATGTGTCAGCTACGGGGAAGAGATTCTGTGGCCGTATCAAGTTATCCTGAATCTACATAAAGGAGTTTTAGGCTGCACTTGCAGACTGGCGGGAAAGAACCATAACAAGTTTCCAACTGTCTATAATCCTCATATAAAGGGGATTTCTCTTGCCGGTACGGTATTAGAACGAAAAGAAGAGGCAATAAAAATCCACCTGGATATTGATAAAGAACAGGATACTTCCAGGGCGTATCTTTACCCCTGGTTTCCGGAGCATGGAAATATGGCTTACTGCATGCCGGAAACAGGAAGCAGGATCCGTCTTCTGATTCCGGGAGAGGATGAACAGGAAGCAATAGGAGTTCACTGCATGAGGAATAACGGGCAAAGGTGTGAGGAAACTCAAAATCCGGAAATTCGCTGGTTTACTACAAATACGAAGAAAAAAATGGTGCTTAAGCCATCGGATATGGAATTGTCCACAGATGACGGTAAGACCGGAATCTCCATACAGGATGGCATGGGCGGTATAATACGCAGCAGTAAGGAGGTATTGATTCAGGCAAAAGGAAAGGTAGCTCTGCATGGGGCCAGGATTGAACTGAAAGCGCCTGCTGAGATTACAGCTGTGAAAAGGCAACTGGGAAGTCCGGCCGTGGTAAACATTTGCCATAACCTGGATTCTATGGGGGAATATAGTGTGTTTACAAATCTGGATGAATTAAAGACAGACATTCCAGTCAGCGGACCTGGCTCCGGTCAGGGAAATCAGGTTAAAACAGCTTATACGAAAGAAGAAATAAAAGAGAAGGAAAAAGAAAAATTACAGCTTAAGTTAAAAGAACTTTCAGCGGAGGATAAAGATAGTACCTATGAGTTTGGACCGTCCATTGTGAAGGTCCTCTCAGCCATACCGCAGAGCGGGGAAGCGGACAGGTTGTCCCAGATTGCCTTGGGATTTCGCCCTGTTGCAGGAAGAATGAAAGGAGAATAAACATGTCATATTCCGTTATAAATGGAGCCGTGGGAAAAAGCCCTCTGATTGATAAGATGAACCAGCTATCTGCGGGGGAAGTTAAAAACAGAGTCCCCAAACAGATGGAGAAGTTCGTATCAGAACACAATGAAATGATACTTCCGCCTGTTTCCATATCCTTCGACCGGTGCAGAGAGGAGATAAAGAGACAACTTAACGAGAGAAATCAGGAAATGGAGGCTGAAAATGGGAAGCTATGGTGAAAAATCATACCTTTTTGACGGCAGGCTGACGGTGCTGCTTCCCGATTCCTTCCGGACGATGGAAGGCGGCAGGGAGCAGTTGATGTATCCTTATGAGGACAGGCCCCAGATTATCTTGGAAGATGCTGATACGTGCAGGTTCTGTACGTTTTCTCTGCTCAAAGAGCAGAAACTGGCCGGAATACAGGTGAAGAACGTCATTCAATCCATTACTAAGGCCGTCGTCAGCCTTTATCCGTCCTGCCTGTTAAGCAAACCCCGGCTAGTGAAGAGAGGGGAGGAAACCTGCGGATGGTTTTCCTTCCGCACATCTGGTAAGGAAGGAGAACTGCGAAACTTTATGTATGTCTTTCCGGTAAATAACTGCATGATGCTTGGTACCATGGGATGCTTTATGGAGGACCGGGCAGGAAAGGAGCAGTTGATGAAAATCATGGAGTCTCTGGAGATTCCTGAAAAAAAGTCTGCCTATTCAAGGGTCAGTAGCGGACATTCAGTCAGGTAGAACAGGAAACCTGTAGGGGGAGTGTATGAAAAAGGGAAATTATGTGGATGAAAAAATTATCCGCTTACAAGGCTTTTATCAAAACAGCATAAGCTCGTATGACTTGCTGACGGATGGACCTTCCATACGTGGGAAAAGAGTACAGTTTGTCCCATTTCCGTTATTTGATGGAAAGGTAAATGCGCTGATTCCGGAGAATTTCATAGAAATGCCGGAGAAAATTGCAAAGGTCAGATATATAAGCAGCTATCGCCCGCCGATATTGCTGACCAGCCCGGGTTATGATGAAAATTTTGGATTTCATCTGTTAAGTCGGGATGACATCGGAGAGTATGAAACATTAAAAGAACTCATTCATCAAATGCAGGATGCGGTACGCTTCCATGCGCCCGAAACAGTATTTTATGATAAAGGGAAAGTCTGCCCGGGAGGGGCAGAGGGCAGGTGGTTTGAATATAAGAATTTTACATTGGATGAAGAGACATATAACCTGCAGTTTCTGGTTGATCTTAATATGTATCTGCTGGCAGGGACATTTAATTGCAGAATGCGCTTTTATGATGAATGGAAAGAACCGGTGATAAAGTCACTGGAGTACATAGAAATTGTAGGAAGGAGAGAAAGTACAAATGATAGCAGATAAGATACATATTTCGCATTTTGATTTTCTGACGCTGGACCGGTTTGAGATTGACCAGGCGGTTGGGGAACATGCAACTGCATTTATCAGTGGTTGCATCTGTGATGAGAATAAAGATGATTATAAGTGGAAGCTGCTGGAACCTATATGGGTAACAGTAACCGCAGAAGAGGAAGGTAAGGGGAAAAGAGACCTGATGACAGGAATTATTGCCGGTTTTTCTTTGGAACCTCAGTTCCATGCCACCCGTCTTACGCTGATTCTAAAGAGTGGGACTTTTCTTATGGACTCTTTGGTTCATTTTCGCTCTTTTCAGAATACCGGCATGACTTATCTGGATGTGCTGAATGTCATAAATCAAACTTATGATAAGGCAGGGGGAAAGGAAAAGGGGGAACTGGCTTCTGTATCAGTAGATTTTTTATTGCAGTATAAAGAAACGGATTGGAAGTTTATCAGACGGATCGCCAGCCGCTTCGGACTTACGGTCACACCGGCAATTACTACAGAGGGAGCATTTTATTATGTGGGAAGTGCGAATTATGACACCTATTACCTGCCTGAGACCGTAGGATGCAGTGTCAGCAAGCATGTGGGAAGCTTTATGAAGCAAGGTTCAAATGGACTGGGTTCCCTCATGGAGCAGGATTATCTGGAATACTGCATTCCGTCAAGGGAGGTTTATAACCTGTGGGACCGGCTTACAATCGGGAACGAAGGCGGCTATGTCTGCCGGATCCATAGCGAATACCGGCATGGGGAGCTGACACACACCTATATTCTGCGGCCAATGAATGGGATGCATACTATGCAGATAGTCAATGAAAGTCATGCAGGCCGATCGTTCCTTGGAACTGTAAGAGAAGTGCTGGCTGATATGGTAAGGGTGGAACTGACGGGTGATGAAAATACCGGTCAGGAGATAACCAGGTGGTTTCCTTATTCCACCGGATATTCTTCGCCGGATGGTGCGGGCTGGTATTGTATGCCGGAGCCTGGAGACAAGGTGCGCTTACAGATTCCTGATCATTCAGAGGAACATGGGTATGTGATTAGCTCAGTACATATGGAAACCGGAAATGACAGGAAAAATCCGGATCATAAGTCCTTTAAGACAAAGTATGGAAAAGAACTGCTGTTTACGCCGGACAGTCTGGAATTGACAAACAATCAGGGGATGTCCATCAGAATAAAAGACGGGGAGGGGATACAGATTAAAAGCAGTAAAAACATATCCATCACATCAGGAGGAACTATGACTTTATCCAGCGAGGATGCTTCTCTTGTCATAGCAGGAACTGAACGGGTGGATATCAGACAGGGGGGCGCAGGCCTTTCTATAGATAAGGATATCACCTTCACGGGAGGAAAGTTCAGAATACAATGATAGACAGAAAGAGTGAAATTCTAAAAATAATGAACGAGATTCTGCCGGAACAGTTTTTTAAGAGCAGCGGAAATATAGCCATGTTCTGTGAAGAACACAGCAGGGATACGGTTCATGGATTTTTGAAAGCATTCAGAGAGGCAGTGGAACGAGCTGTGATCCTTCAGAACAGGGGAGAAAAGGGGAAAATGGGGTATATTCTTTTTTCCTATTTGTATAGCAGCATATTTTTAAAACGGTATTTTATCCGGATAGACTTAATGGATTGTGGATTTTACAGTGATACTGCCCAGTCAACCTCTTACTGGGATGCCGGAAGCATATACCATTTATTTGAGGAAGATGTGGAAACAATCAGGAAGGAGATTGGGAAACATATACCGAGAATCCGTGAATACGAGGCAGATTATATCCGTTATGCCTATGCACCTTATTATCATGGGATAGCCAGGGATTTTATACAGTCAATGCTAGAGGAGGTCATTCCGGAGGCCAACTTTTTGCCGAAACGGGTAGACATGGAGGAGCGTGTGCAGATACTGTTCGGGGAATATATGGGCCAGGCGGATGTACTCTTTACTTTGGGAGAGGAGGCGGGAGATGAGGTATTTCAGAATATATGCGGATGACCAGAATCCACAGCCTGGCTTTCTGGACTGGTATACCCAGATGAGGGCAGGCATGTCGGGCAGCCGGATGTATGAAGAACTCTCCGGACAGAACCATTTTCAGGTGAGATTGAACGTGGAAATCCCATTTATGGATCTGGTCTGCTCTCCCTGCTTCATGGTTTCTAAAGAATTTGCGGCGCTTATCCGCCTGTACAGTCCGGAGATCCGGTTTAAATATGCAACCCTTTTCGATATGATAAACAAAAGGACAGCTTTTTACCAGATTCCCAAATTGCCGGAGATTGATTGTCTGGATCAAAAAAGTGAGTTAAGCAGAGACAAGAGCGAGATCATTACCGGAATCCTGAGTGCAAAGAAGATACAGATGTGTCCGATCTTCCGCTTTGGAGGGATAAAAGGACAATACATAGTGGCAGATTTAAGGTTTGTGGAAAGCGCATACCGGAGAGAAGTAGTGGGTATGAGAATCGAAGAGTTTATGGTAGAATGAGAGGAGGTAAGGTATGGGATGGTTATCCTGGCTGTTTGGAGAGAAGGAGGAGGAACCACCGGAGCCGTTGGTGTTAGGGGCAAAGCTGCGCTGTCCATACGGTTCCTATGACAGTTATTTATATGTAGAATCCGGGGATATTGAAGTCAATAACCTGCCGAAAGCCTGTGTGGAAGACTGTAAGGCATTATATAATATTCAGGCATTTGGGGATTGCTATGCGGGAGGCTTTTGTGAAGCCTTAATGAATTTGGATGATACATGGGAGAACCCGGAACCGCAGGGGGAAACGGTAAATGGGAAAGAGATCATAACAACGAAATCCCTTCTTTCCTGCAGAGCATCCGGGATAGAATTAAAAATCATCAATTCAGGACAGGATGGGATCTTTGCAAAGCAGCTCCTGTTGATTCGTGAGATGGATCAGAAATACCCGGGACTGCGTGAAATACTGGATAACCCATATGGAAGCCTGTATCTGAATCAGGGAATGTATGAAACAGCGATTCGGTTTATAGAGGATCGAATGAAGCAAAATGGGGGAAAGATAGAAACGTTTACCCTGTATGGTAAGGACAATCTGGAGGGGGAGTATATAAAGGGAGCGTTGGGCCGGCTGATGCCGTACTGTGATACGAGAACACTGGAGAATCTGGTAAATGGGATAGAAACCGCAGGGTGCAAGAATGGAATGGATGCAGCCACAGGCTGGGAAGCAAATGTAATAAATGCAGAAATGATAAAGATGCTAAGGGCGGATTGTAAAGAAACAGCGGAGAAGATAGAGACAAAACCATTTTATAGGTGGCAGGAAGAAAATAAGCTGTTTTCAAGCGTCTTAGCGGAAGGGGTAACTAATTTTGCATATGGAGCAGTGATGTATTACAGTGCGGTTGGAAGTGGGGGGAAGAAACCTGCGGCTGAGGAGACGTATAATAAAGGGTCTGGTACTAAGGGGGCGGGGAATAAAAAAACAAATTTTGAAGCAGAAAATCCTATGTCCGGAGAAAAATGGAATGCAGATTTCAAGTCAAAGTATGGCAAGGAAAATGTTACTTGGAATACTGCAGCAAATTCAATGGATGATGTTCTTGATATGCCAAGTAATGTAACTAGGCTTACACCGAATCAGCTTGCTGAAATGGCTAAAAGTGAAGGGTGGTCTGTAGGACCATTGGGAAAAGGTGGTAAGGCTGGAATTCCATTTGAACAAGGAGGAGGATTTAGTATGCATTATGAAGATGCATATATTCAGTATCATCCGGGAGGAGGACATCATGGTGCGTTACCATACTTTAAAATCTCCACTGGTAAAGTTGGGACAGTTCGTTACTACATAAATGGTGAGGGGGTTAATTAATGAACAATAATATAGAGACTGAGGAATTGATGTTGTTTTATGATAGACTAATTGAAAATATCAAACAAATTTCTCTGGACGCATCAGAGCAAATTGACAAACTTAAAGGGTTCGCAGTAGCAGACGAAATAGCATCAGACTTTAGTGATATTGCTAAGCCATATGCTTTTAAATTATTTAAAAACGAATGGTTATCATCTGAACAGATAAACCTTGTTAATAAAATTGACGAAAAGCTTGATCAAATGTCTAATAACAAAGATTTATGGACAGACGAAGCGCTTACAAGATCAAATGAATGGAAACAATGTCGAGAGCTGGCAAAAGAATTACTTAAATTGCTTTTATAAGCATATTTAATAATATTAATTTTATTAATTAGTTTTTAGGTTCTTTTTGCAGTAGTCGTTTATAACCTCTTAAGTCTTTCGCATAAATGGGCATTCCCTGCAAGTGCAACCCTGGTTATGACTCCAATGCCCAGAAACTGACCCCAAGGAAAAAGTCCTCTCAGTCCGCACTGCGGGCTGATGTAAGCTGAGCCGGGGAAGTATTAGCCCCCGGCTCTTTAACCTGCATCATTTTCGACCCCATGGTTCAACCCTACTTTTGGAGCAAAATAGGAGGGAATCTTCCGGTTCAGGAATTTATAAATGGTTGCGTTTATACGACTTTAGGGATATGAAAAACTGGCCTATATGCGACTTTTTTCTGATAAAGCAACCGGAAGATGAATAGGAGGCAATAGCAATCCAAACAGTTATCCGGTACAAAGGGAAAATTCTATATTTTTCAAATTTGCCAACCAAAGTGTTATACTGCCTGAATGGCATATATGTTCCACCATCGGTTTTAAAGGTCACACAGGGGCAATATTTTGCGACACTGGGCAAACTAAAAATAGTCTCTTGATTCTGTTTCACCAGAAACTTAGCTTACCCTATGGTTCATGGTGAACCATGAATTTACATCAAACTGGTTCTATGGTAAAATGGTGCTGCCGGGGGGTTACAGGGGGAGAAAAATACTTCTTCTGTAGCTCCCTTTTCTATTCTTTTTTCTGCCGTTCTTTCTCCCGAAAACAAATCCAGAAATGACTTGCAATCCATTCCATACAGAGTTAACATCAACAACCAATAAAAGAAATAACTTGTCCTTTCACCCATTGGTTTGTTGTAGATAGGCTGTCGCCCCCTTGCGGACTCATGAAGAGTTAACGCTGTCATCTGAGGTTGCCGGTGCAGAAACTGATTGGTTGGAAACAAGATCTGGAGGGAGAGAATTGCAGAGAAGAGAAAATCTGCTTTATGTGGGGATTGACCTTCATAAGGAAAGTCATACGGCAGTTATGGTGAACTGTTGGAATGAAAAGTTAGAGGTAGTCGTGATAGAAAACAAGCCCAGTGAATTTAAAAAGCTGGCAGAAAAGGTAAACAGAAAATCCAATCATCTTGGGCTTGAACCCATTTACGGATTGGAAAATGCATACGGCTACGGCAGGAGTTTAGCTGTCTGGCTGATTGAAAAAGGTTACATTGTAAAAGACATTAATCCTGCCCTGGCTTATGACCAGAGGAAAAGCGCACCTATGCTCCGTAAAAATGATGAGCACGATGCGTATTGCGTGGCAACGGTACTCATTAACCAGTTACATACCTTGCCAGATGCAAAACTAAAAGACAACGAGTGGACACTGGCACAACTGGTGAATCGCAGAGATTTACTGGTGAAAGATGGTATCCGGTTTAAGAACGGACTCCATGAGCAGATATCCATGGCCTATCCCAGCTACAGTAAGTTTTTCAGCGAGATAGACGAAAAATGTGCCATGTATTTCTGGAAAACCTACCCATCCCCTGTTTATTTGCAGGGAAAAACGGCAGAAGACCTAACAATCGAATTTAAGGAAATATCCCGTATTGCCAAGAAAGATAAAGCAGAGTTGATTCTGGAATGTGTTCAGAATGATGGAAATACTATACGGGAATATCAGGAATCCAGAGATTTTATCACAACAAGTCTGGTACGGGATTTAGAACACCAGAAAGAAGAATTGGCAGGGCTTGATCAAGAAATCGAGAAAATCCTGCTTAGTTTTGATTATAAACTGACCAATATGCCAGGGATTGGAACTTCTATAGCCAGCAAGCTGATTGCAGAAATCGGTGATATTCGAAGGTTTCCCAGTGCAGACAAGCTGGCAAGATTTGCGGGAGTGGCTCCTGTAAAGTTCAGTTTCGTTGGGAAAGGTAAGGAACAAAGTTCCAGACAGGGAAATCGCCAGTTACATGGACTGTTTTATTTCCTGGCGGTAACAATGGTTTCCAAGCCAAAGAACGGAATACCCAATCATCCGGTATTTTATGAGTATTACATGCGGAAAATCGGCGAAGGAAAGACGAAGTCTCAGGCACTGGTCTGTATCATGCGTCGTTTGGTAAACATTGTGTATGGAATGATGAAAAATAAGACAGAATACCGTGAACCGATTCGAGAAGAAGAACAGTAATTTTTCTATTTAAAAACAGCACAAAGACGTGCTATAATTTTTTTTAATAGAATAAAGATTTTTACCGCCTGTCGGATATGTCAGTACTCCACCTGAGGGGGCGGGAAAGCTTTTTTCCAATGGAAAGTTGGATGTAAATAATACTGAGGCACTAAAACAAACTTTTAAAGGAAAAACGACAAACGAAATAGCTGATATGTTGAGGGCAGAAGGATATGATGTAAATATAAAAAATTCGACACGATCATCATCAGGTGCACAGATTATTACAATTAACAATAAAGGAGAAGGCAGAAATATAATGCAGGTTCAAGTATCACCAGGTGGTGGTCGCCATGGAGAATCGCCATATATCAAGATTAGCACAGACAGTGGTAAGATTAAGATAATTGATGGTCATCCAAGTACATATAAAACAGATGGAACAGAAAAGGCGACTAATATTTTTACAGAGGGAGATTAAGATGGTGGATATTAATAAACCTATTATTCCTTGGGAAGGTATGGGAGGAATATCTTTATATTCTACCATAAAAGAAACAAGGGAACTACTGGAAAATACACAATTGGTATCAGGAATATTATTGAATAATTTATGGGTAAGGTATGAAATTAAGGATACAATGTATCTGTTTTTTCACTTAGTCAATGGAAAGCTTTTTAAAATAACCACATTGGATAATTACAAAGGCAAACTGTTTGGTAATATTGGAGTTGGAACATTAGAATCTGATTTATTAAAGTACGAGCCTACGTTTATCTATGATGATTTTGAAGAGGTTTATGAAACACCCAAAGGTGCTTTTCTGGAGACAGATCCTATCTCAAGAAAAGTCACTCAAATATCTGTTTACATCAAAGAATTAGATAGTAATGACTTTGAAAATGCCAATTGGTAAGAAATTTCCAATTAAGTTGAGAGTTTCAAATTTTGTGTAAACTTTAAAAACTGTTATAAAATATATTGATGTAAGGACAGAACTGACTTTTCAAGTTTCTGTCCTTGTTTATGCCAGAGAGGCTTCTCTTTTGAGATGCGAATTTAAAGAGAAGTGAGTAATTTACCTATCCATATTACAAAAAGGGATAAAGCAGAACTCATTCTGGACTGTGTTCAGAATGATGGAAACACCATACGGGAATACCAGGAATTCAGAGATTTTATCACAAGGAGTCTGGTAAGAAATTTAGAGCATCAGAAAGAAGAACTGGCAGGAGTTGATGAAGAAATTGAAAAAATCCTGCTCACCTTTGATTATAAACTGATCAGTATGCCAGGAATCGGAATAACGGTAGCCAGTAAACTGATTGCAGAAACAGGATGGGATCTTTGCAAAGCAGCTCCTGTTGATTCGTGAGATGGATCAGAAATACCCGGGACTGCGTGAAATACTGGATAACCCATATGGAAGCCTGTATCTGAATCAGGGAATGTATGAAACAGCGATTCGGTTTATAGAGGATCGAATGAAGCAAAATGGGGGAAAGATAGAAACGTTTACCCTGTATGGTAAGGACAATCTGGAGGGGGAGTATATAAAGGGAGCGTTGGGCCGGCTGATGCCGTACTGTGATACGAGAACACTGGAGAATCTGGTAAATGGGATAGAAACCGCAGGGTGCAAGAATGGAATGGATGCAGCCACAGGCTGGGAAGCAAATGTAATAAATGCAGAAATGATAAAGATGCTAAGGGCGGATTGTAAAGAAACAGCGGAGAAGATAGAGACAAAACCATTTTATAGGTGGCAGGAAGAAAGTAAGCTGTTTTCAAGCGTCTTAGCGGAAGGGGTATCTAATTTTGCATATGGAGCAATACTTTATTATGGTGCGGTTGGAAGTGGGGGAAAGAAACCTGCGGCTGATGAGAAGTATAATAAAGGATCTGGTACTAAGGGGGTAGAGAAGAGTATTAAGGGTGGCAGTTCTTCAATACCAGAGAAGGCTAAAAATATAGCGGCCCAAGTAAAGGCAAAGAATGGTGCGCCACCAAAAGGATATAAAGGGGAAGAAATTTACCAAAATATGCCGAAAGAAGGTGCACAAAAGTTACCAGAAGGTATTAATTATAAGGAATATGATATTAATCCTTATGTAAAAGGACAAAATAGAGGAACGGAAAGAATTATAGTTGGCAATGATGGTTCTGTTTGGTATACAAATAATCATTACGATACTTTTACAAAAATAGAATAAAGAGGTAACAGAATTATGTATGAAAAAAGTTTAAACTTATTAAAAGAACAAAAAATTGAATTTGAGAATGGACTCACGGTTGATGAAATGACACAAATAGAGAAAATTTATGAAATCAAATTTCCGGTGTGCTTGCGAGAATTTTTAATGATGGGATTACCAGTATCAAAAAGATTTTATAATTGGAGAAATATGGAAACAAAAAATGTTGAATATATAAGGCAAATTATTGATCAACCAATAAGATATATTAATGATATGCCAGAAGAAGTATACTGGTGTGATGACTGGGGAAAAGAACCAGATGATGAAAAATATTTAAAAGAAGAAGTGAGAAAACGATTGAGTAAAGCACCTAAGCTATTACCTATTTTTTCTCATAGATATATGCCAATGATTTTAGAAAAAAATCCTCCAATAATATCTGTGCATGGTGTGGATATAATATATTTTGGAAAAGATCTTGAGGATTATTTTGAAGTTGAGTTTGGCGATAAAAGCCAGAGTGAAATAGACTTTGATAAAATTAAGCCAATTCAATTTTGGTCGGATATAATATAAAAAGGGGCTCTAGCGAAGAAGAATTTTAACCTCATTTACAGTAAAAAACATAACTCTGCGAAACCGTTTCGTTTGCCTCCGATTTGGGGGTTACAGAGAGGTAAAATCATCCTATCTGTAGCTCCCTCTTCCATTCTTTTTTCTGCCGTTTCTCCTCCCGAAAATAAATCCAGAAATGACTTACAATCCATTCCATACAGAATTAACAACAACAACCAATAAAAGAAATAACTTATGTACTAACACCGCCATTATGACTCTTCAAGATTCTCCATAACGTGCTTCTGCTTATCCCAAGCCTGCTTGCAGTCTTTTCTTTATTTTCATGCTCTTCCGCTAATACGTTTCGTATGATTTGATAGTTGATTTCCTCCAGGGTCTGGGTCAGGTCCAGGTCAGTGGAAGGCAGTGAATGTACTGGGGGTGTCTCCTGTTCCAGGAAATATTTCACATCATTACAGGTTATATAAGGGGTCTTGGTGACTACGGCAAGCTCCTTAAGGACATGCTGCAGCTGGTCTAAATTGTGGGGCCAGGAAAACGCAGTGAACAGATCCATTGCCTCTGCTTCCAAGCCGATGATCTGTTTTCCAAGTGATACATTTAGTTTATGGAGATACAAAGCGGTGATGCTGGGTATATCGTCACTTCGTTCTCTTAACGGCAGCAGGTTTAAGGTTAAACAGGAAAGCTGTTTTTCTAATTGACTTTTTATAGTAAGTGCTTCCTGTGAAAGTTCATTAGTAATCAAAAGAGAAAGGATCAGGCGGTTCCGTTTTGCAAGATCCGTATGGTCCATGTAGTTAAATAATTTTTCAAGCTGCGAATGAGAGAGGGTGCAGACATTTTTAATGTAGATAGTGGAATGTACATCTGCAAGAGGAGAATTCTCATTATTCAGAATATAGTTCCATTTACGCTCGCTGATATATTTACAGTCTATGACATAAAAAGGTGATATGCGGTATGGACCGTTTTCGTATATGAGTGATGCCACCTTATCTTTCCCGGTGCCCTCTTCTCCGGTAATTAGAACGGGAAGGCTGCTTTTGCTGTAATCCTCGATGATATGAGCTGTGATACCGATTTTATTGGAGCTTCCAAAGAAGTTTGAAAAATTTGTGGAATCCGTATCCGGTTTATTATAAATGGTGATACCAATATCATCTTCATCAAAAAGTGCAGGCTTTTGGTTGATGATTATGGCTGTATATTTTTGCTCATCCATATAGAGGTGCCGGCATGTGAAGGTGTAGACCTTATCGCGTATCTGCCTGGCAACACTTTGGTTGGGTACCTTTAAAAAGGCTTTCAGGTATGTTTGGATCACATTCATCAGCGATACATTCATTCCGTCAATGGAAAAGCTTGAAAACCACAGAGAACCTGCAGGATCATAGATCAGGAACTCCCGGTCCTCATCGGTGAGAAGGCTCTGAAATAAATTCTTTTGCTTATGTACATGATGGGAGGAATGTACCAGTTTTTTCGCTTCGTTGATTGCATCGTTAATGCTTTCCGTACCTGAAGTTATGAGAATAGAGTTCATATTTAATATTTTCGCGTAATTTGCTCCCGTCATATCGCAGATTACAAGAGACGCCCCGTCATTTTTTGCTGTGCGAAGAGCAGCAAGAGCCCCTTCTTCACTTGTAAAGGTTATAATATCTATATCATATTGAAGCAAATCACAGAGTACCCGTGCGTGTTTGGTAATTCCGGAAAATCCGGCAATAATAAACTTGCCCGAGTAACTTTCTGCCATTTTGATACTGCGAAGAATGTCGTAGCCGGATATGGATATATCCACAACCGGGATTTCAACAGAGGACCGGATCAGCTCAGCAGTACCGCCTCTTGAAATAATGACATCGTAGTTTTTATGGGCCAGGTTTTCTGCAATTTTCCGCCCGGAATCTAAATCTCCGGTTTGAGTCGTCAATTCTATATCATCACGGTTTTTAGAAATATTCTCAAAGATTTCTGCCATTCCCTCATATGGTGCAATAACAAGTATTTTCGCCTTTTGCATAAACTCTCCTAATATTACGGTTTTATGAATCATCAATTTTGATACTATTATAATACTGTATGTCGCAAAAAGCAACACTTCAAAGATGGTATGTATTAATATAAGACGTATATTAAAAATCATATGGCTTGTATCGCTATATTTTAATAGTATAATATAGATAAATGAGTAATTTGTTTAATATTGAGACGAATAATAAAAGGACTGGGAGGAACGGAAATGAGCTACCAAATCAAAATACCGTCTTGTGTATACGGCGGAGAAGGAAGTATTAAAAATGTAAATGCCATTATTGAGAAAGAGGATTCAAAAAAAGTAATGATATTTACCGATAAAGGCATATGCGAACACGGACTTCTGGATATCCTGACAAGGCTTTTAGACGAAAATAATACGGAGTATAAGGTTTATGATAGTCTGACACCAGAACCTGCATACCAGGATGCCGAAAGAGTGGTGAAAGAAGCCCAGGAATATGATGGAGATCTGATTATTGCCATTGGCGGCGGCAGTGTTATGGACGTTGCAAAACTTTGTTCTGTTTTAAAAGGGGCGCCATATTCCGTAAAGGATTTACTCACTGAGCCGGCTCAGGCAAGAAAGCAGCTGAAAACCGTCATGATTCCTACCACCTGCGGTACTGGTTCGGAGGCAACTTGTAATGCGATTGTTGCAATTCCGGAAGAACAATCAAAAAAAGGGATTGTAAATGATAACATGATACCGGATTACGTGATCCTCGATGCAAATTTTATAAAGAAACTTCCAAAATCCATTGTAGCAGCTACCGGCGTGGATGCGCTGGCTCATGTGGTAGAGTGCTATACGTCTAAAAAAGCAACACCTCTTTCTGACACCTATGCACTTGCAGGAGCAAAACTGATTTTTAATAATATCAGAGAAGCGTATCATGATGCGGACAACTTGGAAGCTAAAAATAATCTGCTCTTAGGTGCTTTTTATGGGGGAGTTGCAATTACCGGAAGCGGTACCACCGCAGTTCATGCCTTGTCTTATCCTCTGGGAGGAAAATACCACATTGCCCACGGGGTCTCCAATGCAATTTTATTTGCCCACGTGATGGAATTTAACAAGGATGCATGTGAAAGCAGACTTGCAAAGCTGTATGACGGGGTTTTCCACGGGCGTCCCGCTGACACTGAGTCTGAAAAGGCACAGTATGTCATTGACCAGATTGCGGACATTGTTAAAGCTACAAATATTCCTACTGATTTAAAAGAATTTGGCGTGAAGATGGAAGATCTGGAATCTTTAGTAGAAGCAGGAAGCAAACAACAGAGATTGCTTGTCAATAACAGAAAGGAATTAAGTCTTGAGGACATTAGAACTATTTATTTAAAGGTTCTTAAATAAGGAAGGTGAGAGAATGAAGAAAAGACCGGTTATCGGAATAACTATGGGTGATCCTGCCGGAAATGGATCCGAGTTATCAGTCAAGGTATTGTTAGATAAAAATACATATGAAAAATGCCGTCCTATCATAATCGGTGATGCGAATTGCATGGAGGAGGCGGTAAAAATACTGAAAAAAGAAAATGAAATAAAAATCCATGCGGTCAAAAAAGTAGAAGATGCCTTTTTTGAATATGGAACCATCGATGTATATGACATGGAAATGGTTGATATGGAAAAACATAGGTATGGGAAAGTATCTAAGATGTGCGGGGAAGCAGCGTTTCAGTATGTTGTCAAAGTGATTGAACTGGCCATGAATGGGTCTGTGGATGCAACGGTAACCAATGCATTAAATAAAGAAGCAATCAATATGGCCGGACATTATTATTCTGGACATACGGAAATCTATGCAGAATATACCCATACAGACCGGTATACGATGATGCTGGCCCATGAAGATTTAAGGGTGGTACATGTATCCACACATGTTTCCCTCCGTCAGGCCTGTGACAAAGTAAAAAAGGCCAGGGTTTTGGAAGTGATCAGAATTGCAAATGAAGGATGCAAGGCCATTGGCATCGAAAAGCCCAGAATTGGTGTGGCCGGACTGAACCCGCACAGCGGCGAAAATGGATTGTTTGGAACAGAGGAGATCGAGGAGATTCAGCCCGCAATTGATGAGGCTATGGCAGAAGGCATATGCATCCCGGAAGGAATACCCACACCTCCGGATACTGTTTTTTCAAAGGCTCTGGGCGGCTGGTATGATGTCGTTGTTGCAATGTATCATGACCAGGGACATATTCCTTTAAAGGTAAAGGGCTTTCATTATAATAAGGAGCTTAAAACATGGGATGCGGTATCCGGTGTCAACATAACGCTTGGGATTCCGGTCATAAGAGTATCCGTCGACCATGGAACGGGCTTTGATTTGGCTGGAAAGGGAGTATCCAGCGAGTTAAGCCTTGCCAATTCCATTGACTATGCGGTTCGCCTGGCATCAAATAAGTAACATATGGAGGGAATCGTATGGTAAAGATCTTGGTCATAGCAGATGACATTACCGGGGCGTTGGATACGGGCATACAATTTGCCAAACGCGGGATCCGTACTCAGATTTTCACGGAAGGGAAACTGATTGAAGGTGATGTAAAAACGGACACAGAAGTGATCGTTGTTGATTCAGAGTCCAGACCTTTGTCAGCGGAGGAATCCTATCAGGTGGTACTTGGCATTGCTGTCTGGGCCCAGAAAAACGGCATTGGTATCATATTTAAAAAAACCGATTCCGCTTTGCGTGGAAATATTGGTGCGGAGCTGCAGGCGGTTGCGGATGCGGTTAAAGGTGTCCCGGTTTATTTTCTTCCGGGCCATCCGGAAATCGGAAGAATTACGAAAGACGGAGTACACTATATATCTGGAGAATTGCTTGAGAACAGTGTGTTTGGAAAGGACCCGTTTGAACCGGTAACTAAGTCGTATATACCAGACATTATAAAGGATCAGAGCGATATCCCTGTTATATGTAAAAGGCCGGAGGAATCGGTTACGGATGAGAGAAAGGCCGTATCGGAAGTTATTGTTTGTGACACTCAGACCGTAAAGGATATTGATGCTATTCTGGACGGATTAGCCAGGGCAAACAAGCTTAAGCTGATAGCGGGCTGTGCAGTGCTTGGAGAGCGGTTGGCGGAAAAGATCTTTCTAAGCCGCAAAGAGATTTCGGCGTATGAAAAGACGGATGGCTTGTACGTGGCATGTGGAAGTCTGAATAAGATTACCCTTCGGCAATTGGAATACGCAGAACGCAATGACAGCTTTATAAGAAGAAAGCTAACCATGGAGCAGAAATACTCTGCGGATTATTATAAGACCCTGAAAGGAAAGAAATTCCTGGAAGAAATGATAGAGTTGTGCAAAAAGAACAAAAAAGTAATTGTGGATTCCTTTGATACGGAAGAAAATATTGTGAATTTCATGTCTGACAAAAGCAAAAATATCGAAGAGCTAAGAGCGCTTATCCCCCAGGCCCATGGATATATCGTAAAAGCACTTGCAGAGGAACCTGTAAATCTGACAGTTCTTATGACCGGCGGGGATACGCTTATGGGGTATATGAAGCTGGTCGGTTGTACGCAGATAGAGCCGGTATGTGAGATAGAACCGGGACTGGTGGTTTCCAGGCTTATCTGGAATGGATATGGCCAACAGATTATCTCTAAGTCTGGCGGGTTTGGAACCGAGGATATACTGTGCAGAATTGCACGAAAAATAATCAAATAGATATTGGAGGGTAATAACATGAAGAAAGTAGAATTAAAAGGTATCATCACACCAATCATCACACCAATGAATGCAGATGAGTCTGTAAATCTTGATGAGCTGCGTAATCAGATCGAACGCCTGATTCAAGGTGGGGTACATGGAATTTTCCCGTTTGGAACCAATGGAGAGGGTTACATATTAAGCGAAACTGAGAAGACCGAAGTTCTGGAAGCTGCCATTGATCAGGTGAAGGGAAGAGTGCCCGTATATGCCGGCTCTGGCTTGATATCCACAAAAGATACAATACGTATGAGTAAGAAAGCAGAGGAGCTTGGGGCAGATGTCTTATCCATTATTACTCCGAGTTTTGCAGTTGCGTCACAGAAAGAATTATATGACCACTATGTTGAAATCGCAAAGCATGTAGATACGCCCATCGTACTTTACAACATTCCTGCCCGTACTGGCAACAGGCTGCTGCCGGAAACCGTTGCCAAACTTGCAAAGGACGTAGACCTGATTGTGGGCGCAAAGGATTCAAGCGGTGACTGGGATAATTTAAAAGCTTATATTACAGAGACACGGGAACTGGAAAAGGACTTCTATGTACTTTCCGGAAATGATTCACTCATACTTCCCTGCCTGAAAGAGGGCGGCTTTGGCGGCATTGCAGGCTGCTCCAATGTATATCCTCACGTATTGTCCTCTATTTATAACTTATTTATGGAAGGAAAATCAGAAGAAGCGGAGGCTGCCCAGGAATCCATTGCAAGTTTCCGTGCTGTATTTAAATATGGCAATCCCAATACGGTTGTTAAGAAAGCAGTGGCTATGTTAGGTTATCCCGTAGGAGACTGCAGAAGACCGTTTAACGACCTCTGTGAGGAGGGAGTTGAAGCTCTTTCAAAAGTGCTTAAGGAAAATGCAGATAAAGGTATGGATTAATTGATTGAAAGACCTGTATTTCCTGGAAACAGCAGCTTTTTGTAAAGAACGCGGGAGAAGAAACATGAAAAAAGAGTATTTGATGGAGTCCTCGGATGTCCTTAAAAATCTTGAAACATCGGTTCATGGGCTTTCGGACGTCCAGGTGGAGGAACGAAAAGCAAACTATGGTTTGAATAAATTAAAAGAAGGTGAGAAGCCCGGTCTGATTCAGAAGTTTTTTAGCGAACTGATCAATTTTATGAATGTTGTACTTATTGTTGCAGCAGTCATTTCGGGAATCACTTCACTCTATGTGGGTGAAAGCATGATAGATACAGCCATTATCCTTCTTGTGGTTACGATCAATGCCGCACTTGGAGTGTACCAGGAATCCAAGGCAGAAGCAGCGATAGAAGCCCTGCAGGATATGGCAGCAGCTACCTCAAATGTAATAAGAAATGATAAGATTAAAGCTGTCCGTTCTGAAGAACTTGTTCCGGGAGATATTATACTTTTAGAGGCAGGTGATGCGGTGCCTGCGGATTCAAGATTAATAGAATGCGCCAGTTTAAAGGTGGAAGAGGCGGCGCTGACTGGAGAATCAACATCTGTATCGAAAACTGAAAAAGTCATAGGAACAGGCTTGGAGGAAGTTACTCTCGGTGATAGAAAGAACATGGTCTATACAGGTTCTACAATCGTTTACGGCCGTGGGAAGGCAGTTGTATGTCATACCGGAATGAATACGGAAATCGGGCGTATTGCGGATGCCATCAACACTGCCAGGGACGAGGAAACTCCATTACAGATGAAGCTCAATCAGCTTTCCAGGGCATTATCAATTATGGTTCTGGCTATATGCGCCTTTATGTTTGTTACAGATATCATCAGAATACTTCTGACCGGAGGGGAACTGCACCTGGATGCTTTTATTGATACGTTTATGATTGCCGTTTCTCTTGCAGTAGCTGCCATTCCGGAAGGCCTTGCAGCAGTTGTTACCATACTCCTCTCCATTGGCGTTACAAAAATGTCAAAGGAACATGCCATCATAAGAAAACTTACTGCGGTGGAAACTCTGGGCTGCACACAAATTATCTGTTCTGATAAAACAGGAACTTTAACACAGAACCGGATGACCGTTGTGGAGCATTCCGGTTCTGATGAGAAACTTCTTATGACTGCCATGGCACTTTGCTCTGATGCAGAGCTGGATTTGAATACGTCTCAGGCAATTGGAGAGCCTACCGAATGTGCGCTTGTCAATGATGCATTTAAAAATGGTCTGTCAAAGCCCGAACTTGCTAAGGAATATGTAAGAGTCGCAGAGGCACCTTTTGATTCTGTCAGAAAGATGATGTCGACCCTTCATAAACGGCCTGATGGCACGGTAATCCAGTTTACCAAGGGTGCACCGGATGAGGTCCTTAAAAGATGCAGCAAGGCTTATATAAATGGCACTATAGTAGAAATGACAGAGAAGCTGCGCAGGGAAATCATGGCTTCTAATAAAAAGATGGCAGAGAAAGCCCTTCGGGTTCTATGTGCTGCCATGAAAGAATGGCCTTCCTTGCCTTATTCCGTTGAGCCGGCAGATATAGAAAATGATTTCATATACCTTGGTTTATCAGGTATGATTGATCCTGTAAGACCTGAGGTAAGACCTGCGATCCTTGCATGTAAGGAAGCCGGGATTCGTCCGATAATGATTACCGGAGATCATAAGGATACGGCAGTAGCAATAGCAAAAGAACTTGGTATTCTTTCCGATGACCGTATGGCTGTTACCGGAGCCGAATTGAATAAACAATCCGATGAAGAACTTGAAAAAAACATACAGAAGTATTCCGTGTATGCCAGAGTACAGCCGGAGCATAAGGTGCGTATCGTAAAAACATGGAAAAGGTTATCTAAGGTAACTGCTATGACCGGAGATGGCGTCAATGATGCTCCCTCCATTAAGGAAGCGGATATCGGCATCGGTATGGGAATTACTGGAACAGATGTTACAAAGGATGTTGCAGATATGGTTCTCGCAGATGATAATTTTGCAACGATCGTAAGTGCGGTTGCTGAGGGAAGACGTATCTATGACAATATTAGAAAAGCAATACAGTTCCTCTTATCGTCTAACCTGGCGGAAGTTATTTCTGTATTTATTGCCAGTTTGCTTGGCTTTACCATATTGAAACCGGTCCATTTGCTATGGATCAATTTAATTACCGACTGTTTCCCGGCCATAGGCATCGGCATGGAAGAACAGGAAGCGGATATTATGAAACGGAATCCAAGGAATGCAAAGGATGGGATTTTTGCTGATGGGGTTGCCGGTGAAACCTTATTTCAGGGTGCAGTGATCGGATTTCTGACTCTCTTGGCATATTTTACGGGTCATTACATGGAAAGCGGATTATGGGAAATTGCTGACAGTGCGGACGGAATGACCATGGCATTTTTATCCCTGTCTCTTCTTGAGATGTTCCACTCATTTAATATGCGTTCGAGACATGAATCCATTGTTCGGCTGAAGACAAAGAATAAGTTCTTGTTCGGATCGCTTCTGGCATCGTTTATTCTTACCACTGCAGTCATCTACGTACCATTTTTAAGGAAAGCATTTGAGTTTGAACATATTTCATTGACTGAGTATTTTACAGCGGTTTTAATTGCCGTTTCAATCATTCCGATCATGGAAGTCATGAAACTGGTAAGACGAAACCAGCTGAAAAATAAGTAAGTGAAGCAATCTGCAATTGTAATACTTATATAATGAATAACAAAACGGAAACAGATAATCATCTGGTTTCCGTTTTTTGTGCTTTTCAAATAAAAAAGTTTCTTTTCAAATAAAAAAATATGGTGTTATTATTATCATATTTCAATTTTAAACATATACTCTATCAATATTGTTACAAAATGCAACGATTTTGAATTTATTTTTGATGTAAATTACTAACTGATATGTCATAATGTCATAAAGAATCATACTTTTCTTCTCAAACAGCGATCTGTCTGGTAATAGAAGAACGGGAGAGGGGGATTGGGACAGCTTGCAAACCTGCTGGCGGTATGCTGTTTGATCGCTAATCATTTTGTATTCATTAGTAAAAGGAGGAAAATCATGCAATATCCGAAACTTCCAGGTCTCACCTGGGATGGCAATATCTATGAGAATGAAGAAATGAATGTATATGAGGCCCTTTTGCCTACGGGCGGCTTTCCTACTGCCCACGCACCGGCAATGCTGGAACTTCCTGATGGCAATCTGCTTTGCTGCTGGTTTGCCGGCAGCTATGAAGGAAGCGCAGATGTACATATCGTCTGCTCAATTCTTCCAAACGGAACCACCAGATGGCTGCCTCCGGTAGATATTTCTAACGATCCGGCCCGCAGCGAACAGAATCCTTCTCTGTTCTACGGTCCTGACCATAAGGTATGGGCAATGTATACGGCACAGCTTGAACGTAAGGAAGGAAAAGATAACATGCAGTATACGGCAGTGGTTCGCTGCCAGAAAAGCAGTGACGGAGGGAAAACCTGGGGGCCATACGAAACCTTCTTTCCTGAGGAGGGGACGTTCTGCCGCCAGCCAATCCAGGTCCTTTCAAATGGTGCCTGGATATTCTCAAACTGGCTTTGTTCGGATTCTGCGGAAGGATTATCCGGGGATCCAACGGCATTCCGTATCTCCTATGACCAGGGGAAAACCTGGAAGATGGTAATGATGCCCAAAAGCAACGGACACGTCCATGCCAACGTTGTGGAGCTTGAACCGGGACACTTGGTGGCATTTATGCGAAACCGTGAAGCCTATCGCATTCATAGAAGCGAATCCTTTGACTATGGAGAGACCTGGAGCGAACCAAAACCAACACCGCTGCCCAACAATAACTCCAGTATAAGTGCCATTAAGCTTCAGAGCGGGCGTATCGCGATTGCATACAATCCGACCTGCACGCCGTTTTTGCAGCCTGGAAAGGCTTCCTGGCCGGGGCTGCGCTGCCCTGTAGCAGTGGCTCTATCCGAAGATGGAGGTCTTACTTTCCCCATGATCCGCTGGCTGGAGCGTGGCGAAGGCTTTATGGGGGAGGAGAATAAGACAAACAATAAGCAGTATGAATATCCGTATATCATGCAGAGCAGAGATGGAAAAATACATCTTGCATATGCGGCACGTACCCGCAAAGGGGTGAAGTATATACAATTCAGTGAGAAGGATATTATGGGGGATAAACGGGAGCAGGTCGGCCTGTACAATCCCACCGCTGCAAAGAGCCGCTGATACAAAAAAATATAATGAAATGTGTCATGAATGTACATTACATAGAGTTTAGTGTGCATGATGACACCAGGAAAGGCTGGAGGGAGAACACTATGACACCTCAGATGATGATTGCTTTGGGAATCACCGTATTTATGATTATACTGATAATGGCAGATAAACTGCCATTTGGAGCGCCTCCAATACTGGCATGCCTGCTGCTTGTCATTTTTGGAATTACTGATATTAAGGGCGCATTTGCAGGATTTTCAAATTCTACTATTATTATGCTTGCTGAATTTATGGCGATTATTGCAGCCCTTCAAAAAACAAGTTTTATCACTGCTTTTAAAAAGTCCATGTTCAACATAGCAAATAAGGGGAAATTCAAAGCATTTTTGTTTATCATTTTAATTGTTATGCTGGGCTGCAGCCTGTTTGGAACCGGCTCAACGGCATATTACGTTTTGACCATCGGCTTACTTTCCACCTTGCCGGAAAATAAACAGCTGCCGCCGTCAAAGGTCATTATGACTGCCGGATTTGCAGCCAACCACCCGTTACTGCCGTTTAACACTGCATTGCAGTATGGAATCGTGCTTGCTGTTCTCAATAGTGCAGGTGTTATCGCTCAGGTATCCGTAGTCAAGTTTGCAATTATTAACTTAATACTGTCTCTCGGTTTTCTGCTCAACTGTGTGATCCAGTACAAATTCCTTCCAAATCACCCCATTGCTGAGGCTACCGATGCAGCAAGAACTCAGGGAGAAGCTGTCAGTACCCTGCCTAAGTGGAAAGAGCAGGTAACCTATGTGGCTTTCGTTGCGGCAGTAATAGGAATGATACTCCAGAGCTTTATCGGCGATGCCGGATATGCAATTCCCGGTCTGTCGGTGGCAGTAATTCTTATTATTGGAGTAATGGATTTTAAAGAGATACGTGATGCCATATGTGCACCGATCATACTGATGTCAGCAGGCGTAATCGGTATTGCCGATGCACTTGGAAGTACCGGATTAACCAATCTTGTTGGCTCAGCAGTAGCGGGTATGCTTGGAGCAAGCATTAATCCTTTCCTTATGATCCTTGCATTCTGTATCCTTACCAGTGTGCTTGCAACAATGACCGGATCCACCATTGGCACTGTTTACGTATTTACCCCTCTTGCAATTGCCACATGTACGAATCTTGGACTTGATCCGACTGCCGCCGCATGTGCAATCGTAATATCCGGCTGGTGCGGACATTTCCTTCCTATCGATGGAATGCCTGCAATGGTCATGGGGGTTGGAAATTATAAGATTTCGGAATTCTGGAAATTTACGATTCCGCAATACTTTATCCGTCTGATTGCCTTGACAGCCGGTTCGCTCCTGATGTTTCCCATGTAGGGGCAAAGAAAGAATATGACAGAGCCTATACATAGAAGGAGGTATAATCGTGATAAATAAGTTTGAATTGGAACATATCGGTATTAACACGCCTAATGCGGAGGAAGCAGAGAAGCTGGCACAGCTTTTAGCCATGATGTTTCATCTGGAACCCCGTCATGGGCAGAAGTCTGAGTTTGCAGGCCCATACTTTGAGTGTATGAAAGCGCCATTCCTTGGTACCAATGGTCATATTGCCATGGGTACACCTGATTTAACTGCTGCGGTAGAGGAGCTGAAAGAAAAGGGGTTTTCCTTCAATATGGAAACCGCTGCCTATAGGGAGGATGGCGTATTAAAAAATATTTACCTGGCTGGAGAATATGGTGGCTTTGCAATTCATATCATGCAGAAATAATGGAAGACCTTTCCTTATAAAAACCATAGTAAATGCAAACTATGGTTTTTTTTTGATTTTTCATGCTATAATAAGATGTGAAATAAAAAGTAACCAGTAAACGTTTGTTAATCAGATTCTGAAAAGGAAAGGACAGGGGATTAAGATGAATTTAGAATTAAAAGACAAGGTGGTTATGATTACCGGTTCAACCGGAGGCGTGGGAGAGGCTTTAACGAAAGCATTTGCTGCGGAAGGCTGCAAGCTGGCTATTTCTTCGACGAAACAGGAAAAGTTGGATAAACTTGTTCCCTCACTGAACCTTCCGGAAGATCATCTGCTCACATTTGTGGTAGATGTTACGCAGGAAGAACAGGTTCAGGCAATGGTAGAGAAAACGATTCAAACCTTTGGAAGTCTGGATGTTCAGGTGAATAATGCTGGATTTGAGGGACGCAATGCCCCTGTTACCGAGCAAACGTATGAAGATTTCATGAAAGTTTACAATATTAATATATTCGGTCCCATGTATGGAATGAAATATGCTGTGCGCCAGATGATGAAGCAGAAAAGCGGTTCCATTGTAAATATCGCTTCGAACGGAAGCTTTGTAGGAGCGGCAGGCATGTCTCCATATGTCTCCTCCAAGCATGCTGTGGCAGGGCTTTCCAAATGTGTCGCCTTAGAGACTGCAGCAAGCAATATTCGTGTAAATTGTATTTGCCCAGGGGCAATTGATACTCCCATGATGCGTTCGATTGAGAAACAGTTTTTAGGAGAGAACGTTTCCGTTGAAGAGGCAAAAAAGGCATTCAGCGGAGCTTATCCGGATGGACGGTATGCGGCTCCGGAAGAGGTTGCCAACCTTGCCCTATACCTTGCTTCATCCTGCGCAGGGCATATTACAGGCGCTTGTATCCGTCAGGATGGGGGCCTTGAGGCGACCTCAAGATAACCGTGCTGACCGTACATTTATAATTGAAGGGAGAATGTCATATGTACCTATTGAATCCATTTACAGCAAAAAGCATGACCTTACGAAACCGTATCGTTATGCCTCCCATGTGCATGTACAGTGCAGGAACCGACGGTATGCCAAATGAATTTCATTTTACCCATTATACCTCCCGTGCCGTTGGCGGAGCAGGGCTGATCATCATGGAAGCCACCGGTGTCCTGCCCTGGGGGCGTATTTCCGACCATTGTCTGGGACTTTGGAATGATGACCAGGCAAAGGCCCTTAAGCCAGTGGTTGCCGCCTGCCAGAAACAGGGAGCAAAGATGGCAATCCAGCTCAACCATGCAGGACGCAAATGCGGAGCCAGGGAAAAGGCAATTTACGCGCCCAGCGCCATTGCCTTTAGCCAGGAGTATCCCATGCCCCATGAGATGACGGAAGAGGATATTAAAGATACGGTCCATGCGTTCAGAAACTCTGCTGCACGTGCGGCTGAAATCGGCTTTGACGCGCTTGAGATTCATGGTGCCCATGGATATTTGATCAGTGAATTTTTGTCGCCTCTGGCCAACCACCGTACCGATGGTTATGGCGGATCAACGGAAAACCGGTGTCGCATCCTGATTGAAATACTAAAGGCGGTCCATGAGGTCTGGCCGGCTGAGAAACCGGTTTTATTGCGTGTATCCGCAGAGGATTATGAACCGGAGGGCATGCATAAAGAGGAGATGGCACGAATTGTAGAGTTGGTGAAGCCCTATATCGATGTGCTTGATGTGAGCACAGGCGGAGTTGTACCCACACCGCCGCCGGCGATTTATCCGGGCTATCAGGTAAAGGCTGCCGAGTGGCTGAAACAGAAAACCGGTCTGCCTGTAATTGCCGTCGGACTGATTATGGAACCTCATCAGGTGGAGGAAATCCTGGGAGAAGAACGGGCAGATCTGGTTGCTTTGGGCAGGGAGCTGCTTCGTGACCCTTACTGGGTACTTCATGCGGCCCGGGATATGGAAGTGGAATATCCGTGGCCGGAACAGTATCTGCGTGGTTTTCAGGCGAGAAAATGATGCTTGAAGCAATAATGAGGCCAATCCCCGGGGATTGGCCTCATTATAAAATCAGTTTCTTCCTATAAAATGCTGCATATAGTGTCCTGTTAATGCCGGCATGTTTGTTTACATGATTGTTCCTGCGGACTCTTCAATATCTGTTTCATAGTCAATTGCCGTCGCAACTGCGCATTTTAGCGCTTCTGTTATGGTTTCCACGGACATGCTTGGAGTACCAGCCGGTAAATTAACAACCTGCTCGGTCAGATATGGTACGTGGATAAAACCGCCGCGCATGGTTGGAAACTCATTCCTGATCATATGCAAAAGACGATACATGACATCATTGCAGACAAAGGTTCCTGCTGTGTAGGATACACTGGCCGGAATACCCTGTTCTTTGATTTTTTTTACAATAGTTTTTACGGGTAGGGTTGAAAAGTAAGCATTCTCTCCATCTTCGCAGACAGGAAGTCCGATGGGCTTTTGTCCTTCGTTATCTGCGATTCTTGCTTCCATAAGGTTAATGGCTACTTTTTCTACGGTTATTTGAGAACGGCCTCCGGCCTGTCCAATGCAGATTGTCACATCTGGCTTGTGTTTCTGAATGCAGTCCCGTAATACTTCTCCTTCCTTAATAAAAACGGTAGGAATTTCCATCTTAATAATTTCAGTGCCGTTGATCTGGTCTGGAAGTCTTTTAACAGCTTCAAAAGCCGGATTGATTTTATCTCCGCCAAATGGATCAAATCCTGTAATTAATATTTTCAAAATATACCTCCTTCATATACCTGTGGTTCCGGTATAATGATCTTTCCTGCCTCCATGATCTGGCGGTTATCCACATAAATATCTGGTTCATGTATTACCAGGTCAAAGTGTCCGCTGGCTTCATGAACCCCGCCAAGTGCAAGATTTCTGCCCAGTCCTATGTGAAAGGTACCGTAGGCAGATTCATCCTCAATATAACATTTTCCCCTGCATTTTGCAATGGAATTTAAACCAAGTCCGAATTCAGAAGCGACATACATACCGGAATCATGAAAGTCTTCCATATATTCCTTTAGTTTCCTGCCGCTGATTGTCTCTTCAATTTCCGTAATTCTTCCATTATCAAATCTGATGAAAAAGGGAGCTTCTACCTTGCCGATATATCCAAGAGAACCGTCAACTAGTACGACCCCTTCTGTTTTATCTTCTTCGACCGGTACATAGACCTCAATGCTGGCAGATGAAAATCCCCGTCCGTCTTTGACGGTACCGTTAAAAAATCCGGCTTTCCGGTTACGCTTGTACATTTTCAGTTCTGATCCCTTTTTTGTTTTTATATCAATGACAGACGATGACTGGATGTACTTTATAATGATATTGGCCATCAATTTGCTTTTTTTTGTATCCATGGTCATGAAGGAGAAAGAAAGCATAGATCTGCCATCATTGGTAGATAAAGGAAGAGAGAGGAATTTACTTCCTCTCCTGATTGCATATTTAGCCGCACGTGTGGTAATCAGGGAGTAATCCGCGGCAGCAATGATTGCCTCATAACCCTCAAATATTTTTTCGGATTCGTCGAACAAAATTCCTGCCTGCTTGCCTCCTTCTTCAATAATCAACAAATCAACTGATTTCGTGCGTGTAAGCGCGCATTCTTTAAGGATTTCAGCTTCCGTTCTATGGCTTTCATTTGTTACGATCAGAAGATGCTCCCCTGATTTTAAGTTAAGCCAGTGATTTGTTACAATATTGGCTCCGCGCTTTATGGTTTGCTTCATCGCTTTAATCCTTTTATTTAAAAATAATCATGTACACAATTTGAAATACTAAAAGAATGGCTGCCGGAATTATCTGATTCTTGATTACTCCGAACCGCTGTTTCATATCCAGCATCGCAACTGGAACAACGTTAAAATTGGCAGCCATTGGCGTGCACAGGGTTCCACAGAAACCGCATGTCAAAGCCAGCATTCCAATCAGTGCAGGATTGGCCCCGTAGCTTAATACGAACGGAGCACCGACTCCGACAGTCATGACTGTAATGGCTGCAAAAGCATTTCCCATAATCATTGTAAACAGAGCCATTCCAATTGCAAAGACAATAATTCCCGCATTGACATTTCCTTCCGGAATGATTTTTCCCACAAGAGCTGCAATTACATCGCCCACACCAGCCTGCGTAAAGATTGCCCCAAGGCTTGCAAGAAGCATGGGAAGCATGCTGAGAGGTCCGACGGTAGATATTAATCGTTCGGAATCATTTAAAAATACCTTCGGAGTATTTGATTTATCAAAGATCATCAGTAAGATAATTGAAACCAGAATACCGGCACCGATTCCGACCATGGCTCCAAGATCTGGGAGCAGTACTGCAAATAAGACCGCAAATACGCCGATGGACAATGCCGGAATAAAAACCTTCATACCCAGTTTTTGGTATTTAACGTAAACTTCTTCTGCTGCAGGTACAATTTGAGTACCAATTTTAACTTTATGAAAAATGGCCGGTATTACCATAATGAGAATGAGGAAACCGTTCCACGAAGCCGGGATCCATCGGCCAAATCCAAGAATGACACCAAGCAGGCACCAGAAAACAGCCGTTCCGAATCTGGAAGGATTCGTTTTATCAAGTGCATTTTTGATTCCGGTATTTATGGTAACAAGACCCATAATAATATATATAATTTCAAGTAATTTTTTTCCTAATGCTACATCAGTACTTATAAAAAATGACATCCGTTCTCTCCCTATTTTTCTTCGCCGTAATATTTTTTATACAATCTTCTATCTTTCAGATAATAATATACAATGCCAACCAAAACAGCAAATACGCTGACGGGGATTTCTACCTTTGCCAGATCAATCAGATTTACCTGATATCCCAGCTGGTCCAGTGTGGATTGCACCAGCAAAGCACCTGCACCTCCTACAAACAGCACCTGACAGAAAAACCATGAGATGTTTTCCATTCCTGATGCCATCCCCTTTAGCTCTTCTACGTACTCCTCTTTGATCTTTTTGCCTTTTGCTGTAACTGCACCGGTTGCCATGGGCATGATGATAGGACGGACGAATCCGGCTACCCCGCCAAAACTTACATTAAAGGCACCGAATATACCTCTCATAATTCCGTATACACCAATTACAACTCCGGAAGAGGCATTCTTGACTTTACCAATCAATTTTGCTGCGGCCTCTTTCAGGCCATTTCTTTCAAGGGTGCCGGTCACCAGCATGATGAGAATAAAAATAGCCATGCTCCTGTTGTTCACAAAGCTGCTGCCTAGTGTTTCCAGCAAGCCGTTTATTCCCAAATTACCCACTGCTGCGGTTGCAATCGCAGCTATCACAATAATGAGAATTGAGTCCAGCTTTAATGCAAATCCAGCAACTACGATAATAATTCCTAATAATTTAATTAATTCCATATACTTTGTCATTCCTTTCGTTTAAGACATAAACCTGATAGGATCAAGGTTATCTGCCTTCGTTTTTTATTAATACTTTTTTTCTGAAACAGCAATCCCTTACAGCCTGTGCAGGAGATACGGATTGCTCCTGTAATGTTCCGGCATGGGGCCGGGTTAATATTAAAAATAATTTAGCCTTATAATAACGCCCCCTTTTAAGGAAAAATAAGGTGTACAAAATGATGAATCTTATTCTTCCGGGACTTTTTGTCCGTTTTCATTTATCTGTTAATACAGGTTTTCGTACGGTATCAGGTAACAGGTTCTGTTTGAACCAGTTGGTAACTCATATAATTTGTACTTGCTTTTTAAACGTTGCAAGATAATTATGTGAATTTTGTACCGTATCTATTACAACCTTTTAAGTCTATACGATATAAAAACAGCTGTCAATACTGTTTCACCTTGTATATATGCATATTTATCCATAAGAAACGGTATTTTACTATTCATACAGTTTCAGGTATTTGCCTTCATATAGGATTCAAGCGGGCAATAAACGCTTGAAATATTTCCCATTCATGCAGATCATGCCTTGAAATTAAAAAGCAGGTTGACATCATGGCTCAGTGCTGATAAAATCATAAAAAATTCATGATGGTGTATAAATATTCGGACATGGCAAAAAGGAATCATAACGTACGAAAGGAGAATTCAAAAATGAAGATAGGTGCTATTACGGTTGGACAGAGTCCCCGTATTGATGTTACAGCTGATATTATGGGTATTTTTGATGGAAAGGCAGAGCTGCTTGAAAGGGGGGCACTGGATGGACTGACCTTAGAGCAAATTGCAGAATTCAAGCCGGAAGAAGGGGATTATGTATTAGTATCCAGACTAAAGGATGGGACTTCGGTTACTTTTGCGGAGCGGTACATTATCCCAAGGCTGGCATGTGCCATAAAGGAACTGGAGAGTCAGGGCGTGGATCTAATCATGATGTTTTGCACAGGGAAATTCCCGGACACGCTGGCATCGAAGGTTCCCCTGATCTATCCCTGTGAGGTCCTTGACCGAATGGTACCCCTTTTGACCGCAAAGTCCTCAATCGCTGTTGTGACTCCTTCTCCGCTGCAGATAGAGCAGAGTAAGGAAAAGTGGTCAAAGATAGTAAAGGAGGTCAAAGTAGTATCTGGTACCCCTTATGGAGATTGGGAGGAGCTGAAAGAAGCGGTAAGGCAGCTCAAAGACACAGAGGCGGACTTAATCGTTTTGGACTGTATTGGCTTTAGCAGAGAAATGAAGGCACTATTTACGAGCGGGACAAAGAAACCGGTCCTTCTGCCAAGAACCCTGCTGGCCCGTCTGGTTTCAGAATTGACAGATCCGGGGATTCCTGTGCGTGATGCTTAAATTGTACTGAAATAATTGTGCGTACTGTCATTTACAAAGAAAAATGTAATTGATAATATATTCAGCATATATTCAAAAATGTGAATTGTGAGGATAAACCGGATGAATCAAATCGTATCCAGAGCAAAAGAAATGGAAGCCTATGGAATTGAAATCAGACGAAGGATACACAAGAATCCTGAGCTGGGTTTTGAACTGCCAAAGACCGTAGCGCTTGTAAAGAAAGAACTTGAAGCCTTTGGCTATTCGCCTGAACAATGCGGAACCGCAGGTATTACAGCAGTGGCTGGAAAGCCCGGGAAAACGTTTCTGCTGAGAGCGGACATGGATGCACTCCCCATGAAGGAGGAGACATGCCTGCCCTTTGCCTCAGAAAATGGTTTTATGCATGCCTGTGGACATGATATACATACAACCGCTCTTCTTATGGCCGCCCGTATCTTAAAAGAAAGAGAAACGGAGCTGGAAGGAACTGTAAAGTTCATGTTCCAGCCATGCGAGGAGGCCGTGGGAGGAGCCGCTGATATGGTAAGAGCAGGAGTCCTTGAAAATCCTGCCGTGGACGGGGCAATGGCCCTGCATGTCGTCCAGGCAAAGAGCGGAAGTGTTGGATTCTCCAGAAATACGGCTTGTGCCTCAAGCGATATATTTACCATTACGGTCAAAGGAAAGGGCGGACATGGAGCAGCACCGCACCGTTGTGTTGACCCGATTAATATTGCGGTTCACATCCATCTGGCCCTGCAGGCATTAAACAGCCGGGAGGTCCATCCGGATGAAATGCTGGTGTGCAGCATCTGTCAGATCAGCGGAGGCACTGCCTCTAATATTTTTCCGGAAACGGCCGTATTAAAAGGAACCATCCGTACCATGAATGGACAGGTCAGAAGCTTTGCAAAAGAACGTCTGAAGCAGATTGCCGACCAGACAGCCAAGGTGTTCCGGGGAGAAGCTGTGGTGGAATTTCTCCATGAGGGAGTTCCTCCGTTGGAGAACAACGAAGATTTACTCAGGGCCTCCACCCGCTATATTGATGAACTTTTTGGGGAAGGGACCTGCTATGAAATGCCCCGAATGACCGGTTCCGAGGACTTCTCCGTAATATCCCAGCTCGTGCCTTCTGTTCTATACTGGGTCGGAACCGGATCCGAAGAAGAGGGATATCCTTATGGGGTCCACGATCCCAGAGTGACGTTTAACGAGGAAAGCATTCATAAAATGGCTGCGATTTATGCAGGCACGGCAATGAAGTGGCTAAAAGAACATTCTTAAATGTATAAAAAATACAATATTTGGAAGATTACGATAGTTAAAGGCGACTAGGTTTCCTTTTGCTGTCGTTTTTTATTATATCAAGGAAAAGAGGAAAATTATGAAAAAGAGAATCTTAACAGCAATCTTATGCTTAACAGTCTCTGCTGGTCTAAGTGCATGCGGCTCCAATTCGTCAGCACCGCAAACTCCCCCCTCCGGCGAGACGCAGAATGCCAATGCAGCAGAAACAACACAACCAGCCGGAGATCCGGTGTCTGGAGGAGTGATGACGATCTCCCTTCCGGCTTCCCCTAAGAATCTGGACCCTGTAAAGTATACGGGAACTTATGAATCACAGATTATTGATACGATTGGTGACACTCTTGTTGAGTATAATTCGGAGCTTACGGAGATCAAGCCTTCTCTTGCCAAATCATGGACTGTAAGCGAGGATGGCCTTACCTATACGTTTTCTCTGCGGGATGATGTTTATTTTCAGCCGGGAAAGTTTCAGGATGGAAGAAAGATGACGGCGGAAGATGTGAAATATTCTCTGGAGCGTTCCAAAGAAAAATCTGCCATGAACAGGCTGGATATGCTTGACCACTGTGAGGTGATCAGTGATACAGAGATTAAATGTTATCTGGCTGAGCCAAATGCTGTATTCTTAACTGCATTAACGGATGCCGGAAATATAATCATTCCAAAAGAAGAGGCCGAGGGCTGGGGAGATGATTTTGGTGCCCACCTTGTAGGGACAGGCCCCTTTGCTCTGGAAACATTTGAACTGGATCAGCAGGCGACCTTAGTCCGCAATGATAAATACTGGGCGGCTTCCCCATACCTTGACGGAGTGATCTATAAGCCGGTCAGTGACGGAAACCAGGCGGTAAATGCCCTCAGAACCGGGGAAATCAACCTGGCTACCAGCCTTAGCGGAGAAGCAGTAAAGATTGCAAGAGATGACAGCTCCGTGAAGCTGATGGAGATGCCGGGACTTCATATCGCCTATATCTATTTTAATCAGGTAAACGGTCCTACGGCTGATATAAAGGTAAGAGAAGCGATCATAAAAGCGGTGAATGTGGAAGAACTTACGGCAGGTGTCTACCAGTACCAGGAAGCAAAGCCGGCAAGTCTGCCGCTGCCGCCAGGTTCCTGGGGATATGATTCCAGTCTGGAAGCGGAAACACTGGCTTATGATCCGGAGGGAGCGAAAAAACTTCTTGCAGAAGCCGGATATCCGGATGGGTTTGATATGGATATCTATATTTCCAATACGGAATCCAGAGTGAAGATGGCCACCCTGTTCCAGGCGTATTTAAAACAGAATTTAAACATCAATGTAAATATCAACACCAGTGAATGGGGAACCTTCAGCGAAATCGGGGCCTCAGGAAAAGCCGATGTATTTGCAATGTCCTGGACCTGGTATCCGGATCCTTACTTCTTCCTGAATAAGATTTTCCATTCAGATGCCATTGGTTCTCTTGGAAACGGCCAGGGCTTTAACAATCCGGAAGTGGACAAATATCTGGATGACGCATTATTAACCACAGATCAGGCAAAACGGGCAGAGTTATATAAAAAGGCCCTTGCAGTAATCGTAAAGCAGTATCCGGGTATTTTCTATGCCAATGAAAATGTAAACTGGGGAGTAAGTCCAAATGTCCAGGGATTAGTCCAAAGGGCAGATGGAAAGGTTAAAATCTGTACCTCAGACATTAACGTATGGTTATCCAAGTAACTGAAAGGGGATATTGCATTGCAATATCCCTGATTTTTAAAACACGAGAGGAGATATATGTTAAAAACAATATTAATCAGATGTTTGCAGATCATTCCGTCTCTTTTTGTGGTTGTCACGCTGACTT
Organism: Lacrimispora sp.; assembly: GCF_046972725.1. Taxonomy (NCBI): domain Bacteria; kingdom Bacillati; phylum Bacillota; class Clostridia; order Lachnospirales; family Lachnospiraceae; genus Lacrimispora; species Lacrimispora sp. Next base: position 140,198 of record NZ_JBKVXF010000006.1, on the reverse strand, counting down.
TTGTACTGACCAGAATGATACCGGGTGATCCTGCAAGAGCTGTTTTGGGACCGCAGGCATCTGTTGAGGATGTGGCAAAAATGCGGGAAACCATGGGGCTTGACCAGCCGCTTGCGGCTCAATATAAGGATTATATATTAAGCGCAGCAAAAGGAGATTTTGGAATGTCCTATTCCTATAATCAGCCGGTGCTTACTCTGATAATTAACCGTATTCCAAACACACTGCTGATCGCGCTGCCTGCAGTTTTTATTGCGTTAATCGCAGGGCTTTTGATAGGAGTCACCTCTGCAGTGCATCAGGGGACCCTGTTTGATTATATTTTCATGGTAGTGGCACTGATCGGTGTTTCCATGCCCATCTTCTGGCTGGGGCTTATGCTGGTTCTGGTTTTCAGCGTAAACCTTGGATGGCTTCCGGTTCTGGGAATCGGCAGCATGTCCAATGGCATCGGTGATGTGATCCGTCATATGGTACTTCCCTGTTTTTGCCTTGCAACCATACCCACCGCAACATTTTCAAGGATTTCCCGTTCCAGCATTCTGGAATCCATTCATGGAGATTCGATTCGTGCCCTTCGTGCAAGAGGAATGAAAGAATCTGTGGTTATCTGGAAGTATGCCTTAAAAAGTGCACTTCCTCCGCTGATAACGGTTCTGGGGCTTCAGCTGGCAGGCTGTTTTGCAGGAGCCATTCTTACGGAGACCATATTTTCGTGGCCTGGTATGGGAACCCTGATCGTGGGGGCGATTGATAACAGAGATTATGCTTTGATACAGGGAGCAGTTCTTGTTATTGCACTGGCCTTCGTAATTATCAATTTAATCGTGGATGTGATTTATATGATGATCAACCCCAATATTAATTATGAAGGAGGGAATTAAATGGCAAAGGCGCTTGGACTGGATACCCAGTCCCAGGAAGAATTATTAAAAGTAGAGAGAAGAGCCAACAATGCCTGGAGTAAATTAAAGAGGAATAAAACGGCTCTTCTTGGATTGATCGCAGTATCCATTATGATCGCAATGGCGGTACTGGCTCCTGTGATTACAGACGGCAAGCCCAACGAGATTCATCCCATCGACGCCTACCTTACATTTTTTGAAAAGGGGCATCTGTTAGGTACGGATGAATATGGAAGAGATCTGTTTACCAGAATATGCTATGGCGCCAGAGTTTCTCTGCTTGTAGCCGTAGGAGCTACCCTGGTGGGAGGAATCACAGGTGTTTTACTGGGCCTTCTGGCAGGATATATGGGTGGAATCACAGATGCTGTCTTGATGAGAATCATGGATGGCGTTCTTGCATTTCCATTCATATTGTTGTCCATCGTCCTTATGACTGTGCTGGGCTCGGGGGTCATCAATGTAATACTGGCCATAGGTATTGCGGAGATCCCCAGGTTTGCCAGAGTGGTAAGAGGGCAGGTGCTGATTATTAAAAAGGAAGAGTACTGCAATGCCGGAAGAGTCATAGGAATCTCTCATTTCCGTATGCTTAAGCATCATATCCTTCCGAATACGGTTTCCGAGGTAATCGTATATGCGACTCTCAATATTGCCAGTGCTATCATATCAGAGGCTGCTTTAAGCTTTTTAGGGCTTGGAATTGAACTGCCGACAGCTTCCTGGGGAAGTATCCTGCGTGCAGGAAGAAACTGTTTAAATACGGCACCTCATATTGCTGCCGTGTCAGGTACATTTATCCTGATTACCGTAATCGGCTTTAATCTGCTGGGAGACGGAATCCGGGATGTGCTTGATCCCAAAATGAAAAAGTAGGGTAAGAGCATGGAGATAAACACAATAAAAAAAGAAGCGGAAAACTGCATCGAAGAGAAAAAAGAAGAATTATGGAGACTGGCAAGATATCTCTGGGAAAATCCTGAGTATAATTTTGAAGAATATAAATCCAGCAGAGCCGTATGGGAGCTTTTGGAAGCCTTTGGTTTTGAAGTGGAAAAAGGCATCTGCGGACTGGATACGGCATTTCGTGCAGAATATGACAGCAAAAAGCCGGGCCCTCATATTGGATTTCTGGCAGAATTTGATGCGGTTCCCGGCATGGGACATTCCTGCGGCCATAATCTGATGGCAGCCATGTCCGTAGGGGCAGGAGCAGGAATCAAAGCGGTCATAGACCGTCTGGGAGGAAAGGTCTCGGTTCTTGGAACTCCTGGAGAAGAAGGCGGAGGCGGAAAGGTTATTATGCTGGAACGGGGAGCATTTAAGAACCTTGATGCGGCTATGATTATCCATTCAGCCAATGAGACTGTGGTAAATGATATTTCCTATTCAAAAACCGATTTGATTGTAGAATATTACGGGAAAAGTGCCCACGGTGCCACCTGGCCGGAAGAAGGACGGAGTGCCCTGTCGCCTTTGCTTCATTTGTTTCAGTACATGAATGACCAGCGGTTAAGCTGGAATGGCAAAGGAACCATTTTAGGTGTGATTACAGATGGCGGCAAAGAACCGATATATATACCGGATTACTGCCAGGCAAAATTTACGGTCCGTTCTTTTGACCAGAAGTTTAAGGAGAAGATATTGCAGGAATTTCTGGAAGCGGGCCTGTCCATCGCCACTATGACAGGAACCAGATTCCGCTATAACTGGGATGGGCATACCTATGAAGATATCCGGAATAATAAGGTTCTGGAAGAATTGCTTGAAAAAAACTTTACAGACCTTGGGGAGACTGTCATGCCCAGGAGAAAAGAACTTGGCATCGGCTGTACGGATGTAGGAAATGTTACTCATGTAATCCCTGCCCTGCAGTCTTATGTACAGGTGGTGCCGCAGCTGAGAGGCCATACAAAGGAATTTGAGGATGCATGCGGAAGCCTGGAAGGGAAAAAGGCCATGCTTACCGGAGCAAAAGCACTGGCATTTACGGCTATTGATTTACTGTCCTCTCCGGAAACTATGGACAGAGTGAAACAGAGCTTTGCGGAAATGAGACGGAACTATGAGTAAAGGAGGTGCTGCTGTGAGTGATGCAATGTTGACCGTAAAGGATCTAAAAACGTACTTTTATACGGCAGGCGGTGTGAGTAAAGCGGTGGACGGAGTGAGCTTTCAAATAAGCCGGGGGGAGATTCTGGGAATCGTAGGAGAATCCGGGTCTGGGAAAAGTGTTGCGTCTTCTTCTATTATCCGCCTGTTACCGGCAAAAACCGGGAAAATTGTAAGCGGCAGCATAGACTTTGACGGGAAAGACGTTCTTCAGATGGAAAAGAAGGAGCTGCTGGCGTTTCGGGGACGCGACGTTTCCATGATCTTTCAAAATCCAATGACCTCCCTGTCGCCGGTATTCAAGGTAGGACATCAGATGGTGGAGATGATCTGTGCCCACCAGAAGGTCAGTAAAGAAGAGGCTTATCAAATGGGGGAGGAGGCTTTGAAAAAAGTAGGAATCCCTGATGCCAGGCGCCGTATGGACTCCTATCCCTATGAACTGTCCGGCGGAATGTGCCAGCGCGTAATTATCGCAATGTCCATATGCAGCAATCCAAAGATGATCATTGCCGATGAACCGACCACTGCTCTTGATGTGACCGTTCAGGCGCAGGTGCTGGGGCTGTTAAAAGAAATGAGAGATAAAAATGGAACCGCCATACTTTTGATCACTCATAATCTGGGAGTTGTGTGGCAGATGTGTGACAGTGTCATGGTCATGTATGCGGGAAAGACGGTTGAGTATGCCTCCTGCCGGGAGCTTTACCATAATCCGCTCCATCCCTATACCTGGGGACTTTTGGATTCCATGCCAAAGCTTAGCAGTGATTCGGAAGAAGAACTGAAGACCATTCCAGGAACTCCCCCGGATCTTAGACTGACGGGAACCGGCTGCAATTTTTCAAACCGGTGTCCATATGCAGAGGAACGGTGCAGAAACCAGGTGCCGGAATTAAAGGAGATTGTACCGGGACATTTTGTTGCCTGTCACAGACAGGGTGAAAACCAGGGGCTTGTCCGGGGAGGTGCTTTATGACGAGTGAAAAAAAGGTACTGATGGAGATTAAAAACCTGAAAAAGGATTTTAAGGTAAAAGGAAAGACGAAAGGAGGAAAAAAAGCGGTCCTTCATGCACTGCAGGAAATCAATTTGGAAATCTATGAAGGCGAGATCCTTGGTGTCATAGGAGAATCCGGATGCGGAAAGTCTACGCTGGGAAGATGCCTGGTGGGCCTTCATAAACCGACGGCAGGAGATATCCTGTTTGAAGGGAAAAGCATTCGTAATATTTCCTCCAGAGAAAAGCTGTCTCTCTGCAAAAATATCCAGATGATTTTTCAGGATCCCTATTCTTCTCTTGACCCAAGGCATACAGCGGCTGATTCTGTTTCCGAGCCGATGATCGTGCATAAAACGGTGAAGGGGAAAAAAGAGCTGGAAAAACGGGTCTTAGAGCTTTTTAAGCAGGTCGGCCTTGACGTGCAGCATATGAACCGGTATCCTCACGAGTTTTCAGGAGGACAGAGGCAGCGCTTAAATGTTGCCCGTGCCATATCCATAAATCCAAAGCTGATCATCTGCGATGAACCGGTGTCTGCACTGGATGTATCCATACAGGCACAGATAATCAATCTCTTAAAGACGCTGCAGAAGAAATATAACCTTACCTATGTATTTATTTCCCATGATTTAAGCGTGGTGAAATACGTCAGTGACCGGATCGTAATTATGTATCTGGGAAAAATTGTGGAAATATGCAGGGGAGGAGACATCTATAAAAATCCCCTTCATCCCTATACCCAGGCCCTCTTATCCGCAATTCCTCCGGAAAGCCCTGAGGAAGAAAAGGAAAGGATCGTGCTTTCGGGAGAGGTTCCAAGTCCCATTGGAGAACGGGAAGGCTGTCCCATGTCCGGCCGGTGCACCCGGTGTATGGAGAGGTGCAAAAAGGAAGTACCCGAATTGAGAAATCATGGAGAAGAAGGGCATCAGGTGGCCTGCTTCTTATACGAAAAAGAGTCATAGGGAAAAGGAGAATAAAAAGATGACGAAAAGTGAACTGCTACAATATGCAGACAGCAACAGCGAGGAGCTGATCGGATTAGTCTCCCGTCTGATTCAGATAAAGAGTGAAAACCCTACTGGAACACAGAGGGAAGTCATTGATTTTGTAAAGAATTTCCTGAAGGAATCGGGAATTGAATATAAAGAGACCGGATGCAATCCGGACCATCCTTGTGTGGTGGCGGAAATTGGCTGTAAAGACGGATTTTCCATGATTATTAACGGACATGTGGATGTGGTGCCTGCGGGAGATTTGCAGCAATGGGATTTTGACCCATTCTCCGGAGAGATCACAGATACTCAGATTTTAGGAAGAGGAACCTCTGATATGAAAGCAGGTGTGGCCGGTGCCCTGTTTGCCCTTGCCCTGTTTGCAAAGAAACAGGTTCCCTTAAAGGGAAATGTCAGGCTTCATATCGTCTCCGATGAGGAAAGCGGAGGGGAATTCGGAAGCCAGTGGCTGTGTGCCAACGGATATGCCGCCAAAGCCGATGCCTGTCTGGTGGCGGAGCCTACAACCATGAACACCATAGAGATCGGACAGAAGGGGGGATTGCTTCTTGTCTTAAAGTCTTATGGAAAATCAGCCCATGGAAGTCTGGGGGATTTTAAGGGAGAAAATGCCATTTTAAAATTATCCAGAGTGCTTGAGCATATCTCCATGCTTACGGAAATCAAAGGCCATTTTACGGACAGACAGCAAAAGCCGCTGATGGATTCTAAAATGCTTGCAGAAAGAGAAAACAATATTCCCGGACTTGGAAAGGTAATCGACCATGTCAGTACCAACGTAGGACTCATAAAGGGAGGAACCAGACATAATATGGTCCCGGATTATTGTGAGGCAACGGTAGATGTGCGCCTTCCCATCGGTGTCTGCAGAGAAGAGATCGAGGCCATGTTAAAACGTATTTTGGAAGTCAGCCAGGTGGAGGGAGTGGAATATGAGCTTCATTATAAAAGTGAAGCGAATTTTACAGACCATGAGGCGCCGGTCGTGCTTGCATTTAAGAAAAATGCCGAAGCGCTGCTTGGCAGAGAAGTGATCCCGGCTTACCAGTGGGCATCAAGTGATGCAAGGGATTACAGAAATCTTGGAATTCCTACCATACAGTTTGGACCTTCCAATACGGTGGGAATCCATTCCTATAATGAGACGGTTCAGATTGAAGATGTGATTGTTGCAGCAAAAACCTATATAGGTGCTATTTGTGACCTTATGGAAGTAAAATAAATATCTGGAGGATTCGTAATGTTAATGAAACAATTGATAGAGGTCCATGACCTTCTTGACAGCAGTTATGCAAGCGGCAAAGTGGTTGAGGATTATTTAAAGGGCTTAAGGCCGGATGCAGATGTGGAAGTATATGCGTTAGAAGGCCCCAAGGGAAAGACGGATATGATAAAGGTCAGGATTCCGGGAGCAAAAGGAAAAAGCAAAGGCCTTGATGCCCCTACCATTGGCCTGCTTGGAAGACTGGGAGGTCTTGGTGCCAGACCGGAGCGGATTGGCTTTGTCTCTGACGGAGATGGGGCCCTGATTGCGCTGGCCCTGGCGGCAAAGCTGCTGGATATGCAGAATAAGGGGGATTATCTGGACGGAGATGTTTTTATTTCCACGCATATCTGCCCCAATGCACCAACAAGAGAGCATAAGCCGGTTCCATTTATGGATTCTCCGGTCAACATGGCCCAGGTGAATAAAGAAGAGGTTACAGATGAGCTTGATGCCATCTTATCGGTTGATACCACTAAGGGAAACCGGATTATTAACAACCGGGGCTTTGCCATCTCTCCTACGGTGAAAGAAGGGTATATCCTGCGGGTATCTGAAAGCATTCTGGATCTGATGCAGACCACAACAGGAAAACTTCCTTATGTGTACGCCCTTTCCCAGCAGGATATTACGCCATACGGCAACGGACTGTATCACTTAAACAGTATCTTACAGCCGGCAACGGCAGCGAAGGTACCTGTAATAGGAGTTGCCATTACAACAGAAGCACCCGTTGCAGGCTGTGCAACTGGTGCGACCCATATTACAGATTGTGAAGAAGCCGCAAGGTTCATGCTGGAGGTTGCGAAAGCCTACGGACGGAAGGAATGCAGCTTCTATGATGAAAAGGAGTATGAGCGGATTCTGTACCTGTATGGAGATATGAAGCATTTTCAGACACTTGGCACTGGAAATGAATGCGATGACGATGCGTAATTACATATTATTCAGCAGCTGGGCCGCACACACTCCCATATATAAGTGAAAGATTTCCTCCATGGAGGTCAGCTCGGTACAAAGAAGTTTTTTGATGGTGGTAAGGCGGGAGGTCAAGGTGTTTCTGTGTATAAATAGCTTTTGGGCAGTATCGGTTAAGCTCAGGGATTGTTCCAGATAAGCCTTAAGGGTCACGAAAAGCTCGCTTTTGTTCTCCTCATCATGAGCCACCAGAATACTCACCGTATCTTCATATATTTTCCTTACTTCATAGGAAGTGAGCTGTGTCAAAAGATGATATGCAAACTGCCTGGTATAGGAACTGATCAATGGAGGCGGTCCGGAAGAAGTCTGCAGATGTAAGGTCTGCAGGCTTTCTTCATAGGCTCTTGCAATCGAGGCATAGGAGGTGTGGCACCGGCTGATTCCCAGTCTGAAAAAGGAATGATAGTCTTTCATGGAATCAGAAAGCTGAATAACCGTCTGATTGGCCAGGGAAATCGCTTCGACATTTGGCGTCTGCCTGGAATACAGAAGAAAGATCACAATATGGTTTTCATTGTGGCATAGAAAATACTTCTGGTTCAGCTGGATAAGCTTCTGGTTTATGGCATTATACAGGCTGCGGAATAGCTTGTTCTCCTTTGATTCGCATTCCAGAGTGATGCATACTCTTTTTAAATGGCAGGGAAAGGAATAGGTATCACAGATCAATTGTATCTCTTCAATGGATTTGTTTTTTATGTCCGTAAGCATGTAAAAAAAGGAATCATAGTAATTTTTCTGTGCAAAGGCTTTTGCGTGGAGCTGCATGGAGGAAAGCTCCAGAGCAATCACAGACAGCACCTGCTTTAGGATTTCCATAATGGTTTCGTTTAGTTCTTTTTTTGTAACATCAATACATAGATAATGTCTTTTATCAGGAAGCAGAAAGGTCTGAAAGGTCAAACGCGTGTCATTGCAGTAAAAGATACGCATCCCTCTGTCTTCATTTGCCCCGTCGTCGTTGGAAACCTTGGAGGGGTTGACATGAATCTTATGAAGCTGGAAAAGCTCTCCGTATTTGCTGGTTGGAATGTGATAATAAATGGGCACGTGAGCGGTTGTTGTGACCATCGCAATGGAGTCCGTATAGCCGGATATCCGCTCCAGGATCTTCATGATCCCTTCCTTTTTTAAGAATAATTCATGGAATTTTTCTGCTTCATTTAATATATACTGCTGCTTTGAAATGTTTTGTTCCATGAAGCTTTGGTTGATGACACTTATAATGCTTGAGTACCCGTGATAGAAGGGTACAGAAACCAGAGGAAGCCTGTATTTGGCTGCTTCCTCAATGATGGTTTCGGGAATCTTATCAAAAAAACGTTTGACTTTAATGCAGAAGGCGGTACAGTCAATGGCATGCAGGTCTGCAATTATTTTTTTCTGGACTTCCGCATTATTATAGAAGATATAGCCGGTCGTAAGTATGATTTCATTCTTTTTAATCCAGTTTACTCCATCTGGGTTGTCCAGCACGCTTATTCCGGAAATTGTTTTATTAAGAGCCTCTTTTTCTCCTATAAATTCAAGGTTGTCAATAGGAGTCTGGTATAAAAACCAGCCAAGAGTCAAAGGGGGGTATTTCATGGGTTCCTCCTTTTTAAGAGCACAGGATTCATGAGTTTTTTTGTTCTGACCATCATAACACTGATTTTATTACTTTACAAGATTGGGATTGAGGAAAATATATTTTGCAAATATTTACTTAACCAGGTGTTATCCTATGATTCCCGGAATATATTTAAAGTATTAAGATTGGATATATGACAGTCAGGAGGGAATATGATATTACCGGATGATTTTATAAATCAGGGTTTCTCCTTGCAGGAAGTCCGTACCGATGATTTGGGAATATACATCGATATTCGGAGAGCCTGCTGGAAAAATTATGCAGATCAATATTACGGTGGCTGGAATGATGAAATCCAGACGATTATAAGCACAGACAGCTTCCACCGGATGCTGAACGCCACGTGCTTTTATAAAATAATAAAGGACGACCAGCCAATCGGTTTTTTCTCTTACACAGAGCAAGAGGATCAAATAGGGAATGTTGCCATATATATCTTGCCCAATTCCTGTAAAACCCAGCTGGAGAGTTTCTTTATCGGTCAGCTTACCGCCCGTTCGGAAGAAACCGGTAAGCCGGTGAATGTTACGGTATTTCGTTCCAGTCCGCAAAAAGCGCTGTATGAACGCTTTGGTTTTAAAATATATGACAAATCAAGAACCCATTATTTAATGAGCTATAATCAAAAGGATGCAGAGGAAACAGCCAATTACATGAACCGGATTTATTATAAACCACAGAAACAGGGAGAATAGGGGATTTAAGAAGAACAAGGAGAACCTCAGAAGCAGCGGCTGCTGCTTCTGAGGTTCTCCTTGTGATATTAAAAGATTACCGGCTGAATCTGCTTTCCTTCCAAAGCCTGTTCCAGGGTATCTGCAATAAGCTCCGTATGAGCAATGAGGGAAGTCGGTTTCTTGACCGGATTATCCTGCCCGAAGGGAACAAAATAAATATTTTTTACATTAAATAATTCCCCTACATTTTTAAAATTGATTCCCATGGCATCGTTGGTGGAAATGGAGATGACCAGGGGCTTTGAATTCCTTAAATGGGCCTTGGCAGCCATGAGGACAGGGGAATCGGTGATGCCGTTTGCAAGCTTTGCCAGGGTATTGCCGGTGCATGGGGCGATCAGCAGCACATCCAGATACCCTTTGGGTCCGATGGGCTCCGCCTCCTCTATGGTTAAGATAGGGTGGTTGCCCGTCATTCCGGCGATCCGTTCCATGTATTCCCCTGTATCTCCAAATCTTGAGTTGGTAGTTTGAACCTTGGTGGAAAAGATGGGGTAAATGTCTGCGCCCTGCTCCACCAGGACCTTTACCACTTCTTCGATCTTATCAAACGTACAAAAAGAGCCGGTAACCGCCAGCCCCACTTTCAAACCTTTCAGTTTCATAGGCCGCTCCTTTCCGCCAGACATTTTACAATTGCTTCAAATAAGATTTCACCGGAAGTTTCCGGTGCATAGATTCCGGGAAGTCCGGGGCACAATTTGGCCCGGATATTTTGTTTTTTGCAGAAATTAAAATCCACACCGCCGGGGGCGGATGCGATATCAATGATGGTTACGCCGGGATTCATGAGACGAATCAGGTATTCCGTTAGAACCGGAGCAGGGATGGTATTGAAAATATACGTAAACTCCCCTATTTTCTGAGACAAATCAGAAAGCGGGATGGTATCAAAGCCCATGGTGGAAGCCAAAGTGAGTTTGTCATCCTTCCGGTCTGCAACGGTAACGGCTCCGTCTAACCCCTTCAGCTTTTGTGCCAGAGGTTTTGCGCATCTTCCAAAGCCCGTTACCAGACAGCGGTTTTTGTGAAGACAGCCGGGGCTTGTGCGCAGAGCCTCTGCAATGGCACCTTCTGCAGTTGCAATGGTGTTTTTCACCGTTATTTCCTCTATCTCCATATAGTCAAAATATGGAATGCCATTTGCTTTCGTGTAATCCTTGACGTAATCCGGGATATTACCGCCGAAAAGGATATGGTCAGGGGTCAGAAGGCTTAAAATATTTCCAATACCCAGATCCTCCATCTTGTTGATGGAATGCAGATTTAATTTGTCTCTGGTAAATGGGATGGGACAAAGTATGATCTGATTGCTTTTTATGGCCTCCTCAATGGAAAATAAGGGGTCTTCCATATCATAGTGGACCGTTACGGAAAAGCCATGACTGGTTAAAAGCCGGCTTAAATAAAGCTGTCTTGAATCGCCGCCTAAAAGAAGAAAATTGTACATACGCGAATCACTCCTTATAATGGTTTATATGATGGAAAATTTGATTTGTGTATGGTACCAATGGGGGATGTTTGTCATACTTTTCTAGTATGAACCTCTGATTGGGGGAATGATTGTTTATGAAAGATGTTATTTTTAAAGGCTCTGCGGCAGCCATCGTTACGCCTATGGATGACCATGGAAACCTGGATTTAAAGACCATGGAAAAATTGCTGAAATTTCAGCTGGAACATGGTACCGATGCCATCGTAGTCAATGGGACTACCGGAGAATCTTCCACGCTTGAGGAAAAAGAAAAGCTGGAATTGTTTGAATTTGTGGTGCATGATGTGAACCACCGGGTGCCCGTCATTATGGGCACCGGGAGCAATTGCACCGCTCATGCTGTCCGTATGTCCCGTAAGGCCCAGTCTCTTGGGGCATCGGCACTTTTAGTGGTAACTCCCTATTATAATAAGGCATCTCAACAGGGACTTGTGGAGCATTTTCATACAGTTGCAGACAGTGTGGAAATACCGGTTATCATCTATAACGTACCGACCCGGACGGGAGTCAATGTGGAGCCGGAAACGTATTTGACCCTTTCCAGGCACCCGAACATCCGGGCGGTCAAGGAAGCGAACGCCAGCATCTCCCACATTGCCAAAGTTGCCGCTCTCTGCGGAGACCGTTTGGATATCTACTCCGGAAATGACGATATGACGGTGCCGGTCATGGCATTGGGCGGAAAGGGTGTCATTTCCGTTCTGGCTAACATCATGCCATTTGAAATGCATATGATGTGCCAGCATTTCCTTGATGGAGAGATTGGGAAAAGTAAGGATATGCAGCTGGAACTGTTAAAGATCATGAATGCCATGTTTATGGATGTGAACCCCTTGCCGGTCAAGGCAGCAATGGCAATGCTGGGCCTGTGCGGAGAAAATTACAGGCTGCCCATGACCCGGCTTGATGAAACAAAGAGAGAAAAGCTCAGGGAAATCATGGAACATTATTTTGTAAAGCTGCATTAAGGGCGGCTGGCAGGAATAAAAAAGCCGGGCCGGATAGCCAAAAGAGATAATATCCTGGCTGTCCGGCTTAAGGCGGAAGCGCTGTATTTTTACACTTTATAGCAATTTAATTTATAATTTAATCTCAATTAAGAAAAGATGCTTAATATTATGCAATTTTTTTGTAAATATTGGGTAATTTCTTTGTCTTGCAGTCCTTTTTTTCTCATGATATATTTAATAATATTTTAAGGGGATGGTGAGGAGACGAAAGATGAAAAAAACAAAAACACAGATTTTTACAAAAATGCTTCTGGGTATATCGATCCCCGTAGTGCTGACGTTTATTGTGTCGGGGGTAATTATTTCAAATCGGGTAGGAGAAAGCATGAAGGCCCAGGCAGCAAAGACACTGGATGCCACTTCTCTGGCAGCAGCGAACCAGGTGGATTCTTTTTTAAGTTATTATCTGGCAGAGATGAAAAGTGCAGCTGCCAGTCAGCAGGCAGAAGAATTTTTAGCCAGCTCCAAAGGCAATATGAAGCTGACAGACAGTGAATATTATCCGGGGATGAAAACCACTCTCGATAAGATCCAGGCCACCGATAAGGACAATATTCTGGCTTCCTGGATCGCAGATATTGATTTGAGCCAGGCCACCATGTCCGATGGCTATACCACGGAGCCGGGCTGGGATATCCTAACAAGACCCTGGTTTCGTGCCACACAAACGGACCAGCCCATACTTACAGAGCCTTATGTGGATACCAACACCGGCCAGATTGTCATAACAGCGGCCTGCGCCGTGTATGAAAGCGGGACAGGCAAACCACTGGGAGTCGTGGGAATCGACATTCAGCTTTCCCAGTTGAGCACCATCATGAGTTCCTATAAGACCGAAGCCTCCGGGTCGCTGATTCTTACCACGGACAGCGGACTGATCGTATATCATAAAAATCCCGATATGATCCAGAAGAATATTTCGGAAATTGATATTTCCCAGAATGTTAAGGAGGCATTTGCATCTCAGACCGCCGGAAGCTTTGATTACACCATGGATAAGGTGGAGTACTCCGGGTCCGTTAAAAAGGCAGGCAATACCGGCTGGCTGGTGCTGACCAATATTCCCCGTTCAGAGATACTTATGGAACGCAATCAGGTCACGTCGGCAGTCGGGGCAATTTTTGTTCTGGCTACTGCTGTTCTGGTCCTTCTTATTCTCGCGGTGGCCAGGGGCATATCAAAGCCATTGAGAAAGCTGTCAGTGATTGCCGAGCGGATTGCTGGCGGAGAGCTTGATGTAGAGGTTGACGTATCCAGCAACGATGAAATCGGCATGGTGGCAGAATCTATGGGCAATATGGTAAAACAGCTGAAAAATTATGGAAACTATATTGATGAGATTGCTTCGGTATTGGATCAGATCGCGGATAAAAATCTGGTTTTCCAGCTCCGGCATGATTACATAGGAGAGTTTGAAAAGATCAAGAGTGCCATGTTAAAGATCAGAAGCACTCTGACAGCTACCATGGAACAGATCACCTCCACAGCAGATCAGGTGGCTTATGGCTCCCGGAATATTTCTGAAAGTTCAAAATCACTGGCAGACGGTGCTTCTGAACAGGCTGCCTCTGTAGAGGAACTGGCCTCCGTCATCAATGAGATATCCCGCAAGATCGAGCAGAATGCAAAGGATTCTGCCGATGCCAGCCAGCAGGCAAAGGCAGCCGAAGAAGAATTGGAAGCCGGAAACCGTCATATGGAAGAACTGGTTCAGGCGATGGAAGAAATCAACCAGAGTTCCGGTGAGATTGGTAAGATCATTAAGGCCATTGAGGAAATCGCATTCCAGACCAATATCCTGGCCCTGAATGCGGCGGTAGAGGCCGCCCGTGCAGGAGAATCGGGAAAAGGCTTTGCGGTCGTGGCAGATGAAGTGAGAAGTCTGGCTTCCAGAAGTGCAGAAGCAGCAAAGGGAACCAATGTGCTGATCGAAGGTTCTGTAAATGCTGTGGCAAAGGGCACAAGGCTTGCCGGGGAGGCCGCAAGGTCTGTTACAAGTGCGGTAAACAGCACCCGCGTGGTGACGGCTATGATCGGCAGGATCTCCGATGCATCGATGGAGCAGTCTGAGGCCATCCATCAGGTGACCACAGGCGTTGACCAGATTTCCGGTGTGGTACAGATGAACTCCGCCAATGCAGAAGAAGGTGCTGCATCCAGCGGAGAGCTATATGAGCATGCCGCTCAGTTAAAGCGGCTGGTAGATGAATTCAAGGTCGATTAAAATAAAAAAAGATGTCCGGGAAACAAAATTCCACGGACATCTTTTTTATATGTATTCGTTATGCAGTTTTTTCTTCCAGCAGAAAGTCAGAAAGGGATTCCAGAATATCATCATGCTCGTTGCTGTAAATGATCATTTCAAGTTTCGGATCAGGACAGATCGTCATAATGCCCAGGATGGACTTGGCGTCAATGACAACGCTTCCTTTGCATAAATCCACATCATAATGGTACTTGGTCACGGTTTTGACAAATGTGGTAATGTCTTCCATGTTCTTGATTTGAATAGAATATTTTTTCATATGCTCACCTCACATAAATGATACTGGTTACATTTTTATACTGTTTCGACATGATTATATGACATATTGTGACAATTTGTTATGTCTAAATTTGTATAAAAACCGTCTTTTCTTGCAAATGGATGGGTAAGGATGGTATAATGGCCTGGGGGAAGAGCATGTGAATCTGTTGTTTGGAGGGGAGAATGAAGAAAGAACTTCTGAAACTTTTAAGAAATTCATCGCATGCAACTTCAATTTTGCAGCATTATGATAACGTATGTGGCGATAAAGTGGTGGATAAAAATATTGTGATCAGACCGGGAAAGTTAATGGATATGTATTGTCAGCCCTGCCACATTGCAATACCGGATCACAGCCACAATTATGTGGAACTGGTATATATGTACAGCGGATCTACGGATCACGTCATTAACGGAAACAAAAAGCTGAAGCTGGAAACCAATGATCTGCTTCTTTTAAGAGAAGGAACCAGTCATGCCATTGACCCGGCAGGAGAAGAGGATATTGCCATCCATTTCTTCCTGATGCCGGAATTTTTCAGCCATCCTGCTTTTATGGGAGAAAGTGGGAACGTGCTCAGGCAGTTTATTTCAGCGACGGCAAAAAGGAATGCATCTGTGGCAGAATATCTGCATTTCCACCTGCGGGAGATACTGCCGGCCAGGAATCTGCTTGAGAACATGATCTGGTCTCATGCGGAGGGAAAAGAAGGCAGACAGGAGATTAATCAGGCGACAATGGGAATACTGATTATGGAACTGCTTCACGATGTGGATAAAGTGGAATATCATGATATGCTGCAGTATGAAGAACAGATCGTACTGACTGCATACCAGTATTTAGAAAATAATTACTCATGTGCGACCCTGGAAGAGTTTTCCTGCATTTCCATGCAGCCGCCTTATTATATCAGCCGCCTGTTCAAACGGTATTATAAGATGACGTTCACCGAGTGTCTGCAGCTTATAAGACTTGGCAGGGCGGCCAATTATCTGTCAACTACCACAAAGCCTGTCGAGGAGATCATTGTGGCAGTCGGGTATGAGAACAGCAGCTATTTTCACCGTCTGTTCAAGCAGAGATATGGATTAACGCCAAAACAGTTCCGGGATAATTCCAGGGGCAAATTCTGAAAAGATTATGAAATATGACCCTGTAACATTGACTTTCCAACCACAGGTTATTATAGTTAAGTCAAAATGAAAAGGGGAGAGGAATACAGAATGAGCCGGTTTAGAGAACGATTTGCGCGGTTTATGGTCGGCAGATATGGTGCGGATAAGCTGAGCCAGTGTTTGATTGGAATTTCTCTTGTTTTAGTGTTTGCAGGTCTGTTTGCCCGGAATCCGTGGGTAGATATCCTTGCATTTATTTTCATGGCACTATGCTATTTCCGTATGTTTTCAAAAAACATTGGGAAGCGTTTTGAGGAAAATCAGAAATTTGAACGACTTTTTTTCCGTATAACGGAAGTTTTTAGAAAGTGGCGTTTTAAGATTCAGCAGATGAGGCAATACCATATCTATAAGTGCCCAAGTTGCAGTCAGAAAATCAGGATTCCAAGAGGCAAGGGAAAGGTGAGTATTCATTGTCCCAAATGCGGTGCTGATTTTATAAAGAAAAGTTAGTTATATAGTAGAAGGGAACAATTATGAATTTACAATTTAAGCCGCTTCAGGCATCGGATGTCGATAAAATTTCTCCATTTTATGCCTTACGGCCCAATAAGACATGTGACAGCGTATATTTAGACAGTTTTATCTGGAGAGAATATTATCAGGTAAGATACGCGGTCAGTGATGAAAAGGCACTGCTGTTTTTGATGGAAAAGGACGGAGAACCTTTCTCCGCCATGCCGATTTGCAGGGAAGAGGATCTGCCCCATTATTTTCAGGAATTGGTGGATTATTTTAACCAGGTTTTAAAAAGACCTTTAAAGATCTATCTTGCAGATGAGGCGGCCGTCAATTATCTAAAGCTGGATCCTGAAAAGTTTCTTGTCAAGGAGGAGGAGGATCTAAAGGATTACCTTTATGATGCCCAATCCCTTAAGACACTGGCAGGAAAAAAGCTTCATAAAAAGAAGAATCACTTAAATTCCTTTTTACGGGAATATGAAGGACGCTATGAGTTCCGGCCTCTGGTCTGCTCCGACCGGGATGATGTGCTTTCCTTCCTTGATGAATGGTGGGAAAACAAGGTGGAAGCCGCCGAGTTTGTACGTCAGCTGGATTATGAAGTCATGGGAATCCATGATATCTTAAAGAACTGTCACGTTCTCAACGTAAGAATGGCAGGGGTATATATTGATGGACAGTTAAAGGCATTTACCATCGGCACTTACAATCCTTACGAAAAGATGGCAGTCATCCACATCGAAAAGGCAGACCCAGGCATTAAGGGACTTTACCAGTTTATCAATCAGCAGTTCTTGATTCACTGTTTTCCGGAGGAACTGATCCTTGTAAACCGGGAAGACGATGTGGGAATGGAAGGATTAAGAAAAGCAAAAATGTCCTACTATCCCATTGATTTTGCAAGAAAATACGGAGTGATCCAGAAGGGTTTTTAACGATGATACGGTATTTGAAGCAGGAAGAGAAAATTGAAAGCAGGAAGCTGTGGGAAAAAGTCTTTTCAGAAGATTCTGAAAGCTTTCTGGATTATTACTTTTCGGACAGGGTACGAAAAAACAGGGTTTTGACAGCATGGAAGGAAGGAACTATGGCTGCGATGCTCCATCGCAATCCTTACGAAGTGGTGATGAAAGACCGTATATGGAAGATTGATTACATTGCAGGGGTTGCAACTCACCCGGACTGCCGTCATCAGGGCTTCATGAGCCGGCTTTTGAGCCGCTGTTTTATGGATATGTACTTGGAGCGGTTGGGCTTTTGCTTTCTTGTTCCTGTGGATCCTGCCATTTATCAGCCTTTTGGCTTTACCTATATCAGTGACCTGGCTGCAAAATCATTGAACGAAAAGGGGCAGCAGCAGTTGAGCCGCCGTGCCTTTTTGGAGCATTCTGATGAATGCAGGGAGGTGGCCAGATTCGTTGGCAGGCAGCTGGAACGGGAGTATGAGGTCTATGCCTTAAGAAACGAAGAATACTACCGGGACCTTTGCAGGGAAGTAAGAAGCGACCGGGGTGATTTGATCCTTTTATCTACCAGAGAAGAAAAAGAACGTCTGGCAGGTGTATGGGCCTATTATGGGGAGTCGGCAGGGAATTTAAGAGAACTTATCTGCCTGCCGGAGTATCTAAAAAAAGATGGTTCTTCAAAGCCTTATGCAATGGGAAGAATCATTCATTTGGAACAGTTTGTCTCCGTCATAAGCTTAAAAGAAGACAGTCCGGCCAGTGAGATGGAGTTGCTCCTTGAGGTAGAGGATCCATGGATTCATCAAAATAACGGTCTGTTCCGGTGGACCATTGACCGGAAGGGATCGGCCTTAAGCCCCATCGGGGCTGAGGAGGAGCTGAAACCTCATATCTCTCTTGAAATCGGTGAGCTGACTTCCTGGCTGTTTGGATACAGCCAGCCCTCTGTTCCCGATGAATGGAAAGCGATGGTTGCGTACATCCGCCCGTTAAAAGGTGTGTTTTTTGACGAAGTAACTTAAATATGTTCGCCGGCATCGGAGTTCGACTGGTGAGAACGGGCGGATTCTTAAGAATCCGCCCTGCGTTTTTCTATTACAGAACATTTTTCTATTACAGGAAAGGGTGGAGATATGGAAGGTACAGGCCAGTTAAAAGAATGGATCGGAAAAAGTGAAAATATTGTTTTTTTCGGAGGTGCGGGAGTCTCAACAGAAAGTAATATTCCGGATTTCAGAGGGGTGGATGGTCTCTATCATGAACAATATAAGTACCCTCCGGAAACCATCATCAGCCACAGCTTTTATAGAAAGAACCCGGAAGAATTTTTTCGCTTTTACTGCAATAAGATGTTATTTCCTCATGCAAAGCCCAATAAAGCCCATGAGGCTCTTGCAAGACTTGAAGCTGCCGGGAAATTAAAAGCAGTCATTACTCAGAACATTGACGGCCTCCATCAGGCAGCAGGAAGCCGGAATGTATTGGAGCTGCATGGTTCTGTTAAGAGAAATTACTGTACAAGGTGTATGAAGTTTTATGACCTGGAGGAAATGCTTGCCGCCAAGGGGGATAAAGCGGTACCAAGATGCAGCTGCGGAGGAATCATAAAGCCGGATGTGGTACTTTATGAGGAAAGCCTTGACGAAAGCGTTCTGAGCCGTGCGGTGTCCTATATATCCGGTGCGGATCTACTGATCGTAGGAGGTACTTCCCTGACGGTTTATCCGGCAGCCGGTCTTATTGATTATTATAAAGGCCATCAGATGGTTCTGATCAATAAAACTGTTACGCCGATGGATGAAAAGGCTGACCTGGTCATCAGCGGCAGCATTGGAGAAGTGCTTCACGATGCAGTATCAATGTAGAGGAGGAAGAGCAAAGGGATGTATGAAGCAGCAAAAGAAAGATATGAGAAAATGGAATATAAACGCTGTGGAAGAAGCGGGGTCTTGCTTCCCAGAGTCTCTCTGGGATTATGGCAGAATTTCGGACTGGAAAAATCTCTTTCCAGCCAAAGGGAAATTCTTTTAAGGGCCTTTGATATGGGAATCACCCATTTTGACCTGGCCAACAATTACGGAGCTCCGGCGGTGGGAAAAGCAGAGGAGAATTTTGGAAGTGTGCTAAAGAGTGATTTGGGCAGATACCGGGATGAGCTGATGATTTCCACCAAGGCCGGATTTGATATGTGGCCGGGACCTTATGGGAACTGGGGTTCAAGAAAGTATTTAATGGCCAGCTTAGACCAGAGCTTAAAGCGTATGGGCCTTGAATATGTGGATATATTCTATCATCACAGGCCGGATCCCAATACGCCTCTTGAAGAGACCATGGGAGCCCTTGCTGACATCGTGAGACAGGGAAAGGCGCTTTATGTGGGAATCTCCAATTACAGTGACAAAGAAGCTAGAGAGGCCATCCTGATGCTAAAGGATATGAAGGTGCCATGCCTTATTGAACAGCCAAGATATAACATGTTCGAGCGTGTGCCGGAAGAAGGCCTTTTTGATACATTGCTGGAAACGGGAACCGGCTGCATCTGCTACAGTCCCCTGGCACAGGGCGCGCTGACAGACCGCTATTTAAGTGGGATTCCAAAGGACTCCAGAGCGGCAAGAGCCGGCAGCACTGTGGGCGGCCGTTATCTCACGGAGGAGAATTTATCCTGCATCCGCAAGTTAAATGACCTTGCAGTAAAAAGAGGCCAGACGCTTGCCCAGATGGCTCTTGCCTGGGTACTTCAAAAAGAGGCAGTAACCTCGGTTCTCATCGGAGCCAGCAGCGTGAAGCAGTTGGAGGATAACGCAGCTTGTCTGAAGAACATGGTATTTACCATGGAAGAACTGGAAGAGATCGACAGAATTTTAAAATAATCGGATATAAGGGCAGCCCGTGACGGGCAGGCAGGTATTTTTATGACTTACGAAGTTGGAGATATTGTAAAGCTGAAAAAACAGCATCCCTGCGGAAGCCGGGAGTGGGAGATATTAAGAGTTGGTGCGGATTTTCGATTAAAATGCATGGGCTGCGGCCATCAGATCATGGTGCCAAGAAAGCTGGTGGAAAAAAATACCAGAGGTTTAAAAGGAAACGATGGAACTCCAAAGGCATAAAAGGACGAAAACCGCAGTAAAATGCACTTAAAATTGAGAAAAGGACTTGCTTTTATCAAATGTTTCCGTTATAATAATGTTTTGTGACATATAGAATCCTTGCTCCTGAAACTGAAAGCAGGGGCCAGAGACCACAAGGAGGTAAAAAGCATGAACAAATATGAGTTAGCCGTTGTTATTAACGCAAAGCTCGAAGATGAAGAGAGAGCGGCAGCGATTGAAAAAGTTACGGGTTATATTACTCGTTTCGGCGGAGCTGTTACTGGCATTGATGAATGGGGTAAGAAAAGATTAGCTTACGAAATTCAGAAAATGAAAGAAGGATACTACTACTTCATCAAATTTGATGGCGAGTCCACAACTCCGAACGAGTTAGAAGAGCACGTTCGTATTATGGAGCCGGTTATCAGATACTTATGCGTTAGACAAGAGGCATAATCGATAAAGAAAGCGTGATCGTATGAACAAAGTAATCCTTATGGGCAGATTGACCCGTGATCCAGAAGTAAGATATTCCCAAGGTGAGCGTTCTATGGCAATCGCAAGATACAGTCTTGCTGTTGACCGCAGAGGCCGGAGAAACCAGGACGGTAATGAGCAGACTGCAGATTTTATCAACTGTGTTGCATTTGACAAGGCAGGAGAGTTTGCAGAAAAGTATTTCCGTCAGGGCATGAGAGTATTGATTTCCGGAAGGATCCAAACTGGAAGTTATACGAATAAAGACGGCATCAAAGTTTATACAACAGAAGTTATCATAGAAGAACAGGAATTCGCTGACAGCAAGGGCGGAGCTTCTGGAGAAGGCGGCGGTTATCAGCCGACTTCCAGACCGGCACCCTCCAGTGCGATCGGTGATGGTTTTATGAATATTCCGGATGGAGTCGAAGACGAAGGACTTCCATTCAACTAAATCGAATAGGAGGTAGCACCAATGGCATTTAATAAGAATGATAAAGCTGATGGCGCGAAGTTCAGAAGAGGCGGAATGCGCAGAAGAAAAAAAGTTTGCGTATTCTGTGGAGAGAAGAACGGCGTTATTGATTTTAAAGATGCAAATAAATTAAAAAGATATGTATCTGAGAGAGGAAAAATCCTTCCCAGACGTATCACAGGCAACTGCGCAAAGCATCAGAGAGCGCTTACTGTTGCTATTAAGAGAGCAAGACATATCGCTCTTATGCCTTATACAATGGAATAAATCCTTATTTGATAAGGGTTTGTCAGCTGGGTAAGGGAGTTTTACTCAAAATTTACTCAGAGCGGGATGATTTTCTCAGCGAGGTGTTGGCTGGGAAGATAGTTTCGGGAGATGGAAAGACTTCACATGAGAGTGTGGGGTCTTTTTTTAGTGGAAATACAAGTGAAAAGGTGATGATAATATGTTTATGCAAAGCCCGGTTTGAAACGTTTAGAAAGCATCATGTCAGAAAGTCTGAGATAATAGGCGAAAGTTTAAGTGGAACTCTCTGGACTTTTGTAACATCAATGTCTGATTAAAATGCAACGATTAGAAGCATAATATATGCTTAAACAAAGAAGATATAATAGGCTGAAGACGATGACTATGTGAGTTGTCATAGCTGAAAGAATATAGTCAAATATTGTTATGGAACAGTCGTGTTACAGGGTATATGCCTAACATCATAAACATAAGGAATCTTTCTACCGATAGGAAAAAATCTCTCAAACGAAAAATGTACGGTTGATTCATAAAATTTAAGATGAGGTTTTTTATGAATAAAAAAATATTTTTTACCGGATAAGCACTTTTTCCCCTTGTTTATTTGAAATATTTATATTTCAGTGCTTTCGGTTTGCGGATTGGAAAAATGATTTAGACTCAGAGATTTAAACTCGCATATTGTTTGGCTCTTTGGCAATTGCTGTCTTTTTTGCGTTATTTTACATTATCCTTTTTATATGGGTCAAGAAATTTTATATTGGCAGTGACAAAATTATACAACTTCTAAAAATAGGTCTATTTGCACTGTTGGGTTTTATGTCTTGTATAGTAGGATATTTTCTGTGAAGGTGGTTACGTGTTCTTAAGACCGGCTGTTTCCGGAACAAATATGTTTCAGATAGGATTGAAATGTATTTTTATTTTTAACATAATAACAGGCTCTGCATGATATTGTTGAATCATATCATACAGAGCCTGTTTGCTATGCATAAAAACTAATTTACTTTAATTATGTATACGATTTTCGTTATATCCGCTGCTCATATAATGTTCATAATATTTTTTTAAATCATCCCCATAGGCTGCTGCCAAATCCGGGTTATTGTCCTTATACTTCATGACATCGAAGGTACTGCATCCCTTACGTCCTTCTGCCATTCCACTTGAGACAAAATGTTCCAGGAGTTTCTGTTCGTTATTTCCTATGGCAGCCTGCAGGTCCGCATGATTATTATAATAGTAGGCAGAATCAAATACCAGCTTATAATCTGCAGCATTCAGAGCTGGTTGTGTTTTCTGAACGGGTGCTGAGCTGGAGTTTTGGTTGGCGGTAGATGAAGCATTCGCATTTTCATAAGGGCATACACCGTTTGGGTGCAGGTGGGCCGGATAGCCGTGATGGTAATGATAGCTGCCCAAACCGCTTTTGTTCTTATAATCATGATGACCGCCCTGGGAGTCTGTGCGCCCTGAATGGGCCTGTGCGATTATGATGCCATCGGCATATCTTGCATCTGCGTATCCGATTGTCAAAATTGCAGCAAGCAGCATAATAACTTTTTTAATTCTTTTTGTGCCTCCCTTTTGCTTTTTGTTCGTTACTTTCTTTTCCATATACAAATTCCCCCTGTATCAATTTTTTTAAATCATATCACATGAAAGCATGTTTTACAAATAAAATAATAGAAGATGGTATGAAAGAACGGTTCTGGATTGCAGCCTGATATTTTGTAATATCAATCCTGTTTTTTTTGCTTGATTTATGTTATGTTAGAAATAACATAACATTGTGGGGGCTGGCAGTTGTCATGTAGTTGGAAATGGAACATTTCGTTATACATAGTTTTCCATCAGGAGACAAAGAGACTTTTATGGAAATGACTGTACACCGAAAGCGGCAAATGCTTATTAAAAGATTTTTATGCAGTTATGATTTTTTGAATTGATTGCAGCTATAAGGAATGAAAATACAGCCTCTTTCAGAGTCAGTGAAATGTCAGGTTATAAATTGTTAGAGACGAATAATTGAAAATTCACTAAAAGGGGGGATTAAATATGTTTATAAACACAGACTTTCTGAAAAATGATGAAATTTTTTTGAAATTGGAAGAAACTGTTGAAGGCAATGCAGATAAGGATTGGCTTCCGGCATATCATTTTGCCATTTGTGACAAAAGCGGAACTGAAATGGGAAAATGTGATCTGCGTATTGGTCACAATGAGAAGGTGTACTATGGGGGCAATATTGGTTATTGTATAGAGAAGAAATACAGGGGGCATCATTTCGCGGGAAAGGCTTGTATGCTTCTGTTTGAACTTGCAGGAAAACACAAAATGGAGTATTTGAACATCACCTGTAATCCGGATAACCATGCTTCCAGGAAGACCTGTGAGTATGCAGGCGGTATGTTAAAAGAAATAGTTCCAGTACCGGAAGATAGTGATATGAGAAAGAACGGAGAAACAGAAAAGTGTATCTACCGGTTTGATCTGGGTAAATATTTGAACTGATTATAAATCATGGAAATTATATAGAATATCATTATAATTTAATTATAGAGATAAGATTTCCGGGGGACTAAATAAGCATGTAGAGACAACTGCCTGTTGATATCCATGATTGCTTACATGGCGGTGAATACATATGATCATAGGCAGTGTTTCCAGAAAATTCTATAATCCATAGAATGAGGGGGAGTATTATATTGAAAAATCAATTAGAACTGGTTTCCAAATCTTACGATAAAACCATTGAGTTGGGGCGAAAAGGTATCGACTTGTACAAAGAATTACCGGAGTTTATTACGAATCATCCAAATTATCCTTTGTTTCAAAAGATGCAAATGGAAGGAACCCTATCCGATAGCAGCCGGCAGGAAATTATGGATTATTTGGCGCCGGCAAAAGGTATGGAATTTGTTGATCTTGGCTGTTGCCTGAACCTGATGTTTGGAGGATATGATCATTGGCCGTCAAGATATCATGGTGTAGATATAAGCGGCAAAACAATTGAGCTGCTTCGTGAATTTGTAGCCAAAAATCAATTGGTCATTGGTTCTCTGTATTGCGGGAGCATGCATGATACCCTATATGAGGCAGACTTTTTTGACATTGGGGCATGCATTGGTTCTTTGGAATACTTTGAAAAGGATTTTGTTAAAGAAGCAATTAGGGAAGCCCATCGGATTATAAAGCCATGGGGAAGGTTTGTTCTTGATATTCCCCATATCGGCAGTCCGGAATGTGAGATTTCAATGATAATAGAAGATTATATGGGTAGAACGGATACATTTCATATGTCAGTTCAGGAATTTGATGATATGCTGATTGATTATTTTGAAATAGAAAAAACGGAAAAAGTGGGACCCATGATACAATATTTTCTAAGATGCAAAAAGGAATAAAATGAACAAGAGGCGAGTCTTTCCTGAATTTTTATTTTATTTGAGAATGACTTGTTTCAGACGATCCATCTTCCCTACAACACAGTTGCATTTTTCACAGGCTTGTATGATAATTAAAGAAAAAAAGAAAGAGGACAAGGTATGAAGATTATCGACAGCCATGTACATCTGGTACAATACATTGCAGGCACTGGGGCGGGCGGAGAGCTGCGTTCCTGCGGGAATGGAGATGCGGTATATGCAAGCGGTGAAATCGTTCCGCAGATGATTCCGGCTCAATTCGGGGGAGAGCAGGTGACGGCAGAGCAGGTCTTGGCAATCATGGATGAAAATCAGGTAGAAAAAGCAGTGCTATTGCAGGGCAACTATTATGGGTTTCAGAACCTGTATACCTACGATGCGGTCAAACGGTATCCAGACCGTTTTGCAGGTGCAGCGTCTTATGACCCATTTTCCAGAAAGAAAGACCAGATATGCAGGCATTTGTTTGAGGAACTGGGATTTAAAATCGTAAAATTTGAAGTGAGTACAGGTTCCGGACTTATGAGCAACCACCACACCCTTCCGTTGGATGGAGATATCATGGAGGAAGCGTATTCTTATGCAGATGAAAAGGGGCTTGTTTTCGTTATTGATATTGGAAAATGCGGAAGTGAAAGCTGGCAGGTGGAGGCGCTTAGGCGGTCTGTACTGGGTCATCCGGGGCTGAAATTTGTGGTATGCCATCTTTTAGCAGCTTCCATGGCTCAGGAGGAAGAGTTAAAACGAGGGCTTGGGCTTCTGTCTCTTCCCAATGTATGGTTTGATTTAGCTTCAGTGCCTCATAACTGCGGCCCGGACCAGTATCCATATGAGAATGCCCGCTCTTATCTAAAGCTGGGAAAAGAAATCGTTGGAGCGGACCGGATGATGTTTGGTACGGATCTTCCGTCGGCGCTGAAAAAGGAAACATATGAGAATTATGTAAATTACATTGCAAAAAGTGATGTTTTTACGGAGAAGGAAAAGCAGATGGTATTTTATGATACCGCTGATAAATTGTTCTTTTAAAGAGAAGGGGCAGCAAAACATGAGATCAAAGTACGAATTTAATATAAAATCCAGGGAGGATTTTTACCGCCATCCGGAGAGATACCGGGTGGAGCCCTTCCGGATATACGGCAATCTGTATTTTGTTGGAAATAAAAGTGTGGGGGCACATTTGATTGATACCGGGGAAGGGTTGCTGCTAATCGATACCACTTATCCCACCACAGCAGCCATGCTGATCCAGTCCATATGGGAGCTGGGATTTAATCCAGGAGATATTCGCTGCATTTTACATACTCACGGTCATTTTGACCATTTTGGTGCAACGGATCTTTTAAAGGAGCTGTCGGGGGCAAAGACCTATCTGGGGGAGAGAGATGTGGTCATGTTCCGGGAGAGGCCGGAGCTTGCTCTTACAGAAGGCAGCGGCTGCCAATACTTTGGGCCTTTTGTGCCTGATGAAGCCATGAGGGACGGAGATGTGATCACATTGGGAAATACCAGTGTCAGGATCGTGACGACACCGGGGCATTCCGATGGGGTGATTTCCTTTTTTACGGAAATAGAAGAAGATGGGGTCCGCCTTACCGCAGGAATGCATGGCGGGGCAGGGATGAATACCATGTGCCGCACATTTATTGACAGATACAAAAACGGGCACTGCCGGAAGGAGTTTTTAGAAGGTCTTAACAAGGTGTATGAGGAACGGGTGGACATTATGCTGGGAAATCATACCGGGCACAACCGGACCGTGGAAAAACGCCGGTTTATGTTAGAGCATCCGGAGGAGCCAAACCCCTTTATTGATCCCGGAGAATGGAAACGGTATCTGGATTTTGTAAGAAACCGGTATGAGGTCATGCTTCAGGAAGAAGCGGAAGGAACGGATCTTGTTGAGGATTGATGGTTGCAGAAAGGTGGTAGGACAAACATGTCAGGGATTGCAATATTCGTTCCAAGCGATGAAATGTATGAACAGACAAAGGAGATCTTAAAAGAAAAAGATCATCATGTGGTAATGGTAAAGAAGATTAAAACCGAGGATGCGGTCACAGAAGCCCAGAAGGCCATATCGGAAGGGGTCAATATCATCATTGCCAGGGGGCGGCAGGCGGTTGAAATCAAGCGTCATACCAATGTGGCTGTGGCAGAGGTGGTGATGACGGCTCAGGAACTGGGACTTTTGGTGAACCGGGCCAAAAGTATTGTGGAAAAGGAATGTCCCAGAATCGGCATTTTCGGCTGGGGCCATATGCTCAGTGATACCACCTATTTCAATCAGCTGTATCATGTGGATTTGAGACGGTACATTTTAAAAGATTTTAAAGAGTGGAGAACGACCATTGAAAGGGCAACCAACGATAAGCTGGACATCATCATCGGGGGAAATGCGGCACTGGATGGAGCCTACCAGATGGGAATTCCGGGAATTTATATCTCTTCCACGGGAGAGGCCATGCGGGTCGCCTTAAACAATGCGGAATCTCTCTATTATATGGCCGAGATCGAGCAGCATAATTATGCCCAGTTCTCCACTGTTTTAGACAGCGCCTTTAACGGCATCATCAAGATCAGCGTGGCAGGGAAGATTCTGGTGCTGAACCGGGCCATGGAACAGATTCTTGGATGTACGACGGAAACATGCATCGGCAAACCTGTGGACCAGTTTCTGTGCGGGCTGGACAGGAATGTGCTGGATCAGATCTTAAAGGGAGAGATGGACAACTATTCCACATTTTTGACCTTACAGGATCAGTCAATCGTCGTATCCATGGAGCCGATCGTGGTGGGAAAACGGGTGGATGGGGCCATAATTTCCTGTAACCGCTTAAAACGGATGGATATGAACGATAAGTCGGTGATGAAGGAGCAGTACTTAAGAGGATATGTGGCTTACGGAACCTTTGATGATATCAGCAAGAATCTAAAGGATATGCGCAAGGTGGTGGAGCTTGCCAAGCTATATGCCCAGTCCTCAAGTCCTATGCTGATCGAGGCTATTTCCGGGCCGGAGCTGGAGGCCATTACCCAGGGGATTCATAATTACAGCATGAGGAAAAACGGACCGTTTATCATGATCAATATGGCGGGCCTGTCTCAGGACCAGCAGATGAGGACTCTGTTTGGCAGCTGGAGTGATGAAGAGGGGGAGAAAGAGCCGGGTGCTCTTGCACAAGCCAATCACGGCACTCTGGTCATACAGAGCATCGATAAGCTGACGCTGCCCACCCAGTATAACCTGGCAAGAGTCATCCGTACCAGGCGGCTGATGAGAAGCAGCCGGATCGAAGATACACTGCTGATCGATACCAGGATCATTGCCTGTACTGCGAAGAATCTGACGGCTCTGCGCAGAGAGTTCCTGTTCCGGTCAGACCTTTATTTTACCCTGAAATCTCTGCGTTTAAAGATTCCCAATCTAAAAGACCGCAGAGAAGACGTGGAGTATCTTCTGGACCTTTATACAAGCAAGTACATGGAGCAGTACTCCAGATATCATGTGATGACTGCCGGGGCGAGAAAGGCCCTGTTAGAGTATCCCTGGGAAGGAAACAGCATTCAGCTGGAGGCTTTTTGTGAACGGATGATCCTGACCGTGGGCAAAAGAGCCATTACCGAAGAATATGTGAGAGATTTACTGGATGAGCTGTATCACAGGGATACCAGTATCTATGCGGTGACTCTGGAGGAGGAGGAACAGCTGGCTCTAAGTCCTCATCCGGAGACAGATGAGAATCCGGAACGCCAGCGGCTGAAAGCCGTATTAAAAAAGTACAATGGAAACCGTTCCTTAAGTGCCAGAGAGTTAAATATCAGCACCACCACGCTTTGGCGAAAAATGAAGAAATTTGGCCTGGATGAAAAATAAGCGGCTGTATATTTTCAAAATGAAATGATTTTGCAATGAGAAACCCCATTAATGAAATGAATTTTAAGATAAATGAAAGGCATGCATAATATGTAGATTGTGCATGCCTTTTCTAGGTCATTCTGTCAATTGTCTGCCATAAATCATCCGGTTATACTGTGCTTAACAGATAGTAAAAATTTGAAAACAGCACGATGGAGGAACTTATGAAAGACATATTTAACTATCAGGATCCCATTAAATTTGTGAAAGCGGTTTATTATAACTTTCGGCCCATTCCACTGCCAAAGCCTTTTAAAGACGGAACCGGCGGCATGGGGAAAAACGCACCGGAGCAGGGCTGCCTGGAACTTTATGATTCGGAAGGGGCTTGTGCTCATCTGAGCGTCGGCAGAAGCTTTGTAAAGAACATTCTTCCTCTGATTTTAAACGGAGAAACCAAAAGCTACAGCCAGTGGAGAGACAGTCTGTACTGGAGGATGAGAAATTCCGGTTTTCAGAGCGGGCAGGCCGTGGAAGTGGGGCAGCTGGATCTGATGATGCTGGACATTCTGGCACAGAGAGCAGGTAAGCCTCTTCATCGTTTCCTTGGGGCGGAGAAAGACTGGGCGGCAGCCTATAAGGGCGGAGGCTCCCTTTTGCTTGAGGACGAAGAGCTGGTAGAGGATATGACCCGTTACGTGGAAGAGGGGTATAAAACAGTCAAATTTAAGGTGGGAAGTGATGACGGCACCAACATGGAACGGGATATCAGAAGGCTTGAAAAGGTAAGAAAGGCAGTAGGTCCGGACATCGGAGTTGCCGTGGATGCCAATCAGAGGTGGGAGGTGGAAGAAGCCTTTCAGTTTGCTAAGCTGGCAGAGCCTTATAATCTTGCCTGGTTTGAGGAGCCGATCCATTCCCACGATATGAATGGAATCAAACGCTTAAAAGAAATGGGAGTTTCCATGCCCATAGCATTTGGAGAGTCCATGCGGATTTACTATGCTTATGAGACTTATGTAGAAAAGGGAGTGGATCATCTGCAGCCTTCCATCGGGCGGATGACCCGGATCGATGATATCCTTAAGATCCGGGATCTGGCAAGAGAAAAAGGGGTTACTTTCTCTTCCGGCGGAAGAATATATTTAAATGCCATTTTCGGATGCCTGTACAACGAAAATGAAAAGATCGAATACCATGAGCCAATCAGCAAGCCGGTGGGAGCTTATACATTGTTCCAGCCTGAGGAGCGGGATGGAAGGTTCTATTGCCAGCCGGATCTGCCGGGGAATCCGCAGCGCATGAATATAGAGAAACTGGAGAGGGACGGTCTTTTAGAGAGCAAACAGATTTTTATGGCTGATAAGTAAAAATTAGGGGAGGGATTACGATGGGGGTTAATCGTAAAACAACAAAAGCAATACAGGTTCCCAGATACAAAAATCCAAGGGATTTTTTCAAGAAAAATTTTGGTTTTCTGTTTATCCTGCCTTGGTGGATCGGGTTTGCAATATTTAAACTTTATCCATTTATGGCCTCGTTCATGTATAGCTTTCATGAATACAATCTGTTTCGCCTTCCTGTGTTTGTGGGCTTACAGAACTATATGACCATTCTTGGCGACAAGATGACAATGAAGGCCTTTGGTCAGACCTTCAAATACGCATTTATCACAGTACCCTTTGAACTTTCCTTTGCGCTTTTTATTGCATACATATTGAATTTTAAGATTCGGGGGGTCAACTTTTTCCGTACGGCATACTACATTCCTTCCATTCTCGGAGGCTCCGTATCCATTGCTGTATTGTGGAGATTCTTATTTAAGACCGAAGGTCTGATCAATATGATCTCCGCCAGATTCGGGCTGGAGCCCTTTAACTGGCTGGGAGATCCAAACGGAGCCTTTTTTGCTATAGTGCTGCTTCGTATCTGGCAGTTCGGTTCTCCAATGGTCATCTTCCTGGCTGCGTTAAAAGGGGTCTCCCAGGAACTGTATGAGGCCGCTTCCATCGACGGAGCGGGAAAATGGAGGCAGTTTTTCAGTATCACAGTTCCTTTGATCACACCGGTCATCTTTTATAACTTTGTCACACAGCTTTGTCACAAGTTCCAGGAGTTCAACGGGCCGTTCATCATTACTCAGGGAGGACCTCTCCGTTCCACCACCCTGGTGTCACTGCTGGTCTATAACAATGCATTTAAGAGTTATGAAATGGGTATGGCAAGTGCCATTGCATGGCTGCTGTTCCTTATTATAACCACATTTACAATTATCGCATTTATGAGCCAGAAATACTGGGTGTATTACAGTGACGAGGATGGGAGGTAGGCAAGATGACTAAGGAAACCAGATTGATAATCAATACCTGTTTGAGATACTTCGTGCTGGTTGCGGTGGGAATCGTTATGGTCTATCCGCTGATCTGGATGTTCGGGGCTTCATTTAAGACCAATTCGGAGATATTTTCAAGCATAGGCTTCATTCCTCTTGCTCCGACCCTTGAGGGATATATCCGGGGATTTAAAGGCTATGAAGGGATGACGCTGCTGTTTTTTATGGCGAATACCTATAAGTTCGTAATTCCAAAGGTAATCGTAACCGTTGCATCTGCCGTATTTACGGCATACGGATTTGCAAGATTCAACTTCCTGGGCAAAAGATTTTCCTTTGCAGTCTTATTATCTACCCTGTTTTTGCCGCAGGTAGTGTTAAACGTACCTCAGTACATCCTGTTTGATCAGATCGGATGGCTGGATTCTTATTTTCCGCTGGTGATACCGTCTCTTTTTGCAGGCGATACCTATTTTGTATATATGCTGATCCAGTTTCTCCGGGGGATTCCAAAAGAACTGGAGGAAGCGGCAAAAATTGATGGGTGTAATGTCATGCAGACCCTTTGGTATGTGATCGTTCCCATGCTGAAGCCGTCTATCGTATCATGCGCATTGTTCCAGTTTATGTGGGCGTCCAATGATTTTATGGGTCCCCTCATTTACGTGAACACGGTTGCCAAGTATCCGGTATCCATTTTCCTTCGGATGTCCATGGATGCAGATGTGGGGTTTGAGTGGAACCGGGTTCTTGCAATGTCGTTAATTGCAATCCTTCCGTCACTTGTGGTATTTTTTGCGGCACAGAATTCTTTTGTGGAAGGGATTGCAGCAGGGGGAGTAAAAGGCTAGGAGAAGGCTGAAAAATGAGCATCAGGCAAAAACAAGAAGGTTGGAGGGGTAAAGAAATGAAACAGAGCAAATGGAAACGGGGAATTGCACTTGTACTTGCAGGGGCCATGACTGCATCTTTGGCAGGCTGCATGCCGACCCAGAAGGTGGAAACCACTGCAGCACCGGGCTCGGCACAGGGCAATGAAAGCGCAGGGCCTGCAAAGGCAGAAGGACTTACGGTAAATACCAAAGATCCCATCACGATCCGTATGAACTGGTGGGGCGGAGACAGCAGGCATCAGGCGACTCTGGAAGGAATCAAGGCATTTGAAGCAAAGTATCCGAACATCAAGGTTGAGGCAGAATATGAATCCTTTACGGGTCATGAGGAAAAGGTGGCTCTGGCATTAAAATCCGGGAATGCAGCAGACGTGATCCAGCTGAACATGGACTGGGTATTTAATTATTCTCCTGACGGGAGTATGTTTTATGATCTGAATAAGCTGTCGGATATTATTGATCTGACTGCTTATGATAAGTCGGATATTGATTATTATACAACAAATGGTGTGCTTCAGGCACTGCCTGCCAGCAATACCGGACGGGTATTCTTCTGGAATACCACCAGATTAAAGGATGTGGGCGTGGAGATTCCTACGACCTTAGAGGAACTGTATGCGGTAGGAGATGCATTTGCAGCCTATGAGGACGGAACTTATTATCCCCTCATCTTAAATGCCCTGGACCGTATGACCCTGATGGTATATTACCTGCAGAGCGTTTATGGAAAACCGTGGGTGATTGATAATGAGCTTCAGTATACCAGAGAGGAAGTGAAAGAAGGTCTGGATTGGCTGACAAAGCTGGAAGAACGCCATGTCATACCAACGCTGGAGGTTCTGGCTGGTGACGGCTCTGAGCTTGTGGATACCAACCAGAGATGGATCGACGGCCACTATGCCGGTATGTATATCTGGGACAGCAACTTGAAAAAGTATGTGCAGGCAGCTCCCGGATTTGAGTTTGAGGTAGGGGATTACATCAAAATGGGTGATTATAAGGGGGGAATGACAAAAGCCTCCATGGTATTTGCAATCCCAAAGTCTACCCAGCATCCGGCAGAAGCGGCAGCGCTGATTCAGTTCCTGTTCGGTGAACCGGAAGGGGCAAAGCTTTTAAAGGATACCCGGGGCGTACCTGCCAACAAAAACGGTCTTGCAGCTCTGGATCTGTCTGACAGCATTACGGCGGTAGCCAATAAAAAGGTCATGGAGTGGACCACCTTTAAATTCGATCCTGTTTTTGAACGGTCCGCACTGAAAAATCCCGATGGGACGTACTATATGGCAATGCAGATGCTCAGCTACGGAGAAGATGATTCGGACGGGGTTGCAGACTATTTGATCAGTGATATCAACAAGCAGCTGGAACTGGCGAAGAAAACCCAGTAAAAGAAGGGATATGGTAAAAGGCAATGAACAAGCAGCTGATCAATCCTTTGCTGCCCGGATTTTATCCCGATCCATCGGTGTGCCGGAAGGGAGAGGACTATTATCTGGTGACTTCCACCTTTGAGTACTTTCCGGGGATACCCATCTTTCACTCCAAAGATTTTGTTCACTGGCATCAGCTTGGCCATGTGCTGGCCAGACCGGAACAGCTTTCATTGGATGGAGTGGGTCCTTCCAGGGGGATCTATGCTTCCTCTATCTTCTATCATGAGGAGAAAGACCGTTTTTATGTGATCACAACATTGGTCAGGAATGAAAATTATCATGAAAATGTAAACTTCTATGTCCATGCCAGGCATCCGGCTGGACCATGGTCTGACCCGGTCATTGTAAAGGGAGCGGAGGGCATTGATCCGTCTCTGGTTTTTGAAGGCCAAAAGACTTATTATCTGGGAAACTGCCGCCCATTTCCCGGACAGCCGGAAAGAGGCCGCCATATCTGGCTGCAGGAAATGGATCTGGAAACCGGGGAATTGACCGGGGAGAGGCATGTACTTTTAAAGCAGGGAGCCTTTGTAAATGCGGCGGCTCCCGAAGGCCCTCACATATACCATATTGGTGACTGGTATTATCTTCTGATTGCGGAGGGAGGGACCTTCCGCAATCATGCGGCCACCGTATTCCGCAGCCGGTATCTGACCGGCCCTTATGAGTCTGATCCCAGAAATCCGTTGATCACGCACCGGAATTTAAGAAGAGACTATCCCATTAATAATCCGGGACATGCGGATATGATACAGCTCCATAACGGAGAGTGGTGGGCAGTTCTGCTGGCGGTCCGGCCGGTGGGCGGACGTTTTGACTGTCTTGGCAGGGAAACCTTTGCAGTTCCGGTCCTATGGGAAGAGGAATGGCCGGTATTCAGTCCGGATACGGGGCGGGTGGAGTTTTCCTATCCCGCCCCGGAGCTTGAGGAGCATATCTGGGAGAAAGAGCCGGAGCGTGATAACTTTGACACCTCCCGGCTGTCACATGCCTGGATCTCCATCAGAACATCCGGATATAAGAGTTTCAGCCTGACAGAGCGTCCCGGTTTTTTGCGGCTGTTTGCTGGCACTGGTGTGATAACAGAGGAAGGTTCTCCTTCCTTTCTGGGACGGAGGCAGCAGCATATGTGCTTTGAATTCAGCACTTCTATGGAGTTTGAACCAAAGCAGGAGGGGGAAACATGCGGAATCGTACTGCTGATGAACCACCGTTACCATCTGAGGATGGAATACGGAATCTTTAAGGGCAGGAAGGAAATCCGCCTGACCCGGTGCGTTCACGGACAGGAGGAAGTGGCAGCAAGGAGACCCTGGGAGAATACACGGATCTATTTAAAGGTGGAAGCCAGGTATCAGAAATTGGATTTTTTCTATTCGGAAGAGGGAAAAGCGTTCTGCCAGATGGCAAAAGAAGTGGATGGAACATTTTTGAGCAGAGAAGCTGCAGGAGGATATACCGGTACCATACTCGGCTTATATGCCTCCGCCGGCAAAAATGAGAGCAGTAATTATGGAGATTTTGACTGGTTTGAATATAAAGAGATAAAAGACAAGGGATAGGCCGGGGGGCCTGTCCCTTGTCTTTTATCTGCTGATGCTGAGTGTTTTCCACTTCCCCGTCCGGTATTGGCAGAAGGAGATCAAAAGATTCACCATCCAGCCCATGGGAACCGCATACCATACCATAAAAACGCCGAAGCGTGGTGCCATGGTAAGCGCAATGATGACCCGCAGCGCCAGGTTTGCCAGGTTTGCAATGGTAAACATCTTCATGTCGGCTGCGCCGCGGAGCAGTCCGTCGGTGCTCATCTTAAGTCCGATCAGAATGAAAAAGAAGCCCATAAACCGCAAATATCCGGTTCCTGTCTGAAAAGCCAGTTCTGTTCCGCCGCCCCCTAAGAATAAACCTACTATCGGTGTATGGAAACATTCCAGTATGATGCAGGTTATAACCGCAAAGAATAGAATATATCCATTGGCTGCACGGAATCCTTTCTGTACCCGGTCCTGTTTGCCTGCGCCAAGATTCTGCGCGGTGAAGGAGGACATGGCATTTCCTATGGCTACCATGGGAACGATAAAGAGACTTTCCACACGCATGGCGGAGGAGAAGCCGGCCAGTACTTCACTTCCGAAACTGTTTACCACAGACTGGACCAAAAGCATGCCGATCGCCACGGTAGACTGTTGGAGAATGGAAGGCAGCGCCACCTTTGACATCTCCTTAAAGCTGTCTGTATCAAAAGCAGTTTCCAGATAGGATGAGTATTTTTTAAATTCCCGTACCAGCAGGAAAAGAGAAAGCACCACGGATAGGCCCTGTGCTGTAAAGGTGGCCCAGGCAGCACCTTTTACGCCCAATCCCAGGCTGTATACCATAAAAACAGCCAGAGCAATGTTTAACAGAGAGGAAAAAATCAAAAGGTATAAAGGAATCCGGGATTTTCCGATGGCATTAAAAATAGCGGATATTACATTATACATAAACAAAAACGGAAGTCCCCAGAAATAAATTTCAAGGTAATCGGAAGCCATATCCAGTATATTTTCAGGAGTGTTCAAATAAGCCATAAAAGTCCGGCCAAAGACCAGGCCCACTGCGGCTAAAACAATGCTTAATATAAGAAATGATATCATCGCGGTACAGGCGGACTGTATCATTTTCTTATAATTGCGCGCCCCTAGATAATGGCTGGTAATAACGGTTGCCCCCACGCCGCCGCCAATGGCAATGCAGATAAACACGTTGGTAAAGGAATAGGAAGCTCCGATTGCCGCAAGGGCATCTTCACTTACAAAACGGCCGACGATAACAGAATCGGCCATGGTATAAAACTGTTGGAACAGGTTGCCTATGATCATTGGCAGGGTAAACAGAGCCAGTGCTCTGGCAGGTTTATCGTTGATTAAATAATCTTTGTCCATGTTAGACTCCTATCATTGGTTCTATTAATGTTTTCTTCCGCATTCATATTCGCAGATACATTCCGTTGTCAGTGTTTTTTCTGGTTTGACGGAATTGATCTCTTTTGCAAATTGTTCAAAGATCTGTTTCACGAAATCAACATTTACAAGGTAATGCATGTGGTATCCCATCTTGGAACCTGTTATAATACCGGCTTTTTTCAGGATGTTCATCTGCTGAGAGACAGCCGGTTCACTGATTCCAAGTTTTTTGGAGATTGCCCGGACACAGTAATGCCGCTCCATTAACAGACGAATGATCTGGTATCTGGTAGGGTCTGTGATCACATGCAGCGCTTGAATAAAATCCATGATGCCTCCCTTCTTTTCTACTGTAAAATTTAATTAAGTAATTGCTTAATCAGAATAACGCTGTTCCATTGGTTTGTCAAGAAGGTTTTAATAAATTCTAGACTTGTAATAACTTTTATGGTAAACTGAATATGGAAGTGCGGATAAATTTTAAGTAATTTTTTGTGTATATTGCACAAAAATAACCGGCTATATTGAACGTATTATCAATAGACTTCTATATTTATTCGTGTTATACTTTTTTTACAAAATAGATATGTAGTTTGTGACTGGTCAGGCAGGCAAGATCTACAGGGTTGTTATCACGTATCAGTTTTTTATGTGATGTCCTCTGTGCTTGTCTTTTTTTGATTTACTTGAAGGGGCTTATGAAGATTGAGAAAGTACTGAATAATAATATGGTATTATCTTATAATACTGAGGGGAAAGAAGTGATTCTAAAGGGAAAATCCATCGGCTTTGGCAGAAAAAAGGGCGATGAGGTGGACCGCAGGCTGGTGGAGCGGATTTTTGTCCAGAATGATAAAAAGGATGCCCGCCATTTTGAAGAATACTTTGCAAAGCTGCCCCAGGAATATTGGGAAATCAGTGAACAGACGGTGGATTATGCAAAAAGTGAGTATGGGATGCAGTTAAATGAACGAACCATTCTGACGGTGTGTGACCACATTGCGGGAGCAGCAGACCGTTACCGGAATGGAATCATACTTCGCAATGCCATGATCTGGGAAGGAAAAAGATTTTACCCCAATGAGTTTAAGGTTGGCCAGTATGCCCTTGATTTAGTGAAAAGAAGACTGAATTTGACCATGGAAGAAGATGAAGCCATGTTTTTAGCTTTTCATTTTGTCTATGGGCAGTTAAACAGAAAAGAGCCTGAGAATCTTGAACTGATTACAAAGATCATCAAAGATATCGTGGATATTGTGGAAGCCTCTTATCAGGTGAAGTTAAATACGGAATCCTGGGATTACAGGCGGTTTGTCACCCACATTCGTTTTTTCGCCCAGCGTATGCTGCAGAATAAGCAGTATGAGACAACCGATGAGGACTGGTTTCATGTGTTAAAGGATAAATACCGAAATTCGTATAACTGCATTGTAAAAATAGCCAATTATATCCATGACCGGTACTATTATGAAGTGGACCGGGAAGAGATGATGTATTTAATGATTCATATAGAGAAAGTTACCAGAGATTTGCATTAAAACAGAAAGTCATGGGATTGTTACCGGACCTTATGCTGGTCTGGGCAGGACCCTGTACATAAGGCAGGCTGCAGAGAGATTCTGCAGGCTGCTTGTGGCAGGGTTCTTTTTTTATCCTATTATTATGAATGCAAAGGCATACGCGGACAGCGGATCGGCCTTTTCAGATAGAAAACACGATAAACCTTACATGAAGGGGGAAATAATTATGGCATTTGATTATGCAAAGACTGCCAGGACCGTTCTCGAAAAAGTAGGCGGAGAAAAAAATGTGGCAGGTCTTACACACTGTATCACTCGTCTGCGTTTTGTCTTAAAAGACAGCAGCATTCCAAAAGACAGTGAAATTGAGAAAGTTCCCGGTGTGATCCGGGTCGTCCGTCAGGGCGGACAGTATCAGGTGGTCATCGGTAATGAGGTGTCCAATGTATACAATGAACTGGTAAAGCTGGGACATTTTGAAGAGACAACGGGATCAAAGAACGACGGACCGAAAGAAAATCTGTTCTCCCGCCTGTCAGGTTTTGTGGCAGGCTGTATGACTCCTCTGCTTCCGGCCATGCTTGGCTGTGGTATGATCAAGGTGGTTTTAACCCTTCTTACGACATTCAACCTGGTAGATACCACTGGAAGTAC
The DNA here is from genome assembly GCF_046972725.1 of Lacrimispora sp. Classification (NCBI taxonomy): domain Bacteria; kingdom Bacillati; phylum Bacillota; class Clostridia; order Lachnospirales; family Lachnospiraceae; genus Lacrimispora; species Lacrimispora sp. The sequence continues at coordinate 101,549 of NZ_JBKVXF010000006.1, read as the reverse complement.
TTATGTGATCTTAAATGCAGCCGGAGACGCATTTTTCTACTTTATGCCGATACTTCTGGCGATGACTACAGCAAAACGTCTTGGCTCTAATATTTACCTTGCAATGGTAGTAGCCGCGTTTTTGATCCATCCAAACTTAAATACATTGCTGGCAGCAGGCAACACCACTTATTTCGGACTTCCGGTAACGTCTGCCACCTATTCATCCTCCGTATTGCCGGTACTGTTAATGGTGCCGCTTATGGGCTATATTGAACGTTTTGCAGATAAGATCTGTCCGAGTCTTGTAAAAGTATTTTTAAAGCCTCTGATCGTCATATTCATATCCATTCCGGTTGCACTGGTTATCGTGGGACCGATTGGAAGTATTCTTGGTAATTATCTGGCCTCTGGCATTAATCTGTTATACAGCAAAGCAGGCTGGCTTGCCATTATGGTGCTTTCCGCTGCAATGCCGTTTATCGTTATGACAGGTATGCATTATGCGCTGCTGCCGATTTCGACTATCAGCCTGGCAAGCTTTGGGTTTGATGCCATTTTGATCGTTACCATGTTCTGCTCGAATCTGGCTCAGGGCGCGGCTTCTCTTGCCGTAGCGATCAGGAACAAGGATAAAGATGTAAAATCGACCGCATCCGCAGCCGGAATTTCAGCCATTGTGGCCGGTGTGACTGAGCCTGCCATGTACGGTGTGACTCTTAAGTATAAAACGCCTATGATTGCCAGCGTAATTGGTGCAGGTATTGCAGGACTTTATGCTGGAATCACCCATTTGGTGGCCTATTCCATGGGAGGTTCTCCTTCCTCCTTATCCTTAATACAGATGATCGGTGGAGAGGGATTTGGAAATATGATCAATGGTGTGATCGCTCTTATCATCGCACTTGTTGTAAGCTTTGTTCTGACGCTGATTCTGTATAAGCCGGAGATAAAAGAAGAAGAGTCCGCTTCAATACCGGATTCTTCTGCAGAGGAAAAAAAGCCTTTGGTGGAAACCATTGAACTGTCCAGTCCCCTTACAGGAAACGTAATTCCTCTGGCAGATGTGGAAGATGCCGTGTTTGCAGGCGGAGTCCTTGGAGAAGGGCTTGCAATTTTGCCGGAGGAAGGAAAGGTATATGCTCCCGCAGACGGAATCATCAGTGCGGTGACTGATACCAGGCATGCGGTAGGAATGACCACAGATCAGGGAGTGGAGGTTCTCATCCATGTGGGGCTCGATACGGTGCAGTTAGGAGGAAAAGGATTTACTCTCCACTGCAAGACCGGGGATAAAGTGAAAAAAGGAAGCCTGCTGCTGGAATTTGACATGAAGATAATCAAGGAAGCGGGATTGTCCCTGACCACTCCGGTCCTTGTATCCAATATGATGAATTTCATCAGCCTGAAACCCAGTGAGGAAAAACAGGTGAAAGCCGGAGATACTTTATTAACCATTGTATAATTGGAAAGAGGTGCGATATGTCAGTATTTTGTGATAACTTTTTATGGGGAGGCGCAGTAGCAGCCAACCAGTGTGAAGGTGCCTGGAATGAGGCGGGAAAGGGAGTTTCCACTTCCGACGTATGTACCGGAGGTTCCCATACAAGATCCAAACGGATCACCAGGACCATAGAACCGGATACATTTTATCCAAGCCATGAGGCCATTGATTTCTATCATCATTACAAGGAAGACATCGGGTTATTTGCTGAGATGGGCTTTAAGGTATTCCGTTTTTCCATCGCATGGACCAGAATCTTCCCTACCGGAATGGAAGCCGAACCAAATGAAGCGGGGCTGGAATTTTATGACCGGGTGATTGATGAGTGCTTAAGCCATAACATGGAACCTCTTATCACCATTTCCCATTATGAGATGCCTTTTGCCCTTACGGAGAAATACAACGGCTGGTCCTCCAGAGAATGCATTGACTTATATGTGAAATATGCAAAGACTTTATTTACCCGCTATAAAGGAAAGGTGAAATACTGGCTGACCTTTAATGAGATAAACTCCGGAACCATGCCTTTGGGCGGCTTTCTGTCTCTTGGTATTTTAAATGAAGGAACTACGGATTTTAACAATCAGGTGGATATTCCCCAGCTCCGCTTTCAGGGGCTGCATCATCAGTTCGTTGCCAGTGCATTGGCCGTAAAAGCCGGTCATGAGATCGATCCGGACTGTAAGATCGGCTGTATGATCGTTCAGCTCACAACGTATCCGCTGACCTGTAATCCGGATGACATTTTAGAAGCCCAGCAGCAGAACCAGATTTTAAACCAGTTCTGCGGCGATGTTCAGGTCCGCGGCGAATATCCTTATTTCATGAAGCGCTATTTTAAGGAGCATCAGATTGAAGTTGCCATGGAACCGGGAGATTTGGATATTTTAAAAGAGGGCTGTGTGGATTATTACACCTTCAGCTACTATATGTCCAACTGTGCCACTGCTTCAAAAAACGAGGCTAAGAGCTCCGGCAATATCATGGGTGGTGCAAAGAATCCTTATTTAGAGGCGAGCGACTGGGGTTGGCAGATCGATCCGAAGGGACTTCGTTACACCTTAAACGAGCTTTACGGACGTTACCGGATTCCTCTTATGGTGGTGGAAAACGGACTGGGAGCTTATGACAAGATCGAGGAAGACGGAACCATTCAGGATGATTACCGCATTGACTATTTAAGAAAGCACATCAGGCAGATGGCAGAAGCAGTGGCTGACGGTGTGGATCTGATGGGATATACGCCATGGGGCTGCATTGATCTGGTGAGCGCTTCCACCGGGGAGATGGCAAAGCGTTACGGTTTTATCTATGTGGAGAAATACGATGACGGAAGCGGAGATTTATCCAGAAGGAAAAAGAAGTCCTTTGACTGGTATAAGAAAGTCATTGAAACCAACGGAGAAGTATTATAAAAACTAAAAATCCAGGGCGTATATGAAAACATATATGCCCTGGTAAAAGTACAAGATCAGAGAGGAATCAATTATGACGAATAAAAGGTGGTTATCAGTCATTTTGCCAAGCATCCTGTGCCTGAGTATTTCGATATCTGGCTGCGGGAGGAATCAGGAAGCAAAACTGCCGCCTGAATCCGATGCCTTGACCAGTGATACAGAAAAGAAGGAGAGTTCAAACGTAAAAACCGAGCCTAAAACTGTAAAAAGTAAGGCGAGAACAGTCATTACTACGGATGGTGAAGTGGATGATATGAATTCAGTCATTCGTTTCCTTTTGTATTCAAATGAAATGGATTTGTCAGGCATTGTATTAACCAGTTCCATGTATCATTATGCCGGTGACAAGGAAGCGGGGATCGAACCGTTTCGGTGGACTGGGACAAAATGGCTTTATGATATGCTTGATGCCTATGAGGAAATCTATCCCAACTTAAGTAAGCATGCAGAGGGATATCCGGATGCTCAAACGCTCAGAAATATCACGAAGATTGGAAATATTACCAATAAGGGCGAGATGGAGAAAGAAACAGATGGCTCAAAGTTTTTACAGGGCTTATTTTTAGATGATGACCCCAGAGACCTGTATGTACAGACCTGGGGTGGTACAAATACCACAGCCAGAGCGCTCAAATCCATTGAGGAGCAATATAAAGATACGGATCAATGGGAACAGATAAGAAAAAAGGTGAGCGACAAGCTGGTATTGTACATTATTCTTGATCAGGACGAAAGTTATAATGAATATATTGCGAAAAGCTGGCCGGACATCCGCATCATTAATGACCAGTCAAACTTCTGGCATTTTGCGTATGCATGGAAATATCATACGGATGAAGTGAACAGCCGCCTGCAGGGAGAATGGAATTATAAAAATATTTTGACAGGACATGGCAAATTGCTGGAAATGTATGCTCTGATAGGAGATGGTAAAGTAATCGATGGTGAACTTTCAGAGGAACAGAGGGGCAGCGAGGAGTACTTGAAGAATAACCCGCAATATAACCGGTATGACTTTATTTCAGAAGGTGATTCGCCCTCCTTTTTCTATCTGATCGATAATGGCCTGCGCAGTATGGAAGATCCGTCTTATGGAGGCTGGGGCGGACGGTTTGGAGTGGTTAATGACAAACTTTACCGTAATAATGTGTTGGACTTTAATCCATTTACCGGCCGGTACGAAGCGGAATATTCGTTAATGCGCTGGTTCGATGACATTCAGGATGATTTTGCAGCCCGCGCGGATTGGGCGGTGGCGGAAAATTATGAGGATGCCAACCATAATCCCTCTTTAACGATCAAAGAAGGCCTTGATCTTACAGCGAAACCTGGTGAAAAGATAACTTTAACTGCCCAGGGTGAAGATCCGGATGGGGACGAGCTGACTTACCGGTGGTGGAGGTATTTTGAAGCTGACACCTATGAGGAAGTAAAAGGGGAGGTTCCTGAGGCAGAGGCAGAGATAGCCGGAGATATGCAGCTTGGTCTGCATCGGGATTTGATTGAGGGTGAGCAGACGGACACAATCCAGCTGGAGGGAAAGGATACCCAAACGGTAAGTTTTACGATTCCTGCGGATGCCAGAACTGGAGATACGATTCATATGATTGCTGAGGTTCAGGATAATGGGGAGCATAATCTGAAGCATTATCAGCGTGTAATTATTACTGTAAAATAGTAGAATTGGATAATTGGTACCAATATATTTTAAATGTGTATCATGACTGGTACCAAATAATCAAACAGGGGAGCATGCATTATAAAAATGTGGTATTCAGCCGTGGAAGAAAAAGATGTGAGCACCACGTATGATGCTGTCATATCTCTGAAAGAGAAAATGATTAAACATGTATTGAACGGACGCTGGTTTTGCAGCGTTCTGGATGAAGCATATAACAATAAAAGCCTGTGGGATGACGGGGAATCCTAAAAGAAATCCGGCGCCTGAAACTCTTTTTAATGAGGAGTTTCAGGCGCTCTTTTTTTGTGGTAGTATTAGTATATATCGATGAATTGCAGAATCAAGTCTTAGGGGTACATGAAACGGAGGGGGCGGCATGATTAAAATTTTTCTTGCAGAGGATGAAAAAATAGTCCGGGAGGGCATCAAGAACGGGATTCCATGGGAAAAGTATGGATTTGAGTTTGCCGGAGAAGCGCCGGATGGGGAACTGGCATATCCGCTGATCTTAAAGTCAAAACCGGACATTCTGCTTACAGATATCCGCATGCCTTTTGTGGATGGGCTGGAGCTGGCAGAAATGGTAAAAAAGGAGCTGCCGGAACTGCATATCATGTTTTTCAGCGGGTACGATGATTTTGAGTATGCAAAGCGGGCCATTAAGATCGGAGCCGCTGATTATCTTCTTAAGCCTGTAAGCAGCAGCCAGCTTTTAGAGGCTTTGGAGCGCATGAGTGAGACGATTATGCAGGAGAAAAGCGAGAAGGGCTATAAGCAGGCATTTTGTGAGCAGCAGGAGGAGCGGAAACGGATGGAACGGGACCGGCTGTTTGATATGATTGTGTCAGGGAAGCTGAGCCTTTCAGAACTTTTAAAAAAGGGACGGGAGCATGGTCTGTCCCTTAGTGCGCCCATGTATAATCTTATCCTGTTTCAGGCGAGAGTATCGGATAGCCAGGAGCAGTATTCGGATGAAGGGGTCCTGTTTGATAAACGGATGAAAAAGGAGCTTGAGGGCAGGACAGATCTTGTAGGGTTTAATCGTCTGACAGAGGGGTATGCCTTTCTGGTCATGGGAAATGATCCTGGGGATCTGGAGGAAAAGATCCAGGAGTTTTCCAGGTACCTGGCAGACCTTGTGAAGAACGTTCCGGGAATGGAGTATTTCGGGGGAATCGGAACTCCGGTCTGCAGGCTCAGCGAGATCAGGACCTGTTTTAAGGCGGCCAGCCGTGCCTATGCCAGCCGGTATATGCTTGAGTACAACCAGATGCTGACGGCAGAAGATGCAGCCAGGCTTTCCCTGGATTCCGGAAGCATCAGCCTGAAAGGAATGGATATGAGCAGACTTGGCCGGGATATCGTTCCGGATTTTCTCAAAAGCGGTTCTGCTCCGGAGGTAAAGTATTTTGTAGAGGAATACTTAGAAGCCTGCGGCAGCAATTTTGAATCCCTTCTCTTCCGGCAGTACATATTGATGGACGTTTATCTGGCGGTCAGCGAATTTGTGACCGGACTTGGCATGGAACAGGAACAGATCATGAGAGAATTCGGAGATGCCAGGACCCTTCAGCCCTGTGCAGGGTCAAAAGAAGCGGCTGCTAAGTATGCCAGAGATATTCTGACGAAAGCGGTTGCCCTGCGCACGTCCTGCTCCCGAAAAAAATACCGTCAGGTTCTTGATAAGGCCAGAGAATATATTGCGGGGCATTACAGGGATGAAGATATTTCTTTAAATGTGGTTGCTTCCTGTGTCAATATCAGTCCCAATCATTTCAGCACCATTTTCAGTCAGGAAATGGGGATTACATTTGTGGAATATTTAACAAAGGTTCGGATGGAAGCGGCCAGAGAGCTCCTTTTAAAAACAGATCTCCGGGCATCAGAGATCAGCTATCAGGTCGGCTATAAGGATCCCCATTATTTCAGTTATCTGTTCAAAAAGATCCATGGAATTACGCCAAAGGCATTCCGGTCAGGAGGAGCGCATGAAATACAGACATGAATCCATCAAGGCCCATATACGTTTCATGCAGGCAATCGTATTTATCCCGGTCATCATCATGATTGGGATATTGCTGTATATGATGGCCTGGCAGAACCGCCAGTACCGGCAGAGCATAAGGAATCTGACCATGGCTACAGAGTTTAATTTTGATTTCAAATCCAACATTGATTATAAGATGTACCGGATCGTCATTGGAGCCGATACCTTTGAGGCTTTAAATCCTTATGAGGACCTTGATAATTCCAGAAAGATCTTTGAACAGCTGAAAGATTCCACCCCGGAGGAGACCAGTAAAAAGGGGCTTGACGGTCTTCTTCAGCTCATCGGTATTCTGGAGAAACGGATCGATGACATCAGAACCAGTAATATCTTCGGGAATTACGACCGGAACATCGAACGGCTTGACAAAGACATTTATGTGACCACCGATCTTATCGAAGAATCCATGTCCAATTATATCTACAATGAAACCAAGAACCTGGAACTTACCCGCCAGAAGCTGGATTCCCAGACGAAGCAGCTGATTGCCCTGTGCATCGCAGTTTCAGCCTGTATTATGGTTTTTCTGATGGCATTTGTTTCCTCCTTTGGAAAGAAGATCATAAAGCCCATGGAGGAGCTGTGCGGTTATACCATGAAGCTGGTGAACGGAAGTTTAAAGGTCCGCGCGCCAAAAAGCAATATCCGGGAGATACAGATGCTGAGCGACCAGTACGATCAGATGGTGGTGCGGATCGGGGAACTGATCGAGCATATCAAAGAGGAGCAGGAGCTGAAACGGAAAACAGAATTAAAGCTTTTGCAGGCTCAGATCAATCCTCATTTCCTTTATAACACTCTGGATACCATTGTGTGGCTGGCGGAGGGGAAGCGGCATGAGGAAGTGGTAAAGATGATTACGGCTCTTTCCTCCTTTCTTCGGAGGGGGCTTAACAATGGCCGTGATTTCATCACGGTCCGGGGAGAGGAGGAGCATATCAAAAGCTATCTCCAGATCCAGCATTTCCGCTATGAGGACATTATGGATTATGAAATCGACCTGGATGAAGAGATAAAGGATTATTCCATGTTAAAGCTGACCCTCCAGCCCATTGTGGAGAATGCCCTGTACCATGGCATTAAGAATTGCAGGAAAAAGGGATTTTTAAAGATCAGCGGCTGGCAGGAGGAAGGGGATATCTTTCTTAAGGTGGAGGACAATGGAATCGGTATGAAGCCGGAAGAACTGGAAAAGATGCGGCGGTTGGTCTGCCGGGGCGGGGAAGATGTGGACCAGAGGGAAGGGTTTGGAATTGCCAACGTAGCGGAGCGTATCCGCCTTAACTTTGGCGGGGCCTATGGACTTCAAATGGAAAGTGAGTACGGGGTGGGAACAAAGGTTACGGTAAAGATTCCTGCAGTTTTAAAAGCAGATAAATAAAAAAACCAACTTTTTTCCTAAGAAAACCAACCTTTTTGAGGAATACGGAAAAAACCGGAAGAAACTCAACTGTTTCCAGAAGATTTTGCATTGAAGGAAATACCGGCAGACGGTATGATACAGGCAGCAGAAACGATATCAAATGGAGGGCAAGGATATGAAGAAAAGGGTTTTAAGTGTATTGTCGGCGGCAGTTATGGCGGCAGCCATGATTCTTACCGGATGCAGCGGTTCTAAGGCTTCGGCAACCACGGCGGCACCTGCCGGTACAGAAAGCAAGTCTGAGGCAGCAGCCACAGCGGCAGGGACCGAAGCAAAAGCAGAGGAAACAAAGGAGGCGATTGTGGTAGGCTTCTCCCAGGTAGGAGCGGAATCTGACTGGAGGACAGCAAACACAGAATCCATGAAATCCACATTTACAGAAGCAAACGGCTATCAGCTGATCTTTGACGATGCGCAGCAGAAGCAGGAAAACCAGTTAAAGGCAGTCCGTAATTTCATTCAGCAGGATGTGGATTATATCGTGATCGCACCGGTTACGGAAACCGGCTGGGATACGGTATTGCAGGAAGCAAAGGATGCAGGGATTCCGGTCATCATCGTTGACCGTATGATCGATGTCTCTGATGACTCCTTGTATACCGCATGGGTCGGTTCCAACTTCCTGCAGGAAGGTTATGATGCGGTGGCATGGCTTGATGAGTATTTGAAGAAAAATAACCGTGCAGACGAGGAGATCAATCTCGTGACCATTCAGGGGACCATTGGTTCTTCTGCACAGATCGGAAGAACCGACGGTGTGGAAGAAAAGATGAAGGAACATCCAAAGTGGAAGATGTTAGAGCGCCAGTCCGGTGAATTCACCCAGGCAAAGGGGCAGGAGGTTATGGAATCCTTTTTAAAGACCTATGATGACATCGATGTTGTGATTGCGGAAAATGACAATATGGCATTCGGTGCCATTGATGCCATTAAGGCAGCAGGAAAGACCTGCGGTCCCAACGGGGATATCATCATCATTTCTTTCGATGCGGTCGCTGCAGCCTTTGATTCTATGATTGCAGGAGATATGAACGTGTCTGTTGAGTGCAATCCCCTTCACGGACCGCGGGTAGCAGAGATCATTCAGAAACTGGAAAAGGGTGAAAGCGTCGATAAGATCGCTTATGTGCAGGAAAGCGTATATCCGGCAGATACCGCAGCCGCTGAGAAACCAAAACGGGCATATTGATCGAACAAGGACCGGTGATGCCGGAAACAGGTGAAATGCCGGATAAACAGGTGTAGGGTCATGGAGGACTGAAAATTTGGTCCTCCGCTCCACATCTTTTTTTATCCTCAAAATCCTTATAAAGGCAGATACGCAAAGGAAAGGAAGGAATCATTTATGCCAGAGGAAGCCGTATTGACCATGCGAAACATAACAAAAACATTCCCGGGTGTCCAGGCATTGAGCCATGTGGATTTTACACTGCGCACCGGAGAAATCCATGCACTGATGGGAGAAAACGGAGCAGGAAAATCGACACTGATTAAGGTCCTGACCGGAGTGGAGGAGTTTGAATCAGGAGAAATCCGCCTGTCTGGAGTTTCAGGAACCCTGATCAATCATTCCCCCCAGGAGGCCCAGGCCCGGGGAATCAGTACCGTTTACCAGGAAGTCAATTTATGCCCCAACTTATCGGTGGCGGAAAATCTGTATATCGGAAGGGAGCCGAAGCGGGCGGGCCTGATCGACTGGAAGACCATGAATAAGAAAGCAGGAGAGCTGCTTTTAAGCCTGGATATTGAAATTGATGTGACAAAAGCCGTTGAAAATTATTCCATTGCCCTTCAGCAGATGTTTGCCATTGCAAGAGCCGTAGATATGTCGGCCAGAGTCCTCATTTTGGATGAACCTACCTCTTCTCTTGATGACAATGAGGTCGGTAAGCTTTTTAAGCTGATGAAGCGGTTAAAGTCAGAAGGGGTCGGAATTATTTTTGTGACTCATTTTCTGGAACAGGTCTATGAGGTCTGTGACAGGATCACGGTGTTAAGAAATGGAAGTCTTGTAGGGGAATATAAAACAGATAGTCTTCCGAGAGTGCAGCTGGTGGCCAGAATGATGGGAAAGGATTTTGATGACCTGGCAGCAATTAGGAAAGAAAAAGAAGAAGCAAAGGTCTTAAAGGAAGTGGTCATAGAAGCAAAGGGACTTGGCAGACATGGAACGATTAAGCCTTTTGATTTGAAGATCCATAGGGGAGAAGTGATCGGACTGACCGGGCTTTTGGGCTCCGGCCGTTCTGAGCTTGCAAGAAGCCTTTACGGTGCAGATAAGCCAGACAGCGGAGAGCTTCTGGTAAATGGAAAGGCGGTTGCTGTCAAGGCCCCCTTAGATGCCATGATGGCCGGGATGGCATATTTACCGGAAAACCGGAAAGAGGAAGGAATCGTTGCAGACCTTTCTGTCAGGGAGAATTTAATTCTGGCGCTGCAGGCGAAACGGGGAATGTTTCATCTGATCGGCAGAAAAGAACAGGAGGCGCTTGCAGAAGAATATATCAGGCTTTTGCAGATAAAAACAGCGGGAATGGAGGCTCCCATCAAAAGCCTGAGCGGAGGAAACCAGCAGAAGGTTATACTAGGAAGATGGCTGCTGACCGACCCGGAGTTTCTGATCTTAGACGAACCCACCAGAGGGATCGACGTAGGAACAAAGACAGAGATCCAAAAGTTGGTGGTAAAGCTGGCAGAACAGGGAAAGGCAGTGATGTTCATCTCGTCGGAGGTGGAGGAGATGCTTCGGACCTGTACCCGCATGGCGGTACTTCGGGATGGAGAAAAGGTGGGAGAACTTAAAGAACATGAGCTTGACCAGAATCAGATCATGAAGGCGATCGCAGGAGGTGGGAGAGATGAATAAGTGGATGCTATTTATAAAACGACTGAAAGGCACCCGGCTGTTTCTGCCTTTGTTCTGCCTTCTTCTGGTGCTTTTGTCAAACCTGATCAAGACGCCTGCCTTTTTTGAAGTGACCATGAAAAACGGAGTTCTCTACGGATATATCATCGATGTCATCAACCGGGCCAGTGATTTGGTGATCCTGGCGGTGGGAATGACCCTTGTTGTGGCTGCTTCCGGAGGAACGGATATCTCCGTGGGCGCAGTCATGTCGGTGGCCGGGGCCGTCTGCTGCTACATTCTGGCGGGCGGACAGCAGACGGTGAATGCCTTCCAGAATCCGTACCTGCTTGGCGTACTGGCTGCCATTGCTGCAGGGATTTTGTGCGGCTGCTTCAATGGGTTTCTGGTGGCAAAGATGAAGATCCAGCCCATGGTGGCAACCCTGATCTTATTTACCGCAGGCCGGGGAATTGCGCAGCTTATCACCAAAGGGCAGATCACTTACATCCGCGTGGAATCCTATAAAAGGCTGGGGGCAAGCATTCCGGGAATCCCCATTCCCACGCCTGTATTCGTGGCCCTCCTTGTGGTGCTCTTAACCTATGTTCTTCTTAAGAAAACCACTCTGGGACTTTATGTCCAGGCCGTAGGAATCAACCCCAGGGCTTCAAAGCTCATGGGGATCAATTCCGCCAGGATCATTTTCCTTTCCTACGTATTCTGCGGCCTTTGCGCCGGGATATCCGGTCTGGTAGCATCTTCAAGAATTTATTCGGCAGATGCCAATAACATCGGCCTGAATCTGGAGCTTGATGCCATTTTAGCAGTGGCCCTGGGAGGCAACAGCCTGGCAGGGGGGAAATTCTCTCTTCTGGGCAGCGTAATCGGTGCCTATACCATTCAGGCGCTCAGTACGACCTTGTATGCCATGGGGGTGTCACCGGATCAGATTCCGGTGTATAAGGCAGCCGTAGTGGTCATTATCGTTGCCCTGCAGTCGACGGAATTAAAACGAATGGTTAAACGGTTCCAGACGGTCCGTACAGATGGAAAGAAGGTGGCATAGATGAAAAAAGGGAAAATAGACGGAAAGGTTTTTCTGCTGATCATTACAATCGTTCTTTTTGCTGTCATGTATCTGGCCGGAATCCTTATCTTTCAGAGCAAGGGCTTTGCAAAGCCCCAGGTATTTTTAAATCTCTTTATCTCCAATGCCGGTCTGATCGTTATTGCAGCCGGTATGACCATGGTCATGATTACGGGTGGGATTGATATTTCGGTCGGCTCTGTGGTGGCCCTTACCTGTATGATGCTTGCCTGGATGATGGAGGTAAAAGGGGCGGGTGCGGTTCCGGCCCTTATAATTGTCCTGATTATGGGAATTCTTTTTGGCCTTGTCCAGGGATTTTTGATTGCGTATCTAAAGCTGCAGCCATTTATCGTCACTCTGGCAGGCATGTTCTTTGCCAGAGGCATGACCGCCATCATCAGCCAGGAAATGATCAGTGTGAAAAATGAAATGTTCCTTCGGTGGGCAAAAAGCAAGATCAACTTAACCTTTCTGGGAGGAACGGTCAATAAAAAGGGGGCGGTAAATTATCCCTTCCTCTATCCCAGCGTGATCATCGCCCTTGTGGTTCTGGTTCTGGTGTTCGTGCTGTTAAAGTATACGAAATTCGGCCGCGCTATTTATGCAGTGGGGGGAAATGAACAATCCGCTCTGATGATGGGACTTAATGTAAGGCGGACCAAGCTTCTGGTCTATGTGATCAATGGCTTCTTATGCTCCTTAGGCGGGTTTCTGTTTGCCTTAAATACCTGTGCAGGCTTTGTGGAGCAGGCAAAGGGCTTTGAGATGGAGGCCATCGCTTCGGCGGTCATTGGAGGGACCCTGCTTACGGGAGGTGTGGGAAATGTGTTCGGAAGTTTGTTTGGGGTCTTAATTAAGGGGACCATTGAAACTTTTATCACCTTTCAGGGCACACTTTCCTCCTGGTGGACCAAGATCACCATTGCCGCGCTTCTGGCATTTTTCATCATTCTGCAGAGCCTGTTTGCAAAGGCAAAGGAGAAAAAGTAAGAGGAATTAAAGTCTCAATCCTCATACCCATGATTGGAATACTCCACTCTGGGCCTGCCGCCGGTGGAGTAATCCACCCGGCTGCTGGCCTCATTGTTTTCAATGAGATAGTTCATATATCTTCGGACTGTGACCTTGGAAAGTCCGGTTTCTGCAGAGATCTGTTCACTGGTAAGGTATTCCCCCTGATGGGACTGAAGACAGATATGGATCCGGTTGAGTGTCTGGCGCTGTACGCCTTTTTGCAGTTCCATCTCCCTGCTTTGGGGGGATGGGCGCCGGACACTGACCAGCTGGTCAATATCCTCCTGGGTAAACTCCATGCCGTTTTCCATGACCGCCCGTTTTAACAAGTACTTATCCATGGCCTGCGCAAACCGTTCATACCGGAACGGCTTGATTAGATAGTCCACGATTCCCAGCCGAAGCGCTTCTTTAATATGAGGTGCATCGTTAGCAGCGGTAATCATAATCACATCAGCATCGTCGTTCTTTCTGCGAAGCTCTTCCAAAAGCTCCAGCCCTGAAAATTCCGGCATGTAAAGGTCTAAAAGGAGCAGATCCACCTTTGTTTTTTCCAGAAATTCCAATGCGTTCTTTCCATTATAAAAGGTAGCAATTACCTGGATTCCAGGTGTTCTGGCTGCAAATTGGCTGTTAATGGAAGCCACCATGCGGTCATCTTCCACAATAACCGTTTTAATCATCGCTGTTTCCCCCCTCCATTTGAACTCTCTTTTTATCAATCATAATGGTAAAGGAGGTCCCTTCTCCCGGTTCTGATTCGATTTCCAGATACCCTTCATGCTTATGTACAATCTCCTGGACCAGGTGCAGTCCGATGCCGTGTCCTTCTTCTTTGGTGGTATACTGCCGGTCAAACACCTTACCGGTCTGCTCCTTTGTCATTCCGCATCCCGTATCATCGACCACAATGGTAATTCCTTTATCATCAGAAGCAAGGAATAGCTCTATCTGCCTCATATCCTGTTTTTTTCTGACCGCTTCCAGTGCATTTTCCAGCAGATTTCCAATAATAGTGACCAGTTCTCTGGTGGAAAGATAATCCGTGTGTTCGCTTAGATAACTGTCTTTGCGGAGCGTGAAATGAATATCCAGCTCTTTTGCCCTGCTTTGTTTTCCAAAAAGCAGGGCTGCAACCGCCTTGTTTTTGACCTGGCGGATAATAGTATGGTAGCCACTCTCCGTTTCAGAGGCTTCTCCGGTAATGAACCGGACTGCTTCCTTAACCTCTCCGATCTGGAGAAGTCCGGAAATGACGTGAAGCTTATTTAAGTATTCATGGGTATTTGCTCTCAAGGCTTCCACAATGTGATTCATGCCGGTCAGCTGTTCCGCCATCTGCACCACTTCGGTCCTGTCCCAGGTAATGAGCAGGATGCCCTCGGTCCTTCCTTCCTTTATGAGGGGAATCAGATTCACTAAAAGCATATTTTCGTGGATCTCAAAAAGCATTCCTGTGCGGGGAAGTCCCGATTGAAAGCATTGCTTTATAAGCCCGTGGACCGGAAGCTGGTCAGACATTTTTTCCTCAGGAAAGAAGGTTCTGGCTGACTGGTTCCGGTACAGGAATTCTCCGTCTTTTCCCACCGCGGCGATTCCCTCGTTTAAATTATCAAGGATCTCTTCTCTCTGCAAGTACATCCGTACAAAGGTTCCGGGCTCAAAACCCAGCAGGGACCTGCGAATGCTTTGGGAAATAACATATGCGAAGAAAATACCCAGACCCAGTATGGCTGAGAATATGAGGAGAAAGTGGAAGATGACCAGTCTTTGTGCGCGGTGGATGGTGTCAAGGCTGGCACTTACCATTGTAAAGCCTATGATCTCGCCTTCTTTATTCTTGATCGGGTGGAACGCCCGTTTCTGAACGTCAAAGGTTCCCTGAGCTTCTGTAAAATAGGGCCTGGCTCCTTTGAGGATGGCTTCCTCGTCATCGCCTGCAAAAGTCATTCCTATCCGGCTGTGTATGGGATGGTACAGCCGGATGCGGTCAGTGCCTGCGATTACAATATAGTCGATATCCGGCGATTGTTTTACCAGTTTGTCCAGCTTGTCTTCCTTTTCCCTGGAGAATTTTTTCATCTCCACCGCCTTTATGATTCCGTCATCCTCAGAGATCAGCCTGGCGGTCCATGAAATCTTATCTTCCAGATTGATATCCATGTTCCGTAATTGAAGGGGAAGAATATAAATGCTCATAAGAGCCATAAGCCCTAAGATCAACAGACTGTAGCCCAACAGTAACTTTTTCATCAAAGATAACCGGTTCATTCCTGTTCCTCCTGATTCCAGGCAATCCATAGCTGTTTTCTCCATTATATATAATTACTTTTTGTATTTCCACTTTTTTTACTTTCTAAAGTCTTTCTTTATTTAGCAAAACTTTTCATTATTTTGAACTGTGATAAAGTGGGAATATAAACCAAACTGTTAAAAGAGAAAGGGGAATGAATCATGGATTATAATGAACTGGCACTGAAAATGCACGAGGAACACAAGGGAAAAATTGAGGTAAGATCCAAGGTTAAGGTAGAAACCAGAGAGGATTTAAGCACTGCGTATACTCCTGGAGTGGCAGAGCCATGCCGGAAGATCCGGGACAACAAAGAGGAGGTGTACCGCTATACGGCAAAGGGAAACCTGGTTGCAGTCGTATCAGACGGTACGGCGGTTCTGGGATTAGGAGATATCGGGCCGGAGGCGGCCATGCCGGTCATGGAAGGAAAGTCCATTCTTTTTAAAGCCTTTGCAGACATAGATGCGTTTCCCATCTGTCTTAACACTAAGGACTCGGAAGAAATTATTGAAACGGTAAAGCGGATTGCCCCCACCTTTGGAGGAATCAATCTGGAAGATATTTCTGCCCCCCGCTGCTTTGAAATTGAAAGGCGGTTAAAAGAAGAACTGGATATCCCGGTATTTCATGATGACCAGCATGGAACTGCCATTGTGGTTTCCGCGGGGCTGGTAGGTGCCCTAAAGCTGGTGAAAAAGAATATTCATAAGGTGAAGGCAGTGATCAATGGGGCTGGTTCGGCCGGAATCTCCATCTGCAGGCTGCTTTTGGAAATCGGAATTGGAGATGTGATTTTAGTAGATAAGAATGGAATTCTGGCACCGGGAGAAGCATGGATGAATCCGGCTCAGAAGGAGATGGCGGATAGAACCAATCAGGAACAGCTTCATGGGAACTTAAAGGATGCCATGAAGGGCAGAGATATATTCATTGGAGTATCCGCCCCCGGCGTAGTTACGGCAGAGATGGTATCCACAATGGCAAAGGATGCAATCGTATTTGCAATGGCAAATCCGGTACCGGAGATTACTCCGGACGAGGCAAAAAGGGGAGGGGCAAGAATCATTGCCACAGGCCGTTCCGATTTTCCAAACCAGATCAATAACGTTCTTGTGTTCCCGGGAGTGTTCCGGGGTGCCCTTGATGCAAGGGCAAAGGATATTACAGAAAAGATGAAGATTGCTGCGGTTTACGCCATTGCGGATATTATTCCGGAAGAGGAACTTACGGAAGAGTATATCATTCCGGGAGCCTTTGATAAGAGGGTTGTAAACCGGGTGGCCCAGGCAGTGGCAAAGGCGGCAGACGAAGAAGGCATATCCAGAAGATAAAAAAGTCCGCTGGGAAATTTAGGAGGAAAAAATGATGGATGCACAAGCATTAAATAAACCGGCTATAAAAAGAAATTCGTTTGAAGGCCTTACGGTTATGGGGATGTCACTTCCGGTCTATGCTCTGGTCAGCCTTCTGATCTTATTTGCTTCAAAGACAGAAATACTGCCTCAAAATATGGTGGGAGCTTTGGCAGTCATGATGGTACTGGGAAGCCTTTTTAACCTGATGGGAAGCAGAATTCCCATTATACGCTCTTATCTTGGAGGAGGAGCCGTATTCTGTATTTTTGCATCCTCGGCACTGGTAACCTTTGGTGTTTTGCCTGTCAGTGTTGCGGAAAACTGTAAAAGTTTCATGAATCATGTAGGCTTTCTGGATTTTTATATTTCGGCTCTTATTACCGGAAGTATTCTTGGCATGAACCGTGATCTGTTAAAAAAAGCTGCCATACGGTTTCTGCCCGTATCGTTTTTATCCATGGCATGTGCCATACTTATGGCGGGGATCATGGGAATCATTACCGGTTATGGATTTGGTGAGACCATTCTTTACATTGCCATGCCAATGATGAGCGGAGGAATGGGAGCAGGGGTAATTCCCTTGTCCGGCATTTATTCAAATGCCACCGGACTTGACAGCGCGGCAATTGTTTCAAGGATGATTCCGGCCTCCACCATAGGCAATGTTCTTGCCATAATCTGTGCGGCGCTCATTGCCAGGCTGGGCACCAGGTTTCCTGCACTCAATGGCAATGGCAGGCTTATGGAGGTTGCTGAGAGTCAGGCAAAGGAGCAGAGAAAAGCGGCCCTCAGCGTGGAGGCAATGGGAACCGGACTTGTTTTTGCTCTGGCGTTTTTTGCGGCAGGTGCCATCGTCAACCGGATATTTCCCAATATTCATGCCTATGCGTTTATGATCATCCTTGTGGTCATCTGCAAGATATCCGGAATCATTCCATCAAAATATGAGGATGCTGCCGTATCCTGGAGTAAATTTGTCATGCAGAACCTGACCAATGCGCTGCTTGCAGGAATCGGGATCGCCCTTTTGGATTTAAAGCTGCTGGCGGCGGCTCTGTCTCCCGTATATCTGATGATTTGTGTGGCAATCATCCTGACCGTTTCGGTCTGCTCCGGGATTCTTGGAAAGCTGGTAGGGTTTTATCCTGTAGAAGCCTCCATCACTGCAGGACTTTGCACCAACAGCATGGGCGGAACCGGAAACATTGCGGTGCTGTCTGCTGCTGACAGAATGGGACTGATCCCCTTTGCCCAGATGGCTACCAGACTGGGAGGAGCCTTGATTTTGATTACTGCCAGTTTTTTGGTCCGTTTGCTTTCTTAGATAGATAAAGAACTGCCATTTTAAATTAAAGGAAGATGATAAGGGAATTTATATTGTTTGATAAAGAGAACTGGAAGCGCAATGCAATGGATTTCACACAGGCAGATTTGTCAACACCTTACAGGTGTTAGCAGATAATTATGAGGAATGGCTATATACTCAAACGATATTTCTATAGTAAGTCTCATTTCAATTGCATTTGTTCATGCCATCACTTATAATTATCCCATAATTAAAAATCTATATAATGGGGGAAAAATATGGCATATGGGTTGAACGCAGTAACCATAAGAACCAATAATACAGAGGAAGGGATGAAAAAAATTGATGAGATCTGGCAAGATGTAATCAGTGGAAAACTGCCCATATTGTATGACAGCAATCACAGCTTTCGTCAGGGCGTTTCTCCCGTTTCCAGATATGATCATTATGACAATGACGAAAATGGAGATTATGACTTCAGCATATTAGGAGTAACATCTGATTTTTTTCAGGAGATGGAAAAGGCAGTCAATTCCGGTACATATAAGAAGTACGAGGAATCCGATAACAATTTGGGATTAAGTGCAAAGAAGGCGTGGGAAAAGGTTTGGAATGAACATAAGACAGGTGTTATAAAACGTGCATTTTCTAGGGATTATGAAAGCACAGTACCTGCTGCGTATACTAAGGATGGGAAAGCACATTGCTATTTATATATTGCAATCGGGTAGCTAGAGTTAAAATTAATCAAATAAATTTTCTGAAAGTACTGCTGTTTCAAGTGATTCTTCCTTTGAAACAGCAGTACTTTTTTATGTCAATATATCCTCAGCATTCGGTCATGCAAGAACAGGCTTCATGATTGTATATAAATTTTCTGCAATCTGCTGGTGTCCCGTATTAGGCAATAGGGGGTGAAGGACGCAAGCACTTTTAAATAGTTGTGGGTTTAAGCAGAAAAACATAAAAAATCAGCCGTTTTTAGGGGGGCCTTTTGGTTAATGCTTGCGCATAAGAATGTTTTTAATTATAATCAATAAAGTTGCTTAGGCGTGTTTGAAAACATCTTGTAACAAGCAGTCCTCAAACACACCCTGAAACAGACCATCTAAAACGGCAGGGCAAATAAGGAGAAATAACAGAAAAGGGTCACTTTTACTGGGAGAATTTATGAAAAAATTTATTGGAAATAAAGCATTTTATAAGATGGTATTGACCATCGCCATTCCCATTATGGTTCAAAACGGCATAACAAACTTTGTCAGCCTGTTAAATAACATCATGGTGGGAACTGTGGGAACGGAGCAGATGACAGGTGTTGCCATTGTCAATCAGCTGATGTTTGTCTTTAATATCAGCATTTTCGGCATCATATCCGGGGCGGGCATTTTTGGCGCTCAGTTTTACGGCAGCGGAAAGCATGACGGAGTAAGAAACACATTCCGGTTTAAGATCGTATGCTGTTTGATCCTTACGGCCTTTGCTGCGGCTCTGTTCTTCTTCTGCGGAAATTATCTTATTGCCATGTATCTTCAGGGAGAGGGCAATGAAGCGGAGAGAGAACTGGTCCTTGGCTACGGCAGACAGTATATGTTAATCATGCTGATCGGAATGCTGCCCTTTGGCATCGAACAGGCCTACACCAGTACCCTAAGGGAGTGCGGGGAAACGGTGGTGCCCATGAAGGCAGGCATCGTTGCCGTGTTCGTCAATGTAACCCTTAACTTTATTCTCATATTCGGAAGATTCGGAACTCCGGTGATGGGTGTTATGGGGGCAGGAACAGCAACTGCGGTGGCACGGTTTGTAGAAGCCGGCATTATCGTGGGCTGGACCCACAGTCATAAAAGAAAACACCCATTCATTGCAGGTGCCTATAAAAACTTCTCCATACCGGGAAGCCTCATAAAGAAAATCCTTATTAAAGGCACGCCTCTTATGGTCAACGAAGCTCTGTGGGCAGGCGGCATGGCGGCTTTGATGCAGTGTTACTCCATAAGAGGCCTGGTTGCGGTAGCAGGACTAAATATTTCCTCTACCATCGGTAATGTGTTTAATGTGGTCTATATAGCCCTTGGAAGCGCAGTTTCCATTATCGTAGGACAGTTGCTGGGAGCAGGAAAACTGGAGGAGGCAAGGGATACTGACACAAAGCTGATCGCTTTTTCCGTAGGTACCTGTTTGGTCGCAAGCATTGTTTTATCCATTGTGGCGCCCCTTTTCCCGATGATTTACAATACCACAGACGAAATCAAGAGTCTTGCCGTGCAGTTTATCCGGATTTTGGCACTTTGCATGCCCATGAACGCATTTATGAATGTTTCGTATTTTACTTTGCGGTCTGGCGGCAAAACCGTGGTCACCTTTTTGTTTGACAGCGTGTTCATCTGGGCGGCCAGCATTCCGGTGGCATATACACTAAGCAGATACACGGACATTCCCATTGTTCAGCTGTACTTTATGTGCCAGATGGTGGACTTACTTAAATGTGTCATTGGCTTTGTTTTGGTCAAAAAGGGAGTATGGATACAGAACATTATATTGGAGGAAGAATAGGATATAAAAATAAAAGTTATTATTGAGGAATGGTTTCAATAAACCCTCTTGATTTTTTGATTGTCCCATGATATTATATGGATAGTTAGCTAACACTAACTACGTGTGAATATTCTATACATCAGACTAACCCTCTGAGATTCTCCTTCATTGACCCGTGAAGGATCATGACTCCTAAGAAAAGGCCGTCCCTGTAACCGCATGACAGGGCCGGCCTTTTTGAATGAAGGGTGCTCATAAAAACCGAACTTCCGGCACTTTTTTTGCCTCTCTTGAAAATGAGAAACCTTTTCATCATAACAGCTTGCATTTTTGCAGCTCTTATGATATTATATTTACAGTTAGTTTTGGCTAACTGCGTGTGAATATTCTAATCAGATTAACCCTCTGATTGCATCCTTCATTTGACCCATGAAGGATCATGACTCCTGCAAATGAGCCGTTTCTGTTACCGCATGACAGGAACGGCTTTTTTGCAGCGTTCTTTTACATAGAAAAGCAGATACCATGGATAAGAAAGGGGAACAACTATTGGAAATCAAACAATTGGAATACTTTGTGGCAACCGCAGATCACGGCAGTCTTAATAAGGCGGCGGAGCAGCTCTATACTTCCCAGCCCAATGTCAGCAAGGTAATCGCAAATCTGGAAAAGGAACTGGGCGTTTCCCTGTTTGAACGTAACAGCAGAGGAATGAAAATTACGGAGCAGGGCAATCTGCTGTATGGATATGCCCGTTCCATCTTAAAAAACTCCAATATGATTCGCGCTCTGGTTCAGAAGCGCACAGGAAGTTCTTTCTGCGTTTCCGGTTATCAGAGCAGCATGCTCACCAGACTGATGGCGGACATTTATAAAAATTATAAAGACAAAGGCATTAAATTCGGTTATCGGGAGGGAACAGTAGAAGAAATCACGGATGACGTATCTGAACATGTGTCGGAAATCGGCATTGTTTATCTGGCGCATTCCCAACTTCCCTGTTTCCGCCATATCATGTGGCATAAGAAGCTGGAATACCATCCCCTTGCTGACCTGGGCATCTGCATCTATATGGGAAGAAACCATCCCTGGTATCACAGAGACTATCTGGAATTTGATGAATTAAAAAAACTGAAGTTCATTGAGGGAACAGAAGACTTTTTTGCAATGGAACATCATATTGAACGCATCAGCGTGGGCGCAGTCCAGATGGAAAATTTGAATAACGCAGTCTGTACCAACAGCGATTATATGATCAATAATATGCTAAAGCATACCGATGTCTGCTGTATGGGGGTTGATTTTGTTTTAAAAGATTATGAAATCCATGAGATAAAGGCATTGAAGGTTAAAAATTGTGAGAAATTTTTGACCTTCGGGTATGTAAAGCAAAAGAAAAAGGATATGTCTCCGGAAGCCTTGTTTTATATTAGCAAATTGAAAAGTAAACTGGAGGGGTATAACGAATCGTTATAATGAATCCTCACTGATTTGGAATTAGTAAGCTGTAACTAACTATGCTATAGTAGATACCGTGATAAAATCAGGAGGTGCTATTATGAAAAGAAAGTTGTTATATACATGTTTTGCAGGCGTTTTGGCAGCAGCAGTTCTAACCGCATGTTCAAAGCCGGCTGCGGGAGGTAAAGAAACGGCAGCAGAGGGAACGGCAAAGACGGAAGAGAGTCAGGCAGCGGGTTCCGCTGGAGCGGTGAAAGAAGAACTGGTATTTGTAAACTACCGGGATATCAGAGACTTGAATCCCCATCTTTATGCCGGTGAGATGTATGCCCAGGAAATGCTTTATGAGACCCTGGTAACCATAACAGAAGACGGATATGCGCCTTGTCTGGCAGAGAGCTGGACCATCAGCGGGGACGGCAAGACCTATACCTTTAAAATCCGCAAAGGAGTGACCTTCTCCGACGGTGAGGTTTGCGATGCCAATGCCATCAAAGCCAATTTTGACGCCATTATTGAGAACAAGGACCGGCATACCTGGCTGGAGATGATGAATCTGCTGGTAAGTGTTTCCGCACCGGATGCTGAGACCTTTGTCATCGAGCTTTCCAAGCCTTATTACCCGATGCTTACAGAGCTTGGAGTTACCAGACCGTTTGCTATGATTTCTCCGAAAGCAATGAAAGACGGAAGCACAAAGGACGGGGTAAAGGAATACATTGGAACCGGAGCGTATGTACTTACGGAATCCGTGACGGATGAATACGCCATTTTTGAAGCCAATGAGAATTACTGGGGAGAACAGCCTAAAGTGAAAAAGATCACTGTAAAGGTAATTCCGGACAACCAGACCAGAATTCTTGCTCTTGAAAAGGGAGAAATCGACTTGATTTTCGGCAAGAACATGATAGATGCCGATGCGGTGAACAAATATAAAGAAGGCGGTAAATTTGAAGTAGCCTTATCCAATCCTACTTCCACCAGACAGATCGTACTTAACACCAGCAACGAGATCTTAAAGGATACGGCGGTACGCCAGGCACTGCAGCACGCAACCAACCGCCAGGCCATTTCAGAAGGCGTATTTTACGGTCTGGAAGCTCCTGCAGATACTTTGTTTGCAACCTCTATTCCTTACTGCAACATCGGTTTAAA
This sequence comes from Lacrimispora sp., assembly GCF_046972725.1. Classification (NCBI taxonomy): domain Bacteria; kingdom Bacillati; phylum Bacillota; class Clostridia; order Lachnospirales; family Lachnospiraceae; genus Lacrimispora; species Lacrimispora sp. The sequence goes on along the minus strand of NZ_JBKVXF010000006.1, from coordinate 78,395 downwards.
GGCATATGCATACGATGAGAAACAGGCAGGAGAAATGCTTGATGCAGCCGGCTGGGTCATGGGAAGCGGCGGTGTCCGTGAAAAAGACGGAAAAGCCATGAGGCTTAACCTGTTATACAACAGTGACAGCGTAACGGAAAAGACCATTGCGGAATACTTACAGTCCGAATACGGCAAGCTTGGGATCGGTCTGGAGATCAAGGGCGAAGAGGAACAGTCTTACCGGGATAACATGAAGGCCGGCCATTTTGACATGGTATTTAATATCTGCTGGGGGACTCCCTATGATCCTCAGTCCTCTCTGGCAGCCATGAGACAGCCGGTATACGGTGACTTTGCAGCCCAGCAGGGGCTGGCAGACAAAGCAGAGATCGATGAGGCCATTACGGAGATCCTTGTTTCCACCGATGAGACAAAGCGTCAGGAGCTGTACTCCTTCGTGCTTACCAGGCTTCATGAGGATGCAGTATACATTCCTCTGACCTATGAATGCAATAAGGCTATTTATACGTCAGACTTAAAAGGAGTTGGATTTACCCAGACCCAGTATGAAGTTCCGTTTGGACAGATGTATTTCGGGGAATGACAAAGGATCAATGACTTTTGCCGGAATCCGAAGGGAAAACCGCAGAGGGGGGACCAGAGGCTGGTTCCCCCTCATTGATATTGGAGGTAATGAGATGAAGTCTTATATTGTTAAGCGAGCGCTCTCAGCCATACCGTTGCTGCTGCTTATATCGTTCTTGTGTTTTGTATTTATTAATTTAATCCCGTCTGATCCGGCAGAGGTGGCCTTAAGGGTCCGCCAGACACCGGTAATTACCCAGGAAGCCATTGAACAGGTAAGGGAGGAAATGGGGCTTAATGACCCCTATCTGGTCCGGTATTTCCGCTGGGTGGCAGATTGCCTTAGGCTGGATTTCGGAGTCAGCTATACCAATCCTTCAAGAACCGTACTGGGAGAAATCACCCGCTGTCTTCCTGCGACCTTTACCCTTTCCATGGCCTCTTTGGGGTTTGTTATCCTGTTAAGCCTTCCCATTGGCTTTTTGTGCGCCGTATATAAGGACAGCCTGTTTGACCGGGTGGTGCGGGGGATTGTCTTTATGACCACGGCCATGCCCGCTTACTGGATCGGGCTTTTGCTTATCTGGCTGGTCAGCATCAAATGGGATCTTCTGCCTACCAGCGGCAGCGGAACCATAAAGCATCTGATTTTGCCTGCATTTACGGTCTCTCTCACCTATATTTCTACCTACATCCGCCTCATTCGGAATAACATGCTGGAAAATATGAAGGAAGATTACGTGCTGTACGCCAACGCCAGAGGATTGAAGCAGCGGACCATTCTGGTAAAACATATTCTTAAGAACTCCTTGCATACCTGTATCGTAGCCATCGGTATGAGCGTTCCCCAGCTTATGGCCGGAACCATTGTAGTGGAGAATGTGTTTGCATGGCCGGGGCTTGGAAAGCTTTGCATTGCGTCTATTTTCAACCGGGATTATCCGGTCATCCAGACCTACGTGCTGTTAATAGGAACCCTGTTCGTGGTATTCAATCTTTTATTTGATATTATCCAGTGCATCGCCGATCCGAGACTTAGAAGGGAGGTATCTTAAGATGTGGAAACGGCTGTTTAAAAATAAGATGGCAGTGATCATGATGAGCCTGATCGCCCTGGTGGCGGTTCTTGGGATTTTCGCTCCATTGTTTGCCCCAAACGACCCGTATGAGAACAATATTTTAAATAAGTTTGCTGGTTTTAGTGCCCAGTACCCCCTTGGTACGGATCAGCTGGGCCGCTGCATTCTTTCCAGAATGATCTACGGAATCCGCCCTACGTTGTTTCTATCTCTCATCACCATGGCAGGAACCATAGGACTGGGCTGCATTATGGGTCTGCTGGCCGGATATTTTCGGGGACCTGTGGATGAGATCATCATGCGAGCGGTAGATGTTATGATGTCATTCCCCAGCCAGATCATGGTATTTGCTGTGGTAGCCCTTTTGGGAATTGACGTCAGAAATGTAATCCTTGCAAATGTGCTGATCAAATGGGCCTGGTACGCCCGTATGATCCGTACCAATGTTATGAAATACCGGGATAAGAATTTTGTGCTTTTTTCCAGATGCATCGGAAGCGGGGAAGGGTTTATCATGGTCCGCCACCTTCTTCCCAGTGTAGCGGCAGAAATGGCTGTGCTTGCCACTCTGGACATTGGCTGGGCCATTTTAAATATCTCCACCCTTTCGTTCCTGGGGCTTGGCGTACAGGCACCGACGCCGGAGTGGGGAGCCATGCTCAATGAAGCCAAAAATGTAATGACCACCAATCCGGTGCAGATGATTGCGCCCGGACTTGCAATCGTAATTCTTGTGGCAGCGTTTAATCTTTTGGGGGATGCTCTGAGAGATGCTCTGGATCCGAAGGAGGTGCAGGCATAGTGAAAGCAGTATTAAAGGTAACTGACTTAAAAGTGGAATACCGCACAAAGAAGAACGTCACCCCCATTGTCCACGGAATTGATTTTGAGGTAATGCCGGGGCAATGCCTTGGCATTCTGGGAGAGAGCGGCAGCGGGAAAAGCATGAGCTTAAAAGGAGTTATGGGACTTTTGGGCTCTGATTTTACGGTAAAGGGACAAGCCATTTTCCAGGGAGAAAATTTAATTGGGAAATCAAAGGAACAGCTTCGCCGGATCCGCGGAAAAAAGATCGGTATGATTCTTCAAAATCCCATGACCTGTTTCGACCCTCTCTACAGGATCGATGAACAGCTGGCAGAAACTTACCGGGAGCATATGAATCTGAGAAAAGCGGAAATTCTGGAAAGATCCTTGAAAGTCCTGGAATCCATGAGAATCAACAATCCTGCGGAGGTCTTAAAAAAATACCCTCATCAGTTAAGCGGCGGCATGCTGCAGAGAATCATGATCGGTCTGGCCATGTCCATGGAGCCGGAATTATTGATTGCCGATGAACCGACTACAGCCATTGATGCCATTACCCAGTATGAGATTATGAAGGAATTTGTAAGAATCAAAAAGGAATACAGAACCGCCATGATATTTATCAGTCATGATCTTGGGGTGATATCAGCCATTTCCGACCAGGTGTTAGTCATGAATCAGGGCTATGCCGCAGACAGGGGAACCTTTGCCCAGATCTATGAAAATCCCCAGGATGCCTATACCAGACTTTTGGTGGGAAAGAAAAAGGCGGTTATGGACAAATATCATCAGGCCATTGGCAGAAAGGAGAAAGTTTTTGTATGATCAGAGCCGAGCACATCAATGTCAGCTTTAAAAAGGAGAATCAGACAAAACTTTTCGGCACCGAACGGCAGCAGATCCTTCATGATGTGTCCTTTCACTTGAAAAAAGGAGACTGTCTTGGTATTCTGGGAGAGAGCGGAAGCGGAAAGAGCACTTTGGGTCGTGTCTTATGTGGACTGTTAAAGCCGGATAAAGGCAATGTATATCTGGCGGATGAACCTTTTTATCAAGGGAAAAAGAGAAAGCGAAAGACCGTTATAAGTGTGGTGTTTCAGGATTATACCACCTCTGCCAATCCCAGATTTACCGTGGGGGGGCCTAATCGGAGAGGGGCTTCGTGCCAGGGAGAGACGAGATCGGATGTCTCTTGACAGAGAAAAGGAGACCGATGACCTTCTGTGTCTGGTGGGCTTGGATAGCAGTTATAAGGACCGTCTTCCTCATGAACTGAGCGGAGGTCAGCTGCAGCGTGTCTGCATTGCCCGTGCCCTTGCCGTGGACCCGGCCGTCATTCTTTTTGATGAGGCCATCAGTTCCTTAGATGCCCATACCCAGGTGCAGATCATGGATCTATTAAAGCAGGTCCAGAGAAAAAAAGAACTGACTTATATTTTCATCACTCATGACCTTACCTCTGTCACTTATTTATGCAGCCACGTCCTTTTCCTGTATCAGGGCCGGGCCGCAGAGATACGGAGTGTGGAAACCATCGGACAAGCAGTCCATCCATACGCCAGAAAGCTGCTGCATGCAATATTTGATGTGGAGTCCATGGGTCAGGAAGAGCAGCTGCAAAGGAAGGAGGAAGTAGTATGATTCAGATAGGAATGCATCAACTGAAAAAAGGAGGCAGACTCCAGGAAATGCTTCCGGTGGTCAATCATGAACTGGAACTGCCTTTTTGTGCCGTAAGCGGAGAAAAGGAAGGGCCGGTGGTTCTCATTTCTGCCGGCATTCATGGAGCTGAATACATTGGCATTCAAACCGCCATGGAGCTGTCCAGAGAAATTAAGCCGTCGCAGGTAAACGGAACCATTATTTTTCTTTTGGTGGCAAATCCCCAGGCAGCCAGTTCCTATACGAGACTCTTTGTGCCTGAGGATGGGAAAAACTTAAACCGCATGTTTCCGGGGAAAAAAGATGGAACCCTTTCGGAGAAAATTGCTTATACCATAGAAAAGGAGCTTCAGAATCAGGCAGACTTTTACATTGATCTGCATGCCGGAGACAGTCATGAAAGCGTCATGCCATTTGTCTATTATGCCGGAGCGGCAAAGGAGAAGGTCAGCGAGGCTTCCAGAAAGATGGCAGAAGCAACGGGGATGTCCCTGCGGGTCAGGTCCTCTGCCACCACAGGTTCTTATAACTTTGCCGCCATTCAGGGCATTCCCTCCATTCTTATGGAACGGGGCGGAGGCGGTGTATTTGGGCTTAAAGAGCTGGCAAGCTACAAGCAGGAGGTAAAAAATGTGCTGGCCCACTTAAGAGTCCTGAAAGACGTTTCTCCGCCAGCAAAAAAATTTCAAACCGAAGTGCTTACGGCTTCTTACATAGATTCGGAGCATCAGGGCTTCTGGTATCCAGCCAAAAAGCCGGGGGAAACCTTTCAAAAAGGGGAACTCTTAGGAACGGTTAAAGATGTGTGGGGGAATGTGCTCCAGGCCTGTTACGGTCAATATGACGGGATCATACTATACGAGACCGTAATCATGGGAGTGAGAAAAGGAGATTCCCTGATCGCATACGGCTGTACCTCCAATCCCTGTGACCCGAACTCTTAACAGGTAAGGGGTAAGGCTGACGGAACAATCAATCAGATTTCCGTCAGCCTTACCCCTTTCGGTTGTAATAAACCGGTTGATAAGCTATAATTGGATAAGAATTGCAAGTTTGGAGGAATCACATGAAATCATTGGTAATAGCAGAAAAACCGTCGGTAGCCAGAGATATTGCCCGTGTGCTTCATTGCACCAGGAATCAGAATGGCGTCATCGAAGGAGATCAATACGCAGTGACCTGGGGGCTGGGTCATCTGGTGACTTTAGCAGACCCGGAGGACTACGATCCCAAATATAAGGAATGGAAGATGGAAGACCTTCCCATGATGCCGGAGCAGTTTAAGCTGGAGGTCATTAAGCAGACCGGAAAGCAGTATCGTGTGGTCAAATCACAGATCCACAGAAGTGATGTGGGAGAGATCATCATTGCCACCGATGCCGGACGGGAAGGAGAACTGGTTGCAAGGCTTATACTTGAAAAGGCGGGGAATAAAAAGCCAATCAAAAGGCTTTGGATCTCTTCGGTCACGGATAAAGCCATAAAAGAAGGGTTTGCCGGATTAAAAGACGGGCATGCGTACGACCATTTATACGATGCGGCCATGTGCCGTGCCGAAGCCGACTGGCTGGTGGGAATCAATGCCACCCGCGCCCTTACCTGCAAATACAATGCCCAGTTAAGCTGCGGACGGGTCCAGACCCCGACGGTTGCCATTATTGCCGCAAGAGAAGAAGAGATTAAGAACTTTGTACCCAAAGCCTACTACGGCATCAGTGTAAAATGCGCCAGTCCGGCGCTCACCTTTACCTGGCGGGATGAGAAGTCAAAAAGCTACCGCTCCTTTGACAAGGACCGGGTGGAAGCTCTTCTTGCGAAGATGAAAGGGGAAAAGGAAGCTGTAGTTACGGAAGTAAAAAGCATTCCAAAGAAGACCTATTCCCCCCAGCTTTATGATTTGACAGAGCTTCAGAGAGAGGCAAACCGCCGTTTTGACTATTCCGCAAAGGAAACCTTGAATATTATGCAGAGACTCTATGAAAACCATAAAGTCCTTACCTATCCCAGAACGGATTCCAGATATTTAAGCTCCGACATCGTCCCCTCCATCAAAGAGAGGCTGGAAGCCTGCAGCGTTGGCCCGTACCGGAAGCTGGCCGGAAGGCTGATCAATCAGAAAATCGCGGCAAAGCCCTCCTTTGTTGATGATAAAAAGGTGACTGACCATCACGCCATCATACCAACGGAGCAGTTTGTCCAGATGGATCATATGACCGTGGATGAGCGCAGGATCTATGACCTTGTGGTCCGCAGGTTCCTTGCAGTCCTTTATCCCCCTTTTGAGTACGAGCAAACGGAGCTGACTGTGGATTTAGGAGGAGAAACTCTGGCTGCACGTGGAAAAACAGTCAAGGTTTCCGGCTGGAAGGAAGTCTATGAAAGTCCGGAGGAAGAGGACGGAGAACAGGAATTAAAGGAGCAGAATCTGCCTCCTGTGAAAAAGGGAGACCGGCTGACAGAGCTTACGGTTTTCATGACCGAGGGTCAGACCAGACCGCCGGCACACTTTAATGAAGCCACCCTTCTTTCTGCCATGGAAAATCCAGTTTCCTACATGGAAACAAAGGACCGGGATATGGCAAAGACTCTGGGAGAGACCGGAGGGCTTGGAACAGTTGCCACAAGAGCGGATATTATTGAAAAGCTGTTTTCCAGCTTCTTACTGGAGAAAAAAGGAAAAGATATCTTACTGACTTCCAAGGCAAAGCAGCTGTTAAATCTGGTGCCTGAGGATTTAAAAAAGCCGGAACTGACGGCGGACTGGGAGATGAAGCTTTCCGAGATCGCGGCAGGAAAAAGAACACGCAGCGCATTTATGAAGGACATACGCCAGTATTCGGAGGCCCTGATCCGCCAGATCAAAGCCGGAGAGGGCCATTTCACCCATGACAATTTAACCAATAAAAAATGTCCGGTCTGCGGGAAACTTATGCTTTCCGTCAAGGGAAAAAACAGCGAGATGTTAATCTGTCAGGACCGGGAATGCGGTCACCGGGAGGTCACGTCAAGAACCAGCAATGCCAGATGTCCGGTCTGCCATAAGAAGCTGGAGCTTCGCGGCAAAGGAGACAGCCAGATATTTGTCTGCAGGTGCGGCTACAAGGAAAAACTATCCAGTTTCAAGGAAAGGCGGGCCAAAGAAGGGGCAGGAGTATCCAAAAAGGATGTGGCAAACTATCTGAATAAGCAGAAAAAGGAAGCGAGTGAGCCGATCAATTCTCCATTTGCTGCTGCATTTGCAAAGCTTCAAATTGACAAAAAGGATTGATATACCCAGATACCGGGAAGAAAAGACGGCTTCTTCCCGGTATTTTCGTTTTTTGGCGGCAGGAATGGAGCTTAAGTAAAACTTTAGTAAAATTTTACTTTGCTTATTGACGGTACAAGAGTGTACAATTATAATGAACTCTGAAAGGTGAGGATATAGGTTATGGCTACAATTAAAGAGATTTCACAGCTTGCGGCTGTCTCTATCACAACCGTGTCACGGGTCTTGAACCAGGATGATACCATTGTGGTAAGTCCGGAAGTGAAAAAGAGGATATTCAAAATTGCCCACGAGTTAAAATATGTCCCACCCAGGATGCGTCATACGCAGAAAAAGAGAGAGATTGTCATAGGAGTGGCTGACTGGCATATTATCCGTAAGGACAGGACAAACATCAGGCTGTCTTCCTTGGACTTAATCGTTAAGTCCATGTACGGCAACAGTGATGTGCGGTTTGAACGGCTGGATAAGGGAACGCCGGGGCAGTACGACGGAATCATGGCATTCGGTGTTTTTACCGAAGAGGAGATGGAATTTCTCCGGATGCAGAGCTACGCCATCGTATTTATTAATTCGGATCCAAAGGATTATGAATATGACAGCATTGTGATGGATTTTAACAAAGGGATCCATGAGATGCTGTCCTATCTGGTGGACCAGAAGAAATACCGGAGTGTGGGCTATATAGGCGGTCTTTATGATGAAGGACAGGTAAAGATCGGCTACCGGAGACTTGAGGGAATCCGGGCTGCTTTCACCCAGAGAGGCCTATATGAGGATTCCTATTTCTTCATCGGGGATATCAGCAGGGAAAGCGGTTATGAGCTGGCAAAGAAAGCGATGGAATCCGGCTGTCTGCCGGAGGCAGTGCTTTTAGGAAGCGAAGAAGTGGCCGAAGGTGCCATGGAGGCGTTCTGCGATGCAGGCCTGCGTATTCCAAAGGATATTGCAGTGGTGATCTATAAGGATATAGAAACCCTGGAATCCAAATGGCCCTCTTATACCAAAGTCCGTATGTTTCCGGATATTGTATGGCAGACGGCCATAAAGCTTCTGTTAGAGCAGATGAGGGAAGGCCGCAAGGACAATATGACGATTTATCTCCCGACCAAGCTAGAAGTCGGTGACAGTGCGTAATGATCCATGAACAAGAGAACCGATGAATCACACAAAAAAGGAGAGCAGTATGAGAAAAACAGTTTCTGTATTAATGGCAGCAGCACTCTGTGCAGCAATGATCGGCGGTTGTTCCGGCGGCAGCAAACAGGCAGGTGCAACAACCGCAGCTACCTCCGCAGCAGGATCAGAAAGTGCATCATCTGCAGCAGAAGAAACCGCAAAAGCAGAGAACAAAAAGATTGAAAAGCTCAATGTATACTTTGTACCTTCCAGAGAGCCACAGGAGATCGTAACCGCTACGGAACCCTTAAAGGACATGCTTAAGACGGAACTTTCAAAAGAAGGTTATGATATCGGTGAGGTAGTGATCACCGTTGGAACCAACTACGAAGCAGTTGGGGAAGCTCTTTCTGCAGGAACCGCAGATATCGGTCTTATTCCTGGAGGAACCTATGTCCTTTACGATGACGGCGCAGATGTGATCCTTACAGCCACAAGAGACGGTTTAAGCAAGAATTCTGATTCTGCAAAAGACTGGAATGACGGAAAGGCAACAGACCCTACCACCGATCAGGCAACTTCTTACCGGGCACTGATCCTTGCAGGTCCTTCTGAAAAGGGACAGGAACTGGCAGCGAAAGTCAACAGCGGCGAAGCACTGACCTTTGAAGATTTAGACGCAGCAAACTGGAGCGTTATGTCTTCCTCCTCACCGGCAGGATACATTTACCCATCCTTATGGCTTCAGGATAACTTCCAGAAGAATATATTAAACCTTTCCCATGCGGTTCAGTCTGACTCTTACGGCAGTGCATTCGCAAGACTTGCTTCCGGTCAGGTAGACGTTCTTGTTACCTACGCAGATGCCCGCAGAGACTATGTGGACAAATGGAACTCCGAATACGGCAGAACCGGTTCTATTTGGGAAGAAACCAATGTCATCGGCGTAACACCTCCGATCTTTAATGATACAGTAAGCGTAAGCAAGACTTCCAAAATCATGGATGATAATTTCAAAAAGGCTGTTCAGGACGCATTTATCAATATCGGCAATACCGAAGAAGGCCAGAAGGTCATCGCGATCTACAGCCACAAAGGGTATCAGGTAGCAGACAGTGCTGATTATGACAATGAGCGTAAGGCACAGGAGATGATTAAGGAATTGAATGCGAAATAAATAATACAACAGGCTGCGGAGGCGTCGTAAGGGAAATCTATTTGCGGCGCCTCCGCTCTTTGTGCATGGAAACGAGGAAAAGTATGATTGAATTTAATCAGGTAAGCAAAAAGTACCCCAATGGCTTTGAAGCTTTGAAAGAGATCAATTTAAAAATAGAGCAGGGAGAATTTGTGGCCATCATCGGGTTATCCGGTGCAGGAAAGTCCACCCTTCTCCGTACCATCAACCGTATGCATGATATTACAGAAGGCAGTCTTACGGTAGACGGAACCGATGTCATGCAGTTAAAGGGCTATGAGCTTCGCCGCTTCCGCCGGAAGATCGGCATGATCTTCCAGTCCTTTAATCTGGTGACCAGAACCAGGGTCATCAATAACGTGCTGATGTCAAAGGTTCCTGAGCTGTCTTTTTTTAAGGCATTGTTCGGCATTTATCCAAAGAAGGATAAGCTGGAAGCACTGGAAGCTCTTGATAAGGTGGGAATCCTTGACAAGGCCTATGTCCGGGCCGACCAGCTTTCCGGCGGGCAGCAGCAGAGAGTTGCCCTGGCAAGGACCCTGGCCCAGAATCCCCAGATCATTCTGGCAGATGAGCCGGTGGCTTCTCTTGACCCTGTAACTGCAAAACAGGTCATGGGAGATTTCTTAAGGATCAACAAAGAGATGAATATTACCATTCTCCTTAACATCCACCACGTCGACTTAGCGCTCCAGTATGCCAGCCGGGTGGTAGGCATCCGTGCTGGTGCCATCGTTTACGACGGTCCGGCAGCCAATGTCACCGAAGAGATCTTAAATGAGATTTATGAAGGGAAGCAGAAGGAGGCAGATGGATGAGCATATATGACAGAATATTCCCCCCCAGGAAAATGGAATTGTCAAATGGGAAAACCGTCTATAAACCGGCTTCCAGACTTCCTTTGATTGCCCTGATCTTAGTGTTTTTAACCGTCCTTTCGGTGAAGATCACAGGCTTTGATATGGGAGTTCTGGCGGAACGGGGGAACCAGTTCTTTATCATTTTGGGAATGATGGTCCCTCCGGCATTTTCTTACAGCTCTCAGGTGTGGGAGCCTCTGTTTGATACGGTTAAGATGTCCCTGTTGGGAACGGTGATCGGAGCGGTGGCGGTGATCCCTTTTGCCATGGCAGCTTCCACCAATATCATTAAAAACTCTTTGATCGTCAGCGGTATGCGGCTGTTCTTAAGCATTGTGAGGACCCTTCCGACTCTGGTTACGGCTTTGATCGCCACCTATGTATTCGGTCTTGGGACCCTTGCCGGAACCACGGCCATTGCGGTGTTTACCTTTGCCTATATGGGGAAAATCCTTTACGAGGAGATCGAGACGGCAGACATGGGAGCCTTTGAGGCCATGGAAGCGATCGGTGCCACCAAGATCCGGGCATTTGTAAGCGCTATCATACCACAGGTTCTTCCATCCTATATTTCCAATGGATTGTTCTGCTTTGAAGGAAATGTCCGTTACGCTGCCATCCTCGGATACGTAGGGGCCGGAGGCCTGGGACTGATATTGAATGAAAAACTTGGCTGGAGAGAATACCCAAGCGTCGGCATGATCCTCATCATGCTGTTTGTTACCGTATTCCTCATTGAATCGGTGAGCCGTTACTGCCGCCGCAAACTGGTATAGGAGGGCTTTGGAATGAATAAGCAAATTGAAAAAGCATATGCCGGACGGCCGAAAAATACGGTTTACCAGATTGTGGTTTCCGTCATTGTTCTGGCATGCATTCTGTGGTCCGGTTCAGCAATTGAGATTACAAAAGGAGGCACCGGCGGCCTTGAAATCGCAGGAAACATCTTAAGCGGCATCGTTCACCCGGATGCAAAGTTATTGTTTAACTTAACGGCTCAAGGCGTTCCTTATCTGCTTCTTGAGACTGTCTGCATTGCATTTTTAGGAACTCTGGTAGGGGCATTTCTTGCCATTCCCTTATCCTTTTTATCCGCCTCCAACTTAATGCCTGCGCCGGTGGCTTATGTGAGCCGTCTGGTGATTATGGCAGTGCGGACCATTCCGGCCTTTGTTTACGGTCTGATGTTTATCCGTGTCAGCGGACCGGGAGCATTTACCGGGCTTTTGACCATGTCTGTCTGTTCCATCGGCATGGTATCCAAGATGTACATCGAAGCCATCGAAGATTTGGACACCAGGATACTGGAATCCCTGGATGCCTGCGGCTGCACCACCTTTCAGAAGATCCGGTACGGAATTCTTCCACAGCTGATCCCTAATTTTGCATCTACGGTGATCTACCGGTTCGATATCAACTTAAGGGATGCCACAGTTCTTGGACTGGTAGGGGCCGGCGGTATCGGTGCGCCTCTTATTTTTGCCATGAATGCTTACCGCTGGAATGAAGCGGGTGCTATCTTAGTAGGCTTAATCGTTTTGGTTCTGGTCGTGGAATACATTTCCACACGGATCCGCGTGAAGCTGGCCAGGGGGTGATGAATTGGAAAAACGAGCAACCATTTACTATACTTCCGATGTTCACGGGTACTTATTCCCTACCTCATACGGAGATAAAGAAGAAAAAGCCATGGGGCTTTTCCATTGTATCGCCAATTTTAAAAAGGACGGAAATACTCTGATTTTTGATGGAGGGGATACGCTGCAGGGCTCTCCCATGGCGTCCTATATTGCGGAAAAAGGAGGAGAATTACTGGAATCCGAGCCATTTTCCCGTGTGTACAATGCTGCCGGCTACGATGCCGTTGTTCCAGGCAATCATGACTTTAATTTCGGTTATGAACGCCTTTCCCGTTATACCAATGCCCTTACCGGTGCCTGTCTCTGTGCCAATGTGAAGGATCTGGGAGGAAAGTCAAAGCTTCAGAACCGTTACATTTTTACACTGGAAAACGGACTTCGCATCGGAGTGACCGGTGTTGTCACCGATTATGTAACTGTATGGGAAAAACCGGAACATTTGGATAATATCCAAATTACCGATGCATTTACGGCAGCAAAGGAGGAGCTATATAAACTAAAGCAGGAAGCTGATGTTACCGTTTGTATATATCACGGAGGCTATGAATGCGACTTAGACACTGGTGAAGTACTGAGTACCAGCAGGGAAAATGTAGGTTACCGCATCTTAAAGGAGCTGGATTACGATGTCCTCCTGACCGCTCATCAGCATATGCCGGTCTCCGGAAGAGATCTCTTTGGAACTCATACCTTACAGGTTATGGCCAATGGGGTGCAGTACGCAAAGATAGAAATAGCTAAAGAAAATGAAACCCTTCATGTAGCGTCCTCCATCTGTCCCGCAGGAGACCGCCATGAGGAAGAACCATACCGCTCCCTGCTTCCCCTGGAGGAAGAAGTGCAAAAGTGGCTTGATGTCAGCATCGGTCAGATCAAGGCTCCCATACCGGAACAGAATAAGCTTGATATGGCCATGAACGGTTCCGGAGTGGCAGATTTCTTCAATCAGGTACAGCTTACCTATTCCGGTGCGGATATCTCCTGTGTGGGCCTGGGGAATACTCCCATGAGCCTTCCGGAGCACATCACCATGAGAGATTTAGTCCGGGTGTATCCCTTCTCCAATACCCTTGTGGTTCTTTCCGTAAACGAAGAAGTTCTAAAAAAAGCACTGGAACGCTGTGCAGAGTATTTTACGCTTAAAGATGGGGTGGTAGAGATCTCAGATGTATTTTTAAATCCCAAGGTGGAGCATTACAATTACGATTACTTTGCAGGAATCAGCTATGAGATAGATTTGCGGATGCCTGTGGGAAGCCGGGTGAAAGAGATCCGTTACAAGGGAGAGCCTTTGAACGGACGCACCTTAAGTCTTTGCATGAGTGATTACAGGGCAAGCGGAACCGGGGGATATGAGGTATATAGGGAATGTCCGGTATTAAAGCGGATCGGCGCGGAAGTACCTAAGCTGGCCCTGGATTATTTGAAAAAGCACCCGATTCTGGAAATCAAAAAAAGCGGGAGCATTCTCATTCGCCGGTAAACGGCCGTCCTCATGAAAATATCAAAAAAATACCCTTGTGACTTTAAAAATTTTACTTGACAAAATCAATTTCATGCTTTAGTCTAGCAATATACTTTTTTAAAAGAAGTTAAGGATAATTTTTATAAGGCAATGGAGCCATAACTATGTGCAGTGTCGCACAAGGTTATGGCTTAATTTTTTTACCAAAAATTAAAGAAAGAGGTGCTTTTTTATGGATCACGGAGATTTTTCATGGATGCTGATTTGTTCTGCTCTCGTATTTATTATGACCCCGGGGCTGGCATTTTTTTACGGAGGTCTGGTAAAACGAAAAAATGTTGTAAATACTATAATGTCATCAGCCATTATGATGGGCATTGGATCCGTTTTATGGGTTTTGATCGGTTTCTCTCTCTCCTTCAGCGGAGATATTGGAGGTATCATCGGAAATCTTAACTGGTTTGGTCTTAACTTCGATACCTTTGGTGACACCACACACCCTTACCCTAACACCCTTGTATTTGCCATCTTTCAGATGATGTTTGCCATCATTGCTCCGGCACTTATTACCGGTGCGGTTGCAGAGCGAATGAAATTTTCCTCTCTGGTAATATTTGTGGCATTGTGGTCTATCATTGTTTATTATCCTCTGGCTCATATGGTATGGGGCGGCGGTTATTTGTTCCAGATCGGTTCCATTGACTTTGCCGGCGGCAACGTGGTTCACATCAGTTCCGGTGTAAGTGCTCTGGTGCTTTCAATTCTTCTTGGAAAGCGCAGGAATTTAGGAAAGGCACCGTACCACCCCCACAACGTACCCTTTGTATTTCTTGGTGCAGCTCTTTTGTGGTTCGGCTGGTTTGGCTTTAACGGAGGAAGCGCCCTGGCAGCCAATGAGCTTGCCGCTCATGCATTTATGACCACCAACACGGCAGCGGCTTCTGCGCTCCTTTCCTGGATACTCATTGAAGTGGTCAAGAATGGAAAACCGACTCTGGTTGGAACTTCCACGGGTCTTGTAATCGGTCTGGTAGCCATAACCCCTGGTGCAGGGTTTGTCCCCATCTGGGCGGCAATTCTCATCGGAGCCCTGGTAAGTCCGATCTGTTATTTCTTCATCAATGTAATTAAGCCAAAGTTTGGATATGACGATGCCCTTGATGTGTTCGGCTGTCACGGAATCGGCGGGATCTGGGGCGGCATTGCAACTGGTATTTTTGCTCACACCAGTATTAATTCCGCGGCACCGTGGAATGGCCTTGTTTTTGGGGATACTACCTTATTCCTTCGCCAGATTGCAGCAATCCTTATCACCATCGTCATTGCCATCGTAGGAACCTTAGTGGCGGCTAAGATTGCATCTCTCATAACAAAGGGAATCAAGGTTTCAAACAAAGATGAGGTGACTGGTCTTGATACTTCGGAGCATGGAGAAACTGCTTATCCTGCATTTAATGGAATGGATTAATAAAGGGGGATCGTTACATGAAGAAAATTGAAGCATTTATCCGGCCGGAAAAGCTGGAAGACATTAAAGAAATTATGGATAAACTGAAATTAAACGGCTTAAGCATTATGCAGGTCATGGGCTGCGGCAATCAGAAGGGCTGGACAGAATTTGTCCGTGGCGCGGAAATAGACTATAACTTCCTTACTAAAATAAAGATCGAAATGGTAGTTCCTGATGCACAGGCAGAAGCCGTTATTGATGCAATTACAAAAAAGGCGTATACCGGAGAATATGGTGATGGAAAGATCTTCATTTCCGATATTCAGGATGCGGTCCGCATTCGTACCGGAGAGCGCGGGGAAGACGCAATTAAGTAGTTCTTAAAAAAGCTGTTTCTACTATAATAATAATAATGCCGCAGATCCTATGTTTTTAAAAAGAAGGATCTGCGGCATTATTGATGTAGTTAAAAATCAAAGGTTTTCCTATCTCATGACAAAAGGACAAAGCTGCCGTTTTCCAAAAAATAAACCACAAGGGAACTGGAGCAAGAGACCTGCGGCCATGGAAAACGTGTCACTGCAAGGATGTTGGCCTTCCATCATACATAGATGGGAGGTGGTGCGGGTGAAATAGGACTTAAAGACCTTATGGCCTTTGGTATGTTCATAGTCGCATTGACCGGTATCGGGTGGAATTTTCTATTCATACGGTTGTTCCTTTTGTAGTGCTAATATAGCATTGGTGTATTGTAAGGCCAATAGTTTTGATTGTACCCTTTATATAATTACTGCACCTGTTGAACGATGTCCTTTTTTCTTTTTATTGACCGATGCGTGTGTATATAAATCGGCTGTCTTTTTAATAAGTATCTACATTATTTTCAATAACCGTGCTATATTTTCTCCTAAAACCGCATTTGCAATGGCAGGCGTCTTTGCAAATTGTAAAATGGTGTTTTTAGATATCTGTAAATCACCAAAGGGGTGGTCTACTCCAAAGAAACATTTTTCCGGCACTTCATTGATAATGCTTGCCAGAACAAATGTGGAATAATATGCTGACGTATCCAGGTATAAATTAGAAACTTCCTTTACAAGTGCAACCGTTTCAAGCCAGTTGCTTCCTCCCAGGTGCCCTAAAATGACAGGAGTTTCAGGATAATCTCTTGCTAACTCTGAAATATCTTTTATATCCTGAAATGTCAGTGGAAAAAATGCGTGTATCCAGATTGGAAGGCTGCAAAACTCCTGGGAAGCTTTGAAAACATTTTTTAAAAGATGTATTTGCCCACTGCCGGGTGTAAATTCTCCCATTCCTGCCAAGTGGTTATTTTGAATATTTTCGGCGACATATTGAAGAGTGGGTTTTAGTTCAAGACCCGCAGGAACCGCGCCAAAACCGATATAGCGGTCGGGATATTGTTTCAATGCACCCATAAGCTCCGATACGGCCTTTTGCCGCACCTCCACCATAGAGCCTTTTTTCCCGGCCAACATCTCATGCAGAAACTCCATAGAGGATTGGACCTCGGTAAAATCTTTGGCTGCTTCCGGATGAAAGGTTGTGGAGAATAAAACAGTTTTATCAATCCCGGCTGCATCCATTGCTTTTATATGTTCCTCAACCGGCAAAGTAATGTGTGAGTGTCCGTCAATAATCATAAATATATCCTCTTTTCTGTGAGTTGAATTATCCTTTGCTTTATATTATAATAGTTTCATATGAAAAGGGAAGAACGTACTTTTTTGTAGTATACTTACGAAAAGGAGAGCTAAATCATGGCTGAAAAAATATGCTTTATAAGCAATAAGGAACCTTTTGAATATACATTATCAATTGTAAGTGGGAAATGGAAATTGAAAATTATTTATTTTCTTGCCTGTATGGCTCCGGCAAGATATAATGTTCTGAAAAAAAATATAGATAAAATTACCCATAAGATGTTAAGTACCCAATTAAAAGAATTGGAGCAAGAGGGCATTGTTTTGCGAAAAGAATACCCTCAGGTTCCTCCCAAAGTTGAGTATTCTCTCACTCCCAAAGGGGAAAGTCTTATTCCGATCGTCATGGCCATGTGTGATTGGGGCAGACAAAATACTAAATTTAAGAACCCCCAGGACAACTCCCAGGTATAATGGTCAATGCTTATAAATGTGCGTAAGCGGGTTATCTGGAATTAAATATATATTGAATATAGTCTTTTGCACTCTGATCGATCTCTTCCTCACTTGCCTGGAACGAGGAACCGAAAACGGCAAAGTATGGAAGCGCAGCCGCTCCAATGTGTATCATGCTGGCTTTGAACGGTGTAATTACTTCCTCCACCGTAAAAGAAACTGAACCGGCGGGAGAGTAGTTTTCTTTCTTATCTCCTATGGACATTGCTATGCCGAATCTTTTGCCGTTCAATTTGTTCCCCTTTGAGCCATACGCCCATCCGTGAGTAAAAACATTGTCCATCCACTTTTTTAATAAAGGCGGATAACTGTACCAATATAGGGGGAACTGTAAGATGATATGGTCATGTGCCTCCAACAGTTGCTGTTCTCTTTCAACGTCAATGTTCCAGTCGGCATATTCCTTGTGAAGCTCATGGATTTCAATTTCCTTTGGGTATCGGACTAATTCCTGCTTCCACCGTTTGTTTACCCTTGAATCGTCAATGCTGGGATGTGTTATAATGACTAGTGTTTTCATAATAATTCATTTTCCTTTCCAGGTGCTTTTAAATTTATGAATCTATTATCATTCACAAGCTCCAATTAGTAAATACATACAATAAAGTCAGTAAAATACTTACTTCAAGGTATGTATTAGACGTAGCAGAAAAAATATGTGATAATATCAGTAGCTAGTGAACCCCGGAGGTTCTTAATATATATGAGGCAGGGACAATGAAACAATATAATTTAGGGATCGAGGCAACCCTTGAAATACTCGGCGGAAAATGGAAAGCTTTAATCGTATGCTTGCTGATGTCGGGAACTAAAAGAACCGGAGAATTGCAGCGTCTTATTCCGGATGTTTCCCAAAAGGTTCTTATACAGCAGCTTCGTGAGCTGGAGAGGGATGGTATCGTAGGACGGCATGTATACAATCAAATGCCCCCAAAGGTGGAATATTATATAACGGAATATGGAATTACAGCCAATAAAATCATTGACGTTATGTGTAGCTGGGGCAGAGATAATATTAAAATGCGGCAGCAGCAGGGAGAAGCTGTAGAACTGCTGGAACACGGATTATAATAGAACCACTTTAATCCGTATGGCCGCATTGACACGGTATCCGGCACGATGGTATTATGTAGTATAAAAATAAAGTATGCTATATAAATACCGTATAGGAGAATTGAATATATGAATAATACTGGATGCGCTGTGCCGGGAACTGCTCTAAAAAATACTGGTTTTCATTATACCCTGTCAATCATCGGCGGGAAATATAAAATGACCATAATGTATTTGCTTGCGGAACACAAGGTATTAAGGCACAATGAACTTCACCGGCATATAGGAACTATTTCCTTTAAGACCTTAAGCGTTATGTTGAAAGAGCTAATGGCTGATGGCATCATTGAACGCAGGGAATACCCTCAGATTCCTCCCAAAGTAGAGTATTCCTTAACCGGGCGTGGACAATCTCTGCTCCCCATCTTAAACATGATGTGCGATTGGGGGAAGAAGAATCAGGACCCTGTCATTTGACCCTTTCTTTATCAATATTATCCCCTATATTCCCGAAATGAAGTTTAGATAGTCTTTTGCGCTTTTTTCTATCTCCTCTGCAGTAGACGTGTATTCTTCCCCGGGGATTATTTCTGAGCTGTAAAATGCAAACAATGAGCGGTAATCGGCATGGCAATAATAGCGAAAAGTGGTTTCATACGGTGCAAGTAACTGTTCAAGAGTATAACGGTATCTGCCGTTTTCCTCATAATCTTCTTTTCTAATACCGGCAGTTACAGCCAAAGCAATCTTTCGATTCGCCAGCTTATCCCCGCCATTTCTGCCATACGCCCAGCCATACGTAAGTACTTCATCAAGCCATTTTTTAAGAATGGGAGGGCCGGAGAACCAATATATAGGGAATTGAAGAATTAGGTTCCCGTGTTCTTCCACCAGCCTTTGTTCTTTCTCCACATCAATTTTTCCATCTGGATATGATGAGGATAACTCATGCACCGTATATTTTTCCGGATATTTTTCCAGTTCCATGATCCACCGTTTGTTGACGACTGATTTTGTAATATCTGAGTGGGCTGCGATGATTAATGTTTTCATTGAAATACCTCCTTATAATTTATATTTAAACTTTATTGTGTTTGTTATAATAAAACAAGAACCCACTATTTTGTGGGGTACTAACAAAATAGTTAGATACTTCGTTCCATTTCCATGGAAGCAGATCATAAATAATCGTATAACTAGGAATCTCATTGCAAAATAGAAAGAGATGTAAAGGACCCAGGGAGGCATTATGGCAATCAGGGCAGTGGTGATCGATAATTCAGAGGAATTACTGGTAAAACTGACATGCATTTTAAAGGAAATAAGAGAGGTCAAACTGTGCGGAAGCTTCACAGATGCAGTTGCAGCCATGCAGTATATAAAAGAGAATCCCATAGACCTGGTATTTTCAGATGTTGTCATGCCGGACATCAGCGGCATTACTCTTGCGGCAAAGCTTTATGAATTGCCGGACCCGCCGGAAGTAGTGCTGCTTTCCGGTATCCCCGGATTTTCCCTGGAGGCATGGAAGATCCGGGCTTATGGATTTATCACAAAACCATATACAAAAGCGCAGATTATAAAAATGGTTGAACGGTATAAACGGGAATATGGAAGGAACGGTTCGTTTTTTTAATTTGTCTAAGGTCTGTGGGAGCAGGGGTTCATTTTAATGGACGAACCACGTTTCCTATGTTATAATATGGAGATAGTGAAAAAAGACCTTTTTTTCCATAAGGAGAAAGACATGAATGAGAAGTTTAAAATAAGGGGGCAGCTGAGGACTTATATGCAGTGGCCGCTTTATCTGAGTGTACTGTGGATTGCAGCCAATGTAGTAATTGGAGCAGCAAGTGCAAAAGCGGGAATTATCATGGCCTTATTCACACTTTTGTATATTGGAATTGCATTATGGCTCTATACTTACAGGAGAAAACGTCTGCTCGGCGGCCTGGTGGAATTTTCAGCGGAATATTCCTGGATGCAGAAGAACTTTCTTACGGATATGGAACTTCCATATGGAATAGCGGATGAAGATGGACGTATTCTATGGGGAAATGCAGCCTTATCTGAGGTGCTGGGGGAAGAAAAACCTCTGAAAGTCACGAGAAAGAATCTTATGACCATATTCCCGGAGATCACGAAGGAAGCATTAAAGCTTAAGAACGGTACGGCCGTTCTTCACACCGTACGCAATGAACGAAATTATCAGATACGTTTAAAAGCGGTTTCCATGAAAGGTTCGTCACAGAATATTGCTCAGACCGTGGATATGGACGCCTCCGGAGAGATGCTGGTGGCGGTCTACCTTTTTGATGAAACGGAGATCCTTACTTATAAGAAGATGGTAGATGACCAGAAGATGGTCGCAGGCCTGATCTATCTGGATAATTACGAGGAAGCTTTAGAAAGCGTGGAGGAAGTCCGCCGTTCTCTGCTTACGGCTTTGATTGACCGTAAGATTACAAAGTACATCACCAACTTAAACGGAATTGTAAAAAAGCTGGAAAAGGATAAATACTTTATCGCCATAAAACAGTCCTATATGGAGGAACTGAAAGAAAACCGTTTTTCCATTCTGGAAGAGGTTAAGGCCGTCAACATCGGCAATGAGATGGCAGTTACCTTAAGCATTGGCCTTGGTATGAACGGAGACAGCTATTACCGGAATTACGATTTTGCAAGAATTGCCATCGATATGGCTCTGGGACGGGGCGGAGACCAGGCCGTTGTCAAAGACGGTGAGAGGATCCAGTTTTTCGGCGGAAAAGCGCCCCAGGTGGAAAAGACGACCCGTGTAAAAGCCCGTGTAAAAGCCCATGCTCTGCGGGAACTGATGGAGACCAAGGACCGTCTTTTGATTATGGGACACCGTCTGACCGACGTGGATTCCTTTGGAGCGGCAGTTGGTATTTACCGTATTGCCACGGCTATGAATAAAAAAGCCAATATTATTATTAATGAAGTGACTACCTCCGTACGGCCCATACAGGAACGGTTTATCGGCAATCCGGATTATCCGGATGATATATTCTTAACCGGAGCAAAAGCGGCGGAGCTGGTAGATGCCAATACGATTTTGGTCGTAGTGGATGTGAACCGGCCAAGCATCACCGATGCGCCGGAGCTTTTGCGCATGGTTAAGACCATCGTGGTTCTGGATCATCACAGACAGAGCAGTGAGATCATTGACAATGCGGTTCTGTCTTATGTGGAACCGTATGCTTCCTCTGCCTGTGAGATGGTTGCGGAAGTCCTTCAATACATTGCTGACGGAATCAAGATCAAATCAGCAGAGGCAGATGCGCTCTACGCCGGAATCGTCATCGATACCCAGAACTTCACCAATCAGACCGGAGTGAGGACCTTTGAGGCGGCTGCATTTTTAAAGAGAAACGGTGCAGACGTGGTTCGTGTAAGAAAGCTGTTCAGGGATAATATTAACGATTATAAAGCAAAGGCGGAAGCGGTTCGTGAAGCAGAGATTTTTGAAGGCTGTTTTGCAATCAGCGTATGCCCCTCAGAAGGAATCGGAAGCCCCACGGTGGTTGGGGCCCAGGCAGCCAATGAGCTGTTGGACATTTCCGGGATCAAGGCCTCAATCGTCATGTCTTATCATAACAATACGGTGTATTTAAGCGCCCGTTCCATTGATGAAGTCAATGTTCAGGTCATGATGGAAAAACTGGGAGGCGGAGGCCACCGGACCATTGCAGGCGCACAGCTTGCAGATGTCACCATAGAAGAAGCAAAAAAACGCTTGAAAGCGGTTATTAAAGAGATGATAGAGAAGGGAGACGTATCATAATGGATATTGTATTATTAGAAGACGTAAAAGCATTGGGAAAAAAAGGACAGATTGTTAAAGTAAACGACGGTTATGCAAGAAATTACATTCTCCCGAAAAAGCTGGGAATTGAAGCTACTTCCAAGAATTTAAACGATTTGAAGCTGCAGAAGGCCAATGAAGCCAGGATTCTGGCAGAGCAGCTGGAAGCTGCAAAAGAGCTTGCGAAAAAAATCGGGGAATCCTCAATCACCTTGTCCATACGTGCAGGAGAAGGCGGAAGAGCGTTTGGTTCCGTATCAGGAAAAGAGATTTCCCAGGCAATCCAGAGCCAGCTTGGCTTTGAAATAGACAAAAAGAAACTGATACTTCCGGAACCGTTAAAAACATTTGGTTCTCATGAAGTTCCTATCAAACTGCATAAAGAAGTAACTGCAAAGCTGATTGTTAAAGTAGTGGAAAGCTAGGAGGAAAAATCATGGATGATGCCCTGATCAAACGGGTGCTCCCCCACAGCATCGAGGCGGAGCAGTCTGTGATCGGTTCCATGCTGATGGACCGGGATGCGATCATCGCGGCTTCCGAAATCGTTTCTGCAGGAGACTTTTACCAGCACCAGTATGGCATCATGTTTGAGGCCATGCTGGAGCTTTTTAATGAGAATCTGCCGGTGGACTTAGTAACCCTTCAAAACCGGCTAAAGGCAAAGGACGTCCCGCCGGAAGTGTACAGTCTTGAATTCGTAAGAGACATCATCACCACAGTTCCTACCTCAGCCAATGTGAAGTCCTATGCGAACATTGTAAGGGAGAAAGCGGTATTAAGGCGGTTAATCAAGGTAAATGAAGAAATCGCCAACACCTGTTATGCTGGAAAAGAGTCTCTGGAAACCATTATGGCGGTAACGGAAAAGACCATCTTTGATCTTCTTCAGAACCGTAACTCCGGTGAATTTGTTCCGATCCGGCAGGTTGCCATGAATGTATTGGAGAAGATCGAGGAAGCATCGAAAAACCAGGGTACCGTAACGGGTATACCAACGGGCTTTATTGACTTGGACTACAAGACCTCCGGTCTGCAGCCTTCGGATTTCATCTTAATTGCTGCCCGCCCTTCCATGGGTAAGACGGCATTCGTACTGAACCTGGTGGATCATGTAGCTGTAAAAAAGGGGCTGCCGGCCATGGTATTCAGCTTGGAGATGTCCAAGGAGCAGCTGGTAAACCGTATGTTAGCCATGGAATCCAATGTAGATTCCCAGAAGCTGAGAACCGGTACCCTGTCGGATACCGACTGGGATGCGGTTGTGGAAGGAATCGGAGTCATCGGCAACTCCAAGCTGATCATCGACGACACGCCCGGTATTTCCATTATGGAGCTCCGTTCCAAATGCCGGAAGATGAAGCTGGAATACGGTCTTAGTGTGGTGATTATTGACTACTTGCAGCTTATGAGCGGAAGCGGAAAAGGCGGAGAAAACCGCCAGCAGGAGATCTCGGAGATCTCAAGGTCCTTAAAGGCCCTTGCAAGAGAATTGAATGCCCCTGTCATCGCTTTGTCCCAGCTCAGCCGGGCCTGCGAAACAAGGCCTGACCACCGCCCCATGCTGTCTGACCTTCGAGAATCCGGAGCCATTGAGCAGGATGCGGATGTGGTCATGTTTTTATACCGTGATGATTATTATAACAAAGATACTGATATGCCCAATATTGCGGAAGTCATCATTGCAAAACAGCGTAACGGTCCTATAGGTACTGTGAATCTGGTCTGGAGACCGGAGTATACGAAGTTTGCAAACATGGCCCGGCAATAAACCGGATAGAAAAAAAGCCAAGGTTAAGGAAAAGCAAATTTATCTGCTTATCCTTAACCCTGAAAATTTATTCCAATCTCCTGAAAAATTTCCATATAATATTCATAATCTGTATCAAACCAGCATATGATATAAATAGTAAGGTTATGAAAACTAAACGAACCAAAGGAGAGGATATAGCTATGGCTGAGATACATTACTTAATATCGGATGCATCGAGAAAGGTCGATGTGGAATCCCATGTCCTTCGATACTGGGAGGACGAGCTTCAATTAGACATTCCCAGAAATGAGATGGGGCACCGGTATTACACGGAGGCACACATCCATTTGTTCAAGCAGATCAAAGACTTGAAGGAAAAGGGATATCAGTTAAAAGCCATTAAAACAGCGCTTGATAAGGTCATCGAGGACAGTGAAGACCCCATTATCCCCGACGATTTACTGGAGGGCCAGATTACCCAGGAGTTAAAAGAGGGTAAGATATCTGGTCAGGAAGGCGAGACGGGCCTGGACGTACATAATACAGCGCAGGTTTCCATTGCTCAGAATAAAATGGAACAGTTTCAGGAAATCATGAATCACATCATTGGACGGGCCTTAGAGGTGAATAACGAGCAGCTGAGTCAGGATGTGAGCTGTCTGGTCAATGATAAGGTCATTAAGGAAATGCAGTACTTAATGAATTTAAAAGAAGAAAAAGAAGAAGAGCGTTATAAGCAATTGGACGAGCTTTTAAGAACCTATCAAAAGGATAATAAAGGCCGTGCAGAAGCAGCGGCTTCAAAGATCCCATTTTTTAACCGTAAAAAAAAGTTCGGGAGAAATGGAAAAAAGCTATAATCTCACACTACTTTCAGATAAAAGAAGCAGATAAACCTGCCAAGGCAAAAATCCGCAGTTGCCACTGAAAGTGTAAACTGCGGATTTTATGCAAATCAATTATTTTTACAAGCTTCTACGAAATTCTGAAACAGTCGAAACGCCATTTCATCTTTCTCCCAAAGATATTCCGGATGCCACTGCACTCCAAGAAAAAAAGGATACCCGGGCATTTCCACGCCTTCCACCATCTGGTCAGGAGAATAAGCCGTAGCTGTCAGACCCGGAGCAACGTCCTTTATTGCCTGATGGTGCATGCTGTTGACCTTTAAGGTCTTTTCTTTGGCAAGCTTTGAAAGAAGGCTGCCTTCTGTTAAAGTAACCGTGTGGCTGGGCAGGTTGTAGCGGAAAGGCTGGGAATGGGCGATGGGGAAGTCCTGCTTTACCTGAGACGGTATATCCTGCCAGATATTTCCGCCAAGGGCGATGTTAAGGATCTGGATTCCCCGGCAGATGCCAAGAACCGGCTTTCCAAGGTTCATGATGAGAGGGAGCAGGGAAAGTTCCATCTGATCTCTTTCATAAGAAACATTACCACAGTGTGCCTGTGTTTCCTCTCCAAATAAAAACGGGTGAACGTCAGGGCCTCCGGTGAACAGGAACCCGTCAAATGTCTCTGCAAGCTGCCTGAAATCATCTTCGGAAGCATCTAAGGGCATTACCACAGGAATGGCTCCAGCGGCTTTTAACGCCTTTAGATAGGTAGGACGCATTTTAATATCATGAGTATCGGTATCGTGAATAGGGGTCAGACCAATGAGAGGCTTTCTCATATAAAAACCATCCTTTCTTTTATCACGGCAGAAGACCGGGAGATACAACAAAATGCCTCTCCCAAAAGGGAGAGGCATTTATGTATTCATAATTAAGCTTCAGAAATTGCTCCAGTTGGACATACGCCTTCGCAAGCGCCGCAATCGATGCAGGAATCAGCATCAATAACAAACTGAGAATCACCCTGGCTGATTGCACTTACTGGGCACTCACCTTCGCAGGTTCCGCAACTAACACAAGCATCACTAATAACACGTGCCATGATAAATAACCTCCTTATATTCTATACATTTTTCTATATTTTATACTATTAATAAAAATTAATCAAGTAGAAAACACTGCATTTCATGTATAATTTTAGGAGCAAGAAGGGTTAGGTTTGCCTAATCGTGTGTCCCTGATCCCGCTTAAGATGATTTTCTTCGCTGCAATGCCTTCTTCCTGTGATAACGGGGGGACATCCTTTAACGGATAGTCCATTCCAAGGCTTTCATATTTCACCTTCCCCATGTCATGGTAAGGAAGAACATCCAGTGCTTTGACGTTCTTAAGCTCTCCGATGAAACGTCCAAGCCGGTATAGATCGGAAGCATGATCCGTAATTCCCGGAACAACCACATGCCTGATCCAGACCGGAACAGACTTCTCGTCTAAATACCGTGCAAAGTCCAGGATATTATCATTGGAATGTCCAGTCAGCGGCTTGTGTTTTTCGCTGTCAATGTGTTTCAGATCAAGCATGACAAGACTGGTGGATTCAAGGAGCCGCTCCATCTTTTTCAGGAGCTCTTTGTCATCCCGCCGGAATGTCACCCCTGAGGTGTCTAGACAGGTATGAATGTCCTTCTTTCTTGCAGCCTCAAACAGTTCCGTTACAAACTCAAGCTGCATGAGAGGTTCTCCGCCGGTGGCCGTCAGGCCGCCGCCCCGGTAGAAGTTCCGGGACGACTCATATTGCTTTAAAATTTCTTCAACCGTCATTTCCGTACCGCCTGCCATCTTCCAGGTATCCGGATTATGGCAGTACTGGCAGCGCATGGGGCAGCCCTGGAAAAAGACTACCATGCGCACACCCGGTCCGTCAACGGTACCAAAACTTTCAATGGAATGGATACGTCCTGTCATGATTGATCCGCCTTCTTTACTTTTGTTTATATTCTGTCGTGGAACGTACGGGAAATGACTTCATCCTGCTGTTCCTTTGTCAATTTGATAAAGTTTACTGCGTAACCGGAGACACGTACCGTAAGCTGCGGATAGTTTTCCGGATGCTGCTGTGCATCTAAAAGTGTTTCACGGGTGAAGACGTTGACGTTTAAATGATGTCCGCCTTCTTCTACATAACCGTCTAATAAGTTTACAAGATTGTTGATCTGAGATGTGCTGATATTTGCCATTGTGTTATCCTCCTTATTTGATTCGTCTGTGTGTTGTTAGTCTTCCTGGTCCAGACCGAGGAACAGGGTAGGCACTTTACATGCCTGGTCTCCCTCCCCGCAGTCTGTGGAATTCATGGTAGTTACTGTTTTCGCCATTGTTTTATCGGCGTTTATGGTACCGTCTTCTGTAACCTTGATGTTCATATGTCCGCCGTTACCGGTCATGAATTCATCAAGCATGGAGACAATATCATCAATCTGTTTGCTTTTCGGATCTGCCATAACAGCCACTCCTTACTTCTGGTCTTCGCTGAGAGCCAGCTCTAAATCAACCTCTAAATCTCCTGAGAAAATCTTGTCTTCCTTACCAAGAGCACCTGGAATGATGGAGAAGGTATTGGAGATACCATCCTGAGCATCCTTAAATGGAAGCTTTGCAACCGATGCCAGGGAAGCGACAGCACCGTGAGTATCTCTGTGGTGCATTGGGTTTGCACCAGGTGCAAAGGCATCGCCCTTCTTACGTCCGTCAGGAGTTGCGCCTGTGTTCTTACCATATACTACGTTAGAGGTAATTGTCAGGATAGAGGTTGTAGGAATACCATTTCTGTAAGTATGGTTTTCCTTTACATAAGTTAAAAATGTGTGAACCAGATCATGGGCAATTTGGTCAACACGGTCATCATTGTTGCCGTATTTCGGGAAATCACCTTCTACTTCATAATCAGTGACAATGCCGTTTTCGTCGCGGATTGTTTTTACCTTTGCAAATTTGATTGCGGAAAGGGAATCTGCTACAACGGAAAGTCCTGCGATTCCGGTTGCAAACCAGCGGGTTACTTCTTTATCATGAAGAGCCATCTGAATGCGCTCATAGCTGTATTTGTCATGCATGTAGTGAATGATGTTCAATGTGTTTACATAGACAGAAGCCAGCCACTTCATCATCTGCTTGTAGGATTCCATCACTTCGTCATAATCCAGGTATTCAGAAGTGATCGGACGGTATTTTGGACCTACCTGCTTCTTTGTGATCTCATCGACACCGCCGTTAATTGCGTATAAAAGACATTTTGCAAGGTTGGCGCGGGCACCGAAGAACTGCATCTCTTTGCCGACTCTCATGGAAGAAACACAGCAGGCAATGGCATAATCATCGCCATGGGTCACTCTCATTAAATCATCGTTCTCATACTGGATGGAAGAGGATTCAATAGAGGTCTTAGCACAGAAACGTTTAAAGTTTTCCGGAAGTCTTGTGGACCAGAGAACGGTTAAGTTCGGTTCCGGAGCAGTTCCAAGGTTGCTTAAGGTGTGCAGATAACGGAAGGACATTTTTGAAACCAGATGACGTCCGTCGATACCAACACCGCCAATGGATTCTGTTACCCAGGTAGGATCTCCGGAGAATAAATCATTGTATTCCGGTGTACGGGCAAATTTCACAAGGCGCAGCTTCATAATGAAGTGATCCACAAATTCCTGAATCTGTTCCTCGGTAAAGGTTCCTTCTGCCAGATCTCTTTCTGCATAAACATCAATGAAGGTGGAAGTACGACCAAGGGACATGGCAGCACCGTTCTGTTCCTTAACAGCAGCTAAGTAAGCCAGGTAAGTCCACTGAATGGCCTCCTGTACGTTTGCTGCCGGCTTGGAAATATCAAAGCCGTAGATGGAACCAAGCTTCTTTAAATCCTTAAGCGCACGGATCTGCTCGGATAATTCTTCTCTGTCCCGGATAACGTCAGCGGTCATTGCGCTCGGTGTGGTATTCTTCTGTTCTTCTTTGTCTTCAATCAAACGGTCGATTCCGTAAAGAGCCACACGGCGGTAGTCACCGATGATACGTCCACGGCCGTATGCATCCGGAAGTCCTGTGATGATATGGCTGGAACGGCAGTCACGCATTTCCTGAGTGTAGGCATCGAAAACGCCTGCATTGTGTGTCTTTCTGTGTGTGGTAAAGAATTCCTTGATTTCAGGATCAAGGGTATATCCGTTGTCGGCACAGGCCTTTTCTGCCATACGCACGCCGCCGTAAGGCTGCAGGGAACGCTTGAATGGCTTATCGGTCTGGAAGCCTGTGATCTTTTCTGTTTCCTTATTTAAGTAACCTGGACCGTGGGAAGTGAGAGTGGAAACAACTTTTGTGTCCATATCCAGTACGCCGCCGGCTTCTCTTTCTTTTTTCGATAACTCCAGGACCTGTGCCCATAGCTCTTTCGTTGCTTTGGTTGGTCCTGCAAGGAAGGAATCATCGCCGTCATAGGGAGTGTAATTCTTCTGTATAAAGTCTCTGACGTTGATTTCACGTTCCCAGGCGCCGCCTTTAAAGGATCTCCATTCTGATCTCATAGTAGTGTACCTCCATAAAAGTTCTTTTATTTTTATTGATATGAAAAAACAGGTGTCAGCAAAGATTATATTTCCTACAATCTTTGTATGAATACATTATATATGAATACTGTATACAATGTCAATCCTTATTATTGAGAAAAAGTTACCAAAAGCAAAACGTGTCAATTCAAATAAGTCTTGCGTATTAGGAGGAAAAGTATTATATTATAAAGACAATATGTACATTTTTTAAGGAGGTATACAATATGCAAATTGATAAAGATATGTTAATTGGCTCATTGCTTCAGGTTGATGACTGTATCGCACCGATTTTAATGCGTTCAGGAATGCATTGCCTTGGCTGTCCTTCCTCTCAGGGAGAATCTTTGGAAGAAGCCTGCATGGTTCATGGAATAGACTGCGATGTTCTGGTTTCCCAGATCAACGAAGTGCTGGCAGATAGATAATGAATTTGCTTAAGGAGGCGGTCCGTAAGGGCTGGCCTCCTGTTTTTTGCTTTCCCTTTTCTTTTCCCGGTAATGTCTGGGACTCATTCCATATTCCTGTTTAAATATCTTTGAAAATGTGAAAGGATTATCGTATCCGATGGCGGCAGCGATCTCCTGAATGGATAACGAGGTTTCTGTCAGCTGACTGGCGGCGATGTTAAGTTTGTATCTCATTAAATATTCCTTTGGTGACACATGGAGCTTCTTTTTAAAAATAGCTGTCAGATAGGAACGGTTGATTCCAATATAATCTGCGATGTTCTGGACGGTGATGTGGTCGTAATGGGATCTGATGTACTGGAGGGCATATTCCACATAAGTATCAATGGAATAATCGTATTGTTTTTTCCGGCTTTTTTTTAGGGAACTCTGCATTTCAATCAAAGTGGATAAGATTTCATATAAATATCCAACACGCCGGATCTCATTGACAAAGGTCAGCTGGTTTAGATCCAGTATCTTCTGGATCATGGGCATGTAGACCTGGGTGGGAATCTGGGAATGAATGGCAGGTGTTCCGGCAGATAAGCCGGCATAACTTAAATAGGCTTTTGCCATCTCTCCGTCAAAGGTGATCCACATATATTCCCATGGGGTTTCGTAATCCGCATAATAGCGGATAGGGATTCCTTTGGGAATTAAAAAGATATCATCGGTTTTTAAATCATACTGTTTTTCGCCGACAATCAGAGTGCCTGCTCCATCAAGAATGAAGTGAAGATGGTATTCGTTGGGAATCTTGTGATCATAGGTGTAGCCCTTTGAGCACTTTTGTATCCCGCAATGGACTAAAAACAGATCATTGGTCTGCCGCTTGATATTTCTTAAACAGCGGAATCCTGCAACATTTTTGTAGGTCGTTTGTTTTTCAGTCAATGAAATGCCACCTCCGTTCCGTCAGACATTTTTCTCCAATATCTATTGGGCCTATGATACCCAAAGCCGTTATGACCTGCAAATTATATATAAGAAAAGAAAGTCTTAATATGCCTGCTCCCATGGTCTCTACAAGCGTAAGAGCTGCGTCTTTCATATCCATAGCAGCTCAAAAGTGAAAATTGAAAAACGCAACAAAATGCCATGTAACCGCCACATAAAACTATATTATTTGTATAAATGTTTTTATATAATTATAGTATAACATAAAAAACATACAAAAAGTATTGGATTTAAAAAGAAAAACTATATAAAATAATAAGTGATTGGGAGGTAGCAAAATGAAACGTAAATGGGGATTTACAGTGGCTGCGGCAGCAATTGCTGCGGCAGTGCTTATGGGCTGCACCAGCCGGCAGGCTGCAAAAGATCCGGTATCTTCCGCTTCCGGGAATGCAAAGCAGGAGGCGGATAACTCCAAAGAACCGGCAAAGGCCCCAGGGGCAGGGACTCTTACGGTAGCAATCTGGGATAAGAATCAGGAGCCGGGGCTGACAGAGATAATGAATGACTTTACCAGAGAGACCGGGATTAAGGCTCAGATTCAGGTGACTCCATGGGAACAGTACTGGACCATGCTGGAAGCAGGAGCAACAGGAGGTTCCCTTCCGGATGTGTTCTGGATGCATTCCAATGAGATCGCTAGGTACTCCCAGTACGAGATGCTGCTTGATTTGACGGACAGGATCAAGTCCAGTGACAGACTTGAGATGGATAAATTCCCAAAAGAAATCGTGGAAATCTATAACTGGGAAGGGAAAAAGCAATATGCGGTTCCAAAAGATATTGATACCATTGCCCTCTGGTACAATAAGACCATGTTTGATGAAGCAGGAATTGGTTATCCGGATGAAAGCTGGACCTGGGATACTTTTGCAGAAGCTGCAAAAAAGCTGACCAAACCCGATGGAAGCCAGTATGGATTTGCCATCAGGCCCACCAATGACCAGGCAGGCTGGAACAACATTGTTTACGATATGGGTGGTTATGTAATAAGTGATGACAAGAAAACCTCCGGATTCAGTCAGGAAGGGACCATTAAAGCCCTGACCTTTCTGACCGATCTTATGAGGGCCGGTTATGCACCGCCTTATGAGGTGATTGCTGAGAATACGGAAGAGGCATTATTTGAAGCGGGAAAGGTGGCCATGATCACACAGGGCTCCTGGATGCTTGCGGAGCTTTGCAACAATGACTATGTAAAAGCTAATTGTGACATTGCCGTACTTCCAAAGGGTGGGAAAACCGGCAGAAGAGCCACCATCTACAACGGGCTTGGCTGGGCCGCATCGGCCAACACTTCCATGCCGGAGGAAGCCTGGAAGCTGATTGAATATATGGGCTCCAAGGAAGCGCAGCAGAAGCAGTCAGACCTTGGTGTGGTTATCTCCGCATACAAAGGAACCACAGAAAACTGGGTAAAAGCCTATCCGGACTTTCACTTAAAGGCCTATCTGGATATGATGGATGATCTGGTGATCCGTCCGTATTCAAAATCCACTCTTGCATGGAGCAACATGATTCATGAGAAGCTGATCGATGCCTGGAACGGAACAAAGAGCACAGAGGAGGTGTGTAAGGAGATCGATCAGGAGATGAATGCCATTCTGGCGGAGGAGTAGGAAAATGCAAGGAGGAGCTGCATGAATATAAAATTAAAGGGATCCAGGCGGGCCAGAAGTGAATTTTTATGGGGGTGGCTGTTTTTGCTTCCCACCATGGCCGGTCTGGTGATTTTAAACATCATCCCGATTTTCCAGACCGTTTTCCAGAGCTTTTTTAAGACCGGTGCATTTGGGAAAGGCAATATTTTCATTGGATTTCAAAACTATGAAAAACTTTTCAAAGATGCCGCCGTATGGCAGGCGCTTATAAATACCTGTAAATATGCTTTGGTGGAGGTGCCCGTTTCCATCGCCGCCGCACTTTTGCTGGCCGTATTGATGGATGGAAAGATAAAGGGAAAATCGGTATGGAGAACCATATACTTTCTGCCGATGGTGGCAGCTCCGGCAGCAGTTGCCATGGTGTGGAGGTGGCTTTATAATTCGGAGTTCGGGCTGTTGAATCATTTGCTTGACCGTATGGGGATTTCTTCCGTAAACTGGATATCCAATCCGCATATCGCCTATATATCGGTAGCAGTCGTAGGAATATGGTCTGTAATCGGCTATAACATGGTGCTTTTTATTGCAGGGTTAAAGGAGATTCCAAGAGATTATTATGAGGTGGCCCAGATTGACGGTGCAAGCGGAGTGAAACAGTTTTTTTATATCACCCTGCCCCTGATCTCCCCGACCATGTTCTTTGTGACAGTAACCAGAGTGATCGGAGCCATGCAGGTATTTGACAGCATCTATATGATGATGGACAAAAGCAATCCGGCACTGGAAAAGACACAGTCTCTGGTCTATCTTTTCTATAAATATTCCTTTATAGAAGGAAATAAAGGGTACGGCTCATCCATTGTCATGCTCCTTCTTGCGGTCATTCTTGTCATTACGGCAATTCAGGTGGTGTGTCAGAAGAAGTGGGTAAATTATGGGTAAGGAGAGGAGAAAAGGATGGATAAGAGCAGAAAATTAAAGGCAAGCCTTATTTACGTGATTCTTTTTGCAGGGTCCGTCATTATGCTGGTACCTTTTCTATGGATGATATTAACGGCTTTTAAGAGTACTTCGGAAGCAACCCAGATGAATCCTTTTATCATCTTTCCGACCATTTGGAGAACGGATGCATTTCTGTCGGTTACGGGGAAAATGAACTTTTTCCGTTTGTACTGGAACACGTTAGTATTGATTGCAGGACGGGTCTTCTGTGCTGTTTTTACAGCCACTACGGCAGGGTATGCCTTTGGACGGCTTCATTTCAGAGGAAAAAATCTTGCGTTCTCCCTGGTTCTGTTCCAGATGATGGTTCCCACCCAGATTTTTATTATTCCTCAGTATTTAATGGTAAGCAGGCTTGGAATGTTAAACAGCTGGTTTGGCCTTCTATTTCCGGGGCTGGTAACTGCTTTCGGAACATTTTTACTCCGGCAGGCATACATGGCGCTGCCGGCTTCTCTGGAAGAAGCCGCAAGACTTGATGGATGTAATATCGGGCAGACCTTTCTTTATATAATGGCGCCCCTTACAAGATCTTCTATGGTGGCGCTGGGGATATTTACCGCATTGTTTGCATTTAAGGATTTAATGTGGCCTCTGGTGGTCAATACGGAGCAGAACACCATGCCCTTATCAGCTGCCCTTGCAAAGCTGCAGGGACAGTTTGTAACAAATTATCCGGAATTGATGGCAGCGTCATTGCTGGCCTGTATTCCCATGATCATCATATACCTCTTATTTCAGAAGCAGTTCATGGAAGGAATTGCAACATCCGGAGGAAAATTGTAAAAGGAGCTTACACTATGCCAATTATTTACCACGAAGAAGCCAGACAGTTCCATCTGTCCAATGAATATTTCAGCTATATCATTCAGATTATGGGGAATGGACAGCTTGGCAATCTCTATTATGGAAAACGCATTACGGACAGGAATTCCTTTGCTTATTTATTTGAAACGGGAGAGCGTCCCCACGCGGCCATCAGCTGTTCCCGGCCGGTAGACTTGTGTCTCCAGTACACAAAGCAGGAGTATCCGGCTTACGGCACCGGAGACTACCGGTATGGAGCCTGTGTGATCAAGCAGGAAAATGGCAGCAGGATCACTGGCTTTACCTATGTGTCACATTCCATAGAAGATGGAAAGCCGTCCATCGAACCCCTGCCCTCCACGTATGTGGAATCGGAAAAAGAAGCTGAGACCTTAAAGATCCTGCTGCATGATGAGGTAATGGATACAGACCTGATTCTTACGTATACCATATGGAAAGATATGCCGGTACTTACGAGAAATGCCCGGTTTGACCACAGCGGGAAGGAATCCATTGTTCTGACAGCGGCAATGAGCGGTGGGGTGGATCTGCCTGACAGTGATTATGATATGATCCAGCTGTCGGGTGCATGGTCAAGGGAGCGGTACGTAAAGAGACGTCCGCTGGAACAGGGGATCACAGCAGTCTACAGCATGAGAGGAATCAGCAGTGCAGAGCATAACCCGTTTCTGGCCCTTGCCAGAAGGGAAACCACGGAACACAGCGGAGAAGTATACGGGTTCAGCCTGGTATACAGCGGCAGCTTTCTGGGGCAGGCGGAGGTCTGTTCCCATGACACCACAAGAATTCTTATGGGAATCCATCCGGATACCCTGGAATGGCCGTTACATGCCGGGGAGTCCTTTCAGACGCCGGAGCTCGTTATGGTTTATTCGGAACAGGGCTTAAACTTTATGAGCCAGGTCTATCACCGCCTGTACAGAACAAGGCTTGCCAGAGGATATTGGAGAGACCGGGAACGGCCGGTGCTTTTAAATAACTGGGAAGCCACCTACATGGACTTCAATGAAGAAAAGATATTATCCATTGCCAAAAAGGCAAAAGAAACCGGTGTGGAGCTGTTTGTCTTAGATGACGGCTGGTTTGGAGAACGCAACGACGATGACAGAAGTCTGGGCGACTGGTTCGTCAACAAGGAAAAGCTTCCTGGCGGCATCCGCGGCCTGTCTGAAAAAATTGAAGCCATGGGCTTATCCTTCGGGTTATGGATTGAACCGGAGATGGTCAATAAAAACAGCC
Source organism: Lacrimispora sp. (assembly GCF_046972725.1). NCBI lineage: Bacteria > Bacillati > Bacillota > Clostridia > Lachnospirales > Lachnospiraceae > Lacrimispora > Lacrimispora sp. The sequence goes on along the minus strand of NZ_JBKVXF010000006.1, from coordinate 42,955 downwards.
GTTTTTATGAGGCCCATCCAGATTGGATATTATCTGTTCCCGGACGGTATGAGACTCCAAGCAGGCGGCAGCATGTGCTGGACTTCTCCAGAAAAGAAGTGGTGGATGCAGTTTATGGCATGTTAAAGGAGGTCATTGGTAATGCCCGGATTTCCTACATCAAGTGGGATATGAACCGGTATCTGACAGAGTGCTATTCCAAAGGAACCGATGCCGGAAGGCAGGGAATGGTGATGCACAAATACATTCTCGGAGTCTATGACCTGTACACAAGACTGATCCGGGATTTCCCAAAGATCCTGTTTGAGTCCTGTGCCAGCGGCGGCGCCAGATTTGATCCGGGAATGCTTTTCTTTGCGCCCCAGGCATGGTGCAGCGACAATACGGATGCCGTGGACCGGTTAAAAATCCAGTATGGAACCAGCATGGTTTATCCCATATCCAGTATTGGCGCTCATATTTCTGCTGTACCAAATCACCAGGTCCACCGTATGACTAATTTAAAAACCAGAGGAGATGTGGCCTTTTTTGGAGCGTTTGGTTATGAGCTGGATTTAAACCGCTTGACGGATGAGGAAATAAAGGTAGTAAAGGAACAGATTTCCTTTTATAAGGCGAACCGGAAGCTTCTGCATCAGGGGGTATTTTACCGGCTGAAAAGTCCTTTTGAAGGAAATGATACGGCATGGATGGTGGTGTCGCAGGAAAAGGACCGTGCCATTGTTTCTTATTATCAGGTATTGAACCCTGCAAACGGAGGCTGGTTAAAGCTTAAGTTAAAGGGGCTTTGCGAAGAAATGCCATATAAGGTTTCCTTATGGGGTAAAGACGGAATCTTTTATGGAAATCAGCTGATGTATGCTGGAATTCCTATAGACAGAGCTCTTTTTTCAAAGGATATTGGAGATTTTGCTTCACTCCTTTTTATGATTGAAAAAGCATAATATAGAAAAAACCGGATGAAATCGTCCGGTTTTTCTTGTGAAAAATAATGGTTGCGAATGCAACTAATATGTGATATGCTGTTTATCACCATTTGCGAAACAAGGCAGAATACAGAATGGCTGGAGGTGACATACATGAGCCAACACAGAGAAATCGGGAAATATATCTCGATGCTCCAGAGGCTGAATAATATGTACTATGCAAACGAATTATCACTGTATCAGATTGGCTGTGGACAACAGTTTTTTTTATTGCAGATTTATAAGAATCCAGGTATGAATCTGCAGGAGCTGGCGTCTTTTGGACATTTTGATAAGGCTACGGCTACACGGGCAGTCCAGAAGCTGGAGGAAGAGGGGTATGTTCTGACAGAAACGGGGACAGAGGACAAGCGGGTGCGCAGGATTTTTGCGACGGAAAAAGCGGAGCCGGTGGTAGCAAAGACATGGGAATGCGTGGAGGATTGGGAAAACGTAATTTTGGAGGGTTTTACAGAAGAGGAGCGTGACGGGGCACAGCAGATTCTTAAGAGAATGGCGGAGAATGCCCGGAATCACATGATAGACCGAAAAGGAAAGGAATAACATATTGTATGGAACAAAATAAGATAACACAAGGGGACAACCCCTTGGGATATAAACCAATCGGACAGCTTCTGATGCAGTTTGCCATGCCGGCAATCATCTCCATGCTGGTGAATTCAATTTATAACATCGTAGACCAGATCTTTATCGGACAGGGAATCGGATATCTGGGCAATGCAGCGACTACCATCGCATTTCCCATCGTCACCATTGTTTTGGCTTTGTGCACCCTTTTGGGAGCAGGAGGAAGTGCCTTTGCAGCCATTAAGCTGGGAGAAAAAAAGGAAGAAGAAGCAGAAAAGACCCTTGGTACGGTATTTGTGCTGACCGTTATATCCAGTATCGTTGTCATGGTTCTTGGCTTTCTGTTTCTGGATCCCATGCTGAAGCTGTTTGGAGCGTCTGCCAACACCCTGGGATATGCGAGGGAGTATACCTCTATAATGCTTATTGGTACTCCTTTTAACATGATTGCCGTGGTACTCAGCAACATGGCAAGAACCGATGGCAGCCCGGCCCTGTCCATGTATGCAATCCTTGTAGGCGCTGTGTTAAATACGATTTTAAATCCTATCTATATTTTTATCCTTCATTGGGGGGTCGGCGGGTCTGCGTTAGCGACCATAACCTCACAGTTTATCTCCGCAGCATTTTTGGTATCCTATTTTATCCGCAGAGGAAAGAATATGAGATTCCGGAGAAAATATATGCGCATTGATCCTTATATCTTCCGGTCAGCGCTTCCTCTTGGAATATCCAGCGGAATCACTCAGGTGGCTTCCACCATTTTTCAGGTGGTGATGAACAATTCCCTGGTGTTTTACGGAAACCATTCGGAAGTTGGCGGTGATGTGGCATTGAGTGCTATGGGCATTGTCAATAAGATCAGCATGACACTTGTGTCTCTCTGCATTGGTATCGGTATCGGTTCACAGCCGATCCTTGGATTTAACAAGGGAGCAAATAAGCCAAAGAGGGTAAGGAAAACGTTTCTTCTTGCAGCTTTTGCATCTACCGCAGTTTCTGTGGCAGGCTGGCTTGCCTGCCAGTTGTTTCCAGGACAGATTTTAAGTATGTTCGGCACTCAGGAGGTGGAATTTACCCTGTTTGCGGTCAAATGCTTAAAGGTGTATATGCTTGGAATTTTTACTGCCGGTTTTCAGGTAGTGGTGACCAGCTATTTCCAGTCCACCGGACAGCCTTTAAAGGCCTCTGTGTTATCTATGCTGCGGCAGCTTTTGCTTTTGATACCGCTCATTCTGATCCTGCCGCTTCGCTATGGACTTGATGGAGTGCTGTTTGCAGGACCGGCGGCTGATATTGTCTCTGCGTTCATTGTCAGCCAGTTTGTTATATATGAATTGAAGAAGCTCAATAAAGTCTGCAGGAATTCTTAATGCTGTAAATGCGGGAAAGGGGAGTTTTATACCATGAGTTTAAAGGCTAAGATGTCAAAGTTTTTTGCCAGAATGGAAAAAGCGGATAAGAAAATGGCACTTGAGCTGGAACAGCCAAAACGGGGGAGCGGGGAACTGGATATTGGACGTTTTACAAAAAAGGTGCGGGTCAAGACCTGGAACGTGGATGGTTTTTACGGAGTCACTGTCAATGGCAGCTATACAAAAAATACCCATATTTTCATGCTGCCGGGCGGAGCCTACACCCTGGAACCCACAGGGCGGAGCCGGGAAATCGCTGAATATTTTGCCAAAGAAGAACAGATGCGGGTATCCATCTTTCAGTATCCCCTGGCTCCTGAATATACGGCACTTACGGCTCACCAGTGTCTGCTGAATGCCTATAACCGTTTGACCGGTGAGTATCCAGCCGATGAATTTTATCTGTTCGGAGATTTTTCCGGCGGCGGGCTTGCACTTTCCTTTTTGCAGGAGCTGCGGGATATGGGAAATATGCCTATGCCGGTGAAGACGGCAGTGGTATCTCCCTGGCTGGATATCACCTTAAGCAATCCCAGAATTAAAATTGCCCAGAAAACGGATTACATTCTTCCGGTTGAAGCATTAAAGGCAGCAGGAGCCAGATACTGCGGCCCCTTAGAGCCGGATCATCCTTTTGTATCTCCGATTCATGGGGACTGGAATCATCTGGGGCCGATTCTTATATTTTCCGGAACCGAGGAGGTGCTTACGCCGGATTGTGAGTTACTGGCGGAAAAGGCAGGAGCGCTGGAGGGAACAGAAATCATCTACAAGAAAGGTGCCGGAATGGCCCATAACTGGATTATGACTGCCAGCAAAGAAACGGATGCCACGTTAGAGTTAATATCCTCCTTTTTTCAGGAAGAGCATATAGAATTTTAAAAATGAGGTTCGCCCCTTTTTCAAGGGGCGAACCTCATTTTGATGTGTGATGAAGTACTATGAACAAAGGAACGGGTTAAAGTTTGGAGAGAGACTGAAGGGCATGGCCTTCAATCAGAACCTCGTAATGTTCCTTGTAGTACGCTTCAGAAGCGTAATCCTGCCGGATCTTGGAACCGTATTCTGCAAGCAGGTTGCAGACGCGGCTGAAATCCAAAGATTTTTCAGGAGAGTTGCGAATCACCAGGTAGTACTGTCTGGTACCCGGCTTTTTATATAATGTATTCTCGCCATCGTAAACCTGTCCGATAGCCCTTGCGGCATTAGATATCTGATCTAAACTTTGAAAACAATAGATTCTTATTGAGGAAGCATATGACGATTCTTTTGGTTTTTGTGCTTCCGGTTCCTCTTTTTTATCGATTCCCAAAAGACTTAAGAGGCCGTCAGCACCTTCCAAAAGCTCGTTTGCCAGATCTCCTGGCATAGAATCCAAGTCTTCGTCGGTTGATGGTGAAAATTTAGCAAACCTTGTATCTAATTCTTCCGGATCGTCGATTTTTGTAATGACTAACATCACACTTTCGTTGGATAACGGAATTGCTTCTACCATGAGAGGAATGTCTTCTGCTTCAAATCCCACTTCGTTAGAGGCTTTCTGAATCATCTCGCGGAACAGGTTGCGGGCTTTTTCACTGCCGTAAGCAAGCTCGCCTAAATTAAGGTTTCTGGCACTTAAATCAAAGCTGGTAAGCGTACAACGGATCTGATTTTCACTGATACGTTCTATCTTCATAGGATCACTTCCTGTTCTTTTAAAAATGGTGGATAATATTACATACTTCCTCAAAATAACTATACTATATAATATAGCAAAAAGGCAATTACTATGTGAAAAAATTTATATAAATTTAAGGTTTATATGCAAAAAACCGGGTATCCTATGTATTTCATGGGATTTTCATGTTTTATTTTTTACATGATACTGATTTGATACTAATTCCTGTATTTTCTCTGCAGCTTCCATGTGGCGGTTTGGGTATCAATGGTTATGGATCGGAATATCCGTTTCCAAAAGTAAAATAAACCACAAGGAGACAGCGGGTAAAGGAATAAAGGCGAAAAAAAGCAGCAGAACGGTTATTGGGCCGACTGCCTGGAATAGTAATTACACGTTAAAATGGGATATGTTACCATAGTGATATGAGATAACCGTGTATAAGGTGGTGGGCCTCCCTAAGAAGGGAGGTGACACTAAATCCAGTGCACCAATAAAAATTTTATAAAGTAGTTGATAAAAAAGAAAGAATGAATTAGAATGTATTTCAAGAGATGATATTGGACAGGCAAAAAGGAGGTGGCTTAAATCAGCGCCGTTCTGTTTGGCAAATATCAGATATGCGGCATCTTGGGAACCGGCCGGGCAGGTACAGTCTTTCTGGCGGTTCATCTTGGGCTTGAGGAATACCGTGCGGTCAAGCGGGTACCCAAAAGCTTTCTCAATTATGATCATTTCAGAAAGGAAGCACTTGTTCTAAAGGAGCTTCGTTATCCCGGAATCCCCATTGTTTATGACGTAGAAGAAGACGAAACCTATAGTTATTTAATTGAAGAGTATCTGGAAGGAGAATCTTTATTTGACCTTGTAAAACGGCAGGGTCATTTGTCTAAAGAACTGACCATATTCTATGGAATTCAGTTGACAAACATCATTCATTACCTGCATCTCGCAGGACCAAACCCTATTTTACATTTGGATTTACAGCCAAAGAACCTGTTGTTGTGCCATGATACCGTAAAACTGATCGACTTTGGCCTGGCTGCGTCTCTTGACGAGGCAAATATACCCGGAGAACGGTATGGAACCGTTGGATGTGCAGCGCCGGAGCAGTATAGAAAAGACGGAATCCTTGATGAGAGAACAGACATCTATGCCATTGGTGCTATCCTTCATTATTTATATACAGGATCTTTTCCAAAGCTGCCTTACAAACCGGACCGGTTTATGGATTCCGATCTGTCTGCGGTCATTAAAGGGTGTATCAAAGAGAAAAAGGAAGAACGTTATTCATCCGCACAGGAGCTGGGGGAAAGGCTTTTACAGCTTCATAACATGGGAACGGCTGCAAAAGACCGTCTGCAATCATCATCTCTTACAATTGCTCTGTTCGGGAGCAAATCAGGGGCCGGAACGACTCATATTGCCGTCGGCCTGTCTGTTTATCTTAGAAATCAAGGATATCCCAACGTATTTGAAGAAAAAAATGATTCCGGCATGGGAATCGGACTTTCAGACTACGCAGGTGTCAAGCGGGACCAGTATGGCCTTTTGCGGTACCGTAGTTTTGTGTGGAAACCTTTTTATGGTCAGGGGGTAAAGCTAAAAGCACCTCCTGCGGCAGTAAAAATTCAGGATTACGGAAATTGGGGGGAAGGCGTTTTTCTGGAAGGGCCTGACGTGGTGATTCTGGTATGTGACGGAAGCCCCTGGAGCAGAATGGAGTCGGAACGTGTGGCGAGTGAGGTGGCCGCAAAAGGATTGCCTTACGTAATTGTCTACAACCATGCGTCTTTTAGTAGCAAAATCCATTTACCGGAAGGGGTACTGGCATCCCGTTGTTTTCGGGCGCCTTATGATCCTGATCCATTTGCCTTAAACAGAGAGTCCGTAGTATTTTACAAAGCACTGACAGCCAGAATCCTGGAAGAAAAAAGTTTGATAATACCAGGGCTTGAAAGGTCTGTGAATTGGCTGAAACAGCTGGTGTTTTGGATGTTAAGGAAGAAAAGGAAGACTTTCAGAAAGGATAGAATCTCATGATGGGAAAGAAAAAATCCATATGGTCCATACGAAAACACCGCAAAAATACGGAAAACCAGCAGGTCATCGGCATAATAGGCACAGGCAGATGTGTTGGAGTGACTCATTTTGCGGTCATGACAGCAGGATATTTAAGCGGCGTGCAAAGAAAGCGTTGTGCGGTTCTGGAATGGAACAGCCATGGAGATTTTGCCGGTATGAGAAAGGTCTGCACGGAAGAAAAAGGGAAGGCCGGAGTATTTCGTGTTCTGGAGGTGGATTATTATGGACAGGCGGGGATCAATACCCTTTTGCTGTGTAAAAAGTCCGGCTGCCAGACGGTAATTGTGGATTACGGAACGGTAGGAGAAGGAAATCTGGAAGAATTTTTAAGATGTGACAGACAGTTTGTTCTGGGGAGCTTAAGTGAGTGGCAGATGGAAGCATTTCTGGAGTTTGAAGGGAAAGGGAAAAAAGCGGAGAAAAGCTGGGAGACCTTCGTGTGCTTTGGAAGCGAAGAAGCCAGAAAAAATATGGAAAAGAGGCTGAAACACCCGGTCCGGAGAATTCCAGTTTCAGTAGATGCGTTTGTTGTCACAGCAGAAGTGCTTAAGTTTTACCAGAGGTTATTTTAAGGCAGGGAGAGGCGGTTGTCACGAATAAATCCTTGTGGTCCTCTCTTGCGCCTCCATACAAAAGAAAAGATACAGGGGAGATACAGATGAAAAAAGAAGATGCCAGAGAGCGGGAGAAGAGTTCAAAAAAAGACCAATATCTGGAAGGGCTTAAAAGATACCGGGAACAGGGAATTACCATTTTAATTGATGGGGAGGAACTTCCCGAGGAAGACTGGAGTAAGATTTTTGAGGTAAGGGAGGATGATTGCGTTTATATGGCCGATTATATTCCGGATGAAAAGACCGGAAAGCTGCAGGAAATAAGATTTGATAAAATCTATAACCGCTAGCTTTCGGCAAAAAAAGGGATGTGTGGGTTCGGATGCCGTCTTCAGCCTGAAACTGGCTTTGCGCGCACATCAGGGTGGGATCAGGGGATATTTAACGTAATGAAAATGTAAATTTCAAAAATGAAGAAGTGTGATATAATCTAAAAGAAAATCTACTACAAAGATAAAATGATACGATCCAATAGCAGGAGGAAAGCTGATGAATAGGAAAGCTGTGCCCGTTCTCGCGGCGCTGGGATTGATTTTGCTGGTAATTGCCGGCTTTTTCGGAGTCCGGTTTTTAGAACGCTATATCCCCACGGATGAGCAGGCCGACAGGACAGAACTGCTTGGCGTAAAGGACAATGAAGTAGCCCTTTATTTAAATGAAGAATTACAGGAAGCAAAAGGGATTTTTAAGGAAGGGCAGACCTATCTTCCTATTGATTGGGTGAACAGTACCTTGAATGAACGGTTTTACTGGGACACCAGTGAGAAGCTATTGGTATATGCATTGCCGGATTCCATTGTATATGCAGATCATACCACGAAGGGAACCACTGGAAAGCCTCTGATATGGGTAAGCGAAGACAATGTTTATTTATCCGTGGGACTGGTGGCCAATTATACAGATATCCGTGTGGCAGCCTACGACGGTGCACAGAACAAACGAATGTTTATTAATAACAAGTGGGATTCCATAAATGTGGCAACGGTTAAGAAAAATGGCAATATCCGGGTCAAGGGAGGCGTGAAGAGCCCTGTTGTGACATGGATATCAAAGGGGAGTAAGGTCACGGTTTTAGAATCCATGAAACGCTGGGATAAGGTCCGGACAGAAGATGGCTTTGTTGGTTATGTGGAACACCGCCGTCTTGGTAAGCTCAGTAGTGAAAATCCTGTCAGCACGTTTGAAGCTCCTGTTTATAAAAATATTGTTATGGATGAGCCGGTGTGCCTTGCCTGGCATCAGATGACTACTCCCGACGGGAATGCCTCCTTTGACCGCGTAATCGCCAATACAAAAGGGGTCAATGTCATATCACCCACATGGTATGAGCTTACAGATAATGAAGGCAATTACCGCTCCCTGGCTGATGCGGAGTACGTAAAAAAGGCGCATAACAAAGGTCTGAAGGTGTGGGCCCTTATCAGCAATTTCAGTAAGGATGTAAATACAGAGATTCTTTTGTCAAAGACCTCCACCAGACGCAGGCTCATTGAGTCTTTGATGGCGGAAACAGAAAAATATGGATTTGACGGAATCAATCTGGACTTTGAAGGAATTAAAGAAGAGGCCGGAGTTCCTTATATCCAGTTTATCCGGGAGTTGTCCGTTTCCTGCAGAGAGAAAGGGATAGTCCTTTCCGTAGATAACTATGTTCCAATGCCGGGCAACCAGTTCTATAACCGGAAGGAGCAGGCAGTCGTGGCTGATTATGTGATCATTATGGGATATGATGAGCATTACGCCGGAGGAGATGCCGGTTCTGTAGCCTCCATCGGATATGTCAGAAACGGAATCAAAGATACGCTTTTAGAGGTGCCTAAAGAAAAGATTATACAGGCAATTCCCTTTTATACCAGAGTATGGACCCTGGACAGTGACAATAAGACCTCTTCCTCCTCTTTAGGCATTGCAAAAGCCAAAGAATGGGTCAGTGAGAATCAGGTGGAGCTTAACTGGCTGGAGGAATCCGGACAGTATTATGGGGAACTGCAGACAGAGGAAGGTCTTAAAAAAATCTGGATGGAAGAAGAACGCTCCCTCGGGCTTAAGATGGATTTGATCAGACAGTATGATCTGGCAGGAGTGGCCTGCTGGAAGCTGGGATTTGAACCGGCAGATATATGGGACGTAGTTCAGCTGGAAAAGAAATAAGCAGAAGACAGTAAGAAATGAATCATAAGAAACAAATCATAAGAAACGAATTATTAAGAAACGAATAGACAGGAAGGTCAGGTCATGAAAAACAGGTTCCTATTGGCAGCGTTGTTCGCAGCCATATGTGTGTCCACCGGGTGTTCGGACGGGCAGCAGGTATCGGAAACTCCTGCTGCCACCCGGTCCCAGGCCACAGAAGCCATTGTTAAGCCCACGGAAAGCCCGGCAACGGAAGCGGCTTTAGAGAAAGAAAGCGCAAAAATCATGGTTGCTTCGGATATGCATTATCTGGCAAAGGATTTAACGGATTTACAGGAAAGCTTCCAATATACAGTGAATCACGGCGATGGAAAGGCCATGCAGTATATCTGGGAGATCACAGATGCGTTTATTGCAAAGGTGAAGGAAGAACATCCCGATATTGTAATTCTCAGTGGAGATTTAACCTTTAATGGCGAAAAGGAAAGCCATAAGGAATTTGCAGAAAAGCTTCATGAGATAGAAGCTGCCGGGATTCCTGTCATTGTCATGCCCGGAAATCATGACATTAACAATCCTCTGGCTGCCCGGTTTACCGGTGATACTTCCCAGCAGGCACAGTCGATCACCTCTCAGGAGTTTGAAGAAATATATCAGGATTTCGGCTACAATGAAGCAGTCAGCCGGGATTGTGCGTCATTAAGCTATGTTTACCAGATCAATGACTCCACCAGAGCTATGATGCTTGATACCTGCCAGTATGAGCCAAAGAATCTGGTCGGCGGAATGGTACGGGACGATACCTATGACTGGATTGAAGAACAGATGGAAGCAGCTTATGAGCTGGGAATGAAGGTGATTCCCGTAAGCCATCATAATCTTCTTGATGAAAGTGAAGTTTATCTGCAGGACTGTACCATAGAACACAGTGAGCAGTTGATTGACCAGCTGGAAAGCTGGGAGGTGCCTTTGTATCTAAGCGGTCATCTGCATGTCCAGCATTATAAGCGGTCATCGGAGGATTCCGGAATCTATGAGATAGTTACCGGTTCCTTATCGACGCCTCCATGCCAGTATGGAGTATTGAACTATGATGAGGATGGCAAATTCCGCTATCATACCCAGGCCCTTGATATGAAGGCCTGGGCTCAGAGTACAGGAAACACCGATAAAAATCTTTTGAATTTTGAAGATTACGGAAAGAGGTTTCTAAGCAAGGTCTTTTATAATGAAGCTCAGGATGAATTTGACCGGCTGGAATCCATGAAAGGCCTGACCAGATACCAGAGAGACCAGATGGCAAAGGTCTATGCGGAACTGAGTGCTGCCTGCTCTGCAGGAAAAGTAGTGGATATACGGGAGAATGCCATGAAAAAGACAGGGTATAAGATGTGGATGGAGGAGGGATACCAAAGCATTTTGTCCCAGTATCTGGAGTGGATTACAGCTGATGGAATCAGGGACTACAATGTATTGAATGCAGAATGATGGGAAAGTCGTCTTAAACAGTTCTTTTTTATTTCACTGAAAGATATAATTCATTAAGAATAAGTGTCAGGTAGAGAATGTGAAATTAAAAAAATGGGAACCGTTTATGGCGGTGATTTTGCTGGTATTGGTCTATGTAATCTCAAGCCATGCCGGGAAGATGACGGCAGGGGTCAGTGTAAAGGCTGGAAAAGAAAAACCAGTCGTTGTGATCGATGCCGGACATGGTGGAAATGATCCGGGAAAGATCGGGATCGATGGAACTCTGGAAAAGGACATCAATTTACAGATCGCAAACCGGCTGAAAAAATATCTTGAAGCATCTGATGTGGAAGTTGTGCTTACAAGAAAGAATGATAATGGACTTTATACGGAAAAAGACAACAGAAAAAAGATGGCCGATATGACAAAACGGTGTGATATTATCAATGAAGTCAACCCGGCTCTTACTGTCAGCATTCATCAGAACAGCTATCATCAGGAGGAGATTTCCGGAGGACAGGTATTTTATTATAAGAAATCGGAAAAAGGGAAACGGCTGGCTGAGATTTTACAGGAACGGTTTGATTATGTTCTGGGAGAAAAAAACACCAGACTGCCGAAACCTAACGATAATTATTATCTGCTCCTTCATGTAAAATCTCCGATTGTAATTGTAGAATGCGGATTTTTGACGAACTGGAAAGAAGCGGCTTTATTAAAGTCTGATGAATATCAGGACCGGGTGGCATGGACCATTCACATGGGTATTATGGAATATTTAAATGGAAAATAAGTGGATTACATAACAATTCCTGCCCCATAGGAAAAGAGGCAGAAGAGGAATGGCATCTCTTCGAGATTATGTGGATGCCTCACCCCTTCTGCCTCTTTTCTGGTTGACATAATTGAAACCGGCATTTATTAAATACTGTTATTTATCGGACACGGTAGAGGCTACAGGAACTTCCTGGCTGCCAGGTTCTGACGCATCCTCAGTCATTGCAGTAATAGACTCCATAGATTCTCCTAATTTGTCTGCGATTTCAGATGGCAGTTTTTTGGACTGGCGTTCCAAAGCCATAATTTTTTCTATCTTAGATGAAGTATTACCAAGCCCGTAATGAATTTCAGAACTCAGGACACTGATATTTCCGTCAATTCTATTTTTTACTGAGGCAATAACCTTTGCCTGATTCGTTCCATTGGACAATGCGTTCAGATTACCTAATTGTTCCTTTTGAATATCTTCTTTTGTTTTAGGTTCTTTGTAACCCGTATCTGCCTTGTCATCCTCTTTTTTGCCTGTCATGTCGTCGGTTTGAAGCTCATTAATCTGCTGGTCAATGTCTTTCATCTGCTGTTCATAATCCTTTAGCTTTGCGTCAAGACCGGAAGCTTTGCTTTCCGCTGCGGAATTTAGCAGGGATTGTTTTTGTTCCTGTAATAATTCCTTTTGTTTTAGCAACTGTTCGATCATACTCTGCTTTTTTCCTGTGGATGAAATTGTGACCGTATCGATATGAGTATTTTCCTCTTTTTTACCATTTAAAACACGGTTTTTAAGTGCAGCTGAACGGTTTATGGACTGGATATGCAAATCCCCAGACGATGCACTCAATTTTCCAATGTACATAACATGTCCCCCCCCCTTTGTATTTTCTTTATAATATATCGGTCCGTAATGACTTTATATAAGAAAAATGAGGAAATGATAAATTACCAATGGTAAATCCTTTTAAATGAAATTATAAAAGAAATATCTTGTTTTTCCTACAGATCTCCCTCATTTCCTCCGGCCAGATGCTGGCCTGTACCTCACCCACATGGGCCCGGTCAAGGAGAAGCATACAGAGCCGTGATTGTCCGATGCCTCCTCCAATGGTGCAGGGAAGTTCTCCGTTTAAGAGCATTTTGTGGTAAGGAAGCTGGCTGCGGTTCTCGCAGCCGGCCTTTTTCAGCTGTTCTGCCAGAGAAGTCTCATCCACACGGATGCCCATGCTGGATATCTCCAGGGCACAGTTTAACTGTTCAAACCAGAACAGGATATCCCCGTTTAACTGCCAGTCATCGTAATCAGGAGCTCTTCCGTCATGAGGCTCTCCGCTTTTTAATTTGTCACCGATCTTCATAAGGAAGACACAGCCGTATTCTCTGGTGATTAAGTTTTCCCGCTCCTTCGGTGTTTTTGATGGGTAGCGGTCCTCCAGTTCCTGGGAGGTGATAAAGGTAATGTCTTCCGGGAGATGTTTTACCGCGTTGGGGTATTTGTACCACACTTCATGTTCCATATGCTTGATGATCTTAAAGATGGTTCTTACGGTCTGCTTTAATGTATCCGGATTGCGTTCCTCTCTGGTAATCACTTTTTCCCAGTCCCACTGATCCACGTAGCAGGAGTGCAGGTTGTCAAAGTCTTCATCTCTCCGGATGGCGTTCATGTTTGTATAAAGTCCTTCGCCGGGCTGAAATCCATATTCATAAAGGGCCATGCGCTTCCATTTGGCCAGAGAATGGACCACTTCCATGGTTTGTCCCGGAATCCCGGCAAGATCAAACTGCACCGGCCGTTCTACTCCGTTTAAGTTATCATTTAAGCCGCTGTTTCTGTCTACGAACAGGGGAGCCGATATTCTCTCTAAGTTCATTTCCTTTCCAAGTTCCTTCTGAAAGGTATCTCTTATGTATTTGATGGCTTCCTGTGTTTCACGAACGGTCAGCCTGGGGTCATAGTTTTTCGGTATGATCAGTTTCAAGGTGTATCCTCCCAAGTAAAGTGTTTCTAACATGGTACCATTTTTAGGAAAAGGCTGCAACAATTGTTTCTGTTTTCACAGGCTGCAGGCCCCTTCTCTGTCAGCAAAGAAGTTGCATGGTGACTGGGCCTGTGATATGATAAATGGAAGTGAAAAGGAGCAATGTCATATGGTAACAGAACGAATTTATATAGAAGATAAGGAGCATCCGGAGGAAGAGCAATTAAAGAAACCTGCGGAGATATTAAAAGCCGGCGGATTGGTGGCATTTCCCACAGAAACCGTATACGGACTGGGAGCCAATGCGTTAAATGAAGAGGCAGCTAAAAAAATATATGCGGCAAAGGGAAGGCCATCGGATAATCCTTTAATTGCCCACATTGCAGATTTTAAGGACCTGCCGGAGCTCGTGTTACAAGTTCCGGAGGCTGGTAAAAGGCTGATGGAAGCTTTCTGGCCGGGGCCTTTGACACTTATTTTTCCAAAGAGCCGTCTGGTTCCCTACGGGACTACCGGGGGGCTTGATACGGTGGCAGTCCGTATGCCGTCTGATCCGGTGGCCAATGCGCTGATCCGTCTGGCAGGTGTGCCCATTGCAGCACCCAGTGCCAATACTTCAGGCCGGCCCAGTCCCACCACCGCAGATCATGTGTGGCAGGATATGAATGGAAAGATCGAGATGATCGTAGACGGCGGAGCGGTAGGCATCGGTGTGGAGTCCACCATCATTGATGTGTCCGGCAAGGAGCCCATGATCTTAAGGCCCGGAGCCGTCACAAAGGAGATGGCATCTAAGGTTCTGGGACGGGAGATCCGTCTCGATCCTGCCATTATTTCCGGCCCTATGAGCCCGGAGATGAAACCAAAGGCACCGGGAATGAAGTATAAGCATTATGCCCCGAAAGCGGATCTGACCCTGGTGGAAGGGGAACGGGAGGCTGTGGCAGAGACCATAAACCGTTTAGTAAAAGAAAAGTTATCAAAGGGATTCCGGGTAGGAATCATCTGTACGGAGGAAACCAGGGAATACTATCATGACGGCCTGATAAAAAGTATGGGATTGCGTACAAAAGAAGAAACGATCGCACATAACCTTTATGCGGTATTAAGGGATTTTGATGATTGGAATGCAGATTTTATCTTCTCTGAGAGCTTTGCAGACACCCATTTGGGACAGGCTATTATGAACCGGCTGGTAAAGGCCGCCGGTTATCATATCATACAAACCGATTAGGAGGAAATTTTTATGACTGGAAAGAGAAAAGATTATATTACATGGGATGAATATTTTATGGGAGTTGCAGTCCTTTCCGGAAAACGTTCCAAGGACCCAAGCACCCAGGTAGGTGCCTGCATCGTAAGCGAGGACAATAAGATATTATCCATGGGCTACAACGGGTTTCCCATGGGCTGTTCTGACGATGAGTTCCCATGGGGAAGAGAGAATGAGGAGGACGATCCTTACAATACCAAATATTTCTATTCCGCTCACAGTGAATTAAATGCTATTCTTAATTACAGGGGAGGAAGTTTGGAAGGGTCCAAGCTTTATGTCACTTTATTCCCCTGCAACGAATGTGCAAAGGCGATCATCCAGGCAGGTATCAAGACCGTAGTATACGCCTCAGATAAGTATGCCGGAACGCCTGTGGTCAATGCATCAAAACGCATGTTAAATGCGGCAGGAGTCCGGTATTACCAGTACCAGCCTACCGGAAGAAAAATAGAGATCGAGGTTTAGCATGGAATTTTTACTGGCGGCGCTCAATGCCAAATACATCCACTCCAATCCGGGGATTTACAGCCTGAAGGCCTATGCAGAAGCGTATGTGGAAGAACCGGAATTAAAGGATGGAAGATTTCAGATCGGGATAGGAGAATATACCATCAACAACCAGCTTGATGATATCTTAAAGGATATCTATTTAAGAAAGCCGGATGCAGTGGGATTCTCCTGCTATATCTGGAATATGGCTTATGTTTTGGAACTGGTCCGGGACCTTCCAAAGGTTCTCCCCCAAGTGGAGATCTGGCTGGGAGGTCCTGAAGTATCTTACGATGCAGCAAAGATCCTTCGCCGGGAACCGGGAGTTTTCGGAATCATGATGGGAGAAGGAGAAGAGACCTTTAAAGAAGTGGTGCGCCGCTATATAAAAGGCAGTCCCAGGGATTTTACCGGTATAGACGGGATTGCCGTAAGGGATAAAAACGGGATTCCGGTGGAAAGTCCGTTAAAAAAGGCGGTGGATATGAGCCGGATTCCATTTTTCTATGAGGATCTGTCCGGGTTTGAAAACAGGATCATCTATTATGAAAGCAGCAGAGGCTGTCCGTTTTCCTGCAGCTACTGTCTATCTTCCATTGATAAATCCGTACGTTTTCGTGATACCCAGATGGTCCTGAAAGAACTGGATTTTTTCCTTCAAAAGAAGATTCCTCAGGTAAAATTCGTGGACAGGACCTTTAACTGCAACCACCAGCACACCATGGCGGTCTGGCGTCATCTGCTGGAGCACGACAACGGAATCACCAACTTTCATTTTGAGATTTCCGCAGATCTATTGACCGAAGAGGAACTGGAACTGATGTCACGGATGAGACCTGGGCTGATACAGCTTGAAATCGGTGTCCAAAGCACCAATCCGGATACCATAAAGGAAATCCGGCGAAGCATGGATCTTTTAATCTTAAAGGAGATTGTAAATAAGATCAACCGGTTTGGAAATATCCATCAGCACCTGGATTTAATTGCGGGACTTCCTTATGAAGATTATGAAAGCTTCCGCAGGTCCTTTAATCAGGTCTATGACATGAAGCCGGAACAGCTGCAGCTTGGATTTTTAAAGGTTTTAAAAGGTTCCTTTATGTCTGAAAAGGCAGAGGAATACGGCGTAAGATTTAAGGAACAGGCGCCCTATGAAGTACTTTCTACCAGTTGGCTTAATTACGGAGAAATCTTAAAATTAAAAAATCTGGAAGAAATGTTAGAGGTTTACGGAAACAGCGGCCAGTTTCGGACGACCATGAATGAACTTATAAAAGAATTTTCATCCCCTTTTGATATGTTTGAGGCTCTTGCCGAATACTATGATAAACAGAAGCTGACAGGTATCAGTCACAGCCGTATGGCACGTTATGAGATTCTGGAACGATTCATCAAGCAGCTAATACCGGAAAAGCTTCCCATGTATCAGGATCTTCTGGTATATGATTTATATTTAAGAGAAAATTTAAAAAGCCGTCCCCGTTTTTCTGCGGATCAGGAACCGTATAAAGAACGGATAAAAGTATTTTTTACAGAGGAAGCAAAAAGCCTTGCTTATTTAAAAGAGGGATATGAAGGATATGAGGCCAGACAGTTGATGAAGATGGCGCATGTGGAGGTATTCCGGGACGGACGGGCGGTGCTTTTTGACTATAAAAAGCGGGATGCCCTGACCCATAATGCGGCTGTTTATGAAATCGGCATTTGGAGGAATGAATGGCAGGAAAAGAAACGAAAGCAGAATTAAGAGAACGGGTGACAAAGGTCCTTGCAGCGCTTGACCGGGAATATGGAACGGAATATATCTGTTATTTAAACCATGAGACGCCCTGGCAGCTGTTGATTGCCGTTATTTTAAGCGCCCAGTGTACCGATGCCAGAGTAAACATGGTAACAGCAGATTTATTTAAGAAATACGATTCTGTGGAAAAGTTTGCAAACGCAGATCAGAAAGAGCTGGAAAAAGACATACATTCCCTCGGCTTTTTCCGCATGAAAGCAAAGAATATTATCGCCTGCTGTCAGAAGCTGATGGAACGGTTTGGCAAAGAAGTGCCCAGGACCATAGAGGAACTGACCTCCCTTGACGGAGTCGGAAGAAAGACGGCCAATGTCATCCTTGGCAATATATATAACGAACCCAGCATTGTGGTAGATACCCACGTAAAGAGGATTTCCAGAAAGCTGGGATTTGCAAAATCAGAAGATCCGGAAAAGATCGAATATGAGCTGATGAAGGTTCTTCCCAGGGATCATTGGATCTTATGGAATATACAGATCATTACACTTGGCAGATCCATCTGTGTCGCCAGAAATCCTAAGTGCAGGGAATGCTTTTTAAAGGAGCTCTGTCCCGGCGCCCAGGAAAAGATCTCTTAGGAGAGGGGAATAAAAACGTGGTTTCATCCTATGTTGCGTTAGATTTGGAAACAACAGGTCTTGATCCGAAAAAAGATAAGATCATGGAGATCGGCGCCGTTTTGGTCATTGACGGAGTCATAAAGGATACTTATGAAACCTTTGTCAATCCTTACCGGAAGCTGGAAGAGCGGATATCGATGCTCACAGGGATAAGGGATGACCAGCTTTACAATGCTCCGGGAATTGAAGCGGTGATCGGCGAGTTTTTGGATTTTGCCGGGAACCTGCCGGTACTGGGCCATCATGTGATTTTTGATTTCAGTTTTTTAAAGCGTGCGGCAGTCAATGCAGGACGTGGATTTGAACGGCAGGGAATCGATACCTTAAAGCTTGCCAGACGGTTTATGCCGCCGGAAGAAAAGAAAAATTTAAAAAATGCCTGTGAATTTTTTGGAATCAGACAGGAATCAAGCCACCGTGCACTGGCTGACAGTAAGTCCGCTCATCTTCTGTATCAGGAGATGAAAAACAGGTACGGCAGCAAAGAACCGGAAGCATTTGGATTACAGCCCTTGATTTACAAGGCAAAAAAGGAACAGCCAGCCTCAAACAGGCAAAAAGAACACTTGCAGGATTTATTAAAATATCATAAAATAGTTTTATCTGTGCAAACGGATCATTTATCCAGAAATGAAATATCGAGGATTACGGATAAAATCATATCACAGTATGGAAGAATATAAGAGAGGTGGGATACAACATGATTAACTTTAACAATAAAAACAACAGAAAATTAATGTCAGCGATTTTAATTGCAGTGGTAGTTTTATTAATTATTGCGATGGTACTTCCTATGATGCTGAGCTTTATGTAGATCATCGGGGGTTAATCACATCATACACAACAGAGCATGAGGAATGAATATGAAAAAGAAAACTTTATCCATAACCCTGGCGGCTGTCGTAATGGCGGCGGGAATTGGATTTCTCTCTCCGGTATATGTTATGGCCGATACCCTTCCGGATGGAATTTATGTCGGGGAGTATAATTTAGGAGGTATGACGGAAGAAGAAGCCAGTCAGAAGATTCAGGAACTGGTAAATGAAATGGAAAATCAGAAGATTACATTGATGGTTGACGGACAGCCCATGGAGACAACGGCAAAAGAACTGGGATTCCATTGGAGCAATCCGGAAGCGGTGAATCAGGCTGCATCCTCCTGGCAGGGAGGAAACTTAATCAAGCGGTATCTAAATAAAAAGGATATCGAAAAAAACCATGTGATCATTCCGTTAGAAACAGCTCTTGACGATGGAAAACTGGAAGCCTTTATCAATGAAAAATGTGCTTCCGCTGTGGTTCAGCCCCAGAATGCCACCATTGTCCGTAATAATGGTGCTTTTGAAGTTACCCCGTCCGTCACTGGAAAGAATGTGGATATTGCTGCGACAAAAGATGCCCTTAATGCCGCTCTTGCCAACGGGCTTAAGGAGCCTGTAACAGCAACTGCGGTAGTTTCCGAGGTGAAGCCGGGGATTACCACAGAAGATTTATCCACCATCCATGATGTGCTTGGAACATTTTCCACCAGCTTTTCTTCCAGCGGAGCTTCCCGTTCCAAGAATCTGCAGGTAGGTGCCGGAAAGATCAACGGCCGTGTTCTTATGCCGGGAGAGACGTTATCCGGGTATGAGTGCATGCACCCATTTACTGTTTCCAATGGATATGCGACTGCGGCTGCATATGAAAACGGTCAGGTAGTAGACAGCGTTGGCGGCGGGGTGTGCCAGATATCCACCACACTTTATAATGCCGTACTCCGTGCCGAGTTAGAGGTCGTTCAAAGACAGAATCATTCCATGCTGGTAAATTACGTAAAGCCTTCCCAGGATGCGGCCATTGCCGGAACATATAAGGATTTAAAGTTCAAGAACAATTACAGCACTCCGATTTATATAGAGGGGTATACCTCAGGGAAGACGATTACCTTTACCATCTATGGAAAAGAGACCAGGCCGGCAAACCGCACCTTTGATTTTGTATCAGAGACTTTAAGTGTCACCAATCCGGGGGCTCCAAAAGAAGTGGTAGATCCTGCCATGGCTCCGGGGACCAGAAAGCAGGTTCAGTCTGCCCATACAGGTATCAAATCAAGACTGTGGAAGGTCATATATATTGACGGTGTGGAACAGAGCCGTGAAATCCTTCATACCGATACTTATAACCCTTCAAAGGCAATCATAAAGGTAGGGCCTGCAGCACCTGCCTCCGTAACACCGGTACCGAACCCGGCAGAGCCCCAGGAGACCCAGCCGCCAGTACCGGAAACCGAATCTCAGCCGGCAGAAACCAGTGCTCCTGTCACAGAAGGACCTGCCGCCCCAGAAGAAACGGTTTTGCAGGGACCTGGAGTACAGGCAGAATAACATGAAGCGGATTGAAAGAGAAAATACCGGGTCAATAAGGCCCGGACAGGATCTGGTAGTGGCCGGTTTTGCCGGCCTTTCCGGAACCCTTAAGATTGTGGAACATAAAAAAAATGAACTGTATCAGTGGTTTTCCAAGGACTATGTGGACCGGATTCAGGAACTGGAAGAAAACCTTCCAAAACCGGATTTAAAAGTATGGGAAAAGTTCGGTGCCACGGAATTGGAGCCTTCCGGAGAAGGCGGGATCTTAAAGACCCTTTGGGATTTATCCGGTGCCTATATGACAGGAATCCGGTTTTCCCTCCGCCGGATTCCAATCAGACAGGAAACCATTGAGATTTGCGAGCGGTACGATTTGAACCCGTACCGCCTTTTCTCCGCCAGCTGCCTGCTTCTTACGGCTGATAACGGGGCAGACCTGGTGACTGCCATGAAAGAACAGCAGATCCATGGAGCTGTTATCGGGAAGGTGACAGAGGGCATCGGGCGGATCATCGACCATGGAGATGGTGTCGGATATCTTGACCGTCCGGTAGAGGATGAGCTTTACAAGGTTCTAAAATGATGCCTAGAAAAAAACAGGAGGTAAGGATATGAGGGAAAAGATATTGGCAATCATAGAAAAAAACAGCAGGATAGACCTAAAGGATTTAGCCATTCTGCTGGGGGAAAGCGAGACTGCTATAGCCAATGAGATTGCTGAAATGGAAAAAGAACATATCATTTGCGGATACCACACGCTGATCAACTGGGATAATACCAGCGACGAAAAGGTTGTGGCCCTGATCGAGGTAAAGGTAACACCTCAAAGAGGTATGGGGTTTGATAAAATTGCGGAGCGTATCTATCAGTATAATGAAGTCAATGCCGTTTATCTGATGTCCGGTTCTTTTGATTTTACGGTATTCATTGAAGGAAAGACCATGAGACAGGTGGCCCAGTTCGTTTCTGAGAAGCTGTCTCCTATGGAATCTGTTTTAAGCACAGCCACTCATTTTGTCCTTAAAAAGTATAAGGACCACGGAACCGTTCTTGCTGAAGAGACGCCGGATGAAAGGATGCTGATTACACCGTGAGAAATCCATTATCAGACCGAATCGTAGAGATTCCTTCTTCCGGAATCCGTAAATTTTTTGACATTGTCAGTGAGATGAAGGACGCCATATCCCTGGGGGTCGGCGAGCCGGATTTTGATACCCCCTGGCATATCAGAGAAGAAGGAATCTATTCTCTGGAAAAAGGCCGTACCTTTTATACCTCCAATGCAGGACTCCGGGAACTGAAAGTGGAAATCTGCAATTACTTATGCAGACGCTTTGAAGTTACCTATGACCCGGACCATGAGGTCATAGTTACTGTAGGCGGCAGCGAAGCCATTGACATTGCTCTTCGTGCCATGCTCAATCCCGGCGATGAAGTATTGATTCCTCAGCCAAGC
The DNA here is from genome assembly GCF_046972725.1 of Lacrimispora sp. Classification (NCBI taxonomy): domain Bacteria; kingdom Bacillati; phylum Bacillota; class Clostridia; order Lachnospirales; family Lachnospiraceae; genus Lacrimispora; species Lacrimispora sp. The sequence goes on along the minus strand of NZ_JBKVXF010000006.1, from coordinate 21,279 downwards.
TATGTATCCTATGTGCCATGTACCATTCTGGCCAACGGCGTTCCGGTCATCATTGATCTGGAAGCAAAAGATCAGTTCAAGCTGACCAAAGAGAAGCTGTTGGAAAAAATCACAGAAAAGACAAAGGTGCTTGTGCTGCCATTTCCCAATAACCCTACAGGCGCGGTTATGACGGCGGAAGAACTAAAGGATATTGTGGAAGTTGTCATAGAAAAAGATTTATTTGTAATATCCGATGAGATTTATGCGGAACTGACTTACGGCGGTGAACATACTACCATTGCGGCATTTCCGGGAATGAAGGACCGTACCGTATTAATCAATGGATTTTCCAAATCCTACGCCATGACCGGCTGGAGACTTGGGTATGCGGCAGCTCCCAGAGTGATCTCAGAGCAGATGTTAAAGATTCATCAGTTTGCCATTATGTGCGCCCCCACCACCAGCCAGTATGCGGCCGTAGCGGCACTGCGTGACGGGGATAAAGATGTGGAGGCAATGAGGGAATCCTATGACCAGAGAAGACGGTATCTGATGCATGCCTTTGAGGAGATGGGACTGGAGTGTTTTGAACCTCACGGAGCCTTTTACACATTTCCCAGTATCAAACGGTTTGGCATGACGTCTGATACGTTTGCCACCAGGCTTTTACAGGAAGAAAAAGTAGCGGTCGTACCGGGAACAGCATTTGGAGACTGCGGAGAAGGCTATCTTCGTATTTCCTATGCATATTCCTTGAAGAATTTAAAAGAGGCCTTAGGCCGTATGGAACGCTTTATTAAGAGACTTGACGGAAAGGCGTAAGAGATATGAATATCGTATTATTAGAACCGGAGATGCCTGCCAATACCGGCAACATCGGGCGGACCTGCGTGGCTACGAACACTAAGCTGCATCTGATAGAACCTCTTGGGTTTAAGCTGAATGACAAGCTTATCAAGCGTGCAGGACTGGATTACTGGGATAAGCTGGATGTAACGGTTTACAGCGATTATCAGGATTTCCTGGACCGGAATCCAGGCGCAAGGATTTATATGGCTACCACAAAAGGACTTCATGTCTACAGTGATGTAGAGTATGACCCGGACTGCTTTTTGATGTTCGGCAAGGAAAGTGCAGGGATTCCCGAAGAGATTCTTCTTGGGAACCAGGACCGCTGCATCAGGATTCCCATGTGGGGAGACATTCGGTCCCTGAACCTATCGAACTCTGTTTCCATTGTACTTTATGAAGCCTTGAGACAGAACGGGTTTGAACATATGACCATGCAGGGAGAGCTTCATCAGCTCCACTGGAAGGAATCATAAGCGTCTTAGACAAGCTCCCTGTATTTTCCAAAAAGCTGCATTGGTTTTTACATGGCCTTTACTATAATATGGTGACAGGATTTTTTTTCTTTCGATATAATCAGAAGTGCAAATCTATATTTCTGGAAAGGAAAAGGAATCCGCTAAATGATAAAAACCTATGTTGTGGATACGAATGTACTGATTCAGGCCCCTTACGCCCTGTATTGTTTCGATGACAATCAGGTGGTTCTTCCGGTAGTGGTTTTGGAAGAATTGGATAATTTGAAAAAGGCAGAAGGAGAAAAAGGAGCCAATGCCAGAACAGCAATAAGGATTTTGGAAACGCTTCGCCATAAAGGGGATCTGCTGTCCGGAGTGAAACTGGAACACGGCGGGACTCTGCGAGTCGAAAAGAATTGTGTGGATGTGGAGCTTCCGCCGGATTTGCCGGATGATAAGATGGATAACAGGATATTGAAGGTCTGCAAGGGACTGGAAGGCGATGTGGTTCTTGTGACCAAGGATATCCTGCTGAGAATCAAGGCGCAGATCATCGGCGTCAAAGCAGAGGATTTTACAACGGAACAGGTACCTGAACGGGAAGAACAATATCCCGGCAGAGCCGAGGTTTATGTGCCGGAAGATAGTTTTAAGGAGTTCAAGAAAAAAGGAATCCCATCGGAATGTGTTTATATAATGGATGAAGCCGGGGAACGAAAGATACCACAGCTGCAGCAGAATGAGTTTGTGATCTTAAAAGCAGACCAGTCCAATAAAAAGACTGTTTTGGGAAGAGTCAGCGGCAGCCGGATCCTACCTCTGGAATATGGAAAACAGAAGCCTTATGGAATATCACCAAGGAATGCAGGGCAGTATTTTTTACAGGAAGCGCTGATGCAGCCGGCGGAAGCAGCTCCATTGGTGATCGTAAAAGGCATGGCAGGAACGGCTAAGACCTTTTATTCCCTGGCCGTAGGTTTGGAGAAGCTGTTGAACAATCCTACCGGTGAATACCGGAGAATCATCGTCAGCCGCCCCAATGCCCAGTTTGATTCCGATATCGGATTTCTTCCGGGAGATGAGCAGGAAAAGATATCTCCCCTGATGCGTCCGGTCATCGATAATCTGGAGCAGCTCATTGATTCCAACGAAGAGAAACGGTATGAAAAGGAAGAAGAACTGGCGGGAAAAATCGATGAGATCTTTGACCGGGGATTGATAAAGACCGAGGCTTTGAATTATATCCGAGGACGCTGTATCGTACAGACGTATTTAATCATTGATGAAGCACAGAATATGACTCCCAATCAGGTAAAGGGGATCATTACCCGTGCCGGAAAGGGAACAAAGATCATACTTCTTGGCGATCCAAACCAGATCGACCGTCCATTCTTAGATGAGAGGACCAATGGACTCAGTTATGCGGCAGAGCATATGAAAGGTAGCTCCCTGTGCTGGCAGATCACCCTGACAGCCGAGGAATGCGAACGCTCCTTACTGGCCATGGATGCGGTAAAAAGGCTTTAAAAAGTGATTGGAAATCAGATAGAAAAGCTGCATAGAGGAAGAAACAAAGAAAGAAGAGGCTGGCCTGCTTTCGGGCATCCTCTTCTTTCTTTGTTATAGATTCGTAGATTTTGGAAGGCTGAAGATAAATTCCGACCCTACCCCTTCTGTGCTGATCACGTCGATGTTCTCCCCATGAGACTGAATGACTTCCCGGACAATGGCAAGCCCAAGGCCGGTACCTTTCTTGTCCTTTCCTCTGGATACATCGGTCTTGTAAAAACGTTCCCAGATTTTTTTGATGCTGTCTTTAGGAATTCCGATTCCCTTGTCCTTCACAGATATAAAGATCTTCTCATATTTGCCGGAAGCCTGAATGTAGATGGTGGAATCCGTATGGCTGAATTTAATGGCATTATCAATGAGATTATAAAGAACCTGCTGGATTTTTCCAAGGTCCGCATAAACCATCTGTATGCTGTCGGAAAACGTCAGGTCAAAGGTGATGTTCTTTTCCGTACAGGTTCCCTCAAAGGAAGCCGCAGTGTCCTTGATTACCCGGTTGATATCAAAGTTGGTGCGGTTTAGATATCCCTTGCTGTCCAGGGAGTTAAGCGTCAGCATGCCCTGGGTCAGCTTGTTTAACCGTTCTGTTTCTGAAATCACCCGGTTTAAATATTTTTCCTGCATCTGTGGCGGAATGGTTCCGTCTAAGATGGCTTCCAGATACCCCTTGATGGAAGTAAGGGGAGAGCGGAAATCATGGGAAACATTGGCAATGAAGTTTTTTTGGTATTCCTCCATTTTTCCCAGCTCACTTGACATATAGTTTAATGTAGCGGCCAAATATCCCATCTCGTCTCTGGTATTTACCCCAATATGATAGGTCAGATTTCCCTGTGCGTATTCATTGGCACCGGCAGTGATCTTTTTTAATGGAACATACACGTTCTTCGTAAATACAAGAAGAATGATCAGAGATAAGCCGAAAATCACGGCAGCACTGATGTAAACAATGTTTAAAATGCCGTCCCTCTCCATTTGCAGAAATGATAAGGGAAGGTGAATCACCACATAACCGTAAGTGGTATAATTTCCGGTAATGGGAGCATGAACACTTAGCACATCATAGGAAAACTGGTTGTAGTAATTGCCGATGGTATAGGATTTATTCCCCATGGAGGTAGGATCAAAGTTATCAATGATCTTGCCTTCTTTGTCAGCGGCAGCACTGTCAGCAACAATTTTTCCCTGTCGTTCCACGATCCATATCTGGGCGTTTAAATAATCTGCCTGGTGGACAAGCTCCGGATAGGAAGAGGAAACGTCGATATTTTTTCCGTGATACATGCCGCTGTAGGAGGAGGCAATCTTATTGGCTTCATCGTACAGGCTTTCGGAATGCTGCTTTAGTAAGTACTGGTTTGTTATTTCCGAAGAAAAGGTGGCAATGGTAATAAACCCAAGAAGTCCAAACAGCAGATAGCCCAGAATGAACTTGGTATAGAGAGAATGTGTCATTTAACGCTTCACCTCAAACTTGTAGCCGATTCCCCACACCGTAGTCAGCGCCCAGCCTGCATGATCCTTGATCTTTTCCCGCAGCCGTTTGATGTGGACATCTACGGTTCTGGTATCTCCGATATACTCATATCCCCAGATATGGTCTAACAGCTGCTCTCTTGTAAACACCTGATTGGGAGAGGAGGCCAGAAAGTATAAAAGCTCCAGTTCCTTTGGCGGCATCTCAATGGAATGCCCCATATAAATGACGGAATAGTTGGTCAAATTAACGATCAGATCCGGATATTCCACATAATCCCCCTGCTGGTCCGCATGGGCGGCAGCCTGGGAAGGAACGGTCTGGTAACGTCTTAAAACTGCCTTTACACGTGCCACCAGTTCTTTGGAGTCAAAGGGCTTGATCATATAATCATCAGCACCCAGCTCCAGTCCCAGGACCTTATCAAATACCTCCCCCTTTGCAGACAGCATGATGATGGGAACCTGGGATAGAGCCCGGATCTTCTGGCAGACCTGATAGCCGTCCATACCCGGCAGCATCAGATCCAGTAAAACCAGGTTGGGCTTAAACTCCGGAAATACCCGGAGCGCCTCTTCCCCGTCCCCCACAATCTCTGTGTCATAGCATTCCTTTATTAAATATAAGGAGATCAATTCAGCGATGTTGCTGTCATCATCTACGATCAATATCCGCTGTTTCTCTGCCATAATAGACTCCATTTCTAAAATTATTTAAATGAAACAATGGTTACACCGGAATCCCCTTCCCCAAAGGCACCGAGGCGGAATTCCTTTACATATTTCAGTTTCTTTAAGTGCTTATGCACCGCATTTTTCAAAGCACCGGTTCCACGTCCGTGAACCACCCGGACCTGGGGAAGGTGAGCCAGATAAGCATCATCTAAATACTTGTCTAACTGAGGAATGGCTTCATCCGTTGTCATACCGATTAGATTGATCTCCGGAGATATGGACAGGGATTTTGAGATTCGGGTGGAGCTGCTTCCGCTTCCGCCCCTTTTTGAGTTCCCGTTACCGCCTGGAATTGAAACGGATTCTTCATGAAGAAGCTCCAGATCCGACAGATTCACCAGAGATCTTAAAATACCCATCTGAACATAAAGATCCCCTTTGGCATTGGGAAGAGAGCTGACCGTTCCGTTCAAGTTCATGCTAAGGACCTTGACGCCGTCCCCCAGTTTCAGCTTTTTCGGATCGATCCCCTTTTGGGACCTGCTCTTTTCTTTTCGTAAGGCAAGAGAAGAATCCACATCCTTAAGCTTGCTTCTTAAGCGGCTTCTTTCGGCCTCTAATTCCTTATTTACGCCGGAGTCCTTTGCCAGCTTGTTGATCTGGCGTATGGTCTGGTCTGCCGTGTCTTTGGCCTCCCTTAAGATTCTCTGGGCCTCTTCCCTGGCGCTGCGGATCATCTTATCCCGGTTTTCGTCAAGGCGTTCCTCCTTCTGGGTCAGACGGTTCTTTAACTGCTCCACTTCCCGTTTGTAGGCCTCAATCTTGATGCGTTCCTTTTCAATGGTGACCCTGTTTTCCTCCAGATGAGTCAAAAGATCCTCAAATGTCTCATCCTTTGCTTCCAGATGAGTCCTTGCATCTTCAATAATATAATCCGGAAGACCCAGTTTCTTAGAAATCGCAAATGCATTGCTCTTTCCGGGAATTCCGATTAAAAGCCGGTAGGTGGGCCTTAGAGTTTCCACATTGAATTCACAGCATGCATTTTCTACGCCGGGAGTGGTTAAGGCAAAGACCTTTAACTCACTGTAGTGGGTGGTAGCCATGGTACGGCATTTCATGTTGTGAAGAAACGTCAGGATGGAAATGGCAAGGGCTGCGCCTTCCGTAGGATCCGTTCCTGCACCAAGTTCGTCAAAAAGACAGAGAGAATTGCTGTCCGCCTGATTGAGAATCTGGACAATGTTGGTCATGTGGGAAGAAAAGGTACTGAGGCTCTGCTCAATGCTCTGTTCATCTCCGATGTCCGCAAACACTTCTTCAAAAACAGCCAGCTCAGACCCGTCAAAAGCAGGGATGTGAAGGCCCGCCTGTCCCATTAACGTAAACAGGCCAACCGTCTTAATGGAGACCGTCTTACCTCCCGTATTCGGTCCTGTTACAATCAGAAGGTCAAAATCCCGTCCAAGATGGACATTGATAGGAACCACCTTTTCAGGGTCCAGGAGCGGATGGCGTCCGTCCTTAATATTTATGATCCCTTTGGTATTGAAAACAGGTTCGCTCCCTTTATAATGCTTTGCCAGGGCAGCTTTTGCAAATATAAAATCCAGCTTGGTAATGATATTAAAGTCAGCTTCCAGTTCTTCCAGATAAGGCGCCAGCTGATTGCTTAAGTCGGCCAGGATCATCTCGATTTCCTTCTGCTCCTGAATCTCCAGGGTGCGGAGGTCGTTGTTCAGCTTCACGATGGCCATAGGCTCAATAAACAGGGTGGAGCCGGTGGAAGACTGGTCATGGACCATACCGGAAACCTGAGACTTGTGCTCCGCTTTTACAGGCAGGCAGTACCTCCCGTCCCGCATGGTAATGACTGCATCCTGAAGGTAGGAACGGTTACCATTTAAGATGGAGTTCAGCTGCGTGTGGATCTTATCGTTGATGGAACGCATGGAACGCCTTACCTGGTGAAGTCCCGGGCTTGCATCATCACTGACTTCCTCCTCGGAGATAATGCAGCGCTTGATCTCTGTATTGACCGGAGTAAGCGGTTCCAAAAGCCGGAAAAATTCTTCCAGAGAATCATCCGGCAGTTCCGAGTCCTCATGCCGTCCGTAAGCCTTCGCACGGGCAGAGGCGGTAAGCAGAGAACTGATGGATAGAATCTCTCCGATACTTAAAGAACTTCCCACCTCCAGTCTCTTAAGTGAGGGGCGGATATCCTTTACTCCGCCAAAAGAGAGGTTCCCTTTCTGCCGTACCCTTGTTACGGCATCGGTGGTCTCCTTCAAAGATAACACGATTTCGTGGTAATCCGTAGAGGGGACCAGATTCCTGCAAAGCTCTTTTCCGGAATCGCAGGAGGCATATTCCATAAGCTTTGCAATGATTTTATGATATTCTAAAGTTTTTAATGCTTTCTGATTCATATATTATCCTTTTTTTCAATGACTTTCTTTCCAATTGTTGATTCGTGCATCGTTTACAGTATAGCATACGTGGGATAAAAACTGCAATCCTCAGGTTGTTTTTCATGGCTGTAAAATAAAGTTTCAAAGTGTTCTTTAAGCCCCGTTTTTTGGGGTTTCACAGGTTTTTCTTGCATTAAGGCGGGAAGAACCTTATAATAGTACATAGGTCTTCTGTAAAGGAGGGTAAGTATGCCGGATCATAACGGGCCAGATGATAAAAAGACGGAGCCCCGTCGGTTTATCAATGAAAAGATCGTAAAGCAGTCCATGTCAAAAGAGGACATGTTAAAAAGGATTTTGGGCCTTTTGCTGACTGCAGTTATTTTCGGATTTGTTGCGGCGGTTACATTTGTCATATCAAGACCAGTTGCTGAGCGATGGTTTCTAAGAGAATCCACCACAGAGGGGACTCCGGTAACCATTCCAAAGGATGACCCTGAGGCCATGCCCTCTGAGTCTGAAACAGCCACTACGGCAGCAGAGACAGAGCCGATTGAAGAATTATTAAAATCAGCCATGGAGAAATATCCTTTTTCTATGGAAGATTTCAATACGCTGTATGGAAACTTGAAAACGGTGGTCCAGAAGGCGGACAAGGGAATCGTAACCGTTCATTCCGTAAAGACCCAGACGGACTGGTTTGACAATCCTGTAGAAAATTCCGGTTTGTTCGCAGGTGTCATCATCTCCTCAGCCAACCAGGAATTACTGGTGCTGACCCCTGATGGCGCGGTGGAAGATGCGGAAGCTATCCGTGTGGCATTTTCCGATGGTACGGAAGTGCAGGGAACCATCAAGCAGACGGATAAGATTTCAGGGATGGCGATTGTCAGTGTCTCCACAGAAGGTCTTGGAAGAACTGTTTTAGAAGAAATCAAGGTTCTTGAACTGGGGAATTCTTACTCGGTAAAGCAGGGAGATCCGGTCATAGCCGTAGGCGGCCCTGCAGGTATGGTTCATTCCTCCGGGTATGGATTTATCTCCTATATTACAAAGAATGTCCAGGTGACGGATGGGATGACCCGAATCCTTTATTCGGATGTGAAAGGGAATTCCGGAACCGGTACATTCCTTATGAATACCTCCGGCCAGATCATCGGCTGGGTGACAGATGCCTATAAGAATGAAGGAAATAAGGATATGACAGCAGCCATGGCCATATCCGATTATAAGACAATTCTGGAAAAGATGAGCAATGGAGCACCATTCCCCTATTTTGGAATCAAAGGGCAGGAAGTCAGTGCTGCCATGAACAGCAGCGGCATGCCTTTGGGGGTTTACGTGGTAGATGTGAATGCAGACGGCCCCGCATATAATGCAGGGATTCAGTGCGGCGACATCATCACTTCTGTGGGTGAGGAAACCATTGTAACCATGAAGGATTTCCAGGTGGTTTTGGAGAATTCCACACCAGGCCAGGTGATACCGGTGACGGTTTCCCGCAGCGGCAGGGATGAATATAAAGAGATACAATTTCAGGTAACCATTGGAGCCAGGTGATCTTCCTGGCTCCCTTATTGCCTAAGACATCATATGGAGGAATAGAATGAGGTATATTGAATCATTCCGTGAAGGAATGCATGTTTCAGACGTGTTTTTGTGCAAAAACAGACAGATCTGCCTGACAAAGTCGGGAAAGGAGTATGGGAATGTCATACTGCAGGACAAGACAGGCACCATAGATGCCAAAATATGGGATCTGGGATCTCCGGGAATCGGAAATTTTGAAACTTTGGATTATGTATATATAGATGCGGATGTTACGGTATTCCAGAACTCCAATCAGCTGAATATTAAAAGGATCCGGAAAGCGGAAGAGGGAGAGTATGTTCCCGGTGATTACCTTCCGGTATCCTCAAAGAACATCGATCTTATGTATGAGGAGCTTCTTGGTTTTATCAGGTCTTTAAAGAATCCGTATTTAAAAAAGCTGCTGGAAAGCTTTTTCGTGGAGGACCCTTCATTTGCAAGGACCTTTAAGTTCCATTCCGCAGCAAAAAGCGTACATCATGGTTTTGTTGGAGGACTTTTGGAACATACGTTAAGTGTGGTAAAGCTTTGTGATTATTATGCCGGTTATTATCCGGTCCTCAACCGGGATTTACTCCTTACCGCAGCCATTTTCCATGATATCGGTAAGACCAGAGAGCTTTCCGTTTTTCCGGAAAATGATTATACCGATGACGGCCAGCTTTTAGGCCATATCATTATCGGTACGGAGATGGTCGGAGAACGAATCCGCACCATTGCAGGCTTTCCGGAAAAAACTGCTTCCGAGCTGAAACACTGTATTTTGGCCCATCACGGAGAACTGGAATACGGATCTCCCAAAAGGCCGGCGCTTATCGAGGCATTGGCTCTTAATTTTGCCGACAATACAGATGCAAAGATGGAAACCATGATAGAGGTTTTAAAGGGAGCAGGAGATAATAACGGTTGGCTTGGTTTTAACAGACTGATGGATACCAATATCAGAAAGACAACCGAATAGAATAATCAATAATAGACGATATAAAAACAGAGGATTATGAATTATGGATCCTCTGTTTTTATTTATAATAACTATTTACGGATCAAAAAAGTTTATTTAGAATTTCTTTCGGTTTCTTTGTCAATCATTTTAAGAATGGTTCACTATCCTAATATTAGGAAGAGACTGTTGTTTGGATAGAGCAACAATGATAAAATCAACATAGAAGAATTTGGCTTTTGTCATAGACGTAAGAGTGGCGGGCCTTGTCATAAAGGAGAGATAACATGGAAGCAAATCACATTTTACTGGTGGAGGATGACAAAGAGATCCGGGAAGGCATTGAAATTTATTTAAGAAGCCAGGGGTATGAAGTGTATCAGGCAGCCGACGGGCTGGAAGGCTTAAAGATCCTTGATCGGGAGGAAATACATCTTGCCATCGTAGATGTCATGATGCCCCGCATGGATGGAATCACCATGACCGTAAAGTTAAGGGAAAAGTATGATTTTCCGGTCATTATATTATCTGCAAAGTCAGAAGAAGTGGATAAGATCATGGGCTTAAACATCGGTGCCGATGATTATGTATCAAAACCGTTTACCCCCATGGAGCTGCTTGCGAGAGTGAATTCCCAGCTTAGGCGCTATAATAAATATATGGAGATGTTAGAGGCAAAGGAGCAGAAGGAAAAAAGCAATGTTTATGCCATCGGCGGTCTGGAGTTAAATGAAGATACGGTGGAAGTGTTCGTAGACGAAAAGCCTGCCAGGCTGACCCCTATCGAATTTAAGATACTGGCACTTCTCATGAAAAATCCCGGAAGAGTATTTTCCGCAGAAGAGATCTATGAGCGGGTATGGAATGAACGTGCAATCAATACAGACACCATCATGGTGCATGTGCGCAAGATTCGGGAAAAGATCGAGATAAATCCGAAGGAGCCAAAATATTTAAAGGTGGTGTGGGGCGTTGGATATAAAATTGAGAAACAGGCATAGAATCAGCCTTTTTATGGCCGCAGCGGCAGTATTCGCCGCCGCAGCCATAATGGTCGGACTCTATCCCTTCTTTAAGAATGAGTCTGCCAGGGATAAAGAACCGGTCTATCAGGAGCAGGCATTTTTAAAATATCTGGTGTATGGCAATTATGTACTTTCCATAGAGCAGGCCCAGTACCAGCAGGGGAATATGTTATCACCGTTCCAGTTTTTCTTTCCTCAGGCGGCACAAGAGCTGAAAAACCAGTCGTCCATTCAGTCCTCAAATCAGGATGATATAACGTTTAATAAAAATATTACTATAGAAATCGCAGGGGATCATGAGAGTGACGGAATCAAAGGGCGTCAGGATTATATAAAGGAACTGCGCCGGAACTGCAACCATGAATTTGACAGCTGGAACCGGTATTTTGGAGTCATCCGGAACTCTCTGGATTATCAGATCCTTGATGAAAGCGGGCAGGTGATATCCGATCATTCCGGAGGCCGCTCCATACCAGACAGCAAAGACTATGTATTTAAAGCAGTGCTTCATTATGATGATATGGGGAGAATGAAGGTTATTTCAACAAGCGGAGAAGATACTTCAAGGCTGGTGACCAAGCTTCAGGACTACGGCGATGCGGACCCTATGAAGGGTTATTATTGGGATATGTATTTATATGAGCCGGAATTAAAGCTGATGAATCCCAGGAATACCACCTTTGCCTATGGAATGACGCAGCAGCAGATGACTGTGCTTAAGGAAACAGGAGCTGGCTCTTTCGGTTCCTATGAGAATACGGAAGGTGTCTTAAAAATCTTTCTCGGCCTTGTCTGTGCAGTTGCCATTGCTGCATTTCTTTTCTCCTGCATAGATGTGACGTGGGCGGAATCCAACCGGATTTTAAGAACTCCTTTTGAGATTGTGATCAGTGTGCTATGCGGCGGAGTCGCATTTGGAGCCGGTTTGACAAAGCTCGTGGCGGTGACCAATCAGGGAGAATTATATGAAACCCTTCTTCGGGCTAATTTTCTGCCAGGTGTGTCGGTAGTTATGGTAAGGCTCTGGAATCTTCTCTGGTGGTCTGTGCCCTTTGCAATCGTTTACTGGGCGATTCTTTCCATGCGAGATGTGTTTCACATCGGCCTTAAGCGTTACCTTCGGGAACGAACCCTGCTTGGCTGGTTCTGTGCATGGGTAAAGTGCTGCTGCATAAAGGTCTATCATTATGTAGGAAACATCAATTTAAAGGAAAGATCGGACAAAACCATCTTTCGGATCGTTGGTATCAACTTTATCATTCTGGCGGTGCTCTGCAGCCTTTGGTTCTTTGGAATCGGAGCCTTGATTTTGTATTCGATCCTCTTATTTTTTGTCATGAGAAAGTACTACAAGGATTTAAGTGAAAAATACCGGATACTTCTAAAAGCTACCAACCAGATAGCGGAGGGAAACTTAGAAGTGGCTATTGAGGAGGATTTAAGTATATTTGAGCCGTTTAAAAAGGAGATACAGAAGATACAGAGCGGATTTAAGGTAGCAGTGGATGAGGAAGTAAAAAGCCAGAAACTAAAGACGGACTTAATCAGCAATATGTCTCACGATCTAAAGACACCGCTGACGGCAATCATCACATACGTAAATTTATTAAAGGATGATCATGCCACACCGGAGCAGAAAAAAGCCTACATTGACATTCTGGAACAGAAATCCATGCGCTTAAAGTCCTTAATCGAAGATTTGTTTGAGATCAGTAAGGCCAACAGCAATAATGTGACGCTGAATCTGGAAGAGGTGGACATTGTAAGCCTGTTAAAGGAGGTCAGCCTGGAGCTGAGTGACAAAATTGAAGAATCCACCATTGATTTCCGCTGGAATCTGCCCGATGAAAAGATCGTGCTTCCTCTTGACGGGCAAAAGACTTACCGGATCTTTGATAATCTTCTGACGAATATCATCAAGTATGCCATGCCAAACACCAGGGCTTACATTGATATGAAAAAAGAAGATGGGTATGTGGTCACCAGCTTAAAGAATGTATCTGCAGCAGAGCTTACCTTTAATCCTGAGGAAATCACGGAACGTTTCGCCCGAGGAGACCAGTCCCGCAACACCGAAGGCTCCGGCCTTGGTATGGCCATCGCCAAGAGCTTTGTGGAACTTCAAAACGGCAAACTTCTGGTGGAAGTGGAAGCAGATTTATTCCGGGTCATTATCCGCTGGCCCATCAGTTAGAATAAAATTTTCGGGAACAATATAAAAAAGAAAATATTTTTATTAATCCTTGAAAACCGGACCGGAACTGATTATACTAAGAGAAAGAAGTGTTCGTTCGGAGAGAGAGGATAACGATTATGATTATACAAAGCAGGCGCATCTGGATAGCCGGCCAGTTCATTCCGGCACAGCTTAAAGTGGAAGAAGGGAAGATTACAGCCGTATTTGCTTATGAAACCGAAGCCTGGGATCAGGACTATGGCAATGACCGGATTGTCCCGGGGTTTATCGATCTTCATACCCATGGAGCCTATGGGTTTGATACCAACGATGGGCAGCCGGAGGGGCTGCGTGAATGGATGAGGAGAATCCCTGAGGAGGGGGTGACTGGAATCTTACCAACTACAGTGACCCAGTTTCCAAAAGTGCTTCAAAAAGCCGTAGCCAATGTTGCTGATGTGGTGGAAAGCGGTTATGAAGGAGCAGAAATACTGGGGATTCATTTTGAAGGACCTTATCTGGATATGAAATACAAGGGAGCCCAGCCGCCGGAAGCTATTGCCAGTTCTACGGTAAAGGAGTTTCAGGCATACCAGGAAGCCGCCAGAGGGCTGATCCGGTATATTACCCTTGCTCCCGAGCATGATAGGGATTATGCACTGACCAAATACTGCAAAGCTACGGGAGTGGTGGTCAGCATGGGCCATTCTTCTGCTACCTATGAGGAAGCGCTTATGGGAATTGCCAACGGTGCCACCTCCATGACTCACGTTTACAACGGAATGACACCTTACCATCACCGCAATCCGGGCCTGGTAGGGGCTGCGTTCCGGGTAAGAGATATTTACGGAGAGATCATCTGTGATGGCTGCCATTCCCATGTGGCGGCGCTGAACACCTTTTTTACTGCCAAAGGAAGGGATTTTGGAATTATGGTAAGTGATTCCCTGCGGGCAAAGCACTGTCCGCCCGGCGGTTCTTATCATCTGGGAGGGCATGAGATCGAGATACGGGAGAATGGGCTGGCGTATTTAAAGGGAACGGAGACGATTGCCGGCAGTACCCTGAATATGAATAAGGGGCTGAAAATTCTGGTGGAAGAAGCCATGGTTCCTTTTGATACTGCGCTTAATTCCTGTACTGTGAATCCGGCAAGATGCTTAAGGGTCGATGACCGCAAGGGGAGGCTGGCAGCAGGGTATGATGCGGATATTGTAGTGCTGAATGATTTTTATGATGTGGTGCAGACGTATTGCAGAGGGAGGGCTATGTTGTAAAGATAGGGGGGCGGTTTTTGGGGCTGTTCTTGCTTCAGCGGTTTTGTGAATGGTTGCAGTTTAGCTGATTTATGATGTTTTGGAGTACTGAGTAAGCTGGTAATGAGGGGAGGGGGCTGCCACAGGTCCGCAGTGCCAAGCTCGAATCCGCTGCGCTCCTTCTCGCTTGACGGCTGGCGCCGTATGCCCGAGAAATCAAAAGTGGTCAAAAGAATGCTCGCATTCTTTTGACCACTTCCGCTTTTTCGGGCGCACTGCTTGTAGCTTTACAATATCCTCACATTTTTTAAAGCTCCGGTTTTGGAAAATTCTGTCCATTCACATACATTGACTGCATGGTCTCCGATACGCTCTAAGTATTTGGCAATCATCAGAAGGTCGATGCACTGATCGACATGTTCGGTAGAGCCTTTCAGTAACTCGACTACGTCTAATTTTACCTTGGTAAATAATTCGTCAACCACATCATCCTGCTTTTCGATCTGCTTGGCAGTTTCCACGTCCTGGTGGATAAATGCCTCTATGGAGCTGTGTACCATTTCACGGGCAGCAACAGCCATTGCAGGGATATGACGGACTACGTGGTAGATATGTTCGCCTTTGATCCGCAGAATCAGCTCTGCGATATCAGAAGCATGGTCGCCGATACGCTCTAAGTCCGTTACCACTTTAAGGGCGCTGGATACCACCCTCAAATCGCCCGCAACCGGCTGCTGGCGAAGAATGATGGAAAGGCAGCGGGCCTCAATGGAACGTTCCAGATCATTGATGGTGCGGTCCCCCTTGATGATATCCTCCGCTTTTTCAAAATCCTGATCTTCAAATGCGATAAAACATTGTTCAATGGAGCTTTCCACCATATGTCCCATCTCTTTGATATCATCATTTAAGAGATTCAGTTCATGCTCATAATTTACTCTTGTTGTCATTGCTCTTCTCCTTTATAGTTCTGAATCAGACTCCATCAGCCGAAACGTCCGGTAATATAATCCTCGGTTCTCTTATCCTTAGGTACGGTAAACAGTTCTGTGGTCGAAGCGAATTCCACCACTTCTCCTACCAGGAAAAAGGCTGTGTAGTCTGCAATTCTGGTTGCCTGCTGCATGTTATGCGTAACGATGGCAACCGTATATTTTTCTTTTAACTCATCCATTAAATCCTCGATCTTTAATGTAGAAATAGGGTCCAATGCGGAAGTGGGTTCATCCATTAACAGGACTTCCGGTTCCACCGCCAGTGCTCTGGCGATACAAAGACGCTGCTGCTGTCCGCCGGAAAGACCTAATGCAGATTTCTTTAAACGGCTTGATACTTCATCCCAGAGGGCTGCGCCCTTTAAGCTTTTCTCCACAATGGCATCCAACTCTGATTTGTTCTTGATGCCGTGAATTCTGGGACCATAAGCCACATTGTCGTAGATGCTCATTGGAAATGGATTCGGCTGCTGGAATACCATACCGATCTTTTTACGGAGCAGAGTCGTATCAACTCTTGCGTCATATATATTTTCTCCGTCAAGAAGAACTTCACCTTCAATTTTAACGCTGGGAATTAAGTCATTCATTCGGTTCAGAGTCTTTAAAAATGTAGACTTACCGCATCCGGAAGGACCGATAAAGGCTGTGATCTTGTTTGTATAAAGCTCCATATTGACATCCTTTAACGCATGATTGGTGCCATAATATAAATTTAAGTTGCTGGATGAGATTTTAACGGTATTAGTATTCACGATTCTTTGACCTCCGTATTGAATTTATGGGAAAGGAATTTTGCGAGTCCGTTAATAGCAAGTACAATGACTAGAAGGACTACGGCAATTCCAAAGGCTTCTCCGTATTTCGCCTTTTGCATACATAAGTAAAGCTGGATCGTTAAGGTTCCGCCGGATTCAAAGATTTTTCCAAAAAAGTCTTTGGGAAGAAGATATCCGCTTCCTGCCGTGAACAGAAGTGCGGCCGATTCTCCTACGATACGTCCGATCGCAAGAATAATACCCGTTACAATACCAGGCATGGCACTTGGAAGCAGGATCGTACGGATCATATACCATTTGGTGGCACCAATGCCCAAAGCACCGGAGCGGTAGCTTTCAGGAACCGTTTTTAATGCCTCCTGGGTGGTTCTTGTAATCAGGGGAAGGACCATAATGGCTAAAGTAAGCGCGCCGGTCAAAATAGAATATCCAAGTCCCAGTGTATTTCCAAAAAACACATAACCGAACAGACCAAAGATGATCGAAGGAATTCCGGATAAGGTTTCCGTGGTGAATTCAATGATACGAACTATTTTACCACCTTTTGCGTATTCATTCAAATAGATTGCAGCACCCACCCCGATAGGTGTGGCAATAAGTAAAGTAATAGCAACAATATACAGAGTATTTACAATATTTCCAATAATTCCAAATGTTCCTTTAATGGTACTGGGAACCGTGGTCAAAAATTCCAGACTGATCTGGGGAATTCCCCGGACAAACACATATCCCATAATACCAATCAATAACAGAATCGAAATAAAAGCGCACAGATAAATGAGAATCAGTAACACAGAATCGGAAATTCTTGTTTTCCGGTTATAAATGCTGTTTGTTGAAGTAGAATTGGTGGGAACAGGCACAACAACATTATTAGTCATGATGTGCGTCTCCTTTCTTTAGCAGATTGTTCAGTGAGATATTGATAATCATAATAAAGGCGAACAGGACAAGTCCGATCGTGAAAAGAACCTGCTTGTGAAGGCCCTGGGAATAAGACATCTCAGAAACAATCGCAGTGGTCAGGAAGCGGACTGAGTTAAACGGAAGGGGAATATTTACCGCGCTGCCGGACACCAGACTGATGGCCATTGCTTCCCCAATGGCGCGCCCGGTTCCCAGAACAATGGCTGTAATGATGCCAGATTTACCAGCCGGAATCACCACATGGAAAATAGTCTGTATTTTTGTAGCACCAAGGGCAAGAGAAGCACTCCTTAAATGGTCAGGAACAGAACGGAGTGCGGTCTCACTGATGTTGATAACCGTAGGAAGTATCATTAAGGAGAGAACCAAAACGGCGGAAATCAGGTTCGCACCACCGGTAAACTGATGCGTGGTAGAACCTTCAAATATTTTTAGCTCCAGTTTATACATCAAAGGATTTAAAACCAGGATTCCCAAAAGACCGTAGATAACGGAAGGAATACCAGCCAGCAGTTCTACCGCCGGACGTACGATTCTGGTAAGTTTCGGGGGAGCCACTTCAGCCAGAAATACGGCAGTCATGACACCAATGGGAACTCCGATCAAAATGGCCATGGCAGTACCTACAATAGAAGTTAAGATAACATATAAGATTCCAAAACTAGGAGAAGCGGCAGTCGGTCTCCAGGTAGATCCGAACAGAATATCCAGAATTCCTACCTTAAACAGAGACGGAGTGCCGCTGATGAGCATGTACAAACTAATGGAGGCCACAGCCAGAACAGCAAAGAAGCCGCAGATTGTAAAAATAATCTCTGCAGCGCGTTCTACTCCGGATTTACTTCCATGGCCACTGAATATGGAATATGTCTTTGGTCGCATACAAGAAGCTCCTTTCAAAAAAAGGGGACGCAACGTAGATCATCGGCTGCGTCCCCAGAAAATGTTATTACCAGTCAATTAGTTTGCCGGGATTAAACCAACGGATTTTACTAATTCTTTTCCTTCGTCTGAGTAGATGTAGTCAAACAATGCTTTCACTAAATCGCTCTGCTCGGAAACCTCTCCTTTGGTAGCCATTACGAACGGACGGCTTAAGAAGTAAGAACCAGCTTTGATATTTTCCGGAGTAGGCTCTGTACCTTCCAGACTTATGGTCTTTACTGTATCATCAAGAACATCGAGGGAAACATAGCCGATAGAACCTGGTGTTGATGCTACCTTTGCCATAACGGCACCGGTACTGTCAAGCTCGTTGCTGTATTTGCAGGCATCTTCAAGCTCTAATAATTCTTCAAAAGCACTTCTTGTACCGGATCCGGCTTCACGTCCGATTACTACAATCGGCTGATCAGCGCCGCCTAAGTCTTTCCAGCTGGTAGTAGTGCCGTTGTAAATGTTAATCAACTGATCTTTTGTTAAGTCTCCAACTGTATTGGCTGGGTCAGTAACAACTGCGATTCCGTCGATAGCTACAATATTTTCAGCAATGCCTTTTGCTTTTTCTTCATCTTTTAAATTACGGGAAGAGTTACCAATGTCTGCAGAACCGCTTCCAACGGCTTCGATCCCTGCACCTGAGCCAACGAATTCAGCTTGTACGGTAACCCCCGGATTAGCTTCCATAAAAACTTCACTTAAAGCAGTTGCAAATTTTTCCATAGAGGTTGAACCTACCATGCTGATAGAACCTTTTAAGTCAGCAGCGGCAGCGGTTGTAGCTTCTCCAGCGGTTGTACCACTTTCAGAGCTTGCAGCAGTAGTAGAATCAGAAGCTGTTGTCTCAGTAGTTTTGCTTCCGCATCCAGCCAGAGCACCCATTGCAAGAATTGCTAATCCTGTTAATGCCAGTGACTTCATATAATTTTTTTTCATAATTACTCTCTCCTCTTTTCTCTACAAAATTGCTTTCGCTTACATGTTGGAGTATATCAGCCGTCCAGCATTCTTGATATCATGTTTTTGTATAAGTATTGTAAAGGTTGTGTAAAGAACTGAAAATTCTGTCTCTTCTATATAGTAAAGTATTAGCGTTTTTTAACCTGGAGATTCCTTGTTTTCCTTAAGAAAATACCTTAGAAAGGGAAAAATATGCTTAAATAAAAAAATCAGGTATCTGCGATGTTAAAAAATGCGGAATAGACTGGACAGAACTGGATAAAGTGTGGTAAATTGGAACGTGCGCTTTAATAAGAAAGAAACCGCAAACATATTCCGTAAGTCAAGAACGGATACGAAAGACACGAGACAGGAGGACGTTTCATGGGAGCATATCAACTGAAAATCACGATCAAAGGCAGTAAGCCACCGATTTGGAGAAGAATTTTGGTACCGGAGGGAATTACCTTTGCCAAATTACATCAGGTGATCCAGACCGCATTCTCCTGGAGCAATGAGCATCTCTATCAATTTGAATTCCGTTCCCAAGGGGTTCGGGTAGTTCCTTTTGAAGAAAAAGAATCCAGGAAATTTCAGTATATAGTAGCAGAAGAGACCATCGATGCGCTGGTATCGGGTGCCGGTAAATTTACCTACACCTATGATTTCGGTGATAACTGGGAACATGTCATTACCGTGGAAGATGCAGTTCCTGATTATAAAGAAAGCTATGCCCAGGTGATTAAATATAAAGGGGATGTCATTCCGGAGAACTGCGGAGGTCTGGCAGCGTTTTATGAACTCCTTGAGAAATCTCCTGAGAATATAGAAGAATACGATATGGCTTCTGTCAACGAGGCATTCAGCCAGAACGGGCAGGTAGCAAAAGAAGAAGTTCATATTGCTGAGATCTATAATTACTACGATAAAGACAGTATTATGGAGATTGCTAAGAGACATGGTATGAGCGGACTCACGAAATTAAAAAAAGAAGAGCTTGCAGAGCGGACAATTTCCCATATATTAAAGAAAGAAGTTATGAGACGCTATTTCCTTTGCGTCCGTGATTCAGAAATGAAATTATTTGAACAGATAACAGAAGGCAATACGGAAATTGCTTCTTTTGATATAGAAGAAATGGATTTTCTGTATGCAGGCGGCTATTTGACTTCCGGAGCTGATTCGCAGTTTATGGTAGCAGAGGAAGTGGTCAAAGCATATCAGGAGTTCAACACTCCAAAATTCCAGGAAGAACGCAGCCGGCTCAGTACAATCGGAGACTATCTCTGTGCCGCCAATTCCCTGTATGCCGTTACCCCGCCTTCTGTATTACTGGAAACCTTCAATAAATACGAAACGAAAAAACTTACTTTAGAAGAACTTCTCCACGCTTATGAATGCCTGGAACCTTATCGCTGCCTTGTTGCATACATTGACGGCGCCTTTGTAGATGCCGCATTAGCAGAGCAGAAGAGCTTCGAGAATCTGCTTCGCATGCAGAAGAAAGTTCCTTATTATATTCCGACCCAGCAGGAGATCCGTTTCATGGCAGACAATGAAGGGTTCCTGATGACTCCTGAATTACATCAGCTCGGCAAGTTTTTAAATGAAGAAATGAAGGTTGCCGAGGATATGGTTCCATACAACCTTCGCCAAATTCAGGCGGAGATAAGTCTTGGCGGACAGCTTCAGGAAGTCATAAATGATATGGAAGCATCGGGCATTATTTTCGATGAAGCAGAACATATGGAACGGTTTGCCAGCATTATCACTGATGTATGGAATCATACCAGAATGGTATTGAACCGGGGCCATAAGCCATATGAGATGGTGATGAAAGGGCTGGAAGAGGTATCTGCTCAGCGTAAAGTCCCCCAAAAAGTATATCCAAACGATCCCTGTCCCTGTGGCAGCGGCAAGAAATACAAAAAGTGCTGCATGAAAAAGTAGCTGTTAGATGTAAAAGGGAGTCCAAACCAGAAAAGAGTTCGGACTCCCTTTCTCTTTAATAAATTGGAGACCTATAAAAGAGAAGGTACTTCTGGAAGAATGCACACACCAATTATAAGGAAGTTGTTCATAAAGCAGCAATGAAGCAATACCAGCGCCTGTCAGATAAGGCTCCAGCGTGTCTTTAAATTGTTGCAAAAATCATAATATTCGTAAAAGATAAAAAAGTTTAAAAAATATGTTGACTTTTGTCGTCTGCTTTGGTATGATATAACTCGCCGCTGAAAACGGCGGCAAAAACTTCTTCCAAAACACATCGTGAACCGATGAAAAAGTTTTG
>NZ_JBKVXF010000005.1:0-299282 GCF_046972725.1 Lacrimispora sp. | reverse complement strand
GTTCAATCTTCTGTTTTCAAAGTGCTTTTTGTGTTGTCTGCTTCAACAGCAACTCGTATATCTTATCATGTGGTCGCTTGTTTGTCAACAACTTTTTTATTTTCTTTTTCACTGTTTTTCGACAGCTGGTATATAGTAACATATCTTCACGATTGTGTCAACTACTTTTTTACTGTCTGTTTTGAAAAAGGGATCATTTGGAATTAAGCGGAGAAAGAGGGATTTGAACCCTCGCGCCGGTTGCCCGACCTACACCCTTAGCAGGGGCGCCTCTTCGGCCTCTTGAGTATTTCTCCGTAGTTCATATCTTCCATATGATGCGTTGTTCAAGTATTAGCTTTCCCAGACGCATTGACAATTATACAAAATATATATCGACTTGTCAACCTATTTTTTGATTTATTTCTTCCTGAATCTTGTCGTGGACAATTTCTGCTAACTGGGTGGTTTTTGTCTTTTGGTAATCCTCCGCATAGAGTGGTTTTAAGAAGCATACCTGCACCTTCTGCTTTTTGGAGGATTTCTCATCAAAGGGTTTGAAACAGTCAATGAGGGCGACAGGAACAATCGGACATTTTGCATTAACGGCACTTTTAAAGGTCCCTCCCTTAAAGGGCAACAGGTTGTTTCCTTCACGACTGCGGGTTCCTTCAGGAAATATTACATAATTTTTTCCTTTTTTTACGTTTTCCGTCATCTGAATGATAATATCCATTGAGGCTCTTATATCCTTACGGTCTATGAAAAAGCCGTTAAGGGCTTTTATTACCTGTTTTACCAGAATAAGATTGGAAGCTTCCTTTTTTACAACCACACTTAATGGGTTGGGACAGGCTTCCATTAGCGCAAGTACATCAAATAATCCCTGATGGTTGGGAAACAGGATAAAACCATTTTCAGCGGGAAGATTCTGAATTCCATGAACTTCTACTTCTACCCGGCCGGAACGATTTACTGTTTTTACCACATTTCTGATGTAATCATACCGTTCCTTGTCGGTATGTGTATCACCCGGCAATCCAAATTTCCAGATCCGGTAAAACCATACCGGTACCCGAAACACATTTTTTATTACCATATAGACAATGCGGTTCATATTTATTCCTCTCTATAGGCTTCAATGGCAGTTTCATATAGATTGTTTCCCTTGCTGTCTATAACAACGATTACAGGAAGATCCTTAACTGTAAGGCGTCTGACGGCCTCGGTTCCCAAATCTTCATAGGCAATTACTTCTGATTCTGTGATGCATTTGGATAAAAGGGCGCCGGCGCCTCCTACTGCTGCAAAATATACCGCTTCATTCCTGACCACTGCTTTAATGACTTCACTGCTTCGTTTTCCTTTGCCGATCATGCCGCCCATTCCCATATCAAGAAGGGTTGGGGTATACTTATCCATACGGCTTGAAGTGGTTGGGCCTGCCGAACCGATGGGACGGCCTTCTCTGGCAGGCGATGGGCCCATGTAGTAAATGGTATTTCCTTTTATGTCAAAAGGAAGGGGCTCGCTGCGGTCAATAGACTCCATCATTCTCTTATGGGCAGCATCTCTGGCTGTGTATATAGTTCCTGTCAGGTAAACGTAATCTCCGGATTTCAGTTTTCTGACATCCTCTTTGCTTATAGGAGCTTTTATATGATAATCCATGGTTTCCTCCAATTCAGTTTCATTAATTATATGATACGGTGAGCATGTCTGTTCACATGACAGCAGATATTAACCGCAACGGGAAGTCCTGCGATATGGGTAGGATAGGTTTCAATATTTACGGAAAGAGCCGTAACACTTCCGCCAAGTCCTCCTGGCCCGATTCCCAGCTTATTTATTTTTCCTAGCATTTCTTCTTCCAGTTCTCTCACATATGGAATCTCCGGTTTTTCATTTAGATCCCGTGTCAGGGCATGCTTTGCCATCTGGGCACATTTTTCAAAGCTTCCGCCAATACCAACACCCACTACCATAGGAGGGCATGCGTTGGGACCGGCTTCTTTGACGGTTGTAAGAATGGCTTCCTTTACTCCTTCCAGTCCATCTGCCGGTTTTAGCATAAAAATACGGCTCATGTTCTCACTTCCAAAGCCTTTCGGAGCTACTGTGATATCAATTTTATCACCGCTTACAATTTCGCAGTGAATGACTGCGGGGGTATTGTCATTTGTATTGATTCGTTTGATGGGCTCTACTATCGATTTTCTTAAATAACCTTCCACATAACCTTCTGATACTCCCTGGTTAATGGCATCGGTAAGATTTTTACCTTCTATATGTACATCCTGGCCAACTTTTATAAAGATTACTGCCATCCCGGTATCCTGACAGATGGGGATCATGTCTTCTCCGGCAATCCTTAAATTTTCTTTCAGCTGGCAGAGGACTTGTCTGCCCAAATCTGATTTTTCACTTTCTACCGTTTCATAAAATACAGTCTTCATATCTTCAGACAGCACATGATTTGCTTCGATACACATCTCTTTAATATTTCTTGTTATTTCCTCACTGCTTACAGTTCTAATCATGGTTACCTCCAGGCAAAGGGATATTAATAATCTTTTTTTATCATAAATGATTCATATAATGAAATCAAGTCAAAAAAATAATGGCAGGTATGATGTTATTCTTCATCCCCTGCCATCATTTTAGCATTCAGCCGATTACGAATCAATTGTTCCTGTATATCTTTGATGGTGATCTGTTCCATTCTGCTTCTGCACAGCTCATTTAATTCGGCATACATCTCATCCATCACTCCAGACATCCCGGAAGCTACCATACAGGGAAGATTTTCATCTCCTGATTTCCATGAAGATGATACAAAGCTTACATCCAAAGCATCGCAGATTTGCTTTAAATTAACCGTTGAGGGATCCTGGACCAGATGATATCCTCCCTCCAGACCTTCCTTCGTTTCAATAATTCCGGCTTTTTTTAGCTTTGCCATGACTTTTCTGATTCTGGCCGGATTGGTACAGACATTGGAGGCCAGTTCTTCACTGGACGTTGTGGTTTGTCTCTGGTTTAAATAAACCACTCCATGGACGGCTACTGCAAATTCACTTGTCATACTTATCCCCCGTTCTCACGATCTTCCTATGACTTTTTTATCTGTAATCATTATGGTTTCAGTTTGTATCTTACCAAATTTGACACCCCCTTGTCAAGGGACTGTACTTAAAAAGGTCCGGCCTTCTGAATGCCAGGAGCCGGACCTCTTTTTTATTTTTATTCTGCTTTATTTTCGATACGGATTATGACACTCTTTATGACCTTATCCTTCATCTCTAAGATGGTATAATTGTTTTTCCCATCCTCCAGTTCCAGAGGCATCTGGGATTCTTTTGGAATAAAGCCTAAAATTTCGATTAAATACCCTGACAAGGTATCACAGGAGCTTTCGATTTCTTCATGAAGAACCTCCTCGATATCATACAGGGAAATACTGCCGGAGGCTTTATAGACGCAAGGTTCCACTTCAACTAACTCCGGTTCCGTATCCTCGTATTCATCATGGATATCCCCCACGATTTCTTCGATCAGATCCTGCATGGTTATGAGTCCGGATACTCCGCCGTATTCATCAATTAAGATTGCCATATTCTTCTTATGCTTCTGCATATCCAAAAACAGGTCATCGGTCTTTTTATTCTCCGGAATAAAATAAGGTTTCTGCAGAATAGGACGAATATCAATATCCGCAAGTTCATTCTTATTCATCTGGATTGTAAAGTCCTTCATGGATAAAATACCGATGATATTATCAATCTCTTCATCATAAATTGGGATTCTGGAATGGCGGCTGTCCAATATCTCATTCAGCGCCAGCTCCAGGGGCTGATTAATATCCACTGCAATCATATCCTGACGCGGAATCATGATCTCTCTGGCCACCTTA
This sequence comes from Lacrimispora sp., assembly GCF_046972725.1. Taxonomy (NCBI): domain Bacteria; kingdom Bacillati; phylum Bacillota; class Clostridia; order Lachnospirales; family Lachnospiraceae; genus Lacrimispora; species Lacrimispora sp. The sequence continues at coordinate 295,390 of NZ_JBKVXF010000005.1, read as the reverse complement.
TCATCAAAAAGAAATATTGATGTGATCATATCCTCTTCGATCTTGTTGAATACTCCGCTTTCACGTCCGACCTGGAGCATGGAACGGATTTCCTCTTCGGATACTTCTTCTTCTAAATTGTCTGTCTTCATGCCAAGAAGCTTTAATACTCCGTTGGTTGAAACGGAAAGAAGCTTTATAAAAGGCGCCAAGATTCTGGAAATGATATAAATGGGGCGGACTGAAAATAAGCTGAACCATTCTGCTTTCTGCAATGCAATCCTTTTTGGTATCAATTCTCCAAAAACAAGGTTAAAATAAGACAGTATAATAGTCACCGTCACCATAGCAATGCTCTGGCCATAGGGAATTCCATATGCTTCAAACGTTCCACCAAGTATCTGAGAAATACCGGTCGCTGCCGATGCACTGGAAAAGAATCCTGCAAACGTAATGGCTACCTGGATGGTCGATAAAAAACCGGTAGAATCTTCTGATAGCCTTTGAATCAATGCTGCCTTTTTATTCCCGCCATCAGCTAACCTCCGAATCCTGTTTTTATTGACCGATACAACAGCCATCTCTGCCCCTGAAAAAAATGCGTTCATTATGGTGAGGGCTATTAATAATAAAATCTGTGCGGCGATCTTAGCCGCGCCCGGGTCACTCTCCAACCTTTTGTTCCTCCTTTTTCCGGACTTTTTCCATGCAGTGGATTCCTGCATGATTTCATGAAAGAATAAAGACTTTGATCGCAGTAAAATATATTGCTGCTCTCAAAGTCTTTTACCGCTCTATATTATTGCCTTGAATTATAATATAAAAAATTAAATTTTACAAGAGGTAATGTATTAAGATTTTATTCCTCACTGTTACCTGTGTCTTCCGCTTCTTCAAAATCTTCTGGAAGTTCTGAATCCAGTTCTTCCAACTCCTCATCAGTCTTGCTTCCGTCATCCCGGACTTTTGCAATACTTGCTACCCGGATATCTGAATCCTGTTCAATATTCATAAGCTTTACACCGGAGGTATTTCTTCCGATGACAGAAATATCATTGACAGAAATACGGATTACAATACCTTCTGTGGTGATAAGAAGAAGGTCATGGTCATCTTCAACCAGCTTTGCTCCAACGATATCACCGGTTTTTTCAGTGATCTTATAGCACAGGACTCCTTTTCCGCCTCTTCTTTGCGGGGAAAATTCTTCGATTGGTGTGCGTTTGCCCATTCCGTTTTCGGAAACAATAAGAAGTTTTGGTCCCTGGGTCTCCATCTGCATACCGATGACCTGGTCATCATCATTTAATTTCATTCCAATGACACCCATGGATACACGGCCGGTCACCCGGACATCTTTTTCATGGAACCGGATACACTGTCCCTTTTTCGTTATGAGGAAAATATCATTGGTATCGTCGGTTGCCTTAACCTCAATGAGTTCATCATTTTCACGAAGGACAATGGCCTGAAGACCGTTCTTACGGACATTGGCATATTCCATCATCGGGGTTTTCTTAACCATACCGTTTCGGGTTGCCATGAATAAGAACTTTTCATCATCGTATTCCTTCATCGGTATGATGGCTGTAATGCTTTCACCTGGAAGCATCTGAAGAAGGTTTACAATGGCTGTTCCCCTGGCTGTCCGGCTTCCTTCCGGTATCATGTAGGTCTTTAACCGGTATACCCGGCCAGTATTGGTAAAGAACATGAGATAGTGATGGGTGGTGGTCATCATCAGATCTTCGATATAATCCTGGTCGATGGTCTGCATTCCCTTGATTCCCTTGCCTCCGCGGTTCTGGTTTTTGAAATTGTCTATAGACATTCTCTTAATATAACCAAGCTTCGTCATGGCAACAATGGTGCTTTCATCAGGAATCAAATCTTCCATGGACATATCGTACTCGTCAAATCCGATAGAGGTTCTTCTGTCATCTCCGTATTTTGCGGAAATGACAGAAATCTCTTCTCTGATCACTGCCAGAAGTTTTTTCTCATCTCCAAGGATGGCTTTTAATTCTGCGATCCTTGCTTCCAGTTCTTTGTATTCATTCTCAAGCTTTTCCCGTTCCAAACCGGTCAGCGCGCGAAGACGCATATCTACAATGGCCTGGGACTGGGCGTCACTTAACTGGAACCGGCTCATAAGTTCTGCTTTGGCAATCTGGATATTTTGTGAACCACGGATGATTTTAATGACTTCATCAATGTTATCCAGTGCAATAAGCAGACCTTCCAAGATGTGAGCTCTCTCTTCTGCCTTGTTTAAGTCGTAACGGGTTCTTCTTGTTACAACTTCCTTCTGATGATCCAGATAATAGTTAAGCATCTGAAGAATGTTAAGTACTTTTGGTTCCAGCACCCCGGCTTTGTTCTTCACCAGAGCCAGCATGATCACTCCGAAGGTGTCCTGAAGCTGGGTATGCTTGATCAACTGGTTTAACACCACGTTGGCATTGGCATCACGGCGAAGTTCAATGCATATTCTCATACCGGAACGGTCAGACTCATCTCTTAAATCTGTGATTCCGTCTACCTTTTTATCTTTCACCAGCTCTGCGATCTTTTCGATCAGGCGGGCCTTATTGACCATGTATGGAAGTTCCGTAACGATGATACGGCTCTTTCCGTTTGGCATTGTCTCAATGTCACTGACTGCCCTGACACGGATTTTACCTCTTCCTGTGCGGTAGGCTTCTTCAATCCCTCTTTTTCCCAGGATGGTTGCTCCTGTGGGGAAATCCGGTCCTTTGACGATTTCCAGGATTTCTTCCATGGTGGTTTCTCTGTTTTCCTCCACCTGGTTATCGATGACTTTTACAACTGCACCGATGATTTCCCTCAAGTTATGAGGAGGAATATTGGTAGCCATGCCGACGGCAATTCCTGATGTACCATTTACCAGAAGATTGGGATAACGGGATGGTAAGACGTCTGGTTCTTTTTCCGTTTCATCAAAGTTCGGGCTGAAATCAACGGTGTCCTTATTGATGTCAGCGAGCATCTCCATGGATATCTTGCTTAAACGGGCTTCCGTATATCGCATGGCGGCGGCACCGTCTCCATCGACAGAACCGAAGTTTCCATGGCCATCCACTAAGGGGTATCTGGTGGACCACTCCTGCGCTAAATTTACCAGTGCACCATAAATCGAACTGTCACCATGAGGATGGTACTTACCCATGGTATCACCGACGATACGGGCACATTTACGATGCGGCTTGTCGGGACCGTTATTAAGCTCAATCATGGAATACAGAACTCTTCGCTGAACCGGCTTTAAACCGTCTCTTACATCAGGCAGAGCTCTGGAAACAATGACGCTCATGGCATAATCGATGTACGATTTTTCCATGGTCTTTTTTAAGTCCACGTCATGAACTTTATCAAAGATATTTGGTTCCATTTTATTTCCTCCAATTAAACATCAAGATTCTGTACGTATTTGGCATTCGCTTCGATAAATTCACGTCTTGGCTCTACCTGGTCTCCCATAAGGGTAGTAAAGGTCAAATCCATTTCAGACTGGGAATCTTCATCCATATTGACTCTTAAAAGCACACGTCTTTCCGGGTCCATGGTAGTTTCCCAAAGCTGCTCTGCATCCATCTCTCCCAATCCTTTATAGCGCTGGATCTTATTATTGTTATCCCTTCCAATCTCTTTTAAGATGGAATTTAACTCCTCATCGCTATATGCGTACCAGACTCTTTTACTTTTTTCAACCTTATAAAGGGGCGGCTGTGCCAGATATACATGACCTTCTTTGATCAAATTAGGCATAAACCGATACAGGAAGGTTAAAAGCAGGGTACTGATATGGGCACCATCTACATCGGCATCGGTCATAATGATTATTTTATGGTATCTTAGCTTGCTGATTTCAAAATCATCATGAATACCGGTGCCGAATGCGGTGATCATGGCCTTAATCTCTGCATTGGCGTATATTTTATCAAGTCTGGCTTTTTCTACGTTTAAAATCTTACCGCGAAGGGGCAGGATTGCCTGCGTGTTTCTGGAACGCGCTGTCTTTGCGGAACCGCCCGCACTGTCTCCCTCTACGATGTAGATCTCACAGTTTTCCGGATTTTTGTCGGAACAGTCTGCAAGCTTTCCCGGAAGAGCCATTCCTTCAAGAGCTGTCTTTCTTCTTGTTAAGTCCCTGGCTTTTCTGGCTGCTGCCCTGGCCCGCTGTGCCATAATGGATTTGTCACAGATGGTTCTTGATATCCCGGGATTCTGCTCCAGATAATAGGTCAGCTGTTCACGAAGCAGGTTATCTACCGCACCTCTGGCTTCGCTGTTGCCCAATTTCTGCTTGGTCTGTCCTTCAAACTGAGGTTCTTCAATTTTGATACTTATAATGGCAGTAAGACCTTCTCTGATATCCTCACCGGATAAATTGGTCTCACTCTCTCTGAGAAGTTTATTTTTTCTCGCATAGTCATTTAAGGTGGTGGTTAAGGCACTCTTAAATCCGGCTAAATGAGTTCCGCCTTCCGGAGTATTGATGTTGTTTACAAAGCTGTAGATATTCTCTGTATAAGAATCATTATGCTGCATGGCGATCTCCACATAAACGCCATCCTTTGTTCCCTCACAGTAAAATACCTGATCATAAAGGGGAGTCTTTCCCTTGTTCAAGTAGGTGACAAATTCTTTGATTCCACCTTCATAGTGGAAGACATGCTCATGCTTATCTTCTCTGTCATCTTTTAAAACAATCTTTAAATTCTTGGTTAAAAATGCAGTTTCCCGAAGACGTATTTTCAGGGTATCATAATCATAAACCGTATCTTCAAAAATGTCTTTATCCGGAAGGAAGGTTACCTTTGTTCCGTGTTCCTCCATTCCGCATTCCCCTATAACCTTTAAAGGATACATGGTCTTTCCTTTTTCATAACGCTGTTTGTAGATCTTTCCCTCCTGGCGGATCTCAACTTCCAGCCATTCGGACAGAGCGTTTACGACGGAAGCACCTACTCCGTGAAGACCACCGGAAACCTTATATCCGCCGCCGCCGAATTTACCTCCGGCATGAAGAATGGTAAATGCCACTTCAACTGCCGGAATTCCGGCCTTTTTCTGGATGCCTACCGGAATTCCACGGCCGTCATCCTGAACGGTTATGGAGTTATCGGGATTGATACTTACCTCTATGCTGTCACAGTATCCGGCCAGAGCCTCATCTACCGCATTATCCACGATTTCATATACCAGATGATGAAGACCCCGGATGGACGTACTGCCAATATACATTCCGGGTCTTTTTCTTACTGCTTCAAGCCCTTCTAATATCTGGATTTGATCTGCACCATATTCTTGACTCATATTTCCACGCTTCCTCCTGAATCGTTAATTTTCACTTCCTACGGTACCATTTACTACCCGAAATATCTTATCAATGGGAAACCGGTTATTTACAAAGTCTTCCAGTCCCGTACAGGTAATAATGGTCTGTATGTGATTAATCCCTGCCAGCAGCTGATTCTGTCTGCTGTTATCCAGTTCAGACAGCACATCATCAAGCAAAAGGATCGGATAATCATGTACAATATTTTCTACCAGTTCTATTTCTGCAAGTTTTAAAGACAAAGCAGCGGTTCTTTGCTGTCCCTGGGAACCAAACCGGCGTATGTCGATTCCGTTTACAATAAAACTCAAATCGTCCCGGTGGGGACCTGTTAAGGTAGTTTTTTGTTTTAAATCCTGTTTCCTGCTCCGTCTTAATATATCTTCAAACGCATCTGCCTCTACATTTGGTTCATAAAGAATGCGAAGAGATTCTCTGTCACCGGAAAGGGTTCGGTGGATGGGTTCAATGATCCCTCCCAACCGTTCGATGAATTCTTTCCGGTAATAAATGATTTCTTTTCCATACTGGATCAGCTGCATATCCCATATGTCCAGTGTTTCCTCATAATCAGGCCTGTATGCCAGATCTTTTAACAGCTTGTTTCTCTGTGTTACGATCCGGTTGTATTGCACCAGGGAATGAACGTATAGCTTATTTAGCTGGCATAATTCCAAATCGATGAACCTGCGCCTTTCTGCCGGCCCGTTTTTTATGAGATTTAAGTCTTCCGGAGAAAAAAACACAACATTGACAATTCCAAACAACTCACTGGCCTTCTTTATGGGAACGCCATTCACTGCCACACCTTTGGTCCTGTTTTTCTTTAAATGCATGTCAATCCGGTACGGGATATCTTTTTTTCTGATATTTAGCTTGATATGCGACTCATCCCTGTCGAACTGTATGATTTCTTTATCTTTGCTGCCTCTGTGGGATTTTGTCGTAGCACAGACATAGATTGCTTCCAAGACATTGGTCTTTCCCTGGGCATTGTCCCCATAGAGTATGTTGGTTCCCTGGCTGAAATCCATATGTAATTCTTCATAGTTGCGGTAATTCTTAAGCTCTATCGATTCAATCCTCATGGAGTTTGTAATTTCCTCTCTATTGTCCATGCTTTCTGAACATAAAGGTATGCCAGTAAGGCGTTATTCGATATTGATGGTATTGCCTTCAAAGGTAACGGTATCTCCGGATCTGAGTTTTTTACCTCTTTGATATTCTGTTTCGCCGTTGACCGATACAAGGCCATCCTCAATCGCATATTTGGCGTCAACACCTGACCCAACCAGACCTGCAGCCTTTAAGGCCTGGCCCAGTTTGATATATTCACCTTTCAGTTTGATTGTTTCCATGAGTTCTCCATTCTCTTATACAGATGCTGCATTAAAGTTGACAGGCAGAATCAGATAAATGTATTTTCCTTCCTCATCCCGGATAAAGCATGGGGATTTTGGATTTAACATATAAAGTGTCACTTCTTCATCATCAATAATCCGCAGAGCATCAATCAAAAACTTCGGATTAAAGCCAATCATAATATCGCTTCCTGTCTTATGAGTAGGAACCTCTGCATTCATGGATCCAAAGCTGGAATTCATCTTGAGCTGCATTTCCTGATCTACGATGTTAATGATCAACGGCTTTTTATCGTTTTCGCGAACCAGAATGGTTGCCCGGTCAAGACAATCCAAAAGTTCCCGTTTATTAACGGTGGTCTTTGTCTCATAATCGCTGGAAAGCATCTGGTCAATGCGGAAGTATTCTCCTTCGATCAGACGGGAAACTACAATTGTCTGGTCAAATTCAAATAAAATATGGTTTGCTCCAAAGAATATCAACACTTCTTTTTCATTGTCTCCGCCAAGAATCTTGCTGACCTCACTTAGAGTCTTGCCAGGAACAATGACTTTTATATCATGGTAGTCATCTTTTAATTCAATATTTCTTATAGAAATGCGGTGACCATCCAGAGAAACTACTTTTAACTGGTTTCCTGTTACCTGAAAAAGCTCTCCGGTCATCATCTTATTGCTGTCGTTAGGTGCAATGGAAAAGATGGTCTGACGGATCACTTCTTTTAAGGAGAACTGGGATAAGCAGATGTAATGATCCCGTTCAATGTATGGAAGATAAGCGAATTCCTCTCCATCCCGTCCCTGGATATGGAAAACTGAATTTTCACAGGAAATGGTGGTCGTGAATTTCTCGTCACTTTCAATGGTTACAAGGGAGTCTCCCGCAGAAGAGAGTTTTCTAACGATTTCGGATAGGAGTTTTGCTTCTAATGCAATCTTTCCCCTGTCCAGGATGGTTCCTTCCACTTTGGTTTCAATACCAAGCTCCATGTCATTGGCGGTAAGCTTAATCTCAGAACCGCTGGCATCAATAAAGATACATTCAAGGATGGACATGGTGGTCTTGCTGGGGACTGCCTTTAATACAATGTTAATGCCGTTTAAAATAGCATCCTGCTGGAATGTCAGTTTCATAATTGTTGATAACTCCTTTGCTCTAGAAATTACAATAAATAGATGGATGATATAATTAAATTCCGTCGTATTAGTAGTAGGGGCTGTGGGTTTGTGTAAAAGCCCTGATAACCTTTATAAAGGCTTGGATTTCTGTGTTTATAATCGTGTGAATAACGTCCACAGAACTTAAGGAAAACTTTCAAGTTATCCACAAGATGATGAGAAACGAATGGAAAGCCCTAATTATCCACAGGAAATGAACAGTTCATACACACATTATTGTGGATTAATCTTCTTTTTTAAGATCTCAATGGTATTACTTAAAGATTCATTCTTATTGATGTCGTTGGTAATTTTATCAATTCCATGAATGATGGTGGTATGGTCCCTTCCGCCAAGAAACTTTCCAATCATCTGTAAGGGGGTTCCAACCATATCGCGGCATAGGAACATCACGATCTGGCGGGGGTAAACGATTTCCTTATTACGCTTTTGGGAACAGATATCAAGTGGAGTTAGTCCGTAATGATCTGCAACCACCTGAATGACAAGTTCCGGTGTAACTTCCCTTTTATCATTTGGAGAAATAATATCTTTTAAGGCTTCTTCCGCCAGTTCCACTGTAATTTCCTTATTATCAAGGCGGGAAAGTGCAACGATCTTTGTTAAGGCACCTTCCAGCTCCCTGATGTTGGATTTGATGTTCGTGGCTATGTATTTGATTACTTCGTTGTCGATGTTATAACCTTCCATTTCCTCTTTTTTACGGAGGATGGCCATCCGGGTCTCATAATCCGGGGACTGTATGTCCACAGTCAGACCCCACTCAAACCGGGACCGGAGCCGTTCTTCCAGAGTTTCAATCTCCTTTGGAGGTTTATCGGAGGAGATGATGATCTGCTTCTTTGCTTCGTAAAGAGCATTGAAGGTGTGGAAAAATTCTTCCTGCGTACTTTCCTTACCGATAATGAACTGAATATCATCAATCAGAAGTACATCGTTGGTACGGTATTTTTCACGGAATTCTGTAGGAGAGAAGTTGTTTTTATTTCGAATCGCGTCAATCAGCTCGTTGGTGAATTTTTCACTGGTCACATAAAGAATCTTTGCATTGGGATTATTCTTCAGGATAAAATGTCCTATGGAATGCATTAAGTGAGTTTTTCCCAGACCAACGCCTCCGTATATAAAAAGAGGATTGTAGATTTCACCAGGGGATTCCGCCACTGCCAGGGAGGCAGCATGGGCCAGATTGTTATTCGCACCGACCACAAAGGTATCAAAAATGTACTTTGGATTTAAATTGGCATTAATAATCGCAGACTGGTTGACCGGGTTTCCTGTATTTTTAATAAGAGAATTTTCAGCAGGAGCTGGGGAAGCTTCCTTTTGAATCTGATTTTCCACAACAAAATCCACGCTGCATTCAAAACCAGTCACTTCCTCAATGGTAATCTTTAAGAGGAACCCGTATTTTTTACGGATATATCCCAGAAATTCCACATCCGGTACTGTGACGATGACTTTTTCACCATCCACAGCATGAACTTTTAGGGGAAGAAGCCAGGTTTTGAAAGAAACGTCTGTAATTTCATGCTCTTCTTTTAAATTCAATAAGATTTCGTCCCATTTTTCCTTTAACTTTTCTAACATTGTATGTCTCCTACATCTATAAAAATGCAAATATGCGCATTTGCCCAATCTACTGTTCATTCTATACTATTTTGAAATATATTTCAATGACATTAGTAAAAAATTGTGGATAAGTGTGTGCAGAGGATGTGTATTGCTTGTGAATGATATGTTGATGACCATCCGGGAAGGAAGTTGTCCACAAAAAGAGAAGTTTTTAAAACTTCCCTTATTCACATTCTGGAAAACTTTTATTTATCGGGGATGAGAGGACATGCTTGTGAACAAATGGGGGGTTATCAAGATAGTATCAAGATAGTTTTCCACAAGTTATCCCCACTTTGTTGATAACTTTATGTAAATTAACAAATTTCGTGTGAATTTGAGGACATGGATTGACGGAAGCCTTTGGCGGCAGGTATAATGCAAAGGTAACTAGTTGCATTGTATCTTATCATAAGAACAGTAGCACAGGAGGTATAAGATGGACATTGAGAACAAAACCCGTAACCTGGTACTGGCAGCCGTATTCGTTGCCATTATCGTAATCCTGGCATTTACGCCCTTAGGATATATTCCACTGGGATTTATGAACGCCACCATTATCCATGTTCCGGTCATAATTGGAGCCATTATTCTTGGACCAAAATATGGCGGTTTTTTAGGAATGGTGTTTGGACTGACCAGCTTGTGGAAAAATACCTACATGCCTAATCTGACATCCTTTGTATTTTCACCGTTCATAAAGGTGGGAGAGTACGGCGGTAATTTTGGGAGCCTGATCATTTGTATGGTTCCGAGGATTTTAATTGGTATCGTATCGTATTACGTGTTTCGGGCAGTGCTTCACGGATTTAAGGACAAAAAGGGAAAAAGAACCATTGCGCTGGCGGCAGCTGGGGCGGCCGGATCATTAACCAATACACTTTTGGTAATGAATCTGATTTATTTTCTTTTTGGAAAAGAGTATGGACATGCTGCCAAAGGGCTGACGGAGGGAATCTATTCGGTAATTATTGGAATAATCTGCATCAATGGAATTCCTGAGGCGATCGTGGCCGGAATTTTGACGGTGGCGGTTTCTCAGGCATTATTTAAAGTGATGAAAAGATAGGTTATATTAGAAACGGCTCCTCTTGAAATTTAAGGGGAGCCGTTTTTTATGGTATTATATTTACTTTTAATGATATCTTAAATCAGAGCTGCGGTTATGATTGACATTTTATAAACTTCGTCAGCATTGCATCCTCTTGATAAGTCGTTAATCGGCGCGTTCAGTCCCTGAAGGATGGGTCCGAAGGCTTCAAAACCACCTAATCTCTGTGCAATTTTATACCCGATATTTCCTGCATTGATATCAGGGAAAATAAAGACGTTGGCATTTCCTGCAACGGGAGAACCGGATGCTTTTGTTTTGGCAACTGTTGGGGAAATAGCAGCATCGAACTGGAGTTCTCCATCCACCGGGAAGTCCAGGTTCATGGATTTTAATTTATTGGCAGCGCGGTTTACCTTATCAACGGATTCGCCTTTTCCGGAACCCAGTGTGCTGTAGGAAAGCAGGGCAACCTTTGGATCAATGGAAAATGTCTTTGCTGTACGGGCTGTCTCATATGCAATTTCAACCAGTTCATCATCTGTGGGGTCAAGATTGATGGCACAATCTCCCATAGCGTACATTTCATTTCCGCCTTCTGTCTGGCGGTAAAGGATAAAGCAGCTGGAAACGATCTTACTTTCTGGTTTTGTTTTGATTAACTGTAAGGCAGGTCTTACGGTATCAGCGGTGGAATAGGTGGCTCCTCCCAGCAGACAGTCGGCTTTTCCCATCTTAACCAGCATGGTGCCAAAATAATTGGATTTTAAAAGAGCAGCACGGCAGGCAGCTTCATCCATCTTTCCTTTTCTCAGTTCCACCATCTTTGATATCATTTCTTCAGTTTCATTATAGTGAAGAGGGTCGATCTTTTCAATTCCATCGACAGGCCATCCACATTTTTTTGCGGAATTTTCAATTTCTTCCGGGTTTCCTAAAAGGATGGGAGTTAAAATCCCTTCCTTATAAAGCCTGCTTGCAGCTTCCAAAATTCTTGGGTCTGTGCCTTCTGTAAATACAATCTTTCGTTTCTGGTTTTTCAGCGCAGCAATCATAGATTCGAACATATTCATTTCCTCCGTATTTATTTTTCTGTTTATGAGTTTTGTAGTTCAATGATTATGATAGAAATACTTTGCCCATTACTTCAAATATTATCTCAAATCCAATCGGATCACAACCAGTTTGGTAAAATTTAGTATAATAATTTTTAAAACAATTTAGGATTTGAATAATAATTCGTAATTAATGGGCTGATAGAAGTTCAGCAAAGTTTTAAATCGTTTTGTTTGATGTGGCACTTGAAATGATTTCTACAATTTCTTTCTGATACTTCAGCCAATTATCCGGAGAGGAAACAAAAAGTGTTATTACGTAATATTTATCAATTTTCTTACAGGTAATATAATAATAGGTTACAACACCTTCATCCGCGTTAGAAAATAGAGCCTGAGAGGTATTAGAGTCAAGAACAGGAAGAACCGTATCAGTGACAGGCTCTAGCATATATTCTTCGGAATATTGTCTGGCTGTTTCTTCTATAAAGAACAGCTCATCTACGGTGTCGTCAAAATCTTCCTGTCTGTAATCATACGACAGAAGAGTCAAATCGTTGTAATCAGAGCTTAAAAACAGATCGGGGTTTTCATATTCCGTCTGTACATAATATTCAGGAACTGTATAGGTAATATGGCCGTCTTTGGTGGTTACTTCATAGGTGGCAGCTTCCGGCACATCAGTTGTATGTAAAGAGGGTGAAGTTAATTCAACAGAAGATGATGTGGTACGTTCGGTGTATAAATAAAATGTATAAAGTCCTGCAAATATAGCGGAAGCAAGTAAAATATTGATGACAATTGATAGGAACAGAGAAAGTCCGCTGGTTCCTCCCTGCTTTTTTAAATATACAGCCGCATCTTCATTCCTGTATTGGGAAGCTGTTTTTATAGCTGTATTGCATTTGCTGTAGTACCAGTAGTTTGCATATACGCCTGTTACAACGTGAGTGATGATTCCACCAAATGGTATGATAGTGGATGCAAAAGAAGCAATAACGGAAAGAAATGCGTATAAATACATTTTACGATATGCCAGCCAGTAATAAGGAAAGAGAAAGGCAGCCCAGTTCCAGCTGGAAAAAGAGCCGTTCGGGCTCTGGTTTTCCCACTTCTTTTTATAATAATAATAATTGTTACCTACAAACATTTCAGCAGCCCAATCTTCCCAGGTTCGTTGTTGGTTTTCCATTTATGATCTCCTTTAAATGAAGTGAATTAACCCAATGACATCGCATGGATTTCTTCATTATAACAGCAAAACATGACAAAATATGGCATTATGTAAAAAATTGACGTCTTCATGTAAAAAATAGCAAGATTTTTATAGTAGGGCTTTTTAAATGGTTTTTGGGAGTAAGGATTTCTGGTAAGATGATCTCTTTTATGCCTTTTCTTTCAGCCAGAGGGTGTCGTCTTTTTCTCTTAATGCGTAGAAGACAGGACGTTCCTTTAAATGTTCATTTGGGGTGTGCAGCGTGAGATATGGGTCATTGTTCATATTTTGAAAAATCATACCGTGGCCGCCGTCTTTTTGAAAGAGAAGTCTGTTATCCTGGACCCATCTGCCTGTGATATCGCCGTTATCGGAATAGGCAAGGGCTTCTGTGTACCCTTCTTTTCCAAAGCTTGACCATAGAAGGAGCAGGCGGTTGTGTTCGGTACGGTAGAGAAATGGGCCGTCTGTTACATAATGAGTTCCGGGTCTGTTCTGCGGCGTGATGGGAACTATCCATCCAGCAGCTTCTGAGGCGTGGAAGAGGACAAACGGCTGGGAAACGGCTTTTGTTAAGTCTTTGCTGAGTTCAACAGCGCAGATGGCCCCATCAGAGATCTGGACCCATTCGTGTACAAAGACCATGTATGGAGTTTTGTTTGGACTTAAATAAAATGTGCCGTCAATGCATTCCCAATCGCCTGGAGTAATTTGCTTTTTGCTATGTGGGGTAAATGGTCCAAGCGGATTTGAGGCTTTTAAAATTGCAGTTCCTCCATGGACTTTACTGTCTTTAAAGGTGGCAAACATATAGTAGGAACCGTTGTACTTATGAACTTCCGGTGCCCAGCAGTTTTTATCGGCCCAGAAATCTTGCGGTTTGTGAAAGACTTCAAAAGGCCCTTCCCAGTTCTCCATGTCTTTGCTGGTATAGCAGTCAAAGCCGTCGGCTTCCATCCAGCAGGTATCTGCTCTGGTTCCATATAAGTAGTAAGTGCCGGTGTCCACCAGGACAAAGGGGTCTCTGATGTTTATATCTTGATGTTTCATGAAATGGCTTCCTTTCTTTGGGTGATTGTAGGTTTTGCTGATTTTATTATAATATGGTGGGGGTAGAAATGATAGGTGTTTTAGAGGTGGTGGGGATGTATAGAGATGAAAATAGTGATAGGTTAGGTTATGGCAACGCCTTTGGCACAATTTTTTTATTGGTTGTTAATGTTAACTCTGGATGGAATGGATTGCAAGTCATTTCTGGATTTGCTTTCAAGAGAAGGAAAGTCAGAAAAAAGGGACTACAGTAAGAATATTTTTCACCCCCCTGTAACCCCTGGCAGCCTTATTTTACCATAGAACCAGTTTGATGTAAATTCATGGTTCACCATGAACCATGGGGCAGATGAACCAGTTAAATTTCTGGTGGAACAGAATAAATAGACCACTTTCGGTTTGCCCTCTATCGCAAAATATTGCCCCTGTGTGACCTTTAAAACCAATGGTGGAACATGTATGCCATTCAGGCAATAAAACACCTAGTTGGGCAAATTTGAAAAACATAGAAATTTCCTTTTGCGCCTGACAACTGTTTGGATTGCTATTGTTTCCTGTTCGTCTTCCGGTTGTTTTTTCAGAAAAATGTCGCATATAGACCAATTTTTAATATCCCTCAAGTTGCACAATCGCAACTATTTATAACTTCCTGAACTATAAGATTCTCACCCTATTTTACTCCAAAAGCAGGGATGAACCATGGGGTCGAAAAGGATGCAGGTTAAAGGCAGGTGCACCTTACGGCGCTCCAGCCAGTTTAAAGCAGCCGGCAATGGCGACTGCATAAGGATTTGAGATAAAATTTTTCTTATTTATTAGGTAGCTGTCAAAAAGGATAAAATCACCCATTAGGTAGCTGTAACAACTCTGAAATCAGCCAAGTTAAAGTTTTTTTAAGGTGCCTGTGTAGGTACACCAAATAGATATCGCACATCAGTTTGGAGGTTTACAAAATCTTTCGATCACTCCAAAATTCTTTTTATATCTTAATTAATTTGTTGAATAAATCTCTCTAAGACCTTTTTTGTTGCTAGACCACTTTCAGGAATTAATTGTAAAACTCTTTCAATAACTTGATTAGATGCAATTTTACTTTTATTATCTTTACCGATTATCTCACAAAGTGCATCAATACACATTACAAATAGTTCTTCATCTTTAGTATCAATAAGCTTCAAAATAATATTCAATTCTTCATCTCTCTTATTATCACCAAAGCAGTATACCAATCTTTTTTTCCAAATAATATTTTTTTCATCAATCCGTTGTATTAGCTTTGACCAATCTTCTTCTTTAAACTTATTTAATAACTGGCAAGCATATTCAAAACCAACATCATACCAATAATCATCTGACGAGTTTTCATCTGAAAATTCAACTAAATATTCGTCTAATTTATTATACATATTCTATAGTCCTTTTCTAAAATTTATGGATTTATAGGTTCAAATCCTGGTGTGGGTTTACCACCTACTGGATAACCAGATAATACCTGTTCTCCCTGCTTAATTACATCGATTTCGACACCATTAACAATACCTCTATGTAAAGTCTGCCCATCTAATGGCCTTATTCCAATAGGAGTACTATCTGCCACATCCTGAATTGCACTAATAATTGCATCATCTGACCAATTATCAGGAAAGATAGTGCTTGTCTTTAGTCTAGAAACATTACCATCAGGAAATTGCTTATAGAACTTAACCACCTTTGTGCCATCCGCATTTATTTTTACTTCTTCTACAGCAAAGATGGGGCTATTATTATTAACAGCATTTGGAGAATGTCCACTTATTACCTTATTACCAGTTCCAATTCTTTGTCCCTCTAAGATCTTTGCTTCCATCTCAGGGGAAATATTACTAGTAATATTCCCCGCCCCCTCAGGTGGAGTACTGAGATATCTGACGAACGGTAAAAATTCGTATTCATTTTAAAAAAGTATAGCACATCTTCGTGCTATTTTTAAGGAAAAAATTACTGTTCTTCTTCTCGAGTCGGTTCCCGGTATTCTATCTTATTTTTCATCATTCCGTAAACTATGTTTACCAAACGACGCATAATGCAGACCAGTGCTTGAGATTTTGTCTTTCCTTCACCTATTTTCCGCATATAATAGTCATAAAATTCTGGGTGATTGGGTGCTCCGTTCTTTGGTCTGGACACCATGGTTACTGCCAGGAAATAAAACAGCCCATGCAACTGGCGGTTTCCCTGTCTGGAGCTTTGTTCCTTCCCTTTTCCGGCAGAACTGAACTTTACAGGAGCAACTCCTGCGAATCTTGCCAGCTTATCAGCATTGGAAAATCTTCGAATATCTCCGATTTCTGCAATCAGCTTACTAGCAATAGAAGTTCCAATTCCGGGTATACTGGTCAGTTTATAATCAAAACTAAGCAGGATCTTCTCGATTTCTTTATCAAGCCCTGCCAATTCTTCTTTCTGATGTTCCAAGTCTCTTACCAGACTTGTTGTAATAAAATCTCTGGATTCCTGGTATTCCCGAAAGGTATTTCCATCATTCTTGACACAATCCAGAATCAATTCCGCTTTATCCTTCTTGATAATACGAGATATTTCCTTAAATTCGATGGTTAGATCCTCTGCCGTCTTTTCCTGCAAATGGACAGGGGACGGGTAGGTCTTCCAGAAATACATGGCACATTTTCCTTCTATCTCGCTGAAGAACTTACTGTAGCTAGGATATGCTATGGATATCTGCTCATGGAGTCCATTCTTAAAGCGAATACCGTCTTTCACCAGTAAATCTCTCCGATTTACTAATTGAGCCAGTGTCCATTCATTATCTTTTGGTTTTGCATCCGGCAAAGTATGTAACTGGTTAATCAAAACCGTTGCCACACAATACGCATCATACTCATCATTTTTACGGAGCATAGGTGCACTTTTTCTCTGGTCATAAGCAAGCGCCGGATTAATGTCTTTTACAATGTAACCTTTTTCAATTAGCCAGACAGCTAAACTACTGCCATAGCCGTATGCATTCTCCAATCCGTAAATGGGGTCAAGCCCAAGATGATTGGATTTTCTGTTTACCTTTTCTGCCAGCTTTTTAAATTCACTGGGCTTGTTTTCTATGACGACAACCTCTAACTTCTCATTCCAGCAGTTCACCATCACTGCAGTATGACTTTCCTTATGCAGGTCAATCCCCACATAAAGCAGATTTTCTCTTTTCTGCATACGTGAAATGTCTTTCTTCACGTTACTCTCACCTCCAGATCTTGTTTCCAACCAATCAGTTCCCGTACCGGCAACCTCAGATGACAGCATTAACTCTTTATGAGTCCGCAAGGGGGCGACAGCCTATCTACAACAAACCAATAGGTGGATGTACAAGTTATTTCTTTTATTGGTTGTTGATGTTAACTCTGTATGGAATGGATTGCAAGTCATTTCTGGATTTATTTTCGGGAGAAGGAACGGCAGAAAAAAGAACAGAAAAGGGAGCTACAGAAAGAGTATTTTTACCCCCTGTACCCCCCGGCAGCATCATTTTACCATAGACACAGTTTGATGTAAATTCATGGTTCACCATGAACCATGGGGCAGATGAACCAGCTAAGTTTTTGGTGTAACAGAATTAATAGACCACTTTCAGTTTGCCCTGTATCGCAAAATATTGCCCCTGTGTGACCTTTATAACCAATAGTGGAACATATATGCCACTCAGACAATAATACACCTCGTTGGGCAAATTTGAAAAACATGGGATTTTCCTTTTGCGCCTGATAACTGTTTGAATTGCTATTGTCTTTTGTTCGTCTTCCTGTTGCTTTTTCAGAAAAATGTCGCATATAGGCCAGTTTTTCATATTCCTCAAGTCGCATAAGCGCAATCATTTATAACTTCCTGAACTATAAGATTCTCGCTCTATTTTACTCCAAAAGCAGGAGGAACCATGGGGTCGAAAATGATGCAGGTTAAAGAGCCGGGGTCAAAAACTTCCCCGGCTCGGATTACATCAGCCCGCAATGCGGACTGAAAGGACTTTTTCATGGGGGTCGGATTCCTGGCATTGGGGTCGTAACCGGGGTCGCACTTGCAGAAAAGCACCATTTACACAAATAAACTACGGTGTCAGTAACGACTTCAATAACCCCTGACCAATAATACTTGACCTCGTCTAATCTCTTTGTCCAAATCAAGGCACCTATCTTTAGTAGTTTCTGATATCGACTTTCTGAAAGAATTTCGGTAGCATATGTTCTCAAAGGAGGGAAGCATTATGACCGAACCGGAATTACTGGAAATGTTTATTCAGGAACGTATCAACATGTTAATTAATGCATTTCATAAAAACCAGCCCGAGAAACCTGACCAGGAAAAAGAACGGATTCTACAGGCGGAGAATTTCATTGAACATTTGCCCAATAAAGAGAAAGAGTTGATTGAATATTACATTGATTCATTCACAAATCTTTTTTCCTTAGAAGAGAACTTTTTGTATCAGCATGGATTTATGGATGGAATAAAAATCCTTAAATATATTTATAAATTATAGACTAGTAAAAAAGCCTAGAATACAACATAGCTCAGTCTTATTCTATTTTTTTCATGGGACTGAGCAAGGTGTTTAGTCCTCGATTACCGAAACCATTTTCTTAATATCAGGCTCCCATTCTGTAATAATCTCAACAATATAGTTCTTTGAAATTATTACATAATGTTTTAGCTCTAAATATTCATAAAGGCTATCACCAATCTTCTTAACAAAGGTATCAAATTCTCCCCCAGTTACCTGATAAATTACATTAGCAAAACCTATCTTTCGGAAATGCTCAACATGTTCATCTTTAAATAGATTGTTAAGTGCTATGCCCTCGTCTAACATTCTAAAAGCTGTCACTGCGCCGAAATCTAGCTGTACTTTAAATCCAGCCGAAATAAGATTAATTATTAATCCTTTTTCCTCCCCATTCTCTAATAATATTTCATACTGAGCCTTGGGAATCTTATTTTCAAAAACTTCTTGCCATTTTTCCATCTAAATGCCCTCTCTTTAATATCTTATCTTATAAATTTTTTTACTTGATATTTTTATTTCTAAAGTAGAACCTCCGGTTTTACTTCCAGGCCTAGCTACAACTTTTGTTCCATCACTTAAAGTTCCAACTTTTCCTGAACCATATTGAGTTTGAATATCTTTAACATTTGATGGGTTTAATGCTTCAAAATCCTCCAATGTTTTTTTAAATCCTCCCGATTTTTCAAAGTTACGTGCAACTCCAGCATTATTAGTTGTATCCTCTGCACCTTGAAGTATCTCATCAATGCTTTTAATCTTACCCGTCCCCTCAGGTGGAGTACTGAGATATCTGACGAACGGTAAAAATTCGTATTCATTTTAAAAAAGTATAGCACATCTTCGTGCTATTTTTAAGGAAAAAATTACTGTTCTTCTTCTCGAGTCGGTTCCCGGTATTCTATCTTATTTTTCATCATTCCGTAAACTATGTTTACCAAACGACGCATAATGCAGACCAGTGCTTGAGATTTTGTCTTTCCTTCACCTATTTTCCGCATATAATAGTCATAAAATTCTGGGTGATTGGGTGCTCCGTTCTTTGGTCTGGACACCATGGTTACTGCCAGGAAATAAAACAGCCCATGCAACTGGCGGTTTCCCTGTCTGGAGCTTTGTTCCTTCCCTTTTCCGGCAGAACTGAACTTTACAGGAGCAACTCCTGCGAATCTTGCCAGCTTATCAGCATTGGAAAATCTTCGAATATCTCCGATTTCTGCAATCAGCTTACTAGCAATAGAAGTTCCAATTCCGGGTATACTGGTCAGTTTATAATCAAAACTAAGCAGGATCTTCTCGATTTCTTTATCAAGCCCTGCCAATTCTTCTTTCTGATGTTCCAAGTCTCTTACCAGACTTGTTGTAATAAAATCTCTGGATTCCTGGTATTCCCGAAAGGTATTTCCATCATTCTTGACACAATCCAGAATCAATTCCGCTTTATCCTTCTTGATAATACGAGATATTTCCTTAAATTCGATGGTTAGATCCTCTGCCGTCTTTTCCTGCAAATGGACAGGGGACGGGTAGGTCTTCCAGAAATACATGGCACATTTTCCTTCTATCTCGCTGAAGAACTTACTGTAGCTAGGATATGCTATGGATATCTGCTCATGGAGTCCATTCTTAAAGCGAATACCGTCTTTCACCAGTAAATCTCTCCGATTTACTAATTGAGCCAGTGTCCATTCATTATCTTTTGGTTTTGCATCCGGCAAAGTATGTAACTGGTTAATCAAAACCGTTGCCACACAATACGCATCATACTCATCATTTTTACGGAGCATAGGTGCACTTTTTCTCTGGTCATAAGCAAGCGCCGGATTAATGTCTTTTACAATGTAACCTTTTTCAATTAGCCAGACAGCTAAACTACTGCCATAGCCGTATGCATTCTCCAATCCGTAAATGGGGTCAAGCCCAAGATGATTGGATTTTCTGTTTACCTTTTCTGCCAGCTTTTTAAATTCACTGGGCTTGTTTTCTATCACGACTACCTCTAACTTTTCATTCCAACAGTTCACCATAACTGCCGTATGACTTTCCTTATGAAGGTCAATCCCCACATAAAGCAGATTTTCTCTTCTCTGCAATTCTCTCCCTCCAGATCTTGTTTCCAACCAATCAGTTTCTGCACCGGCAACCTCAGATGACAGCGTTAACTCTTCATGAGTCCGCAAGGGGGCGACAGCCTATCTACAACAAACCAATGGGTGAAAGGACAAGTTATTTCTTTTATTGGTTGTTGATGTTAACTCTGTATGGAATGGATTGCAAGTCATTTCTGGATTTATTTTCGGGAGAAGGAACGGCAGAAAAAAGAACAGAAAAGGGAGCTACAGAAGAAGTGTTTTTACCCCCTGTAACCCCCGGCAGCCCAATTTTACCATAGAACCAATTTCCTGTAAATCCCATGGTTCACCATGAACCATAGGGTGGATGATCTGCCTAAATTTCTGGTGGAACAGAATCAATAGACCACTTTCAGTTTGCCCTGTGTCGCAAAATATTGCCCCTATGTGACCTTTAAAATCCATGGCTGGACATATATGCCATTCAGGCAATAAAACACCTCGTTGGGCAAATTTGAAAAACATAGTTTTTTCACGTTGCACCTGATAACTGTTTGGATTGCTATTGCCTCCTGTTTGTCTTCCAATTGCTTTTTCAGAAAAATGTCGCATATATGCCAGTTTTTCATATCCCTCAAGTCGCACATCTGCAACCATTTATAAATTCCTGAACTGAAAAATTCTCGCTTGATTTTGCTCTAAAAGCAGGGATGAACCATGGGGTCGAAAATGATGCAGGTTAAAGGCAGGTGCACCTTACGGCGCTCCAGCCGATTCACAGCAGACGGCAATGCCGACTGCATAAGGATTTCGGTCAAATCCTTTCTTTTTTACTAGGTGGCTGTCAATAAGACAAAAGTCACCCATCAGGTGGCTGTAACCACTCTAAAATAAGCCAAGTTCAAGGCTCTTTAGGGTGTCTGCATAGGTACACCTCGTAAAATTTAACCAGTTTTTTTATCTATAATAGTTATTTGTTTTTACATTCGTTAATTATCTTAAGAAAATCAGAAAAACTATCCGCTATAAAATATGTATTCATATCATCTTCTGAAGAATCAAAGTGGTACGAATCGTCCCAGTAATAAACTCCTTTGTATTCTCCTGTACATATTAAAATTATAAAACCATTTTCCAATGTGTCCGCTATTATTAGGGAAGATTCTAACATATCATCCGAAAATTTATTAGTCCAAGTTAAAATATCTGAGTTAGAATTTCCTGTATTAATTCCATAAATAACGTCTATATTTACATATGATGATAGATCATTGACTTTGACCTTAATATAAGGCTCGACCACTCCACCATTATATGTCAGTAAAAATTCAGTATAATCCTCTGGAATCCTAGTAGATAGTTCATTCTCAAAATTTACAATATCACTCTTAGTTATTTTTTTAAATGTACTTTTAAACATTTGCATTCTCCTTAATTTGCTTTTTTAATGGACATTCCACCACGATGAGTGAATTCTTTATGTATAGATTTACCCACCTCTTGTAATGTTTTTCCATCTTCATTATGATGCCATGTATTATTTATGGAATCTCTAGGACCATTAGGGGCTAACTCATCTGCACGTTCAAAATCAGTACGATAATCTTTGAATTCTCCGATATCAACCTCTTGTTTTACTTGTCCAGCTTCTTTGAAATTAGGATAGCCATTATTATATTTAACAGTAACTCCATCTTTATTGGTATATTTCCACACATCATTTTCAATCTCAACCTTTCCACCATTATTAAGCCACTTCTCCGGATTTGGTGAATTTTTAGGTTTTGTATCTAAAATATTTTTCGGTATAGAGTCTCCTTGTTTAAAACTCTTACCCGCCCCCTCATTAACCCCCTTAACAATCTTACCAGCCTCATCCCCTAAATTCTCACTTGCCACCCCAGATTTTATGTTGACGCCAGATCCGCCAGGTGGTTCAGCTTTTTTAAACATTGATTTCAGATTGGTATATCCATCTTGCAGCATTTTCCCAGTGCCTATAAAATCATCAGCCTGGCCAATTCCAGCGTAAGAGGGAACTAGGTCGTTCTTGTTTTTCAGCATAAATCGAAGATTATCAAGAAAGTCTCCGCTTTTTTGTGCAGTTTTAGTTAAGGTCGAATCAAGAACCTTCCCAAGGTTTTTAAACATAGGCGATTCCAGATATTTTCCTGCACTAAATACTTTTTCAGCTGTTGTGGTTGCTTTTACAGCCTTTATACCGGTTGACAATTCACTGCCTGTCTTGGCAATCGTCGTCCCGGCCTTCACTTGTCCGGTTCCTATAAAAAGTTGGGCAATTTCAAATACCACCTGTCCGGCAACTTCTGCCCGTTCATCACCACTGCCATTACAAACCTTATCAACAAAAAAATTCTTAACCTCATTACATATCAGAGGAAGAGTCGTTTCGGGGCTGAGAGCAATGGAATTAAGCCCTTTCAATGTCTCATAGGGATATGTAGCAAAACAAGTATTCTTAAATTTCCAATGATGTTATATTTATAACTCTGGAACTTTCTTCGCTTCTCCTGTCATCATTTACTGCCTATCTTTCTTTATCCTCCTCAGCAATCCATGTCATAAAAGCAGTATCTGCACCGCCAATTTTTACGACTCTATTTTTGTGAAACATCAGTCCTACACCATGTTCTTCATCCCAACGACATTGAAATTCAATTCCAAAATATGCCATATTATCAGTTTCTACATCCATAATATATATTTTTTTAGGATTCACTAGTTTTTTCAAATCCTCTATGCAAGACAAATTTGGCATTAAAAATTCTTTTTCATCTTCATTATAATTATATTCATCTTGCCATAATGGGTAATTTTGATAAATCTCCTTAATAGCTGCATCGAGAATATTTATCTGTTGTTCAATTAAATAGTGAAATGCATTTTTATGAATTTCAGTAATTTGATCAATAATACAATCCCCTCCTACATTTAACAATAAAACTATTTTTTTTTGAAAAAAATTTTCCCATTCAACCAATTTTACTGTACCTTCCCAAAAAATATCATTTTTAAATAAATTAGGTATCATAGATAATCTCCTTTCATTAAGGTCTCAAGCCTTTTCTAATTAATGAGGCCCCTCCAGTATGCCTAACTGCACTGTGTAGGTCTGTTGGCACTAACATCATAGTTTTTCCATCTTCCACATGATGCCATGTAAATCCTTTCGGGGTAGATTTATAACCTGCTGTTTGATTTGCTTTTATAAAATCATAATAAGCATCTCACTGAAGGTTTCGAATTTCAACTGATTTTGTACTATAAGGGCTAAAATCTGGAAACCCTTCATTAGTAAACTTAACACCACTCGGATACTTTTTAGCCAAATCACCTGATAATTCAAATGTTTGTCCTGAGAACTTTTTATTTATAATTGTAATTTTATCAAGACTGGCTTGTCCCCCCTCATTAACCCCATTAACAACCTTACCAGTCTTATCCCCTAAATTCTCACTTGCCACCCCAGATTTTATGTTGACGCCAGATCCGCCAGGTGGTTCAGCTTTTTTAAACATTGATTTCAGATTGGTATATCCATCTTGCAGCATTTTCCCAGTGCCTATAAAATCATCAGCCTGGCCAATTCCAGCGTAAGAGGGAACTAGGTCGTTCTTGTTTTTCAGCATAAATCGAAGATTATCAAGAAAGTCTCCGCTTTTTTGTGCAGTTTTAGTTAAGGTCGAATCAAGAACCTTCCCAAGGTTTTTAAACATAGGCGATTCCAGATATTTTCCTGCACTAAATACTTTTTCAGCTGTTGTGGTTGCTTTTACAGCCTTTATACCGGTTGACAATTCACTGCCTGTCTTGGCAATCGTCGTCCCGGCCTTCACTTGTCCGGTTCCTATAAAAAGTTGGGCAATTTCAAATACCACCTGTCCGGCAACTTCTGCCCGTTCATCACCACTGCCATTACAAACCTTATCAACAAAAAAATTCTTAACCTCATTACATATCAGAGGAAGAGTCGTTTCGGGGCTGAGAGCAATGGAATTAAGCCCTTCCAATGCCTCATAGGGGTCGGCAGTAACATGAGCAAGTGCATCTACGGTGCCAACCGCCCCTTTTATATAGAAGCCACGATAGATGGATCCAGCAACAGAATAAGCATTGCTTTTGGCATCAGGATCTCTTTGTCCGGTAAATGCGCCTACAGTATCCGAAATTATTGGAATGTTCGCGTTGTAGACGGTTGAACCAATAAAATCATTTGCCTTTTGGGCATGTTCTTCCAGAAAAGAAAGTCCTTGTTTAAGCTTTGTTTGCGGCCATTCTAAAAATGGATATTCTTTCAGAACCGCTTTTCGGCTCTGGAGTAAAAAATCCAAAGCAACGGAAGAGGATACAATGGGATAAGATCCGGGCAATGCTCCGACAGTAAGGATTCCCCTAATGGTCCGGGAGAAGGAAACATCCCCTTCTGCTTTTACTTTATCTAAAATTCGTTGATTTTTTGCGTTGATCTCATTTGATTTTGTTTGAAAGGGAGACGAGTTCGCAAGGGGTCGACAGTCTATTTTCCTTTTTTTGTTTTCTCGCTTTTAGATATTTCGATCATGTAACTTTCTATGAATCCATCAACTACAATTTGAAACAATTCAACTGGAATATAACATACTCCTTTGGAATTAACATACTTTATATTGTTATATAATTCTGTGTTGTCCCATGCTATTTCAATAGTATTATTAACTCGTCTAAAAAACACATCTGCTAGATATGACCCACCATTGTTGGAATACCATGAATGATTAAAATACCAGACTTGTCTTTTTTCATACCACGAATTAAATTCATTATCATCATCTGAATCAAAATCCCCACTATTATTGTACAATTCTATCGCATTATCACCTTCACAAGGTAATGGAAATGGGCTTTCTTCAAGAATGTGGTTTTTATTTTTGCATAATCACTCAACAATAAAACTTAAATCGCATTCATATTCACGTATTTCATCATCCACTGAAAAAATACATACGGAATTATTATAAACCCACATCTGAAACTCCCCCCCCCATGTGGATTCATTCTTCCCGGATTCATTAAATGGGCTCTCTTTTAATTCATATGCAATTGCAAAAAACATTCAAAAGCTCATCTTTCATTTTTATCCTATATCTACTATCTATTTCTTCCTCGTCTCGTATAAGAAAAACCGCAAAAGTGTTTAACTCAAATAACTTTTCTAGAAACTTTAAAATAATATCGGCATTTGCATTTGAAATTTTTTTATTAATTAAAAATTTTAAATAAGATATATAATCTCCGCACAAAGTTAAGGATATGTATTGGTTAATATTTATATCATTCTCAATATATTTTTTATAACACCTTGTATAATAATCCAAATCTTGTATTTCTTTAAATTCTAAACCAGTATCATCCTTAAAAATAGGAGGATCTTGTGAAAACTTTTCTCCTCCACATTCAAACAAAAATTCTTTAATATTTAATTTATAAAGTTCATTTTCCAATAATAAAATATCTAGTGTAAAATCCATATAAACACCTCACGTTTAATGATAAAAATCAGTTGGTTTCTGTCGATACCAGCCACCTTTTTCTGGGCTGTAATCAAATATATGCTGATGTGGATTTGAATGATGATACGGCTTTCCATGATCTCCCCAATGTGCCTCACTCCAAGGAACATTCTTTCCATTTGCAGTCGGCCATGCCCCTTCCGGAAATGTAGCAGATTGTCTATATGGTAATCCAGTTTTAGAACTCATCTTTCCGCCTAATACCGTATGAGGGTCTTGTGCATTTGGATCTGGCAAAGGAATATCCTGTCCATTAACTTTTTGTTTTGCTAAAGCTATAGGATTACCATCGGCATCTCTAGGTATATAAACTTTATCACCCGAACCCTCAGGTGGAATACTGACATATCCGACAAACAGTAAAAATCTTTATTCACTAAAAAAAATTATAGCACGTCTTTGTGCTGTTTTTAAATAGAAAAATTACTGTTCTTTTTCTGGCAATGGTTCTCGGTATTCTGTCTTATTTTTCATCATTCCGTACACTATGTTCACCAAACGGCGCATGATGCAGATCAGTGCCTGAGACTTTGTCTTACCTTCACCGATTTTCCGCATATAATAGTCATAAAATACCGGATGATTAGGTACTCCGTTCTTTGGTCGGGATACCATGGTTACTGCCAGGAAATAAAACAGTCCGTGCAACTGGCGGTTTCCCTGTCTGGAGCTTTGTTCCTTACCTTTTCCGGCGGAACTGAACTTTACAGGAGCCACTCCTGCGAATCTTGCCAGCTTATCAGCATTGGAAAATCTTCGGATATCTCCGATTTCTGCAATCAGCTTACTGGCTATAGAAGTTCCAATTCCAGGCATACTGGTCAGTTTATAATCAAAACTAAGCAGGATTTTCTCGATTTCTTTATCAAGCCCTGCCAATGCTTCTTTCTGATGTTCCAAGTCTCTTACAAAACTTGTTGTGATAAAGTCTCTGGATTCCTGATATTCACGTATGGTATTTCCATCATTGTAAACACAATCCAAAATCAACTCTGCTTTGTCTCTTCTCGTACTGCGGGATATTTCCTTAAATTCGATTGTTAGATCTTCTGCCGTCTTTTCCGCAAATGGACAGGGGACGGGTAGGTTTTCCAGAAATACATGGCACATTTCCCGTCTATCTCGCTGAAAAACTTACTGTAACTGGAATATGCCATGGATATCTGCTCATGGAGTCCGTTCTTAAAACGGATATCATTTTTCACCAATAAATCTCTTCGATTTACCAGTTGCGCCAGTGTCCATTCGTTATCTTTCGGCTTTGCATCAGGCAAAGTATGTAACTGATTAATCAGAACCGTTGCCACACAATACGCATCATGCTCATCATTTTTTCGGTACATGGGTGCACTTTTTCTCTGGTCATAAGCCAGAGCCGGATTAATGTCTTTTACAATATAATCATTTTCAATCAGCCAGACAGCTAAACTTCTGCCGTAGCCGTATGCATTTTCTAACCCATAAATGGGTTCAAGTCCAAGAATACTGGACTTTCTGCTCACCTTTTCCGCCAGTTTCTTAAATTCACTGGGCTTGTTTTCTATCACAATAACCTCTAACTTTTCATTCCAGCAGTTTACTATCACTGCGGTATGAGTTTCCTTATGCAGGTCAATCCCTACATATAGCAGATTTTCTCTTTTCTGCAATTCTCTCCCTCCTGATCTTGTTTCCAACCAATCAGTCCCCGTACCGGCAACCTCAGATGACAGCGTTAACTCTAATGAGTTCGCAAGGGTTCGACAGCCTATCTACAACAAACCAATGGGTGAAAGGACAAGTTATTTCTTTTATTGGTTGTTGATGTTAACTCTGTATGGAATGGATTGCAAGTCATTTCTGGATTTATTTTCGGGAGAAGGAACGGCAGAAAAAAGAACAGAAAAGGGAGCTACAGAAGAAGTGTTTTTACCCCCTGTAACCCCCGGCAGCCCAATTTTACCATAGAACCAATTTCCTGTAAATCCCATGGTTCACCATGAACCATAGGGTGGATGATCTGCCTAAATTTCTGGTGGAACAGAATCAATAGACCACTTTCAGTTTGCCCTGTGTCGCAAAATATTGCCCCTGTGTAAACTTTAAAACCCATGGCAGGACAATATATGCCATTCAGGCAATAAAACACCTCGTTGGGCAAACTTGAAAAACAAAGGTATTTCCCGTTGCACCTTACGGTGCTCGTGCCAGTTTACAGCAGGCGGCAATGCCGATTGCCTAAGGATTTAAGCTAAAATTTTTCTTATTTATTAGGTTGCTGTCAAAAAGGATAAAGTCACCCATTAGGTGGCTGTAACAAGCCTTAAATCAGCCAAGTTCAAGGATTTTAAGGTGTCTGCGTAGGTACACCATATTAAATTTTACCATGTTTTAATAATAATCTTATAGCAATGAATCACTCAATAATTTTTCCAATAAGTTTTCAAGGCAACTAAATTCTTCAATCTCTCTCCCTGATGGATTATCCAATTCATAATATTTTTTATTTTCATTATGGTATACGTACCAGCTAATATTACTTTCACCTAAAAAGATGTATTTTTGTAACCATTCGTTTTCAAGCCATATTTTATTATTTTCTACTAATCCATTAATTTTTTGATTTGGTATTCTTTGTAATATAGATTCATCAATACCATAAAATATAAAACCATTAAACTCTATGCCATTTACTGTTTTCAATATATTTAAATATTCGACTGGTAAATTAACATTAAGTTCTTTAATCACGTACCGTTTGAATAATTGTATTTCATCCTCAAGGGCACCTACATTTATTTTCTCTTTATATATTTGCTTTTCTTTAACTATTTCATTTAATTTATCCTGCCACATTATTTATATCCTCCTAATGTTGTGCTGGGTATATATTTCCATTTGGCAGTGGCCATTGTACTGTTTGTACTTCACCAACTCCCATTTGCCTTGTGATACTATTTTGATAATTGGTTATTACTTTATGATAAGGCTCATTTTGTATAAGTACTAGATTATCAAATGTATTAGTACCGCTATCATCTAATGGCAATTTATGATGAACTTGCCAACCATCTGGTACTCTACCATTTTGAATTTTTAATACATCTATATCTGAAAATCCGGTATTTTTTAAATAATCAGTATTTTTCCCTAGATCTTCTAGAAAAGCTTTACGAGTTGTTGTATTAAATTCATTTCGAAGAGTCTGCAATTCAACCGTATTTCGCTTAACAGATGAGATATCCTGTACGGTTACATCTTTTAATGTCACATCTTCTCCACGCAACTTTCCTGTAAATTTCGCCTCTGAGCCACCTTTACCAATAGCCCCCGTCCCCTCAGGTGGAGTACTGAGATATCCGACGAACGGTAAGAATCTTTATTCAATTAAAAAAAGTATAGCACATCTTTGTGCTATTTTTAAGAAAAAATTACTGTTCTTCTTCTCGAATCGGTTCCCGATATTCTGTCTTATTTTTCATCATTCCGTACACAATGTTTACCAAACGGCGCATGATGCAGACCAATGCTTGAGACTTTGTCTTTCCTTCGCTGATTTTTCGCATGTAATAGTCATAAAATACTGGATGATTGGGTACTCCGTTCTTTGGTTTCGAAACCATTGTTACCGCCAGAAAATAAAAAAGTCCATGTAGCTGGCGGTTTCCTTGTCTTGAGCTTTGTTCCTTTCCTTTTCCGGCAGAACTGAACTTTACAGGAGCAACTCCTGCAAATCTTGCCAGCTTATCAGCATTGGGAAATCTTCGGATATCTCCGATTTCTGCAATCAGTTTACTGGCTATGGATGTTCCAATTCCTGGCATACTGGTCAGTTTATAATCAAAACTAAGCAGGATTTTTTCGATTTCTTGATCAAGCCCCGCTAATTCTTCTTTCTGATGTTCCAAGTCCCGTACTAGACTTGTTGTGATAAAATCTCTGGATTCCTGATATTCCCGAAAGGTATTTCCATCATTCTGAACACAGTCCAGAATCAACTCTGCTTTATCTTTCTTGGCAATACGGGATATTCCCTTAAATTCGATTGTTAGGTCTTCTGCTGTCTTTCCCTGCAAATGAACAGGAGATGGATAGCTTTTCCAGAAATACATGGCACATTTTCCGTCTATCTCACTGAAGAACTTACTGTAGCTAGGATATGCCATGGATATCTGTTCATGGAGTCCGTTCTTAAAACGGATGCCGTCTTTCACCAATAAATCTCTACGATTTACCAGTTGTGACAACGTCCATTCATTATCTTTTGGCTTTGCATCTGGCAAGGTATGTAACTGGTTAATCAGAACCGTTGCCACACAATAAGCATCATGCTCATCATTTTTTCTAAGCATAGGTGCACTTTTTCTCTGATCATAAGCCAGAGCTGGATTAATGTCTTTTACAATGTAACCTTTTTCAATCAGCCAGACAGCTAAACTTCTGCCGTAGCCGTATGCATTCTCCAATCCGTAAATGGGGTCAAGCCCAAGATGATTGGATTTTCTGTTTACCTTTTCTGCCAGCTTTTTAAATTCACTGGGCTTGTTTTCTATGACGACAACCTCTAACTTCTCATTCCAGCAGTTCACCATCACTGCAGTATGACTTTCCTTATGCAGATCAATCCCCACATAAAGCAGATTTTCTCTTTTCTGCAATACTCTCCCTCCAGATCTTGTTTCCAACCGATCAGTTCCCGTACCGGCAACCTCAGATGACAGCGTTAACTCTTTATGAGTCCGCAAGGGGGCGACAGCCTATCTACAACAAACCAATGGGTGAAAGGACAAGTTATTTCTTTTATTGGTTGTTGATGTTAACTCTGTATGGAATGGATTGCAAGTCATTTCTGGATTTATTTTCGGGAGAAGGAACGGCAGAAAAAAGAACAGAAAAGGGAGCTACAGAAGAAGTGTTTTTACCCCCTGTAACCCCCGGCAGCCCAATTTTACCATAGAACCAATTTCCTGTAAATCCCATGGTTCACCATGAACCATAGGGTGGATGATCTGCCTAAATTTCTGGTGGAACAGAATCAATAGACCACTTTCAGTTTGCCCTGTGTCGCAAAATATTGCCCCTGTGTAAACTTTAAAACCCATGGCAGGACAATATATGCCATTCAGACATTAAGACACCTCGTTGGGCAAATTTGAAAAACAAAGGTATTTCCCGTTGCACCTGATAACTGTTTGGATTGCTTTACCTCCTGTTCGTCATCCGGTTGTTTTTTCAGAAAAATGTCGCATATAGACCAGTTTTTCATATTCCCAAGTCGCAAATTCGCAACCATTTGTAAATTCCTGAACTTGAAAATTCTCGCCTTATTTTGCCCCAAAAATAGGGTTGAACCATGGGGTCGAAAATGATGCAGGATAAAGAGCCGGGGTCAAAGGCTTCCCCGGCTCGAATTACATCAGCCCGCAATGCGGACTGAAAGAATTTTTCAACGGGGTCGGATTCCTTGCTTTAGGGTCGTGATCGGGGTTACACTTGTGCGTAAATCCCATTTATATGAAAAAGTTACGGGGTCATGAACGACTCCTTTTAAACCATAACTAGTAAATCGAGACAATAAGCATTCCGTGAATTCGTTTAATCTATTTGCCCAATTCAACGCATCTGTTTTTAGTAGTTTCTGGTATCGACATTCTGACACTGTTCCGGTATCGTATATTCTCAAAGGAGGGAAGCATTATGACCGCTCAGGAATTACTGGATATGTTTATTCAGGAACGAATCAACATGCTAATTGATATATTCTACAAAAATCAGGCTGACAAATCTAAGAAGGAAGTTGAGCAAATTCTACAAGTTGAGATTTTCATTGAAACTTTACCTGACAAAGAGAAAAAACTGGTAGAAAATTACATTAACTCCCTTATAAACCAACTTGCTTTAGAAGAAGCTTTTCTGTATCAGAATGGTTTTATTGATGGAATAAAGGTTCTCAAATATATTGATAAATTGTAATTTCTGATTATTTAAACCCAAAACACAACATATTTTATTCTTGCTGTGTTTTGGGTTAATAAATAATTTTAAATGTCAATGATCGAACAGTTAACCTTTGAGCCAACATTAAATTTTTTTATATAGTATTCTTGCAAAAGTGGCGTTTCTGTCAACAGATGTTTTTATAATAGTACCTTCTGCTATTTGCTCTGTTAAATTGGCAGTGCTAGAAAATTTTACAATCTACCAATCAATTTGCTTTGGAAGAACTATATCTTTATCAACAGGGGTTCTTAGATTGATGAGCAGTGTGACTTTCAAAAAACATTAGAACACCCAAGAACGGTGCAATAAATAAATTGCTGTGTTCTTGGGTTAAAAAATACCACTGCACCTCCTTATTGTCCTTTGACTATTACTCTCCAACTTCTGAATCTATAATTCTTTTTACTTCCTCACTAGTATCTATATTTCTTTGTATGAGGTTTTCAACAATTTCTATATCAATCTCTCTTTCCATTTTACCAAAAAGCTTTTGAACTATTCTAATTTTTGCCCCTTTGTCTCTTAGCTCTTTTATCACTTTATATACTTGTTCTAATTCTTTTGGTTTTTTTGAATATTGGCACTCAATAATTGCCTTTCCCTTTAATGCATTGTCTTTTATTTCTCCTATAGGTTCTTTCGTGAAACCTCGAATTAGTGATATGTATTTTACAATATTTTCTTTATCCAAAATAGTAATTTGTATTATTGCATACTGCATATTGGGTTAATTTCTCCTTTATTTTACTATTAAATCATCAATTTCTACAATTGGTTTCCCTGGCAAACTAGTCCGCCAATTACCACCATGCCAGCCATTAAGATGTTCTTTAAAGGTCGCAGGCCATATAATTTCATGACTTCCTGCCAAGTGTGGGTATTTAGAAACACTATAACTATGATGTCCTTGTAATGCTTTTCCATTAAATGTAGGCTTTTTACCAGACATTATCTCAGCCATTTGGCTTTCACTCCAGGGCCTTGTTGGAGTGCCCTCAGATATGCGAACAACTTCCATATCCCAAAAATCATTTACAGCTGTTGTTCTAATTTCCTTCATTTTTTTATTCCACACATACTGTGTATATTCATCTTTTGTTATTGTTCGAGAATCAATTTTCTTCTTTAATTCGTTCATTTTCTTGGATCCTAATTGCTTCATACTACTAGGATGAGCTTCTAAATCCAATCCTTTTGTTCTTTGTTTTAGGATACCTTCTGCTCCCCCCGAACCCTCAGGTGGAGTACTGAGATATACGGAAGGAAGTGAAAATTCTATATTTCATTAAAAAAAGTATAGCACGTCTCCGTGCTATTTTGAATCAAAAGTTACTGTTCTTCTTCCAATACCGGCTCACGGTATTCTGTCTTATTTTTCATCATTCCGTACACAATGTTCACCAGTCTGCGCATAATACAGACAAGTGCCTGAGATTTTGTCTTTCCCTCACTGATTTTCCGCATATAGTAACTGTGAAATACTGGATGATTGGGTGTTCCGTTCTTAGGTACAGAAACCATGGTCACTGCCAGAAAGTAAAACAGTCCATGCAGCTGACGGTTCCCCTGTCTAGAACTCTGCTCCTTGCCTTTTCCGGCAGAACTGAACTTGACTGGTGCTACTCCTGCAAATCTCGCTAACTTATCTGCATTGGAAAACCTTCGGATATCACCGATTTCTGCAATCAGTTTACTGGCTACCGTTATTCCAATTCCCGGCATACTGGTCAGTTTATAATCAAACGTGTGCAGGATTTTTTCTATTTCTTCATCAACTCCTGCCAGTTCTTCTTTCTGATGCTCTAAATTTCTTACCAGACTCCTTGTGATAAAATCTCTGAATTCCTGGTATTCCCGTATGGTGTTTCCATCATTCTGAACACAGTCCAGAATGAGTTCTGCTCTATCTCTCTTTGTAATACGGGCTATTTCTTT
Source organism: Lacrimispora sp. (assembly GCF_046972725.1). Lineage (NCBI taxonomy): Bacteria > Bacillati > Bacillota > Clostridia > Lachnospirales > Lachnospiraceae > Lacrimispora > Lacrimispora sp. Next base: position 261,421 of record NZ_JBKVXF010000005.1, on the reverse strand, counting down.
AAATTCAGCGGTTAATTCTTCTGCTGTTATCCCCTCTAAATGCATTGGGGAAGGATAAGTCCTCCAGAAATACATGGCACATTTCCCATCGATTTCACTGAAAAACTTATGGTAGCTGGGGTATACCATAGATATCTGCTCATGAAGTCCGTTTTTAAAGCGGATTCCGTCTTTTACTAACAGCTCTCTCTGGTTTACCAATTGTGACAGTGTCCATTCGTTATCTTTGGGCTTTGCGTCAGGCAAAGTATGCAGCTGATTAATCAGAACCGTTGCTACACAGTATGCATCCCACTCGTCATTTTTACGGAACATAGGCGCACTTTTTCTCTGATCATAAGCCAGGGCAGGATTGATGTCCTTCACTGTATAATCGTTCTCAATCAGCCATACAGCCAAACTTCTTCCATAGCCGTAAGCATTCTCTAATCCATAAATGGGATTCAGCCCAAGGCTACGGGATTTTCTGTTTACCTTTTCTGCCAGCTTTTTAAATTCACTGGGTTTGTTTTCGATGACAACTACCTCTAATTTTTCATTCCAACAGTTTACCATTACTGCGGTATGAGTCTCTTTATGAAGATCAATCCCCACATAAAGTAGATTTTCTCTTCTCTGCAATTCTCTCCCTCCTGCTCTTGTTTCCAACCAGTCAGTTCCCGTACCGGCAACCTCAGATGACAGCGTTAACTCAAAATGAGTCCGCAAGGGTTCGACAGCCTATCCACAACAAACCAATGGGTGAAAAAACAAGTTATTTCTTTTATTGGTTGTTGATGTTAACTCTCTATCGAATGGATTGCAAGTCATTTCTGATTTTATTTTCTTGAAGTGGAAAAGGACAGAAAAAAGAGAAAAAGAAGGACTACAGCAAGAGCATTTCTCCCCCCGTAGCCCCCCTCCAGCCCAGTTTACCATAAGTAATTTTTTTTGAGAAGAAGGGTTCACCCCTGCATTGGTAAACTTTTTCTTACTTTTTTATAACACTTTTTGACAAAGCTTGAGAAGCGTTATTCACTTAATCCACAGTTGCTACTGGACACCCTTTTTAATCCTCCATTGTCCGCTCGTGTTGCCCCTGTGTGCCCTTGGAAGGGCTCAGATCGCACAAGTAACCATCTCCATGATTAAAACCCAATGTAAGGCGATTTGACAGTAGCAGCCTGCAACACAACTGCCTTCCTGGTATATTTTCTTCCAAAAGCCACTGGATCACTCCATTGCATATGACCTGTCCACAGGCAAACTTTAATCCATAATTACCGGGTCGAAAATAGAGCAGGTTAAAGAGCCGGGGTCAAAAACTCCCCGGCTCCGCTTACATCAGCCCGCAGTGCGGACTGAAAGGACTTTTTCATCGGGGTCGGATTCCAGGCATTGGGGTCGTAACCGAGGTCGCACTTGCACGGAATGCCCATTTATTCGAAAGAGTTATGGGGTTATGAACGACTCCAGTAAAATAGTTCCAATTAATCAGGAAAACAGGAAGTCCATAAACCTAATTGATTTAATTTCACAAATCTTCAAGGGTTCACTATTATTTTCTTCTAAGGTATTTTTACCTGTTTGGCGGAGAATTATTTTTCACTTTTATACTTCTCTACATAATTATTTATACCAGAAAAAAGTACATCGCGCGTAACTTCTTTATAGTCACTATAAATGCCCTCTTTTTCAATTATAATATCAAACATATCTTTTAATTTTCCATCAATTATAATTGTAATACCTTCGACTGGTTCTCCTGTTTTTTCATTTTCAAACTTCTCTGATATAATGCTTAATTTATTATCGCTCATGCATTAGATACTCCTTTACTATAATCTAAAATAGGTATTCCGTTTTCATCATACCAATATTTTTCTTTTAATTCTATTTTACTAAGAAAATCTTCGTATTTTCCACTCCACCCTTTGGCTAAATAAGTTTCAAAGGATTCGTATTCCATGTAAAGAGAATATAACTTTTTCTTATCAAAATCTAAATACAGGGCGGGAATAAAGCAATAATAAATATCTTCTTTGCTATTAAATGATAAGTGCATTTTTAATAATTCCCTCAACTCACCTACTGTTACTTTGTACTTATCAATTCTTGGCTTTAATTCATGAATCGAAATTTCGTTTAAAATGGGCAATCCTTTCCGTTCATTCTGATCCTCGTGATTATCCATATTGTAAGGAATTTTCAGATTTTCAAATTTTTTCTTATAATCGTTATGTAATTTTTCATAGTCCATAAACCACAAATCTTTATCCGTTATATACCAGTTGAAGTCATTATTTATTCTAGTTCCTATTATTATTTTAGTTATACCATCTGGTTCAAATAACATAACCCTTTCCCTCCTATAATTTATACTAAATCTATGGTGATTTTACCCTAGCATTCTTTGCATATTCCTCAATCCACTCTGTCCATGGTGTCGGAAGTTCAAATGCATTACCAGGCATATTGGGATCGACAAGTTTTGGAGCAGTACCACCTTGATTTAGAGGATTTTTAGTATAGTTGTTTTGTGGTATTGTATTTTCTTTCAGAAAATCATCAAACCATTTTGGCATATCAAATTCTACTATTTCACCGGTGCCTCCCCTCTTAACTTCGTTAAAGTATTTAGAGTGTTCCCCATTATCTATACTAACATTTAGATCCGCTTTTTTATCTTGTATACTAACGGAACCATTTTCATTAACTTTAACTCGTGGCTGGCTTGACTGATTTGGAGTAGTACCTTCACCACCTTGAACTCTCCGGTATGTTACAACATCATCACCCGAACCCTCAGGTGGAATACTGACATATCCGACAAACAGTAAAAATCTTTATTCACTAAAAAAAATTATAGCACGTCTTTGTGCTGTTTTTAAATAGAAAAATTACTGTTCTTTTTCTGGCAATGGTTCTCGGTATTCTGTCTTATTTTTCATCATTCCGTACACTATGTTCACCAAACGGCGCATGATGCAGACCAGTGCCTGGGATTTTGTCTTACCTTCGCCAATTTTTCGCATATAATAGTCATAAAAAGCAGGATGATTGGGTGCTCCGTTCTTGGGTCTGGACACCATGGTTACCGCCAGAAAATAAAATAGTCCATGCAACTGACGGTTTCCCTGTCTGGAGCTTTGTTCCTTCCCTTTTCCAGCAGAACTGAACTTTACAGGTGCTACTCCTGCGAATCTTGCCAGCTTGTCTGCATTGGCAAATCTTCGGATATCTCCTATTTCTGCAATCAGCTTACTGGCAATAGAAGTTCCTATTCCTGGCATACTGGTCAGTTTATAATCAAAACTAAGCAGGATTTTCTCAATTTCTTTATCAAGCCCTGCCAATTCTTCTTTTTGATGTTCCAAGTCCCGTACCAGACTTGTTGTGATAAAATCTCTGGATTCCTGATATTCACGTATGGTACTTCCATCATTCTGAACACAATCCAGAATCAACTCTGCTTTGTCTCTTCTCGCAATGCGGGATATTTCCTTAAATTCGATTGTTAGATCTTCTGCCGTCTTTTCCTGCAAATGGACAGGGGACGGGTAGGTTTTCCAGAAATACATGGCACATTTGCCGTCTATTTCGCTGAAAAATTTACTGTAACTGGGATATGCCATAGAAATCTGCTCATGGAGTCCATTTTTAAAACGGATACCGTCTTTCACCAATAAATCTCTTCGATTCACCAGTTGCGCCAGTGTCCACTCATTATCTTTTGGCTTTGCATCCGGCAATGTATGTAACTGGTTAATCAGAACCGTTGCCACACAATACGCATCATACTCATCATTTTTTCGGTACATGGGTGCGCTTTTTCTCTGGTCATAAGCCAGAGCCGGATTAATGTCTTTTACAATATAACCATTTTCAATCAGCCAGACAGCTAAGCTTCTGCCGTAGCCGTATGCATTCTCCAATCCGTAAATGGGTTCAAGTCCAAGAATACTGGATTTTCTGTTCACCTTTTCTGCCAGCTTCTTAAATTCACTGGGCTTGTTTTCTATCACAACTACCTCTAACTTTTCATTCCAGCAGTTAACCATCACTGCGGTATGGGTTTTATGCAGGTCAATCCCTACATATAGCAGATTTTCTCTTTTCTGCAATTCTCCCCCTCCTGATCTTGTTTCCAACCAATCAGTCCCCGTACCGGCAACCTCAGATGACAGCGTTAACTCTAATGAGTTCGCAAGGGTTCGACAGCCTATCTACAACAAACCAATGGGTGAAAGGACAAGTTATTTCTTTTATTGGTTGTTGATGTTAACTCTGTATGGAATGGATTGCAAGTCATTTCTGGATTTAATTTCAGGAGAAGAAACGGCAGAAAAAAGAACGGAAAAGGGAGCTACAGAAAGGGGGATTTTACCCCCTGTAACCCCCGGCAGCCCCATTTTACCATAGAACCAATTTCCTGTAAATCCCATGGTTCACCATGAACCATGGGGTAGGCAGGTATCACAAACCAATGGCAACGCAGATTTGATGTCCCATTCTCAGTTAGCCCTGTGTCGCAAAATATCGCGCCTGTGTGACCTTTAAAACCAATGGTGGAACATGTATGCCATTCAAGCCTAACCAAGCCTTGTTGGGCATATTTGAAAAGAAATGCGTTTTCTTTTTATCTGATAAATGTTCGGATTACCGCTACCTACTGTTCATCTTCCTGTTGCTTTATCAGAAAAATGTCGCACATATGCCAGTCTTGGCGACACATTAAGTCGCACATATGCAACCAATTTTAAAATCTGGTTACATAAAATTTCCGTTCATTTCTCGCCCTAAAATAAAGGTGAACCATGGGGTCGAAAATGATGCAGGTTAAAGAGCCGGGGTCAAAAACTTCCCCGGCTCGGCTTGCATCAGCCCGCAATGCGGACTAAGAGAACCTTTTCATCGGGGTCGTATTGATGGGCATTGGGGTCGTAACAGGGGTTACACTTGCACGTAAATCCCATTTATACGAAAAAATTACGGGGTCATGAACGACTCCATTAAAACCATAACCAGTGAATCAAGACAATAAGCATTCCGTGAATTTATTTGATCTATTTGCCCAATTCAAAGCATCTGTTTTTAGTCGTTTTGGGTATCGACTTTCTTACACTGTTTCGGTATCGTATGTTTTCAAAGGAGGAAAGCATTATGACCGAACAAGAATTGCTGGATATGTTTATTCAGGAACGAATCAACATGCTAATTGATATTTTCCACAAAAATCAGCTTAACAAATCTAAGAAGGAAGATAAGCAAATTCTACAGGCTGAGATTTTCATCGAAACTTTACCTGACAAAGAGAAGAAACTGGTTGAAAATTACATTAACTCTCTTATATGTCAACTTGCTTTAGAAGAAGCTTTTCTATATCAGCATGGGATCATCGATGGAATGAAGATTCTGAAATATATTAATAAATTATAAGTGGACCATTTTTCTTGCATTAGTTCCCGGTATTTTAACCTCAAGAACACACTTTATTATTGAACTGCCCCCAAAAGTTACTAAATTAAACTGTTGGGGGCAGTTCACTTGCTGGCCGATTGGCTACGAGGCTTATGCCACTAAACTAATTATGACCTTTACCTTTTTAGCTCTTCAATTTTAACTCCAAGTATATCAAAAGGAATCTTAAAATAGTAGTAATCATCAAGATATGACGTATAGTAATTATTATTTTTTCTCTCCAAAATCAAGTTTGATCCATTTCCAATTAAGAGTAAATTATAATCTGTATTCTTAATAATTTCATTTATAGTTTTAAAAAGTATCTCTAAAGCATAATCTCTAAACTGACTAAACACTTGAATTCGTGCACTTGTATCTGCAACAAAGTTAAAATCATCTTCAATTACCTCTAGCCCGACCTCTTCTTCTAAATCTACCGATATAGTCATACAGTCAAGACATAAATTAATAGAATCTTGGTCTTCAATAGATTTGAAGTGAATGTTTAATTTTTCTAAAATTTGCATTAAGTAATAAGCATAATCTTTTTGAGTTTTCTTACTAAATAACAACAATTCAAACTCCATAGTATATCTCCTTAATCAGTAAAAATATTAGTAATTTTTCCATCTTTAATAATTTTCAAATCTTCTAGTCTTTTTAGATCTCCACTAGGAGTTGCCTTTTGCTTAATCACAGTTATCAATTCATCAACGTTTCCGGCATAATCATCTAAGTTCAGTACTATATTAGGTGCTTGATTTTTAGTTTTACCTGACAATTCTCTGACAATTGTTTTCGTACTTGTTTCAGCTTTTGGAGCATAAGAATCATACACTTTATTTTCGATAAGAAGATCTGGATTAGACGTTTCTTTAACACCATAACCATTACCACCTGGTACTTCGTCTAGCATTTCAACTTTATAACCATTTTGAGAAAGTAAATCTGCCGACTCATTTTGCCTAATATATCCAGGCGTATCATTTGGTGCATAATTTCCTTTTGGCTTGGCGCTTGAATTAGGTAAGTCACTAGGCTTTGTAACCTTACCCGAACCCTCAGGTGGAGTACTGAGATATCCGACAAAGGGTAAAAATCTTTATTCAATTAAAAAAATTATAGCACGTCTTTGTGCTGTATTTAAATAGAAAAATTACTGTTCTTCTTCTGGAATCGGTTCCCGATATTCCGTCTTATTTTTCATCATTCCGTACACAATGTTCACCAATCGACGCATGATGCAGACCAGTGCCTGAGATTTTGTCTTTCCTTCACCGATTTTCCGTATGTAATAGTCGTAAAATACGCGGTGATTAGGCGCTCCATTCTTTGGCTTGGACACCATGGTTACCGCCAGAAAATAAAACAGTCCATGCAACTGGCGGTTTCCCTGTCTGGAGCTTTGTTCCTTGCCTTTTCCGGCGGAACTGAACTTTACAGGAGCCACTCCTGCGAATCTTGCCAGCTTATCAGCATTGGAAAATCTTCGGATATCTCCGATTTCTGCAATCAGCTTACTGGCAATAGAAGTTCCAATCCCCGGCATACTGGTCAGTTTATAATCGAAGCTAAGCAGGATCTTCTCGATTTCTTTATCAAGCCCTGCTAATTCTTCTTTTTGATGTTCCAAGTCTCTTACAAGACTTATTGTTATAAAATCTCTGGATTCCTGATATTCCCGAAAGGTATTTCCATCATTATGAACGCAGTCCAGAATCAACTCTGCTTTATCTTTTCTGATGATCGGAGACATTTCTTTGAATTCCATCGTTAGTTCTTCTACTGTTTTTTCTTGCAAATGGACAGGGGACGGGTAGGTCTTCCAGAAATACATGGCACATTTCCCGTCTATTTCACTGAAGAACTTACTGTAACTGGGATATGCCATGGATATCTGCTCATGGAGGCCGTTCTTAAACCGGATACCGTCTTTCACCAGTAAATCTCTCCGATTTACCAATTGTGCCAGTGTCCATTCGTTATCTTTTGGCTTTGCATCTGGCAAGGTATGCAACTGGTTAATGAGTACCGTTGCCACACAATACGCATCATGCTCATCATTTTTTCGGAGCATGGGTGCGCTTTTTCTCTGGTCATAAGCCAGTGCAGGATTGATATCTTTTACTATGTAATCATTTTCAATCAGCCAGACAGCTAAACTTCTTCCATAGCCGTAAGCGTTTTCCAATCCATAAATAGGGTCCAGTCCAAGAATACTGGATTTTCTGTTCACCTTTTCTGCCAACTTCTTAAATTCACTGGGCTTGTTTTCAATGACAACAACCTCTAACTTTTCATTCCAGCAGTTTACCATAACTGCGGTATGTGTTTCCTTATGCAGGTCAATCCCCACGTAAAGCAGATTTTCTCTTTTCTGCAATTCTCTCCCTCCTGATCTTGTTTCCAACCGATCAGTTCCCGTACCGGCAACCTCAGATGACAGCGTTAACTCTTTATGAGTCCGCAAGGGGGCGACAGCCTATCTACAACAAACCAATGGGTGAAAGGACAAGTTATTTCTTTTATTGGTTGTTGATGTTAACTCTGTATGGAATGGATTGCAAGTCATTTCTGGATTTAATTTCAGGAGAAGAAACGGCAGAAAAAAGAACGGAAAAGGGAGCTACAGAAAGGGGGATTTTACCCCCTGTAACCCCCGGCAGCCCCATTTTACCATAGAACCAATTTCCTGTAAATCCCATGGTTCACCATGAATCATGGGGGTAGGCAGATATCTTTAAAGCAATGGCAGCGCAGATTTGATGTCGCATTCTCTGTTAGCCCTGTGTCGCAAAATATAGCCCCTGTGTGACCATTAAAACCGATGGTGGAACATATATGCCAGTTTCCGCAATGCTCTAGGTCCCACATCTGCAGCCAATTTTAAAATCCGGTAACGGATAATCTCAGCTCATTCCAAGCTCTAAAACAGAGGTGAACCATGGGGTCGAAAATGATGCAGGTTAAAGAGCCGGGGTCAAAAACCTCCCCGGCTCGTGTTACATCAGCCCGCAATGCGGACTGAAAGAACCTTTTCATCGGGGTCGGATTGAGGGCATTAGGGTCGGAACCGGGGTTACACTTACACATAAATCCCATTTACCCGAAAAAGTTACGGGGTCATGAGCGACTCCTTTAAATCTATAACCAGTAAATTACGACAATAAGCATTTCGTGAATTCATTTGATCTATTTACCCAATTCAAAGCATCTATTTTTAGTAGTTTCTGGTATCGATTTTCTGACACTGTTTTGGTATCGTATGTTCTCAAAGGAGGGAAGCATTATGACCGAACGAGAATTACTAGATATGTTTATTCAGGAACGAATCAACATGCTAATTGATATATTCCACAAAAATCAGCCTAACAAATCTAAGAAGGAAGATGAGCAAATTCTACAGGCTGAGATTTTCATTGAAACTTTACCTGACAAAGAGAAGAAACTGCTTGAAAATTACATTGACTCACTTATAAGCCATCTTGCTTTAGAAGAAGCTTTTCTGTATCAGCATGGGTTTATGGATGGCATGAAACTGTTAAAATATATTGACAGATTATAATAATACATACAAGGACAGAACCTTAATAACCGTTCCGTCCTTGCATAACTATCAACTTGTCTAATATCATTTTTTTTGTTTTCCCAAAGCCTAAACCTCTCTCTTGTTGTGTTCTGGTAAAAGCTTCTATGGGAATATATTATTTGTGTAACATTACAATAGTCCTTTTATGTATTCAAAGCTAAAATATTCTTATTTCCTTATACTAATATTATTGTAGATACCTGAGGGCAATATCTCAATATTTTGGCAAATCTCCTTGATTATTTCATAGCAAGAATCATCAACACTCTCGATTATTTGTGGGACATAAACTTGATTATCGTATTCATAGGCTATTTTACATACATATGCAATAATATAAATATAACAATCCCATAGTTCTATGTCATAACCCTCACTCTCTTCCTGGATAACTGAAATATCTTCATCTCCTCCACTATCAATAAATTTGTATAGTTCATCCGGCGAAATTATTTTATCTTTTTCCCACTCTCGACAAGTTCTTGTGATATGTTTTGCCAACAATTTATATTCATCTTTACTAAAATATGGATATAACTTTTCTGCCAAACTTAATAATACTGTAATCTGCTCATCCTTATTACAATCTTTAAATTCAAGCATAAACTTCTCCTTTAATCTATAATTTTTCCATTTATTACTTTGAAATTTGTTAAGCCATTCGGGATTACTCCATCAACTGTTTCTGATGAGATTTCAAATATAACATTAGGATATTTCTCACTGATCTGCTTTATTATACCACTTTTATCGGTTCCTCCTTCAAGTAAGCCAGCTGTACACTTATTACATACCCCTTTAGGATTTGATTGGAGAATGGAAACTGTTCCTTCAACATTTTTAGGATCAAGCCCAAGTTTTTGAATTGAAGAATCAAATTGATTTATAACACCTTCTTCCGCATGATTAATAAATAGATTATTTTTATATGGTGCTCTTATCTTGCGATCCGGCATTTCAATATCTAGAGATGGCAAACCTGCCTCTTTTCTTACCTTCGGTGACCCTCCCTCAAATATAGCATCCTCAAATCCCTTAATATCGGTTTTTCCAATGGCAATCGTATCAGTCTCAGGAACGTTCCATTTGTTTCGCAAAGTTGCCAGGTCTTCAGTACTCGCCTGAACTAACTTACCCGACCCCTCATTAACCCCCTTAACAATCTTACCAGCCTCATCCCCTAAATTCTCACTTGCCACCCCAGATTTTATGTTGACGCCAGATCCGCCAGGTGGTTCAGCTTTTTTAAACATTGATTTCAGATTGGTATATCCATCTTGCAGCATTTTCCCAGTGCCTATAAAATCATCAGCCTGGCCAATTCCAGCGTAAGAGGGAACTAGGTCGTTCTTGTTTTTCAGCATAAATCGAAGATTATCAAGAAAGTCTCCGCTTTTTTGTGCAGTTTTAGTTAAGGTCGAATCAAGAACCTTCCCAAGGTTTTTAAACATAGGCGATTCCAGATATTTTCCTGCACTAAATACTTTTTCAGCTGTTGTGGTTGCTTTTACAGCCTTTATACCGGTTGACAATTCACTGCCTGTCTTGGCAATCGTCGTCCCGGCCTTCACTTGTCCGGTTCCTATAAAAAGTTGGGCAATTTCAAATACCACCTGTCCGGCAACTTCTGCCCGTTCATCACCACTGCCATTACAAACCTTATCAACAAAAAATTTTTTAACCTTATCACCAATCATAGGAATAGTAGTTTCGGGACTGAGAGCAATGGAGTTAAGCCCTTCCAATGCCTCATAGGGGTCGGCAGCAACATGAGCAAGTGCATCTAGGGTTCCAACCGCCCCTTTTATATAGAAGCCACGATTAATGGATCCAGCAACAGAAAAAACATTGCTTTTGGCATCAGGGTCTCTTTGTCCGGTAAAGGCACCCACAGAATCTGAAATTATTGGAATGTTTGCGTTATAGACGTTTGAACCAATAAAATCATTTGCCTTTTGGGCATGTTCTTCCAGAAAAGAAAGTCCTTGTTTAAGCTTTGTTTGCGGCCATTCTAAAAATGGATATTCTTTCAGAACGGCTTTTCGGCTCTGGAGTAAAAAATCCAAAGTAATAGAAGAGGATACAATGGGATAGAGAGTGGGACATGCTCCGACAGTAAGAACTCCCCTAATGGTCCGGGAGAAGGCAACATCCCCTTCTGCTTTTACTTTATCTAAAATCCGTTGATTCTTTTCATTGATCTCATTTAATTTTGTTTGGACGGCAGAATTGATCTGTACCCCCTTTTGGACCGCTTTGCTGACTATGGCTTTGTTTGTCTTTTTTATGGCATTCACTGCCTTTGGTACAGCTGCCGCAACTTTTTTGGTGATTGCCTGTGCCTTAGCTTTTGCGGTATTTATTTTGCTTGGAATAGAAGCGACTGCCTTTCCAACGGCACTGTTTTTAATTGCAGTTATTTTTTTTGATACGGTGCTGACTGCCTTTTTGGCAACGTTAGCGACTTTCGGTATCATTGCTTTTGCTTTATTAATAAGGCCTCCAATGGCAAACAAGGGAATCCTCCTTTTATTTTAAGGTATGATTTCTATTTGTTCAAGCTGTTGCGGACTAAAAAAGCATTGATTAAGCTGCTTTTTTTGAAAGCGGCTCCGGTTTAAAACCGCTTTATCAAATACCGCTCCGGTAAGATCCGCTCCTTCAAAGTCTCCTCCAAGGATGGTTGCACCGGTAAAGTTTGCTTGATTCAGACAACTGTTCTTAAAGCTGACTCCGGTAAAGCCAGTACTTTTCCATGCGTTTGCCTGATTTTTTCCGGTAAATGCGACACAGTACTGAAGATTTGCATCTGTTAAGTCTGCATGGTCAAACCGGGCATCATGGATCATGGAAACCATAAGGTTGGCATGTCTCATAAAACTGTTTTTAAATTTTGTTCCCATGAGAAGACTGTTGGTGAAGTTAATATCCTGTAAGTTGCAATTTCTGAAATCGGTATAGCGAAAGTCTTTTCCCTCAGAAGTGAGAGTTGCCAGATCCAGATTTCGATAATCCTGAAAACAGCAGGACTGATCATTGGTCTGGATGATTGTATTCAGAATTTCGTATCTGTTCTTTTCTATCTGCTCGATATGAATCAGATCACCGGGTTCAAAGTATTCTCCAGATTGAATTTCAAATCGGCTTTCCTTCTTAAGGGCCTCATATTCTTCCGTTTCCAGAGCTTCCAAAAGACTAAAGCGCATCAGTTCCACCACATATTCATGAAAGGGTTCAAACAGTTTCAGCATAATTGTTTCTATATCGGGTTCGCAAAATTGCTGTATGTATTTCCTTGATTCCCTTGTAAGCTGTTTCCAAAGGGATTCATAATGGTTGTAATAATAGGAAACATCCAGTTCACCGGTCATAATACCATTATTTAAATACCATTCTTTGTCATAGCTCATGGCCGGATAAGAATAATTATGATTAAGTATCCGGGTCCGGAGTACATGAAAGGAGAGGAAACCTGTCTTAGATGAAGATATGGTTCTTGACCTTTCAGCAGTAACACAGATTTTTCTAAAACAGTCGATAAATTCCTGTTTCATATCCTGTTTTGTTTTTTGAAAATCAGTTTCCAGATTTTCTAAGGCTTGAGCCAGGGCAGGCATTACATCCTGTTCATAGAACTTTTCCAAAACTTCTTGTCGCATATCATCACCCGATTTCCGGAACTTTCTTTACTGTCATGAGCATTTGGCGGATCAATGGTTTCCACTGCTTTTTCTGATAGATGCTGCAATTAAATGAACCCATAAGAAGCTGTTTTTTATGTTCCATGAAAAACATCAGGTTATAAAGGTTTCCGTCAATCAGCGGTATATCAAAGGAAAAGAAACTAATGTTTTTTCCTTCGGCATCTATCGTCTGACTGTCTTCGATCTTGGATGCAGGATAGAGACGTTTTATTTGCTTTGCCAAAAGGTTTTTGACTTCTTCCACCTCATTATTGTCAATTTCTCCGCTGTTGTCTAAGGAAAAGGTTAAGTTGACCGTAGTATCGTCATTGGTATAGATATAGTCAGGTCTGTCTTCATCCGGATACTTGACTTTTGCCAGGTTCTCGTCCATAATTTGAAATTCAGCAGGAAGCATCATGGAAAGGGAACCGTCAAGTATTTCTTTTTCTTCAATTTCAAGTTTTTTGTATTTAACAATAATAAAACCGTTATGAATGTCATTTTCTATGCCGTAAATGTTTGAGGTATCTGACTGGCTCGTTTCTTTGATTTTTTTAATGATGTCTTCCGCATAAGTTTTCTGGTTTTCCATACATTGATTCCTTTCCTGGTTCGTATGTATTTAACTCTTTATGTGCACAATATCATCTACTATGATAGAAGATGATGGGGTAGCAAGTATAATTTTATCCTGAGATTCCATTTCAAGGGTCTGGCAGCGGGAGAGAAGTCGTTTGGAAGCTTTTAAGTGAATGTTCTGATGGCTTTTTAAATCAATTCCATTTGTTTCGTTCATGGTTAAAAGCAGCTGGTTCTTTGCCGCTGTGAAGGAAATCTGATTGGGTGACAGTTTTATTTCTTTCCCATGGCTGGTGCCAAAGCGTTTGACAGACGGGGTATGAACCTTTTCGTTGTCCGAAGAATCCAGACGGTTTGTATACCAGACCACAGCATCCTTTTCTTTACAGGTCGGAAAATAGAGATTTACATTTTCTCCGGTCTCAGGCATGGTATAAAAGCCGGCAGTGCCTTCGGCTGCGTAAGGAGTACAAAATGGAAACCAGAATGCTTCTGATTTCATCTGCGAGTTGTCAATGGAAAGATGGACTTTTAATTGGTCTTTTTTTACGGCAATCACAGTTCCTGCTATAGAAACTCCTTGAAGCCTTTGATTGTTTTCTGGTTTTCTGCTTAAGCCTTTTTGATTTAGCCCCCGGTAGGAAACCGATAAAATTCCTTTTCTCAGACATATGACTTTTTCCGTAACTGATACGGAGAGAGAACCATTGGATATCGTATCTCCGATCTGGTATTCTTTGGTACTGTGAAAGTGGCAGTATAAAGAGTCCTCGGAGTTCTTTATTATTGATTCGTTAATTTTTGAATCAGAGTGCCTGTCTCCATTGGGCATTCCCAGATAGATTCTGGGCAGTGGGCAAGTGATATCAGGAAGAACAGGAGCACCGATCAGGGAGGAAGCTCTTTTTATAAATTCCCAATCGGTTTCTTCATACTGAATGAGAGGTTGTTTTTGAAGTCTTCCTTTTGAGAATGCATCAAATAAATCTCCATGGTAAGATTTAATTATAGTTTCCAGCAGCTTTTTATAAGTAGTATCTACATTTTGAAAACTTTTGTTCTTTTTCTGAAAATCCATGAGAACGGAACCGCTTTTCAACAAAAGATACCATTCGGTGACACCGCTGGTATGCTTAATTTTCATGGAGCAGGGAATGCCGCAGAAAAGAATGGATTCCTTGCCGCTGGAAGAAATTTTTTTAATGGTAACATTTTTTTTCCATGTTACTGTATCTATGGCTTCCTTAGCCTCTTCATTGGATAATCCGGAAATGAAAGCAATTCCGTGATTGTTAAGGCGCTGAATGATTTTAAGTTTTTTTATGTACGTAACGGAAAACGGTAGATCTGTGATTATTTTCATAATTGCACCTCTATTGCAGGGCTACCGGAAGAAATTTTATTCCGGTGGGACTTTTTCTTAATATGTTTTCTGCCAGTATCAGAGAGACGATAAGATATTCCTGTTTTTCAAAAGTAACCCGAAAAATATATTTATTCTTTAGTTTTTCAGATTTTAATACCAGATTGTCATAACGCATAAAAGGTTTGACTTCCAGGCAGTCAATGGATTCTACATGAATGATCCAGTATATTTTTTGCCCTTTTTGATTCCGGTCAGTTACAAAAAAGGGTACCGGGGACAAATGATCATCATAAATTTCCAGCAGCTCCTTGAAGGAATCCGAGACACAGAAAAGATGAGAGAACTGTTTTTTCAATGTCATAAAATCAACAAAGGCGGTATCTGGCTGAAAATCGGTATATGCGGCAAATGCCTCCGAAGTCTGAAAGTCAATGGAATCTGCATTGATTTTTAAAGGATTTTTGATTCGTTGGTCGGGCATCATTACAAAGTATTCCATCGATATGTTTTCCTTCTGTGATTAATTGATTTTTACATCTTCTCCACAAATATCAATTTTTTCATTAATTAAAATTTCACTGGTCTTGCATGTCAGGCGTATCTCTTTTGAAGCCAGTAATTGAATGGAGTCTTCCGCATCCAGCCGGATTCCCTTGTCTGATTTAAATTGAATCGGTTCCGAACTTACGATTTCAATTCCGGTATCCTGATGAAGCTTTATGTAAATATTTTGTTTTTTGCCTGTTATTTCATCAATGCCGCTTAAACAGGTAATGAGAATTTCTTCCGGGCTGAAGCGGATTTCTTTTCCATTTTTTGTCCTGAAAATTTTTATGTCAGGGTCATCAAAGTCATCGGAATCTTTATCTTTCACCCTTACAGAGTTCATACCATATGCATCTTCTTCCTTATGAGAAGGAAAATGAACCAGCACAGTATCGCCCCGTTCCGGCATACAGTACCATCCGCTATGTCCTTCCGCTGCATATGGAGTGGCATAAGGAAATTTCCAGGCTTTTTCTTTGTTTTGGGAATCATCAATTTCTAATTGGACTTTTAATTTGTCTTCCTTAATGTCCAGTACCTTGCCCTTTAGTGATATTCCGGCAATATTTTCATTATAAATATAATCTTCATAAAATCCTGCCTGGGAAGATAAGGCGTATTTGAATTTTAAGATACCACCGGACATGGAAGCTTCCTTGCTTTTTATGTACAGCGGTATGTTTTGAAAAGTAAGCTGATCTCCAATCGTATAATTTTTTTCTGTTTCCAAGAGATATTCCATGGAGTCTGCTTCATTTAACTGGCCGCCTCCGTTTTTTGAAGATTTCAAATGCTTATCCAGGTGCTTGACCATTTTGTAAGAACTGCAGTCCATGGAACCGGCACTGCTTCCTTTAGGAACTCCCATAATAATTTTAGGACCTTCATGTGTAACAGAAGGAAGAATTCCAACATGAAAGTGGGAGGCCAGTCGTTTTAAAAATTCCCAGTCTGTTTCTTCATATTGTACAATTAAGTGTTCCAAAGCCTTTCCTTTTGATGCAAGATCCAGAATATCACCACTGGGGTAATCGGATATTATATTTTTAATTAACTTTTCATAGGTCATTTTCTTATCCTGAAAGGATCGGGATACTTTCTTTAAGTCGGTCAAATATGAATTGGATATGGCTTTGATTTTTAAGTAATAGACGCCGCCAATTGCTTCTGTTTGTGCTTCCAGTATCATTCCCTGAAAAAGTGTCATCTGGGTATCCTCATTAGAAGAAAGGATGACTTGTTCTTTGCATAAATTTTTTTCTATAAAATCGTCCTTCTTCTCATTCGATAAAACTGCAGTCAAAAAAAGGCGGGCATGCTCATTCATACGTTGTATGATGCGGACCGTTTTGATCTGCCTGATGCAGTCAATGTTTGTTTTAAGCTGTATATAGGTAATTGCTGACATGGTAAGCCCCCTTTACTCATCCTGGCCGGAATGGATGATTTTAATGATTCCACCTTGCATACAGGATGCAATGCAGGTATTTAATAAAGCCATCTCTCCGCCAAGCTGATAATCTTTTTTTCCATTGATCCATTTTAGCGTAGTGGCCGGAACACAGGGAACCGGAGGATCTGTTTTCGTGCACATGCCAAATGTCATAATATTCACATTTCCGATGTGATCGGTTACTGTTGCCTGGTTTTTCCCCTGGATGGCCGTTCCATGGCTTTTTGGAACTTTCAGTTCACTTTCCCCTGAACCAAAGGAACAGGATAAAACGGCCCCTTCTCTGACATGATAAATCTGTGACATGCTGTACATCTCCTTTTGCTTATTCTTATTTAAATATAATAATACAAAAACCGACAGAATTCTGTTTGATGTAAAAAATAACCGTTTATATGTATTTTTTGGTATCAGTTTCAGCAGTAAAGTGGATGAGACTGGAAAAGATGCCGGCAGCTGATTTCCAGTTGAGAGAGAAATCGGCTTAAATACAAGCAAAATTACATTTTTCCCTTGACGAACCATACATTGTTCTATATAATTGAAACGATGTTTAACTAAAATAGTCTCAATATGTTTCATCATATTGCCTATGATAAGCTATTGTAACAAGAGGAGGTGTCCGTACATTATGAAGATGACGTTTCAGCCAAAGAAGAGACAGAGATCCAAAGTTCATGGTTTCAGAGCCAGAATGAGCACTCCAGGCGGAAGAAAAGTTATAGCAGCCAGAAGAGCAAAAGGAAGAGCAAAATTATCAGCTTAATGGACCAGGCCGCAAGTAATTGTGGCCTTTTCTTTTCTCAAATTCCAGATAAACGGAAAAGGAAAGATATTTATGAAACATTTTAATTCGATCAAAAAAAACCAGGATTTTCAGGCTGTTTACCAGAACGGAAAGTCACTGGCTAACAAATTTCTTGTGATGTATGTGAAAAAGACGGACAGGCCCGAAACAAGAATAGGAATTTCTGTCAGCAAGAAAGTAGGAAACAGCGTTGTGAGACATCACATAACCAGATTAATCAGAGAAAGCTTCAGGCTTCATGAAGACATGGTAGAGGCCGGGTTAGACATCGTGGTCGTTGTGAGAGCAGCGGCAAAAGAAGAAAATTACAAAACAATCGAAAGTGCATATCTGCACTTGTGCGGACTTCATAACATTGTAAAAAAAGAATCGAAGTGATCTTATGGTAAAAAAAATCATGATTTTATTGATCAGAGGATATCAGAGATTTCTGTCTCCGTTAAAAATAAGAACTCACTGCATATACACACCTACGTGTTCTCAATACGCCATTGAGGCACTGAATAAGTATGGGGTGTTTAAAGGTACGTTTTTGGCTTGCAAAAGAATACTTCGCTGTAATCCTTTTGCAAAAGGCGGTTATGATCCAGTTCCGTAACAGATGAGGAGGTAGTTCATTGGAATTCTTAGTACTGACTAAGGTAGGGGGCATTCTGGGCCCGTTCGCAACTGTTCTTGGTGTTATCATGGATTGGCTTTTTCAGCTGACCACTACATTCGGAATTCAGAATATCGGTTTATGTATTATCTTATTTACTCTCGTAACAAAGCTTCTTATGTTCCCTTTGACGCTGAAACAGCAGAAATCTTCAAAGCTGATGAGCGTTATGCAGCCGGAAATTTCAGCCATTCAGGCAAAGTATAAAGGAAAGACTGACCAGGAGTCCATGCGTAAGCAAAACGTGGAGATCCAGGCAGTTTATGAAAAATATGGAACTTCCATGACAGGCGGATGTTTACAGCTTGTCATTCAGATGCCTATCCTGTTTGCACTTTATCAGGTAATTTATCAGATTCCTGCTTACGTGCCGAGCGTTAAACGGGTGTTTGAAAATGTTGTGACAGCCATCAGTTCCTTGAATGTGGATCATGTTGCAACTTTGAAACAGTTTGCTGCAGACAACAAGATTAATATTACTAGAGTCCATGATATGTCCACAAGCAATGGTATGGTGGATTTTCTGTATCAGTTAAATCCTACTCAGTGGGGACAGCTTCAGGACTTATTTCCCAGTGTAAAAGATGTTATTGCCGCCAATGCAGAACAGATTTCCCATATGAATTCATTTTTGGGAATCAATCTTGCTTCCACCCCTTCCAGCGTTATTTTCCCAAGCGGAGGCGGATTTCAGTTCAGTTTAGCCATTTTGATTCCTGTTCTGGCAGGTGTCAGCCAGTGGTTCAGTGCCAGACTGATGACGGTAAACCAGAGCCAGGCCCAGAAAGCGGGAGATGAAAACAACACCATGGCTCAGTCCATGAAGATGATGAATACGGTCATGCCTCTGATGTCTGTCTTCTTCTGTTTTACGTTTGCTTCCGGTATCGGTATTTACTGGATCGCATCCAGTGTTTTTCAGATCATTCAGCAGTTAGCAGTAAACCGCTATTTAAACAGCATTGACATGGATGAAATGATTAAGAAAAACGTGGAAAAGGCCAACAAGAAGCGTGCTAAGAAGGGACTTCCCCCTCAGCGTGTTTCCCATAATGCAACGGCTAATTTAAAGAACCTTCAGGCATCTGTGGATAAAACAGAAGCGGATATGAATGTAAAGTTGGAAAAGACAAAGGAGCAGGTAAAGGCTTCCACTGATTATTATAAAAAAGATACTTCCAATCCAAACAGCATTTCGGCAAAGGCCAGAATGGTCCAAAAGTACAACGAAAAGCAAAAATAACAGGAGGGGTGACCTATGGATATGATTACAGTTTCAGCAAAGAACGTTGATGAAGCGATTACAAAGGCTTTAATCGAATTAGAGACAACCAGTGACAAACTGGAATATGAAATTGTTGATAAGGGCAGTAATGGTATTCTGGGATTTATCGGCCAAAAGCCAGCGGTTATCCGTGCAAAGAAGAAAGATACTTTGAAAGATAAAGCGTCTGATTTTCTTTCAGAGGTATTCGATGCCATGGATTTAAACGTTCACCTGGAAATCTCTTTTGATGAAAGAGACAGGGAACTTTCCATTGTTATGTCAGGCGATGATATGGGCATTCTGATTGGAAAGAGAGGACAGACTCTGGATTCTCTTCAGTATCTGGTGAGCCTTGTTGTTAATAAAGAAAGCGAAGATTATATCCGGGTGAAGCTGGATACGGAAAATTACAGGGAGCGTAGAAAAGAGACTCTGGAAACACTGTCTAAGAACATTGCTTACAAGGTAAAACGTACCAAACGTTCCGTATCTCTGGAACCTATGAATCCTTATGAGAGAAGGATCATACACTCTGCACTTCAAAACGATAAATTTGTTATTACCAGAAGTGAAGGAGACGAGCCGTTCAGACATGTTGTGATTTCTCTAAAACGGGAATATCCAAAAAAAGACCGGAATCAGGAAAAAGATAAATAGTCAATCAACAATGAGGGGTTGGGGCTGTCGGAAGGCACCTCACCCCTTTTCCGTATAAACAGGTGAGTGAATATGAAGTTGAATACAATAGCGGCTATTGCTACAGCGATGTCAGGTTCCGGTATCGGAATTGTGAGAATCAGCGGCGAGGAGTCATTTCAAATTATAGACAGGATATTTAAAGGGAAAGGAAAAAAGGATAAAAAGCTTTCCGGGGAGCGGTCCCATACCATCCATTACGGCTATATCTGTGATGGGGATGAAGTGGTGGATGAGGTTCTGGTACTGATTATGAGGGGGCCCAGAAGCTATACGGCGGAAGATACGGTTGAGATCGATTGTCATGGGGGAGTTCTGGTAACGAAAAGGATTCTGGAGACAGTCTTAAAGTATGGAGCGCGGCCGGCTGAGCCAGGCGAATTTACCAAAAGAGCCTTTTTAAATGGAAGAATGGATTTATCTCAGGCAGAAGCTGTCATGGATTTGATCAATGCTAAAAATGAATATGCACGAAAGTCTTCGGTCAGCCAGTTGGAAGGATCGGTTTCCAAACGGATCAGGGATATGAGAGAGAAGATTATTTATCATATTGCGTTTATTGAATCGGCTCTTGATGATCCGGAACACATTTCTCTGGATGGATACGAGGATACTCTTATGGGAACTCTTGTCCCTTTGAAAAAGGAAATGGAAGAACTTATCCGGTCTGCAGATAATGGAAGAGTCCTTTCCGAAGGAATCGAAACCGTAATATTAGGAAAGCCGAATGCAGGGAAATCTTCTCTTTTGAATGTCCTGGTGGGAGAGGAGCGTGCCATTGTCACCGATATAGCAGGCACCACCAGAGATACCTTAAGAGAACAGATCCGTCTGGAGGAGCTGAGTCTTAACATCATCGATACGGCAGGAATCCGTGATACGGAAGACGTGGTGGAAAAAATCGGAGTGGAAAAGGCCAGAACTGCGGCAGAACGGGCGGATTTAATCATCTATGTGGTGGATGGTTCCTGCCCTCTTGATGAAAATGATGAGGAGATTTTCCGGTTTATTAAAGATAGAAAAGCAATTATTCTTTTAAATAAAATGGACCTGGATTCCGTGGTGACGGAATCCCATATTAAGGAATGGACCGGCCATCCGGTGATCTCTGTTTCCGCAAAGGAAAGAACCGGGATCAAGGATTTGGAGCAGGAAATTAAATCCATGTTTTATGAAGGAAAGCTGGATTTTAATGATGAGGTTTACATCACCAATGTAAGGCATAAGAATGCACTTTTAAAGGCCTGTGAAAGTCTTTTTATGGTAGAGCAGAGTATTAAAAACGGCATGCCGGAGGATTTTTATTCCATTGATTTAATGGATGCCTATGAGCAGCTGGGAACCATCCTGGGGGAATCGGTGGAGGATGATCTGGTCAATGAGATATTCAGTAAATTTTGTATGGGCAAATAATGAGTTATGATAAAAATGTGCCCGGAGGCACACCTTTATGCCTGAGTCAACAGGCACGAAAGAAGAAGGGAGAATAAAATGCAGTATTTAGAGGAGTCTTATGATGTGGTGGTTGTAGGCGCCGGTCATGCGGGCTGCGAAGCAGCTTTGGCCTGTGCGAGGCTGGGACTTGAGACCATTGTATTTACCGTAAGTGTAGACAGCATTGCGCTGATGCCCTGTAATCCCAATATAGGCGGAAGCTCCAAGGGGCATCTGGTCCGGGAGCTTGATGCTCTTGGCGGTGAAATGGGAAAAAATATTGATAAAACCTTTATTCAGTCTAAGATGTTAAACCAGTCCAAGGGGCCTGCCGTTCATTCTCTGCGTGCTCAGGCGGATAAGCAGGAATATTCAAGAACCATGAGAAAAACTCTTGAGAATACGCAGCATCTGACCATAAGGCAGGCAGAGGTCACGGAAATCATCACTGAGGATGGAGCGATTACAGGGGTAAAGACTCTTTCCGGGGCAGTCTATCACTGTAAGGCTGCAGTACTGGCGACAGGGACCTATTTAAAAGCAAGGTGCATCTACGGCGACGTGAGTGAATATACAGGCCCTAACGGCTTGAAGGCAGCCAATTACTTAACAGAGTCTTTAAAAGCCCATGGAATCGAAATGCGGCGATTTAAGACAGGCACTCCTGCCAGAATCGATAAGAGAAGTGTGGATTTCACAAAAATGGAAGAGCAGTTTGGCGATGCGCGGGTCGTTCCGTTTTCCTTTTCTACGGATCCGGAGACCGTGCAAAAGGAGCAGATTTCCTGCTGGCTTACGTATACCAATGAAGAGACTCACCGGATCATTCGGAGCAATTTAGACCGCTCCCCCCTATATTCCGGAGCCATTGAGGGAACCGGGCCAAGATACTGTCCATCCATTGAGGATAAGGTGGTAAAATTCCCGGATAAGGACCGTCATCAGGTATTTGTGGAACCGGAGGGCCTTTATACCAATGAGATGTATTTGGGAGGCATGTCAAGTTCCCTGCCGGAGGATGTCCAGCATGCCATGTACCGGACGGTTCCCGGTCTTGAGAATGTAAAAATTGTCCGGAATGCGTATGCCATTGAATATGACTGCATCAATTCCCGCCAGTTGAAGGCCACACTGGAATTTAAGGCAGTGAGCGGCTTGTTCAGCGGAGGCCAGTTTAACGGAAGCTCCGGTTATGAAGAGGCTGCGGTTCAGGGATTTATGGCAGGAGTAAATGCAGCCATGAAGGTTCTTGGAAGAGAACCCAAGGTATTGGACCGCTCCCAGGCCTATATCGGAGTGCTGATCGATGATCTTGTTACCAAGGAAAGTCATGAGCCATACCGTATGATGACGTCGAGAGCGGAATACAGGCTTTTGCTCCGTCAGGACAATGCAGACTTGCGTCTTATGGAGATTGGACATGATATCGGACTCATTTCCGAGGAACAGTATCAGAAGCTTTTGATAAAAGAGCAGTCCATTGAAAAGGAAATCAAACGTCTGGAAACAACCAATATCGGTGCGTCAAAGGAAGTTCAGGAGTTTTTGGAGCGGAATGGAAGTACGCCTTTAAAGACAGGAACCACCTTGGCAGAGCTTGTGAGAAGGCCGGAGCTTGATTATTTTATGTTGACTGAAATAGATAAAAACAGACCGTTGCTCTCCTGGGATGCGGCCCAGCAGGTGGATATCAATATTAAATATGATGGATATATCCGCAGGCAGAAACAGCAGGTATCCCAGTATAAAAAACTTGAGAATAAAAAATTGGATGTGGACTTTGATTATGAGGAGGTAAAAAATCTGAGGCGTGAGGCTGTTCAAAAGCTGAATCTATATAAACCAATGTCTATCGGGCAGGCATCCAGAATCTCCGGTGTATCTCCGGCTGATATTTCTGTTTTACTGGTGTATTTGGAGCAGCATAGGCATTCGCGGAGCCTGGATAAGAAAGAAGAGGAAACAGAATCATGACGGATGCATTTAGAGAGCGGTTTATGAGTGAATTGAATTTATTGTCTTTAAAGTTGGAAGAAAATCAATTAAATCAATTTTATAAATATTTTGAATTATTAACAGAATGGAATAAATTCATGAATCTGACAGCTATTATTGAAATGGATGAAGTTATCACAAAGCATTTTGTTGATAGTTTGTCTTTGGTGAAAACGGTAAAGGATTTGGGAGATAAAGATTATAAAATTATTGATGTGGGTACAGGTGCCGGATTTCCTGGAATTCCTTTAAAGATTGCATTTTCAGGATTGAAGATTACCTTAATGGATTCTCTGAATAAACGGGTGAAGTTTTTAAATGAGGTTATTGATCAACTGGAATTAACAGATATTCAGGCGAATCATGGAAGAGCAGAAGATATGGGGCGTGATCCCCTGTATCGGGAAACGTTTGATTTCTGTGTTTCCAGAGCTGTAGCCAATTTAAGTACTTTATCAGAATACTGTATGCCTTTTGTAAAGGTAGGCGGAGCATTTATTCCGTATAAGTCAGGGAAGATAGAAGAAGAATTAAATGCAGCAAAGCATGCAGTGTTTTTATTGGGTGGTAAGACAGAATCCGTAGAAACATTTTTACTTCCCGGTACAGATGCAGAACGGTCATTGGTAACGATTCGTAAAAATACGGAAACTTCTAAAAGATATCCCAGAAAAGCTGGGATGCCAACAAAAGAACCATTGAAGTAAAAATTGTTTCACGTGAAACATCCAGGAGCAGATACTCCGTTTTGATTAGAGGATGTTTCACGTGAAACTTTTTTGTTTTGCAGTTAAATGTGCTTGAAAATGTAAGTTGAGGTATTATATGGATTGATAGTAGTATTTAAGAATAAATACATTTATTATTATAAATATTATAAATCTGAAATTATATGTACAATAACAGAGTAGAAGAAAAAAACGAATGATTATATACAATATCTTTTTAAATAAAAAAAGATGCAATTTAGAATTTAATGTTTTACATATATTTACGTATAAAAATACCGGGCTGTTTCATTCGATTCCAATAAATTGGTATATACATTATTACACATAAATGAAGAAAGCATTTTAGTATAAGGCCAAAATTATATAGTAACAGAATAGGTGTAAGACATAGATGACAGTTATAGATTAGTAAACAAATAGAGGTACATATAGTTTAGAGAACTATATAAGAGTAAGTGGATCACAGCAGCAAATTAAAGTGGCAAGTTTATTTAAGACGTTTATATAGTAAGCAGTCGTGGTAAGTGAGCATGATTGTTATAAGGCGTTTTTGGGGGATATCTTGATATATGAAGTGTTATTATTATATCAAAAAAAATTCCATAAAAGCTTAGTGATTGTCTTCTCAACAGAACTATAAAAACGATTAAAGGCACTATGCAATAAGTCTTTAGATCAATCTATTTATCTATTATAATCAATAAACCCAATAAGAGGATTTTATAAAGGAAATAATCACATAGTTTATAAAAAACTAGATAGAACATAAAATGAAAGAAGAGAAGATCAAACGTTTCTATAAATTATATATAAGTTTTAATCAAAAAAATTTATGAGCATTCCCATAAGAGAATCTGCTCATAAACTTATTGAGAAATATTAAATTAATTATTGCATAACCTGCATCCAAATTCAACCATACGAGCCAACTATAAATTGGAATGGTCTGATCGGTTTAAACAAAGAACATTTGAATGGTATGCAATAACTCGGAAGGATTTTCCAATTGAGGAAGATGCTTGGAATGGGAGAGATAAGAACTCTCAATTGCTGGATTGTATCTCTGATATTCAAGAATCATATCTTCAATATTTTCAATATCACGGCCCCCTACAATATAGATGCTATTGTTAATCTTTTTTAGAGCATTTGCAATATTACACTTTGTATAATTACATTTTACACTGGCATAAAGAGATTTTGGAGAATCTCCCAGGTGGGCGGATTCATAATAGGCATCAATAAGTGATGCTTTTACAGAATAAGGATTGGAGAAATAGTCTTTGGTAAATTCTTCTCTAATTGCCTTTTTACTGGTAGCTATATGATACAGCAAAGTGCCAATAACCGGCAAGTCTAAAATAAACTTATAGAATTTTCCATGTTTATTAGGAATCTGACTGCATGTAAGAAGACTGTCCGGGTTGATAAGCATGAGTTGGTCAAACAGTTCTGGGGCATTGTTGCATGCCATAACAGCCAGAGCAGATGATGCTCCAGAAGCAATGACATTGGTCCGATGGCCAATTTCGGACTTAATAAAATCTGAAATCATCTGAACGTATAGATAGTTGGTATAAGTGAGATCAGGCTTTTCGGAGCGGCCGCATCCCAAAAGGTCGATGGCATAGACTGTGTAATGATCTTTTAATAAGTTTATCATCTGATTCCATTCGTATCCGCTGGCATGTGCAGCTAAATCATGAATCAGTAAAAGTGGCTTTCCGGTTCCGGTTTTTGTATAATGAATATTGCCAAAGCGCCATTTGTAACATTGAGCTTTCGTGTCGGCTAGTAAGTTCTTGGAGGTTGCTGATAGCTTAATGCATTTATTAAGGACAGCAGTAGCAGCAGCTGCGCTGGCGGACAGAATGAGAAGAGTCAGTAATTTGTTCTTTGTTTTCATTATTTCCCTCCTAAAGTAGATTGATCTTTTCCTATTATAATATAATCAATATGGACTTACAACGGAAAACATATTAATTTATTCTTAAAGTTGGAAAAATGTTTCACGTGAAACATTTTTTATAATTTATGTATTTTTTTTACAGGAAACCATAGAGAAAAAAAATAAAATATGCTATACTCTAGTTTGAACTGCAATTTCCGGATGTTGTAACAGGAGAAAATAAATAATGGGAAGAATCATTGCGATAGCAAACCAGAAAGGCGGAGTCGGTAAAACGACTACTGCAATTAATCTATCTGCTTGTCTTGCGGAATCAGGACAACGGGTATTAGCTGTGGATTTTGACCCACAGGGAAACGAAACCAGCGGGCTTGGAATTGAAAAAAGCAACGTGGAGCGAACAATCTATGATCTGCTGGTAGGAGAGTGTGAAATTGAAGAGTGTTTGATTGCCAATGTCCAGGAAAATTTGGATTTGCTTCCGTCAAATGTAGATTTGGCAGGAGCAGAAATTGAGTTATTGGAAATTCAAAACAAAGAAATTCTCCTTAAAACATATCTTGAAAAAATTAAGAAAAACTATGATTTTATCATCATAGATTGTCCACCGTCATTAAATCTTTTAACAATCAATGCATTAACAGCCGCCAATACCGTTTTAGTGCCAATTCAATGTGAATATTATGCGTTGGAAGGGTTAAGCCAGGTACTGAAAACCGTAAGTTTGGTGAAAAAGAAACTCAATCCTTCCTTGGAAATGGAGGGGGTTGTCTTTACCATGTACGACGCAAGGACAAATCTTTCATTGGAAGTTGTGGAAAGTGTAAAGAATAATTTAAACCAGAATATCTATAAAACCATTATACCCAGAAATGTCAGACTGGCAGAGGCTCCCAGCCATGGAATGCCGATTAATTTGTACGATTCCAGATCAGCAGGAGCAGAAAGCTACCGGTTACTGGCGGCCGAAGTAATAAGCAGAGGAGAAGATATCTAGATATGGCAAAGAGAACAGGTTTAGGAAAAGGACTTGGAGCAATTTTTGGAGATGAGGTAATGGAGTCAGCGGCTGAAGATCAGGAGTTAAAAAATCAACAAAAACAGGATGCCGTGAATCATGCAGAGGAAAAACAGGAAGAGGTGCAGAACTCAGAGGCAGGAAAAGAACTGTTTTTGAAACTGTCTTCGATTGAGCCAAATCGTGACCAGCCTAGAATGGAATTTGGCGAAGAAGCTCTTCTTGAACTGGCGGAATCCATGAAGGAATATGGCGTTCTCCAGCCTCTTTTGGTGCAAAAAAAGGGAGAATACTATGAGATCATAGCAGGAGAACGAAGATGGAGAGCAGCAAAACTTGCAGGTCTGAAAGAGGTTCCAGTAGTCATACGGGAATATACAAAGCAGCAATCCATGGAAATTGCACTTATTGAAAATGTTCAAAGAGAAGATTTAAATCCTATTGAAGAAGCAAAGGCTTATCAGCGGTTGATGCATGAATTCAACTTAAAACAGGAAGAGATTGCAGCACGTGTAGCCAAAAACCGTGTTACAATCACCAACAGCATGCGATTGTTAAAACTTGACGAACGGGTTCAGGATATGCTGATCAAGAATCAGATCACAGGCGGTCATGCCAGAGCACTTTTGTCTGTAGAAGATCAGGAACTTCAATTTCAGCTCGCAGGGAAAATTGTAGCAGAAAGCCTGAGTGTTCGTGAGGTGGAGAAACTGGTTAAATCCTTATCAAAAAAGAAGGAACCAAAGGAAAAGAAAGAAGAGGATGAAAGCCTGGCTTTTATTTTCCGTGAATTGGAAGATCGTATGAAAACTGCCATGGGTACAAAGGTCAGCATCAACCGGAAGGATAAAAATAAAGGAAGAGTTGAGATAGAGTATTATTCTGAGGCGGAATTGGAAAGAATAGTAGAGTTAATAGAATCCATAAGGTAACAATATGGAAGTGAGGACGAAAGAATGGATAACAGTGTATTGAGTCAGCTGCCAATGGATCCTGCTTATTTAATTATTGGATTGGCTGCACTTACCATTATACTTATGATTGTTGTAATCATTTGTCTGATTCAAATGAGAAAGCTTTACCGCAGATACGACTATTTTATGAGGGGAAAAGATGCAGAGACCCTGGAAGATATAATTATGAGTCAGATGGAAGACATCGCAGAACTTAAGGCAGAAGACAGGGCCAATAAAGATTCTCTACGAAACACCAATAAAAATTACAGAAGCGCCCTTCAAAAGTTTGGGCTTGTAAAATATAATGCGTTTAAAGGAATGGGTGGTAATTTGAGCTTTGCTATGGCGTTGCTTGATTATACCAATTCCGGATTTGTATTAAACTCTGTTCATAGCAGGGAAGGCTGTTATGTATACATCAAAGAGGTAGACCGGGGAGAAACTGAAGTCTTGCTTGGAAGTGAAGAAAAAGATGCTTTGGAACAGGCTTTGGGCTACCATTCATAAAGACAGGTGCGGCATGAGCTGCGCCTGTTTATTTTCTGCCTGGATTATTTTCTTGAAAAAATACCTGGGAGTGATATAATAAGTTCCATAAAGTTAAATCATAATAACCATCGCTAATATTATTTATAGAATGAATACCTTGAACAAAGGGTATAAGAAAAAGGAGTTTTAACATGGAAGAAGTATTAAAGTATTTAAAGGAATGCGGAACATTTTATCTTGCAACCATAGACGGAGATCAGCCAAGAGTCAGGCCATTTGGAGCTGTATGTGCATTTGAAGAAAAGCTTTATATTATTACAAATAATAAAAAGCCAGTCTATCAGCAGATGTTAAAAAATCCTAAAATTGAAATCAGTGGAATGAGCAAGGGGACATTTATTCGATTGGAAGGTGAAGTGGTTCCGGACCATAGAAGAGAAGCCAGAGTCGCCATGATGGAAGAGTATCCGGGAGCTTTAAGCAAAATGTATTCGGTTGACGATAATATAATGGAAGTCTTATATTTACAAAATGCAAAAGCCACCATAAATACTCTTACCGGCGAGCAAAATGTGATTGAATTTTAAAATCATAACACCTGTTTCATTTGCATGTGGCGTTCTTCTGTCAGCGCAGCACCGATAGCAGTGCTGTATTCTGCCTGTTCCGGTATTATGAAATGAACATCAAACATAGATTCCAGGGATTGGAAAATCTCCTTGCACTGAGGAAATTTAACCAGATTGCCTGTCATAACGAAATCATTGATATTGCTGTTTAAAGAAGACAAAATCGCTGATTTTCCAATGACCTGGAGTACCATGTGGATGATTCCGATGGCAATGTCTTCTTCGGAAACCAGGTTCCGCACCTTACCAAAGTTTGAAGCTGTGGCAGTAAGCGGAAGACCGGGCAGGGCATTTTTTGAAATATCATGAATCTGCAGGTCAATGTTGCATAAATTTCCTTTGCTCGCCAGCTCCATGATCTGGGAAATATCCTGGGTCTTTAATAAGAGACTGGACAGGCCGACGATAGTCCCTCCTCCGATGCCGATGCCGCCGGTGTGAATGATCTTGTCACCGTTTACCTGCACAAGGGAAGTTCCGGTTCCCATACTTACTACAATCAAGTCCTTTAGTCCTGTAAAATATTGTCCTCCCAGCCCATTGGAGATAAATTCATCTACTTTAAAGGTAGGAATGCCGTACAAGGGCTGTTCTACATAAGCACTTCCCACACCTGTAAGCATAATTTTTTCAATTTCATTCAATTGGAGGTCATTATCATAAATGAATTTTCCCAGCGCTCCAAAAAGAGAGGCGATGGGGTTATCGGCCTTTACAAAGGTTGGTATTTTTAATTTATGATCCTGGAATCCTACAATTTTAGTCGTACTGCCTCCAAGGTCTATGCCAATCGTAATTTTCATATTTCTTAAATCCCCTTATCTTTCTTTGAAACCGTCCATTAACAGAACCTGTCAATAAAAATACGGATTTTAAAAACAATTCCCCATGATTTTTAAAGTCTGTAAAGAATAGTATGGTTCCAGGGCTAACTATAACATACATGGTACGGATTGCCAAGTTTTTAAATACGTCCATAGAAACTGGATAGATCCGGAGAATTCGTTTGTTTTAGGGCTTTTCGTTGGGGAAGTCTGAAGTATCCGCCTTGTATTTGATATCATACATTATCCTGCGTACATTTCCTCCTTTATTTGTTTGAGAAGTTTATGTTATTCCTACCTCGATATTAAGTAAAAAAATATTGATAAGGATATAGCCGGAATGATTTTCAGGAAAGAAAAATATTAAAAAAAATATATTGACAAAAAAATAACAATAGCATATAATAAAAATATGATAGATCGTTAAAAAATTATCGAACTTGGTAAACCCTTTATACGCACATAAAATTGGAGGAAATTCAAGATGGCAAAGAAAGAAGAGCAGGTAAGAATCCCTGAACACATTGATAGTGTAGAATCCCTGATTGCAAAGATGGAAGCCATGCGGGCAGCTCAGAGGGTATATGCTACCTTTACACAGGAACAGGTGGATAAGATTTTTTATGAAGCAGCAAGCGCTGCGAATAAATTAAGAATTCCATTGGCAAAAATGGCTGTGGAAGAAACTTGCATGGGTGTTGTAGAAGATAAGGTTATTAAGAACAACTATGCGGCTGAATATATTTACAACGCTTACAAGGATACCAGAACCTGCGGTGTTATTGAAGAAGATAAAGCCTACGGCATCAAAAAGATCGCAGAGCCAATTGGTCTGGTGGCTGCAGTTATTCCGACCACAAACCCGACCTCCACTGCGATTTTTAAGACACTTATCAGCCTGAAAACCAGAAATGCCATTATTATTTCTCCCCATCCACGTGCGAAGAATTCCACCATTGCGGCAGCAAAAGTAGTTCTTGATGCGGCTGTGAAGGCCGGTGCACCAGAGGGGATCATCGGCTGGATCGACGTTCCTTCCCTGGAGCTGACCAATGAGGTCATGAAGAGTGCGGATATTATTCTGGCAACCGGTGGTCCGGGAATGGTAAAAGCGGCTTATTCTTCCGGAAAACCGGCACTGGGCGTTGGGGCAGGCAACACTCCGGTGATCATTGACGATACGGCTGATGTTAAGATGGCAGTGAACTCTATCATTCATTCCAAAACATTTGATAATGGTATGATCTGTGCTTCTGAGCAGTCTGTTACCGTTCTTGATAAGGTTTATGATGCAGTTAAGAAGGAATTTACCGTCCGGGGCTGCTATTTCTTAAAGGGGGAAGAGCTTGATAAGGTTCGTAAGACCATTATTATAAACGGTGCTCTGAATGCAAAGATCGTAGGGCAGAAGGCTCATACCATTGCAAAGCTTGCAGGAGTCGATGTTCCGGAATCCACAAAGATTCTCATCGGTGAAGTGGAAAACGTTCATATCGAAGAAGAATTTGCCCATGAGAAGCTTTCTCCGGTTCTTGCAATGTATAAGGCAAAAACCTTTGACGAAGCCATTGAAAAGGCAGAACAGCTTGTTGCTGACGGCGGCTACGGCCACACCGCTTCCCTGTATATAAATGTAAATGAAAAGGAAAAGATGGCAAAGCATGCGGCGGCGATGAAGACCTGCCGGATCCTGATCAATACACCATCTTCTCATGGCGGCATCGGTGATCTTTATAACTTTAAATTACAGCCATCCCTGACTCTGGGCTGCGGATCCTGGGGCGGAAACTCTGTTTCCGAAAACGTTGGCGTGAAACATCTGCTCAATATTAAGACCGTTGCTGAGAGGAGAGAGAACATGCTTTGGTTCAGAAATCCGGAAAAGGTTTACTTTAAAAAAGGCTGTATGCCAGTAGCATTGAGTGAATTAAAGGATGTCTATGACAAAAAGAGAGCATTTGTTGTTACAGACTCCTTCCTTTACAGAAATGGCTACACCAAGCCGATCACAGATAAATTAGACGAGATGGGCATTGTTTATACCGTATTTTCAGATGTTCAGCCTGACCCGACTCTGGCCAATGCACAGGCCGGCGCAGCTGCTATGAGAGCATTCCAGCCGGATACCATCATTGCACTGGGCGGTGGTTCTGCAATGGATGCTGGCAAGATCATGTGGGTGATGTATGAGCATCCGGAAGTTGATTTCCAGGATATGGCTATGCGGTTTATGGATATCAGAAAGCGAGTCTACACCTTTCCGAAAATGGGAGAAAAGGCTTACTTTGTAGCAATTCCAACCTCTTCCGGTACCGGCTCCGAGGTGACTTCCTTTGCGGTTATTACAGATCAGGAAACAGGCGTAAAATATCCGCTTGCAGACTATCAGCTCATGCCGAATATGTCCATTGTGGATGCAGACAACATGATGAGTCAGCCAAAGGGCTTAACAAGCGCTTCCGGTGTTGATGTTCTGACTCATGCATTAGAGGCTTATGCTTCGATTATGGCTTCTGACTACACGGATGGTCTTGCATTAAAGGCCATGAAGAATGTATTTGAGTATCTGCCTGCCGCTTATAATGACGGTACCAATGTGGAAGCAAGATGCAAGATGGCGGACGCTTCCTGTATGGCAGGTATGGCCTTTAACAATGCATTTTTAGGAGTTTGCCATTCCATGGCGCATAAATTAGGTGCATACCATCACATTCCCCACGGAATAGCAAATGCTCTTTTGATCAACCTGGTAATGGAATTTAACGCTTCCGAGGCACCGGCTAAGATGGGAACCTTCTCTCAGTACCAGTATCCGCATACACTGGCAAGATATGCGGAATGCGCACGGTTCTGCGGGGTAGAAGGCAAGGATGATGCTGAGGTATTTAAAAAATTCCTTGTTAAGGTGGAGGAACTGAAAAAAGCAGTGGGTATCAAGGCTACGATTAAGGATTATGGTGTCGATGAGAAATACTTCTTAGATACCCTTGATGAAATGGTTGAAAATGCATTCGATGACCAGTGTACCGGTGCAAACCCAAGATATCCTCTGTTCAGTGAAATCAAGGAGATGTATTTAAAGGCTTATTATGGAAAATAAGGTGAGTTAGAAAAAAAAAGGCCGTTCTGCAACCGCAGGCGGTCTTTTTATGTTAAAATACAAATGTAGATATTCTTCTGAAAATTTGCAAGAATATAAACCATAAAGGTTATATTAAAACTATCATTAATTGCTAAAGGGGAAGTTCAATGAAATATATCAAAAAAATCCCAAAAGAAGATCAGGCCAGAACCCGGGAGTTATTATCAAATGGTTTTCAAAGGCTGAAAGAGCCAAAATCAATAGGAGCGGCAATGGGGGTGTCCCTGCCATTGTCCGTCGTACTGATGGTCTTAAACGGACTCTGGTGCTATTTCCTTGATCCGTCGATGTTTGGCTTTTCTAATGGAAATGGCATTCTATTACAAGTTACGGTAGATCTGAAAATCTTATTGTATCTGGCTGGAATTATGGCGTATACCCTGGTGCATGAAGCCATTCATGCTGTTTTCATACCAAAGGTATGGCAGTCACGGAAGACCTATTGGGGATTCAACGGAATGTTTGGATTTGTGTATTCGGAAGAGGTGTTATCCAGGGAACGGTTTCTTCTGGTGTCTGTCATGCCGCTTTTGATCCTGTCCTTTGTATTTCCATTACTGATGTGGACAGCCGGGCTGTGGAGCCGGTATATGATTTTTTTAAGTGTACTGAATGCCGGAGGGGCATGTGTGGATCTGCTGAATATGATTCTTGTGGCCGTTCAGGTTCCACGAAAGGGTAAGGTGGTATCCAACGGATATGCTTCCTTTTATAAGGGGCTGTCATAAGTGAAGCAAATTTATAAGTAACGAAAAGAATGCGTCTTGATGAAGCGGGTATCTGCTTACAAGGCGCATTCTGCTTTTTTTGTATTATTTCATTTTCCCTTCTTTAAAAAGAAGAATCATTTCGTGTGTCAGGCTTATATTGGTGAAATCGTCGGGGATATCTTCCGGAGCCATCCAGACGGCTGTGGATAACTCTGTTTCATCTAAGTGAATCTGTGGAGAACCATCCAGTTCTGCCCAATATCCAACTAAAATGGAATCACTGAAGCCCCACGGCTGGTTTTTATAGTAACGGAGATTTTTTACCCGGAGTCCTACTTCCTCCATGACTTCCCGGTTTACCGTATCTTCCAGAGTCTCACCAAACTCGGTATAACCGGCGATCAGGGCATAACGGGTATATTCCCGGCCTGCATATTTGGTCAAAAGCAGCTTTCCTTCATGTGTAACAGCAACGATGACGGCCGGACAGATCTTAGGGTAAATGGTGTTGCCGCAGCTGGTGCAGACAGCAGCCCGCTCTTTTTTGCTTTTCATCGTGGGAGAGCCGCAGCAGCCGCAAAAACGGTTGGAGGTATAGAAGCGGTGAAGCTGTTGGGCGGATACCGCTGCAAAAGAGACCCACATGGGTTTTAATTCCCTTATGACACCGGTCTTATAGAATTTCAGAGTGTCTGTTTCTTCCAGCTTGATACAGGACTCGTCTATCAAATAGAAGTCCATCTCATCAATGGAGAAGAGAAAATCACAGTGGGACATGGCTTCCGGACTGAGTGAACCAAGGTCTTCAAACTGAGGAATAAGTTTCGTGTTGTGCCTGCAAAGCATAAGGCTTCCATCCAGAAAGTAAAAAAAATAACTGTCGCTTCCGGGAGTTTTTATTTCAAATTCATTATGAAATACATGTGGAAAAATGTCCTGTATCATAAAAAAGTCCTTCTTTTTAATTTGTATTTTCAATTTAATCTGTTTTCTGCATTGAAACTATTTTAAGTTGGAAAGCCTTTTCTGTCAAGCGTACCAGGGGAAATAGAGAAAATATAACATTTTTACCTTTCGGTCAGAAATTTATGAACAGATCATTTAAAATACCGGCCAGTGAAAGATTTTTTGTCTAAAACCTGGGAGTGGATTCCGTCTCTGATTTGGTTTTTATGGTTTGTCCATTTTTCATAGTGATTTACTCCTTTTATAAAGTCTGAAAATCTATTAGAAGGTTACCATAGGAAAAACTGATTGAAAACTTGTGGTTAAGTTATGGCTTACAATTGGTTTTATAAGCCATGGAAACAAATTATTAAGGGGATAAAGCAGTATGAGATTTATTTAAAAATATTGGTTACTTAATTCATATGAAAAATAACCAGTATGAAGCCAGCTTTCTATATATCATTAAAAATAGAAATCAATATAAAATACAGGCGGATAAAAATAGATAGGAAATAAAGAAACAAAGGGAAAAAGGAGGTATGAAATGAAAATTCAGAAAGAAAAGGTGGGCTTTTGAAAATAGGGATGGCTTGGTATCTTATGGTGGCATTTGTTGCAGGAAATATATTATTGCTTAGCGTAATAAACTTTTATGGAGCGGAGAGAATAGACTGTGAGAATGCAGGTGCGTTGAGTGTAGGACAAGCAACGCTGTTACAGGCAATGTCATCACATGCAGGTGATTGATGTTTAAGTCATTTAATCAGCTATATTTAAGGTACTGAAGAAGGATATTGATGGCAGGCCGGAGTTTTTGGAAGAACTTGTTTTTTTTAGGGGAATAGAAAAATCTGGTGATTGAGAAACTATATGAATAGTTAAATGGAAAGACGTTGATTCTTTAGATAAAATCAGGAAAAGATGGTAGCTCTGAACAAAAAGAAAAAATAGAATTAATAATATTAAGCAAAACCCATTGTTGACTTTATTAAATTAACTTGGTATAATTTCCTACAAGTAGTGACCAGGCAAAGGGGCCGGAACATCGCGAGTTCTGGCCCTTCTTTGCCTTTTTTTGGAAACTTAATTTTATTAAGCCGTTAAAATGCATTATAATCCAAGGAGGAAAGAAAATTATGTCGTACGTGGATGAAGTCTATGAAAGAGTTGTAACACAGAACCCGGGAGAAGCAGAATTCCATCAGGCCGTGAAAGAGGTGCTTGATTCCCTGAAACTTGTTATTGATGCTAATGAAGCACATTACCGCAAGATCGGGCTTTTGGAGCGCCTTGTAGAGCCGGAGAGAATCATCTCCTTCCGTGTGCCGTGGGTCGATGATCAGGGGAATGTACAGGTCAACAAAGGGTATCGGGTACAGTTTAACAGTGCCATCGGGCCTTACAAGGGAGGACTGCGCCTTCATCCATCGGTAAATCAGGGCATATTAAAGTTCTTAGGCTTTGAACAGGTATTTAAAAACTCTTTGACCGGTCTTCCCATCGGCGGCGGCAAAGGCGGTTCAAACTTTGATCCAAAAGGAAAATCCGACCGTGAGGTTATGGCATTCTGCCAGAGCTTTATGACCGAGTTATCCAAATATATCGGTGCAGACCAGGATGTTCCTGCCGGAGACATCGGGGTAGGGGCCAGAGAAATTGGTTTTCTCTATGGACAGTATAAGCGATTGACCGGTTTATATGAAGGAGTCCTTACCGGAAAAGGACTTAATTACGGCGGCTCTCTGGTACGCACCCAGGCTACCGGATACGGACTGGTCTATATTCTTGATGAGATGCTGAAAGCAAACGGAAAAGAGCTGGCTGGTAAGAACGTGGTCATCTCCGGTTCCGGCAACGTTGCCATCTATGCAGCAGAGAAAGCACAGCAGCTTGGTGCAACCGTTGTTGCATTAAGTGATTCCTGCGGATATGTTTATGACAAGGCTGGAATCCGGCTTGATGTGGTCAAGGAGATCAAGGAGGTCCGAAGAGGACGCATTAGTGAATATGCGGATATGGTAAAAACTGCTGTTTATACCGAAGGAAAGGGAATTTGGACCATTCCCTGCGACATCGCCCTTCCGTGTGCGACGCAGAACGAATTAAACATTGAGGATGCCAGGGCTTTGAAAGCAAATGGATGTTTTGCGGTTGCAGAGGGAGCAAATATGCCATCTACCAGAGAAGCCACTGATTTCTTCCTGGAAAGCGGAATGCTCTTTATGCCAGGGAAAGCAGCCAATGCAGGCGGCGTGGCAACATCTGCACTTGAGATGTCCCAGAACAGCCAGAGACTTTCCTGGACCTTTGAAGAAGTGGATGAAAAACTTCATGGAATCATGGTAAATATTTACAAAAAGGCTTCCGATGCAGCAGAGCGCTATGGTGTAAGCGGAAATTATGTGGCAGGAGCAAACATTGCAGGCTTTGAAAAGGTCGTTGATGCCATGATTGCCCAGGG
The DNA here is from genome assembly GCF_046972725.1 of Lacrimispora sp. Taxonomy (NCBI): domain Bacteria; kingdom Bacillati; phylum Bacillota; class Clostridia; order Lachnospirales; family Lachnospiraceae; genus Lacrimispora; species Lacrimispora sp. The sequence goes on along the minus strand of NZ_JBKVXF010000005.1, from coordinate 224,085 downwards.
AATTGTATAATACAGGCTTCATACAAAAATTTTACTGGCATTGTTACTGATTTTGGTATATAATAAGCGATAAGACTTGAGGCGGAGTGTTCTTCGCCTTATTGTTTTCCTGAAATTTATCTTAGTAAAACAGAAAGCAGGTGATGATTCTATGCACAAATTCCTGAGAACCATCGGTTTCAGTCTTTACCAGAAGGACAGGGACATAGAAAAACTGTTGGACCAGATCTGTGAAGATTTATCCGGGCTAAAGCGGATTCAGATCGATGAGGAATCCAATCTTTGTGAGCTTCGTAAGGAAGTGGCACCAGGGATGGGAATCGCCATCTTTGGAGAGATGGATCGGGATGGAAAATTTCGAAGAAGCTATTATTATCCTTATTTAAAAACCAATGATATGACATCGGATGTACCTTGCACCATACAGCGTCATACGGAGCGGGAAACATATGCCGGTCTTTTAGATGAATATAAGGTGGGAATTTCCCTGATCTTTTATATAGACAATTCTTTTGAATGCAGGGAACGGATGATAGATCATCACTCCATGGACACCAGGGATGCATGTCTTTCCGGCCTGTCCATAAGCGGAAAGATCCTTCTCCCCATACAGAAATCAGAAAAACAGAGAGAAAAAGCCAGGGTGGCGGCAAAAGACCGTAACACATTGCTGGAAGCCGCGAAAAACGGTGACGAGGATGCTATGGAAACTCTGACCATTGAAGATATTGATTTATATTCCCAGGCCTCCAGAAGAGCCATGAAGGAAGATTTATATTCCATTATTGACTCCTGTTTCATGCCATGCGGTGTGGAATGTGACCAGTATTCCATCATCGGAGAGATCATAAAGATCGACGAAAAGAAGAATACGATTACAGAGGAAGAAGTATATGATTTCACCATAGAATGCAGTGACTTAATCTTTCATGTAGGAATTGCCAAGAAAGATTTAGTAGGAACTCCGGAGGTAGGGCGCAGGTTTAAAGGCCAGATCTGGATGCAGGGAGTGGTGAATTTTAAAGAGAAAGCGGAATAATGAAAGTTATCGCTTGACGAAAAGGCCAATTGTGAATATAATAAATATTGCACTGTTCACAACATTTGCTGTGATACGGGATTAGAGTGCGGCTTTTGTCGGGCTGTAATCGCAAAACCAGATACGTCCATATAGCTCAGCTGGATAGAGCGACCGCCTCCTAAGCGGTAGGCCGGAGGTTCAAATCCTCTTATGGACGCCAGCGTATAACGCCGAAAACCTTTGCTTTTAAGGTTTTCGGCTTTTTTTGTAATAGAAAGGTTCTATTTTGCAGCAGCTTTCGATCAGCAAAAATTCACATTATCTTTTGCAGCCCGTTCTTTTAAAGAAGCCGTTTGCGAAGAATACCCGATACAAACACCCACCAGTGGAATGTAATCTTCCGGAATACCTGCTTTTAAAAACACATTCTCATCGGTAAACGCCATCATCGGAGCCATGACAAAACACGATGCCAACCCTAACTCTGTTGCTGCCAGTAGAACATTTTGTGCAGCACAAGATACGTTTCCCATGTTAAACCCCATATTGTCATTGCCGCCTTTTGCAGAAAACACTAGAAAGACAGGTGCATTATAGGTAGGATTATAATTGGAAGCGGAGGCTTGCTGCACCGCAAATTCGTTTCCTGAGGCCAGCATTTTTGACTTTGTGATTTCGCCTATGGAATGAATTAACTCTTTGTTTTCAATAACCGTTAGGTGTATGCAGCCGAAAATAGGCGCAGCATTTGCGGCATCTAACAGATCGTTCAGTTTATCCTGTTCTACGGATTGCGCGTGGAATGTACGAATGCTCTGCCTTGCTTTTATTGCTTCTAATGTGTTCATTTCAATAACCACCTTTATATATATTTGGATTTCTGTTATAATCGTAAAACACCAGTTAATATTTTACAAGTACGCAAAATTTATTAACTAAGTATCAAAAAACTAACTAATAGGAGATTTTATGGAAACATGTTCTGTTTATTACGCACTGCATCTTCTTAATGGTAAGTGGAAACTTCAAATTTGCTGGGTGCTGCACAATGAAGGGGTGATACGGTTTAACGAGTTACAGCGAAGACTCAATGGAATATCCAATCTTATGCTGTCCAGAAATCTGCAAGAGCTTGAACAGGCACATATAATTAAAAGAACGCAATACAATGAAGTTCCGCCGCGGGTTGAATACTCTCTGACTGAATTAGGGGAAGGTATAGCTCCTGCTTTAGATTTACTGGGGCAATGGGGGGAAAAAGCGTATAAAATGAATCAGGAAAACAACGAACCATGTTAGGCTGCTGCTTGAAAACTCATATCTTTTTTCATCGGTTGGGGAACTAAACACGTTTTCTGTGTATTGGAGATTTTTTATTTTCAAACCAACTTTTTTGCTATGAAAACTGTGCATGTATATAACGAACAAAACAAGAATGTCTGGCTAAAGCTGATGTAAAATCGTAACCGTTTAAACTGAACTTATGTTGACTTTGAAAACATGTTTTAAGCTTCATTTTATTTTAAAAAAGGGAGAGTCTGTGGAATTCAGGAAAATATTTGATACAATACCAGAAAAGTTTGATAAGTGGCGTCCAAAGTACAACGACGATACGTTTGAATTCATTATTAACCATACTCAGCTTGATTGCCGCAAAGCAGTACTTGAAATTGGTCCGGGAACGGGGCAGGCAACAGAGCCTATTCTTAAAACTGATTGTAATTATCTTGCAATAGAACTTGGGGAACATCTCTTTGATTTTACAAAAAGGAAATTTAAGAATTATAACAACTTTCATATTGTAAATGGGCACTTTGAAACCTACAATTTTGGAAACAAAAAATTTGATTTAATATATTCTGCGGCAGCTATTCAATGGATTCCTGAACAAATTGCCTTTTCGAGGAGTTTTGAACTCCTGAAAAATGGTGGATTTCTTGCGATGATGATGATGCACGGGGATTATCAAACGCCGAATGAAGCATTATACAATGATATTCAAAAAGTATATGCACAATATTTTCATCCTGAAATACCTTACAATCAAAAAATGATCTATTGTAATGCTGTTAATTATGGTTTCATTGAATTTAAAGAATATAGATTTTATTCAAAAAGAGAATTTACTGCTAACGATTACATAGAATATCTTGGTACACACAGTGACCATATTGTCCTGCAAGAACCGTATAAATCGAAGTTTTTTGAGGGTATTCGGACAGCAATTTTAAATCATGGTAATAAAATTGAATTCAACGACATCGTAATTCTTTATTTAACGAGAAAGCCATAAATTATATTGTAAATAAAATGTGAAGTTGATAAAACAAACTTAGTCGATAATGCTTTATCAAGCTGTTAATGCATTTGTTTTGATCTATGACAAAAAATTGATAGCTTTCCGCCCGGTAGAATTCTTGCTTTTTATGATTAAAAGCATTATATAGTTATTTCGTTGGAATAGAATAAGCAGATGGATTGAGGATATACATTAGATCTAATCAATTCAAATAGCCTGCACCAATAATCATTTGCTATGTATGTCAAGTTTTAGATCATTTATATTTTGTATGGGAGGGTAAATGTGAAAAATTATGCTCAAGTTTATGTGAGAAACAGTTTTGAAGCTGCAGAAATGTATTGCGAAGCCTTTGGTGCAGAGATTACATTTAAAATCTTAAATGATGACAAAACTGCTTATTCGCACTGTGAATTATCTGTAGGTGGTGAAGGATTTTTAGCATTAAGTGAAGCCGTGAATCCTTGTGACATAAACATAATTCATAAAATGAAATGGGAAACTATGACGTTTAATGTTTTTGAGATGGGGAGTAAGGAAGCGGTTTATAATGCTTTTCATGTTTTAAGTAATGGCGGTGTTGTTATTAATCCCATTCAGGAAGTTCCATGGAGTAAGTGCTGTGCAACTGTTATAGATAAATTTGGGGTGTGTTGGTGGATATCTATTTGATAAATGGAATGATATAACATGAAACTTATTAAACATATTTCTCTAATACAGATGCAATTGGCTGGATTGTGTAATCAGTTTTATGCTCCCATAATATGGTATTGATAAATAAAATTTTTCCGATTTACTTTTGTTTCAAGGAAATGATTACATTTAGCTACTTTATTAGTCTCATTGGTACATATTTTTTAGTATTTCCCAGACGATATGCACATGATAAAAAAAGACTGTCGCATTTTATAGAAAAAATTTTTCAATATTATATATAAAAAATTTATATAATCTGAACAATATAAAAAGATGTTTATAATTGAATTATATCATGCGATTTAAGATTTTTTTACATCATTTTTTCAATTCACTTCCACCAAATAATAATTGTCATAATTAGTTTGAATTATAAACACACGGCTTTTATTTCTTTTTATCTATACTGTTTTTCTACTTGACATTCACCTAAGATGAACCTTCATAATACATGTATGTCGGTGTTAAGGACAAAAAATTTGAAAATCAGGGAGAAACTATATGAAAACAGTGTTACAATCATCACTTAAAACAAATATGTTTAAAATTAATGAGATTGCAGAAGCATTTCATGTAAATCCAAATGTTTTACGGTTTTATGAAAAAAAGAAATTACTTATACCTAAGCGAGATAATAATGGTTATAGATTGTATTCAATGGAAGACATGCTACAATTTCAAACCATTTTATTGTATAGAAAAATGGGATTTTCCATTGAAGATATATTAAAGATGCTTGCGGATGAGGACAAACCAATAAAGATGTTTTTCAAACAATATGATCAATTAAATCATCATATACACAATATGAGAATGATCAGTGAGTCTCTGGAGGAATGTATAGACTTAATGTTTGAAGAGGAAGAGTATTTGGACCAATTGGTTTCAGTTATGAAAAAGACTGCCGGTTACATTTCACAGTTGGAGAATTGGGAAGATAAATGGGAATTTGATAATTGGGCAAAGGATTACGATGAATATATTAGTACACAGCATCATGGATTGGATTTTTACAAGCATTATGATAAGGTTATTCGGCTAACGACGGATAAGGTAAATGAAGTTCAAGGAAATGCTTTTGAGGTTGGCGTAGGTACCGGGAATTTAGCAGGTAAATTAATGGAAACTCAGAATATTATAGGTATTGACCAATCTGTAAATATGTTGATTGAAGCCAAAAAAAAGTTTCCTGATTTAAACCTTCGAATGGGAACCTTCTTAGAACTGCCCCTGCAGGATGGAACAATGGATACGGCAGTAAGCTGCTATGCCTTTCACCATTGTAATGAAAGTGAAAAAAGAATGGCATTAACGGAAATGGACCGGGTTTTAAAACCAGGCGGAAGGATTATTATAACCGATCTGATGTTTTACGATAAAGCAGCAAGAGAAAACTTTGAAAGATATTGCACAGAAGCGGAATTAAGAGATTTAAAAAATGAATATTTTACAACTGTAACAGCCATGGAAGACTATGCACAATCTTTGGGATATTCTGTTCTTAGTGAGCAGATAGATGATCTTATATGGATTTTAGTACTTAAAAGAAAGGATGCCAATAATAGTTTTGAAAATAAAGTAAAAGAGTATAAGGAAAAGTTATAAATGGGGTTTTTATTTCAATTTTGTGAATTAAAAAATATATGCTTTCATACTATGTGATTTTGAAGTAATCGCTTTTATAGGTTATTTCATGTATCAAAAAAACGGAAGCTGTAAATAACTGATTTTCGTCAATCAATCTGTCCCCCTTTAGTGATTATTTTTTTGAAAAATCTCCTTCTAAAATTCTATTTTGGAGATTTAGTAAGCAAACATTAATAGTTTTTTATGGATTCTACATCTCATAAGCCTCTCCTTTTTGCCCATGCTGATTTGGCTTCCGGCTGTTTTATATAATTCCGGCACAAAATGCAAAATCACAAAACAAAACCGAACATTACATTTTCAAAATGAATAGAATAAATTAAAAGACTTTGAGAATCAATATTATGGGATATTATGTTACTGTTGACGGAGATGTGAATATTTACGTTGAGGACTTAAACCCGGAATGCAAAGACACCATCCTGTTCCTTCACGGCTGGCCTGGAAGCCATAAGCTGTTTGAGTACCAGTTTGATGTGCTTCCGGAAAAGGGATTTCGCTGCATCGGGATTGATACCAGGGGATTTGGAGATTCTGATAAACCCTTTTGCGGATACGGTTATGACCGTCTGGCAGATGATGTGAGAGAGGTGGTGGAAGCACTGGGGCTGAGCAATTTTATACTTGCCGGGCATTCGACCGGGGGTGCCATTGCCATCCGGTATATGAAAAGACATCATGGCTATGGAGTTTCAAAGCTTGCCCTGTTTGCCGCCGCCGCCCCCAGCCTGATCAAACGGCCCGGTTTTCCTTACGGACTCGATGAACAAACGGTCATAGATATCATTGACGGTACTTACGCGGACCGCCCCAATATGCTGAATAACTTCGGAAATATTTTTTTCTTTCAGCATATTACTGAACCTTTTGCCCAGTGGTTTTTCCAGATCGGTCTGCAGGCCGCCGGCTGGGCAACCGCAGACATAGCCAAAACCTGGATTGCAGAGGTGCTGTTTGAGGATCTGGCGGCAATTGCTGTACCGACTCTCATCATTCACGGCATTCACGATAAAGTGGTTCCATTTGTACTGGGGGAGATTCAGCATCAGTATATAAAGAATTCGGTGCTGGAAGCTTTTGAGTTCAGCGGGCATGCCGCATTTTACGATCAGAAGGATGAGTTTAATAAAAAGCTGGCGGAATTTGCAAAAGGAGACTGCTGAAAAAAAAGGAAGCAAAAAGAGACGTGTACAAAAGTCTCTTTTGCTTCCTTTTTTAAGATAAATTATCCAGTGAAACACAATCCTCCGGGCAGATGGAAAGCCAGTGGCTGATGGTCTTGATTCCATTTTTTTCATTTGCATTTGCAGGAACGATGTGAAAACAGTTATTTTCAATAAAACAGCGGAAACTCCTGGAAGGGATGAATTCCATCAGTGCTTCATATTCGGATTCCCGCCACATACGGCTGAACGGTTTTTCCATTGTGAACCGGTAAATGGTGTCTTCATTTTTGAAAATTCTGAGCCTGCATCCGTATTCGGACTGCTTTTCCTCCAAAATAGGAATAATAGAAGGGTCAAGGGCCAAAATCTCTTCCCGGCGGGGCTGCCGGCCCTTTTTATTCAGCACAATGTGCGCGCCCCCTGCAAAAATGCCGCCTCCGCAGATGGGAAGCAGGGTATGGTAATGTCTGGTGGCTTCTTTGTAGGGCAGGGAAGTAATCAGGAAAAGAGGGGCGTCCTCTCTCCGGTCTTTTAAAGCCAGAAGGAATTCAGAATCCTCTTGTTCCAGGTTATGAAAGAGAACCTTATCTGCTGTTAAAAAGTAGGCTTTTGGCTTCCAGGGAATCCGGAACATAGGGTATTGTCCAAAAACAGCGGCATGCTGGTAATCCTTCCGCCCTCCATAGGCAAGGTATCCGCTGCAGATGGACTGGCCGCAGACCGGAGCGGGGAACTGGTCTGTCAAATGGTTCCAGTTGCCTTCCATATACTGGCAGGATACACATAGCCTGAGCTTTCCGTCGCTTTCAACAAAGAGCCGGTCCAGGCATTGAGATTTGTTTGCTGATGTATAGGCCCATTCCTGGGAGAAAAGGGGATCGATACACCGGAATTCCATTTCCTCCTCAATCGAGTACGGATAACTTATTTCTGACAGCGGTTCGATCCATAGATAAATGTCCGAGGAAAGAGAACGGCGAAGCTCCTGGATCATGTCCAGATTCTCAGGAGAGCCAAATACACCTACGGAAAAGGAAATATTTTCTTTTAATAATTTCTGGCACTGGTTTAGGAATTTGGTCAAAGTCATCAATTCCGGCTGATAGACAGCGCAGATCCTGAGCTTTTCCCGGTAGCCTCCGGCACTTTCAAATGCCTTTAAGCTTTTTGTGATGGAAAAACTTAAATCCGTCCGGGCACCCACCGCTGCAATTGTATCCATGCAGCTGATGCGTGCCATTCCTGTCCAGTAATAGGGCTTTAAAAGAGCTTTACCATCGGGTAGGATTAAAAGCGCTTCTGTCCCCCATTTCGGAGTATGTTCAATAAAATGTTCCAGAAACCGTTCAAATCGAACCTGATCCTGTTCCAGCCCTGTTTTGGAGACGGACGAGCCATGATAAAGAATTGTTTTAATTTCCATCAGTCTCGTGGCCTCCCTGCAGCTCATATCCGGCAGAAAATAAAAAAGATCCATCTGTGGAAATCGCGTTGCTTTTTTGTGGATAACAGTCTATAAATTCGGCATAACAGTGCATAACTTTAAAAACTCCTTGTCTTACGGTAAAGGTTTAAAAACTTGCATATAGTCCCAATTTTTAACAATATTTTTAATAATTACCATCCAATAAGGCTATGATAGCATATCAAAGAAGGGATTCCTAGTTGTAAATATAAACAAATGTGACAAATTTCATCTATAAAGAACAAAGATTCAAAAGATTATCACCCGATTCCCGTCAATGAGACAGTGAGGCTGGAAACAGAAAGGGTTTCTTCGTAAATTAACTGGCTCTTTTGCATAAATTATGCAGGCAGTTCACAAATGCCCGGAAATGGGTTATAATAAACGGATAACATACAGGAATTCACAAAATATGAAATAGATAGAAAGATGAGGATTTGATATGACCGGTAAAAAAATCTTATCAACGGTGCTGGCAGCAGCTCTGGCAGCAGGGCTTTTCACCATGCCAGCCATGGCGGCTTCCAGAAAAAAGATCATGGAAGTAAAGATAACGGTTACTGCACAGATTATGCCCGGAGACTCCATATCCCAGCAGGAGGTTGAGGTTACGGCGGAGAACAGCCGTGTTGATGTAGGGGACTGTGAGTTTATAAATGACGGTTTTCAGTGGTATGAAGGCGATGTTCCCAGAATGAAAGTAAAGCTTTATGCAGAGGAAGGATATTATTTTGCTACAGATGAAAATGGCATTTTAGTCAGCGGGGGAACTTATATCAAGCAAGAGCGGGCGGATTTAAGCCGGACGCTGACCGTTACGGTTGATTTACCTAAAGTAGGTGAATATACCCAGTCCATTCAACGTGCAGGCTGGGGAAATGGAAACCTGGCCGCCTGGTCAGAAACCGGCGGGACCGGAAGCTATGAGCTGGTGCTTTACCGGGATGGAAAAAGTGTGAGTGACGTTCTCACCACCAGTAAAAACAGTATGGACTTTACCCGTCAAATGGGAAAGCCGGGAAGCTATACCTACCGGATACGCCCGGTAAATGACCGGAATGAAGCTCAAAAAGGGGCCTGGGTAGAATCTTCAGCCAAATACATAGATACGAGTGCTGCGGAGAAAAACCGGGCGGCAAACGGGGCTTTGGGTGAATGGAGACAGGATGAGACCGGCTGGTGGTACGCTTACTCTACAGGAGGTTACCCAGTAAATAAATGGGAATATATTGGAGAAAGCTGGTACTTTTTCAATGAGAAAGGTTACATGGCTACCGGCTGGATCCATTGGAATGGAAAACAGTATTACTGTGACCCTACAAGCGGTCAGATGCTGGCAGATACAACAACGCCTGACGGGTCTGCTGTAGGGGCCGATGGTTCAAAAATTTCTTAAAACGATACAGGAAATTCTGCGGACTGCCTGAACTTGCAGTCCGTCTTTTTGGGCATGAGTGAACTGGTGTTCCTCTGAAAAATACTTGTAGGATGAAACATTCTATCATATAATAGCACGAAGGAGCACATGGGAATGACAGAAAAAATGACAGGAAAGTTTTATAAACGTATGGTTCTGGCTGCAGTCCTTATTCTGGCACTGTTCTTAGCAGGATGTTCAGGAATTGCAGCATCAGGCGGCAGGAACCAGGCTGCGGCGGATAAAACGGCTTCGGGAACGGATTTAAAAGTACATTTTATAGATGTGGGTCAGGGAGACAGTACGTTGATTGAGAAGGATGGGCATTATATGCTGATCGATGCCGGAGAACGGGATCAGGGCCCGGCAGTGGTTTCCTACTTAAAAGAGCAGGGCGTAAAGACGCTTGACTATGTCATTGGAACCCATCCCCATTCCGACCACATTGGGGGGCTGGAAGCGGTCATACGGGAATTTGATGTTGAAAAAATCATTATGCCGGAAAAGGCCCACACCACAAAGATGTATGAACGTCTGCTTGATGCCATCGAAGAAAAGAATTTAAAAATAACCCTTCCCAAACCGGGAACCAGTTATGAACTGGGATCTGCATCCTTCCAGATTCTGGCACCTAACCGGGATTACGGAGATGAACTGAATAACTGGTCGGTAGGAATCCGGGTGGACTACGGAAATAACAGCTTTGTTCTGTGCGGAGACGCAGAAAAAGATGCAGAAAAAGATATAATTGCAAACGGTCTGTCCTTAAAAGCGGATGTTTTAAAGGTTTCCCATCATGGCAGTTCCACCTCCTCATCCCAGGCCTTTATTGATAAGGTGGATCCGGAATATGCCGTCATATCCTGCGGAAAAGATAACGATTACGGGCATCCTCATAAAGAGATACTGGATTTGTTAAAGAAGAAACACATTAAGGTTTTACGGACCGACCAGCTTGGAACCATAGTGGCAGTAAGTAATGGAACCCATGTTACCTTTCCCGGTGCAGACAGTGAGACAGAGCAAAAGGAGGGTAAGGAGACCGGAGCGGCATTAGAATCCGAAACGCCCGGTGCTCCAGCCGGAGATTCAGGCAGTACAGCCACCCGGCAGGAGTACGTGGTAAATACCAATACGAAGAAGTTTCATCTTCCGGAATGCAGTTCTGCTGTTTCCATAAAAGAGAAAAACCGCACTGTGATTGTCGGAACCAGAGAAGAACTGATTGATATGGGATATGAGCCATGCGCAATCTGCAAGCCATAGGCTGGTAAAGGAGAGGAGAAAGCCATGAGATATATTATAGACCGTATAAGCGGAGAGCTGGTTATCTGTGAGAATGAAGACGGAGATACCGTGAAGTTGAACGCGTCGGAGCTTCCAAAAGGAGCCAAAGAAGGAGACCTCCTTTTTAAGGAAGGGGACGCATGGTGCATTGATGAAAAAGAGAGCAGTAAACGCAGACGGATCATGGCGGATAAGCTGAACAGACTGATAGAATAAAGGATTTTAACTATGAAGAATTATATTGTACTGGATCTGGAATGGAACCAGAGTGCAGGGGGAAAGGAAGATACCGTTGCGCATTTTCCCTTTGAGATCATTGAGATTGGGGCTGTGAAGCTTGATGAATCTCTTCAGGAAGCGGGAGAGTTTCAAAGGCTTATTAAGCCCAAGGTCTATACGGAGCTTCATGAAAAGATTCTGGAAGTGACCCATATGGATGAAAAGGTTCTGTTGGAAGAAGGAACAGACTTTCAAAAGGCATTCCAGGAGTTTCTGCAGTGGTGCGGGGAAGATGCCATTTACTGTACCTGGGGTTCCATGGATCTGACGGAGCTGCAAAGGAACAGTACCTTTTATGGGATACCAAATCCATTTCCAAAACCCCTTCTTTATTATGATCTGCAAAAGCTCTACAGTCTGCTCTATGGAGACGGCAAGGACCGGCTGTCGCTTGATATCGCAGTTTTTGAGATGGGAATTATGGAAGAGAGGCCGTTTCACCGGGCTCTTGATGATGCCCATTATACCGGGCAGATCATGCATAAGATGGATTTTGAAAGGGTGAAGGAATACTGGTCCACAGATTATTACCGCCTTCCAGAGAACCGGGAGGAAGAGGTGTATCTGACATTTCCCGAATATTCCAAATATATTTCCAGACCCTTTGCCACAAAACAGGATGCTATTGCAGATAAAACCGTAACCGATTTGATCTGCTGTAAGTGTAACCGGATGCTTAAAAAGAAGATCCGGTGGTTTTCCGTAAACCAGAAATCCTATACAGCCCTTGGCTGCTGTCCGGTTCATGGAAATGTCAAGGGAAAGATCCGGATGAGAAAAAGTGATGACGGACAGATCTATGTGGTAAAGACCATGAAGCTGGCGGACGAAGAAGAGATCGGTGAGATCTATGAGAAAAAAGAGGAATTTAAGAATAAGCGGGCGGAGAAAACGAGAGTCCGAAAACAGAATAAGAAGAAGGGGGCACAGCCCCTTTCTTAAATTTCACTTTCCTTCATTCGATATCCTACGCCGATTTCCGTAAAGATAAATTTGGGTTCCGCCGGGTTTGATTCTATTTTTCGGCGGATATGAGCCATGTTGACCCTTAGAATCTGATTGTTATTATCCGCGTAAGGGCCCCAGATGTGGCTGATGATATAGTCATAGGTCAGAACCTTTCCTGAGTTTTCCGCCAGTAAGGATACCAGCTTGTACTCGATCTGAGTCAGATGGATCTTATGTTCATTGAGCATAACAAGCCGTCTGGCAAAATCGATCAGCAGGCCTTCGCTTCGGTACGGAGTCTGTATGACACAGCCGTCTATGGCCTTGACCGTAGGTTTTCCATGGCGCAGTGCGGTACGGATTCTGGCTAAAAGCTCACTGGTGCCAAAAGGTTTTGTAATGTAATCGTCGGCGCCAAAATCCAGTGCTGCTACTTTTTCCTGTTCCTGGGTTCTTGCCGAGATGACGATGATAGGAATCGTTGTCCAGCTGCGGACACTCTTTATGATGTCTATGCCATCCAGGTCCGGGAGTCCCAGGTCCAGAAGAATCACATCCGGGCAAAGTGAATTGATCAAAGCCAGCCCGTCCCTTCCGTTAAAGGCGGTATTCACTTTGTAATCCTGTCTTTCTAATGCACTTTCTATAAAGTTGCATATATTCTTTTCATCCTCGATCATGACGATTGTAAATTTACTCATAAATGTCCTCCCCTAATGGTAATGTAAACGTAAATGCAGCCCCGTGCTCCTTGTTAGAAGCCTGAATCGTTCCGTTATGGGCAGCAACTATGGTTTTGCAGATAGATAAACCGATCCCCATCCCCTTGTGGGAATCAAAGCTGCTGTTGGGCAGAGAAGTATAGCCGTCAAATAAAGTGGATAGTCTTTCCGGTGAAAGTCCGATCCCCTGATCACTCACCTCGAACCAGGCATATCCGTCATGAACGGAGATGGTAAGGCTTATGGGTTCCGTTGAGTTGGAATGGTAAACCGCATTTTCCAGGAGATTGATAATGACCTGTTCAATCAGCGTGGCATCCATGGGAACCATGATCAGCTCGTCGGGAACGGTTGTATGTACGGTGGCGTCAGGAAGCCTTTTACGGAAACGCAAAAGTGCTTCTGATACCACTTCTTCCAAAGGCTCCAGTTGCTTTGTCACATGAGCTCCGGTGTCCCGGATTCTTGTAACACTGAGTAAGTTTTCCACCATATTCAAGAGCCAGTTGGCATCTTCCCCAATATTGGAAACCAGATTGGTCTTTTCTTCTTCCGACATACTGTTCTTATTCTCCAGATAGGCACTGCTTGCACCGATGATTCCTGTAAGCGGAGTTCTTAAGTCGTGGGAAATGGCTCTTAAAAGATTGGCCCGCATGGTTTCCTTTTCGGCTTCCATAAGCAGCTTTTCCCTTTCACTGAGAATTCTGTTTTGCTGCTTTAAGTGAGTTGTGGCAGCACTTGTTATGGTCGAGATCACAAGCAGCGTAATAAACGTAATGGAGTATCCAATCCCTGAAACCTTAAATTCCATATAAGGGTAGGTAAATATGTAGTTCACACAGATAATACTGATAAATGAAGCAATTACCCCTGGTATATAACCATTGGAAAAACGGGAGATCAATACAACTGCCAAAATATAGACCATCCCCACGTTATTCGTAAACCCGCCGAAAAACATGATCAAATAGGAGATAATCGTGGCTGAAGAAAGAAAAACCAAAGTTGTCAGCACATTATGCACCAGTTCTTTTTTCGTAGGTTTTCTGAATTTCACCATGTCCCCCCCTTGATAGATTTAACGGAATTTCCAACGGCCGCCCCGACGGCCTTTTCTTTTTGACGTGAACGAGCTGCGTCTCTGTTCTAAGATACTGTTGAATTCATCGACTGAAACACCGGAATCCTTAAGCCGTTTCATACGTTGTTCCCTCCGAATGAGGAAATCTTCCTCATCTTTGTGCTTCTTGTACAGGAAAAAAGACACAAGAGCACCGATCAGAACAAGAAGTCCGACCCCTCCCAGGATCAGCCAGGCGGCCAGCGGAATCTTAAACGGGCTCAGCGCTTTCTGCCTGTATTCATCGGAAACTCCGGCAGAAGTCTGTCTGGATTCCGGAATCGTTTCGGATTCCATTTCTTTGGCAGGAGCTGATGCCTCTGCCGCCGGCGGTTCTTTTTGTCCGCCTGTTTGAAATAATTCCTTGTTAATTTCCACAAAAGTGCTTCCGACCACCCGCTCGTTGTAGCGGTAGTTGATCTTTGCAATGGCCCCTTCCGGGTCATCGGCAGAAATATCATAGCTTAACTCGGCTTTTGCATCGGAAAATTCCGCTGTTTTGGGAAGAATGATGCGGCTGTCCGGGTCCAGTACCAATGCCTCCGGATGCTTGATGGAAAGTCCGCTGAAACTCAAATCGCTGGTGATGGAGCTGTAGGTTTTTTCATAGTCGGCCGGTTTTAAAGACACGAAATTCTCAAATCCAAAGTCCAGAAGCTTCTTCGTATCGGACCAGTATACAGGCGTAGAGCCTTTTAAAATGACCGTAATCAGTTTCAGTCCGTTCTTCTCCGCACAGGTAACTAAGGTATTGCCTGCCAGAGTGGTATAGCCTGTTTTTCCGCCTATAATACCCGGATAATAATAGGGGCTGTTTTTTTTCATCATCCGGTGTCCGGGATAGATGGTAAGTCCCTCTTTGTTGATGGAGTTGGGCGGAAGTTTATAATAGGTCGTGGAATCTATTTCTTCAAATGTGGGGTTGTTAAAGGCGGCTCTGGCAATAAGGGCCATGTCATAGGGAGAGGTATAATGCTCCGGGTTATTTAAGCCGCTTGGATTGGCAAAATTCGTATTGGTACAACCCAGTTCCTTTGCTTTGGCATTCATCATATCCGCAAATGCTTCCGTGCTTCCCGCCACATGCTCTGCAAGGGCGTTGGCGGCTTCGTTGGCAGACTTTAGCAGCAGGGCATAAAGACAGTCTCTGACGGACAGCTTGTCTCCTTCATTGATCCCGGCATTGCTGCTTCCAGACTCCACATTAAAGACGGCGTTGTGGGAAAACGTTACGGTATCATCAAGGTCACAGTTTTCGATTACCAGCAGGGCTGTCATGACCTTGGTAATACTGGCGGGAAAGTACTGGGTGTGTATGTTCTGGCCCCAAAGAACAGTTCCTGTGTCTGCATCCATCACAATAGCCCCCTGTGCACTGACGGACAAATCAGACGGCCATTCAGCGGCCGCCTTAGATGTTCCTGCAAAGGAGGAAACAAAAAGAAGCAGACAAAGGAAAAAAACAGGGAACCTTTTTGCAAATTGAGTCATATAAGATAATCTCTCCATTAGTTCAAAATCAGTTTCAGATAATTCTCCACTTTACAGTATAGGTTATTTAGGGTAACAAGTAAAGATTATTTGGAATTTTTCCCGTTTTTATGTATCAAAAACAGGCATATGGAGATAAGTGACAAGACAGAAAGGAAGAAGATGAGCCCGATTAAAAAGACAGTATCACGGAAAAAGCCCTCCGGAACAATGTTAATGAGCATGTCCGTGGAAGGATCCAGCATCCATAAATCATTTTTAAAGAACATTTGATGGAACAGGACAAAATACTTATAAAAATCTGTGGAAATTATAAAGGCAATGACCGCAGACGCTGCAAAGAAAAGTCCGCTCCCTGCGCACACCGCTCTGGGAAACGTACTCTTAAAGCTGGTTTTCAGTAAAAACAGCAAAATTACGCAAAGAGCCATAATCATCAGGCAGCCTCTGCGAATGGAGATCCCACCTAGAAAAAGCCCCCGGACGTCTTCCATGTGAGCGATTTCCCTGGCATTAAAAAACTCCCGTTCCACGCCGCCCATGGTGGTGGGAACGTGTAAATCCGCCCGGTTTCCTTTTAAATAAGCCATCATCTGGTCCGTAACATCAAGTAAGTCCTCCATGGTCATGGAAACGGCCTCTGTGACGTTGTATTTGGTGTATTCTGCTTCAAAATATCCTGGAATCCAGTAAACAGCAGCTTCCACGGAGGTAAATAAAAGAACGGTCATGAAGCAGAAAGAAAAGATGATCCCAATGGTGTATTGTAAAAAACGGTTCATGCATATTCCCCTTTCATTCATTATTTTTTGTAGCGGTTGGTAAGTTCCAGCAAAAACGGGTTGCCAGAAGACGGATTAAAATCACAGAACAGGCGCCGGCCAGCATGGCGGCATTTCCGTTGATATGTTCCAAAAGCCCGGCATAAAGAATGGCACCCGCAATGGATGCACAGGCATAAATGTGCTTGCGGAGGACATAAGGGGTCTGACCGGCCATGATATCCCTTAAGATTCCGCCGCCTACCCCTGTGATAACACCTAAAAATATGATGAGAAAATGGTATTTACCATAGCCGGAAAGAATGGCTGTATCGATTCCCACGACGGTAAAAGCGCCAAGTCCCACGGCGTCAAAGATGTTCATGACCTTTTCATAGGTTTCGATGGAGCGCCCGGCCAGGATTCTCTGGTTTAGCCGAACAATGATAAATAGAATCATTACCGTAAAAAAGGCAAGTAATACATAAACAGGGTTCTGAAAAAGGGCAGGAGGCACATTTCCTATGATAATATCCCTTAACATGCCGCCTCCAACCGCCGTAGTGACTCCAAGAACAATGACTCCAAGCAAATCCAGCTGTTTTTTAATGGCAACCATTGCCCCGGAAGAAGCAAAGGCAATGGTACCGATGGCTTCAATAAAGAAAAAAAGTGAAAATTCAGCGTTCATAGGTAACCTCCGGATTATTTCCATTTTGGAAATTAAGGAAAGTATAAGATTTGGAGGAGTGTTTGTCAATCCCCTTAAAGTTTGTGGATTCCGCTGATTCCCAATGCCAGATGGAGAATCATAAAAAGAATGAACCATAAGGAGGTAAAAATGATTTTATAATAACCGTTTTCATTTTTATTATTGTTCCAGTAATTTCTGATTTCCTTCCGTTTTAAGACGAGTAGAATCACTGCTCCCACGAAAAAGGAACTATAAACACCGTAAAAAAGAATAAGCTGTAAAGTCTCATTAAATCCTCCGGTCACATAGGCCCATAGATCTCCAAAGATGAAATTATTGATTACATGGATTGCAATCGCCCATAGAATGGAATATTCCATGGCCACATATCCAAGGACCATGCCGGCAGTTACTGCAAAAACGCCCTGAATCAGATTTCCATGAAAAGCACCAAACAGGAGGGCAGAACACAAAATTGCAGTGATTTTTCCAAACCGCGCCAATCCCCTCATCACAAAACCGCGAAAAACCAGTTCTTCTGCAATTGGCCCGATAAAAGAAGCATACAAAAACATGGAAAATACGGTGCTGGTATTGGTTGCTGATTCAATTTCCGCCATTATACTGTATCCGAACATATTAAAAAGGGACTCGCCTCCCACACTGGCTGCCAGAAAGACAAGCTGGGTCGACATAAATAAGGTGAGAATGAAAAAGAAAGCAGAAGCCTTCATGGGCTGTTTTTTATCGAACAGTTTTTTTGAAAAGTCCTGCTTTCTAAAGAAAAAGAATAAAAATATAATTCCGGCTGTCAGGGAAATAATCGTTGCTCTTCCGCTGTTCAGGCATTCCATCAAAGCGGCATCAACCTGCTGTTCCAAATCCGGATGATTCATGGATACCACAGCAACCCGGATGATTTGAATAATTGCATCCAGCAGAACACCGGCTGTCATAATCAGTTCAAACAACAATATTCCGATGATGATCTTATTGACCTGCTTTTTTGCTTCAAGCTGGTCTGGGGTCTTCAATTGTCTTTTAATTTTTAAAATTTTGTTCATAAATACCGCCATTCTACTGCTTAGCTGCAGTTTTTTATAGATTCAATATAGCATGGGAACGGTTCTGGCGGAATTTTTTGTTGCGGATGGCGGTTATTTTGTTGTAAAAAGCAATTCCAGCACAAATATGCCGTTTTGATAGGAGGCATTCATCTGTCCGTCATACTTTTCAACGGCCCGTCTGATATTTTCCAGTCCGAATCCATGCTCTTTGGAATTCTTTTCCGTAAGAAAGGAAGTACCTGTTTTATGGACTTCCTTTGCAGGATTGGCAATACGGACGTACTTCATGGCATGCTGACGGACAAATGTCACATGAATCCATTTCTCACGGTCTTTGAAGTCCTTCTGGGCTTCTATGGCATTGTCCAGGGCATTTGCAAAAATCGTACAGATATCTACCGGCTCCATCTGTTGAAATTCCGGTATTCCATCTGCCGACAGCCGTATTCCGTGTGCAGAAGCTGTCCCATCCTTTTCATTAAAAATAGCGTCGATCATAGGATCTCCGGTATGAAAACGCTCCTCGGTCTGGTTGACCAGTTGGCTGATTTCTTTGATATAGAGCTTTGCTTCTTCATAATGCTCTTTTTCTAAAAGCGCGTACAGACAGGCTGCGTGGTTTTTCATATCGTGGCGGATTCTTCGTGTTTCTTTTTGCGTTTCCTGATATGCTTTGAAATGTTTTAACTGGGCATTTAAATAATATTCATTGATAGCTGCTTCCCGTTCAAAGTATGTTTTAATATTTCCCTGAACCGTGATTGCAGCAACCGCATAGAACACAATTCCTAAAACCACGGCGGCGCATACGGCAAGTCCTCTGGCTAAAGAAAGTGAAAGGGAAAACTCATCTATCATGCTTAACAGCAAAAACAGGACCAGTAAAAAGAAGCCGATGCCCCACAATAGAATGGCTTCCCACGGTGTCAGTCTCCGTTGCTGCCAGGAAGGGAAGTACCTGTTTTTCCACCGCCTGCCTTTTACCGCAAATAGGAGCCAGAAGATCCAAAAGAGAATATCCATGAGTATCCAGAAGGTGCCGTCCAGCTCCAGCACCTGGTTCATGGAACCTGTAAACAGGTATACGGTCAGAAAAG
Organism: Lacrimispora sp.; assembly: GCF_046972725.1. NCBI lineage: Bacteria > Bacillati > Bacillota > Clostridia > Lachnospirales > Lachnospiraceae > Lacrimispora > Lacrimispora sp. The sequence continues at coordinate 204,902 of NZ_JBKVXF010000005.1, read as the reverse complement.
GAATGAAAAGAAGAGAAAGCATCATTCCCGAAACCGGAATCACAAAAAGCATTCCCCGTATGCGGCGGGAAGGCCTTCCCATGAAAAGGAAAGCCATCAGGTATAAAAAGGGAAGCAGGGCGGTTGCTGTTTCCGAATAGGAGGAGAAGGCCCCTGCTGTATCAAAAACAAGAAAGCTTCCCCAGAAAAGCAACTGCATAGTTCTTGTCTGCGGACCTCTTTCCAGAAAAACATATCGGGCAATTGCAGTCATTATGATTAAAATTTCAAGTCCTCCGATCAACCGGTAGATGGCATCCATAAAAGTTTCCTTTCTCTATGATTTATTAAAACCGTTTTTTGTTACCGATGAAGAAAATTCATCATACGGTTCCGGAATTCTGCCGCATTTCTCCGGCTTAGGGGGATTTCCAGTCCGTCGACCATTCGTATTTTTTTCGTATCAAAGCCGTGAACATGCTTTAAGTTCACCAAATAACTGCGGTGAGGCTTAAAAAACATTGATTCCGGCATCTTTTTTTCCAGTTCGTTGATTTTCATACGGACAAGGATCCGCTGTTTTGCGGTGACCACATTTACGTATACATTTTCGCTTTGGATGTACTGGATATCGCTCCAGCGTAACACCTGGCTGCGTTCCCCCAGATTCAGGCAGAGCCGTTCCTCGGAAAGACGCAGGTTCTCCCAGTCACGTAAGGCTTTCCACAATTTTTCCTGATTTACCGGTTTGGTGAGAAAGCGGAAAGCGTCTACCTCATAACCATCAAAGGCCAGTTCTGTGTGGCTTGATAAAAATATCAGGAATAAATCCCTGTTATCTTTTCGCAACTGTCTGGCTGTTTCCAGCCCATCGATCCCGGGCATTTCAATATCCATAAAAACAAGGTCGTAAGGAATGTCTGCGGATTGAACCGCTGTAAGAAACTGGTTTCCGTTTGTGAACAGCCGGATTTCAACCGACAGCTTTCCAAAGTACTCATATAAAAGGTTTTTGATTTCTTCCTGAAATAAAATATTATCATCGCATACTGCAATCTTCATAATGCTCCTCATACATCTTTGGTAAATCTTGATTTTGTTTTTACTTTCAATTAGTTTTATTATATCATTCAAACAAAAACGTAACCATAAAAAACTTGACAGATGAAAAAGTTAGAAATACAATGATTAGAAATCTAACTAAAGAGGTGGCGGTATGAAATCATTTCATTATCTGTTAATGGCGGGTCAGTCCATTTACCAGAGAAGGGTTATGGACCGTTTAAGGGATACGGATCTCACATCCGGTCAGCCAAAGGTTCTTGACTATTTAAGGAACTTTGACGGGGCGACCCAAAAGGAGATTGCAGATGCCTGTTTTCTGGAGGCAGCTACCATAACAAGTGTTCTAAACGGCATGGAGGCCAAAGGCCTTATTGTCCGAAAGCGGCTCAATGGAAACCGGCGTTCCTATCATGTATTTATGACGGAGAAGGGAAAGGTGCTGCAAAAAAAGGTGGAGGAGATATTTTTGCAGCTGGAAGAAGAAACATTTCGGGATATTCCGGAAGAAAAAAGGGCAGAATTTCTTCAAATATTTTCAAAGATCCATAAGAATATGCTGACATCACGATAACAGAAAAAAGGAGACAAAAGCTATGCCACTAGGTGTAATTATTAACAGTATTGCCGTTTTTACGGGAGGAATTCTGGGAGCATTTTTAAAAAATCATTTTCCCAAAAAGCTTTCGGAGTCCCTTCCCAATATATTTGGCTTATCAGCCATTGCCATGGGAATTTATCTGATTATAAGACTGGAAAGTTTGTCGGCAGTGGTGCTTGCAGTGATCGTTGGAACGGTTTTGGGTGAGATGGTGAGCCTGGAGGAAAATCTTCTTGCAGGGCTAAAAAAGTTGGAAGATAAGTTTCCGGTACGTTTAGATGAAGAGCAGATGGATATCATAATCAGTCTTATTATATTGTTTTGCTTCAGCGGAACCGGTATCTTTGGAGCCATGAATTCCGCCATGACGGGAGACCAGTCCATACTGTATGCAAAGTCTGTCATGGATTTTTTTACCGCCGTCATTTTTGGCACGACCGCCGGATTCCTGGTAGGCTTTATTGCCATTCCTCAGTTTGTTGTAGGAATTTTGTTATTTTGCGGAGCATCCTATATCCTTCCCTATGTAAGCGATTTGATGCTGGCTAATTTCAGGGCCTGCGGAGGAATTATAACCCTGGCTGTTGGGCTTAAAATTGCAAATATTAAGAAAATCAGGGTGTTAAATATCTTGCCGGCCCTGATTCTTGTATTCCCCTTTTCCCTGTTTTTATAGGGCGGCCGTATCATAAACAGCCATAGAAAACCAATAAAAAGCCAGTGATTCTTCTGCATAACGATCATGCAGCGGATTCACTGGCTTTTTCCTGATTACTTACGGCGGAGAAACAGCTTCACGAACTCAGAGATGAGAATGACGCTGAAGGTAAGCCCGAAGATCTTAAGCCACATGGCAAAGCCAAGAGGCACAGTTCCGAAAAATGCACCTGCAAACTGAATGATCAGAACCTGCAGAAGGAAGGTAATGGATATTACCAAAAGCATGATCCGGTTCTGGAATAAATGCTTAAAGATGCTGGTGGCATGAAGCTCCCGGCAGTTAAAGGCATTGAACAGCTGGAAGAGAGCGAACAGGGTAAAAAGTACGGTTGTCATTTCTCTGTCCGTGGCGCCCAAAAAGTTAAATACATACTGACAAAGGAATATGGCGGAAATATAAATTCCGGTCAGTCCGATTCTTAAGAACATGGTCTTTGATATGATGTTGTCACCTCTTCCGGTAGGAGGACGATTCATAAGGTCATCATAAATGGGTTCCAGACCAAGGGTGAGGGCAGGCGGCCCGTCCATGATAATATTGATCCATAAGAGCTGGAGTGCGGTAAATGGTGCTTTTAATCCTAACAGAATAGAGGTGAAAACAACAATTACGGAAGAAACATTCACTGTAAGCTGGAACTGGATAAAACGTTTGAAGTTCTCATAGATTCCCCGGCCCCAGGCAATGGCTTTTACAATGGTGGAGAAGGAGTCGTCAAGAAGTACGATATCACTGGCTTCCTTTGAAACTTCCGTACCGGAGATTCCCATGGCAATGCCCACATCTGCGTTCTTTAAGGCAGGAGCGTCATTGATGCCGTCACCGGTGACTGCAACCACGTTATTCTGGGATTTTAACAGTTTTACCACCCGCATCTTAATGGCAGGAGTACTCCGGGCGATCACGCTGATTTTAGGAAGCCTGGCAAGGAGTTCCTCATCGCTTAAATCAGCGATTTCTTTGGCTTCCACTGCGATTCTTCCGCCTTCAAGGATATGAAGCTCATTGGCAATGGCAGTTGCCGTAATGATATTGTCTCCGGTCAGGATCTTTAAATCGACTCCAGCCATGCGGCAGTTTTTCACTGCCTCATAAACATCGGCTCGAAGAGGATCGGAGATGGCGATAAAACCGTCAAATACCATGTCCTTTTCCATGTCATTATGATGAACTTCATCTTCATAGTCCCGCATTTCGTGAAGTTCTTTATGGGCAAAGGCAATGACACGCATGGCCTTTTCCTGTGCCTTTACAATATAGGATTCAATCTTAGTGCGCTCTTCTCCGGAGAGAGCACACATGGAGAAAACGCATTCCGGGCTTCCTTTTACGTAGGAAATGATCTTTCCATCTACCTTACTGATGGTGGTCATATGCTTTAGCTCGGATGAAAAAGGGAATGCATGGAGTACGTCGTGGTCTGAACGCTCGTCCTTATAGGTCTTTCCGCTTTTTTTACAGGCATCGGACTGCTGGTAAAAGTTTATCATGGCACATTCGGTAGGGTTGCCGATAAAGGAACCATCCGGGGCAATGTCCGCCGTGGTATTTAAACAGATGTTATGAATCAGCCAGTCGGATGTAAGCTCCCTGGTGTTTTCCTTCCAGGAGCCGTCGTAAAATGCGGAAACCGTCATCTTATTTTCTGTAAGGGTGCCTGTCTTGTCGGAGCAGATGACGTTGATACAGCCTACGGTTTCAGAGGCAATCATCTTTTTTACCAAAGCGTTCTGTTTGGAAAGCTTGATAATATTAATGGATAAGGACACAGCCACTATGGTAGGAAGTCCTTCCGGTACAGCCGCAACAATAAGGACGATGCTGGTAACAAACGCATCGAGAACTGCTTCCAGTGTAAGTCCGCCAGCCAAAGCAAAAGAGATCAGCTCTGAGAGGAAGACGATGGCAGCGGCAATAATACCCAGAATGGTGATGGTTTTCCCAAGTCTTGCAAGTTTTTCCTGAAGAGGGGTGGAAGAGCGTTCTGCATTTGTCAGCTCTCTTGCAATATTCCCGAATTCTGTGCTGTCACCGACGGCGGTTACTACCATTTTGCCGTAACCGCTGGTAATGTAGTTGCCGGAATATACCATATTGGCCCGTTCCGCTAATGGTGTCTTTTCATCCACGATCCGCAGATTTGCATCCTTTTTTGCCGGGGTGCTCTCGCCGGTCAATGCGGATTCATCGGCGGCCAGTCCGGAACTCTGTAACAGCCGTCCATCGGCAGGAATCTTATCGCCGGTGGAAAGAAGAACAATATCGCCTGCGACAATGTCTCTCTGGCTCAGCAAATGGGTCTCGCCGTCTCTGATGACCTTGATCATCGCATCATCGCTGATTTTTGATAAGGCTTCAAAGGCTTTGGCACTTTTGCCTTCCATAATGACGGTAATCAGTACAGACAGAAAGATGGCTGAAAAGATGCCAAGGCATTCCAAAAAGTCCGCCTCTGAGCCTGTGGAGGCGCGGATGATGTTGACCAAAAGGGCGATGACCCCTGCCATGATGAGCATAAGAATCATGGGTTCGCTGGCAGCTTCTATAATACGCCGGATCAGCGATTCCGGTTTTTCCCTGGTCAGCGTATTGCTTCCGTATCTCTCCCTCTGGGTTTCAATCTGTTCGCTTTTTAGTCCGGCTGTATCGTGGGTCTGCAGCCGGTCCAGTAACTCTCGTGTGTTTTCCTGAAATTCCTTCAATGCAATTCTCTCCTTAAATTGTTTGTATATAACAAAAACTCATGCATAGACAAGCTATGCATGAGTCAAAAAAAAAGACTATGTACAGCATGCTGCTATACATGAGTCTCGTTTATTAAGGCAAGCCAGACCGAAGCCGGTCAGTATGTTGACTTGGCACGCAGATACACTGCGCAAACTACTCCCTCAAGTGTTTTAGTATCATACCATAAACCGATAATTTTTGTCAACTACTGAAAGGGATTTTAATTTTTTCTTTTCATTGCTGCATTTCCATGCTAGATTATAAAAGTCAGGTGAAACTCATTCAGGCAGAGGCAGGTTTCTGCCATTGCAGGATAACCGGATAAAGACACGTTGTTGGCAGATGTGCCAAAGATTCATGGAGAAATGGAGGACCCGCTATGTTAAAAGAAGGAACAAAAGCACCGTCATTTGCTTTACCGGACCAGAATGGCCAGGTACATACGTTAGAAGAATACAGAGGGAAAAAGGTGATTCTCTATTTTTATCCCAGGGACAATACTCCCGGCTGCACGAAGCAGGCTTGTGCCTTTGGGGAGCTGTATCCCCAGTTCTCAGAAAAGGATGCTGTGATCATAGGCGTCAGCAAGGACAGTGTAGCGTCTCATAAGAAGTTTGAAGAGAAGTACGGCCTGCCCTTTTTGCTGCTGTCGGATACGGAATTAAAGGCAATTCAGGCATACGATGTATGGCAGGAAAAAAACATGTATGGGAAAAAAACCATGGGAGTCGTACGAACCACATACTTGATCGACGAACAGGGAATCATTGCCAAAGCATTTGATAAAGTAAACGCTGCGGAAAATCCGGCTCAGATGTTGGGAGAGCTCTAAGGTGAAGGTGATTATTTCCCCTGCGAAACGGATGAAGGTGAATCCGGATCTGCTTCCTGTAAAAGGCATGCCTCAGTTCATGGAGGAAACAAAGCTCTTATGCAGCTGTATCCAGCAGCTTTCTTATGAGGAGGCCAGGGCTTTGTGGCAGTGCAATGATAAATTGGCTGCCTTGAACTACGAACGGTTTGCCGGAATGGACCTGGAGAAAGGGCTGACACCTGCAATTCTTTCCTACGAGGGACTCCAGTATCAGCATATGGCTCCGGTGGTGTTTTCCGAGGAAGCGGTCCAATATGTGGAAACGCATTTGCGGATCCTTTCCGGCTTCTACGGAGTTCTGGCTCCGTTTGACGGAGTCGTGCCATACCGTCTGGAGATGAAGGCCAGGCTTTTGGTGCAGGAAAAGAAGGATTTGTATGAATTCTGGGGAGACAAGCTTTACCGGAAGGTTTTTCATGAGGAGAGTACGGTTCTCAACCTTGCATCAAAAGAGTATTCCTCAGCGATTGAAGCATATCTGACGCCGGAGGATAGGTTCATAACCGTGGAATTTGGAGAATTATCCGGAGGTAAGGTAAAGCAAAAGGGAACACTTGCCAAGATGGCGAGAGGAGAAATGGTCCGTTATATGGCGGAAAACAATATTACGGATGTGGAAGGGCTGAAAGCCTTTTCGGGCCTTGGCTATCAGTACAGTGAGGAATGGTCCGGGCAGAACAGGCTGGTATTTCTTCTGGTATAGAAAAAACAGCAGGCAGAGAGATAGTGCCTGCTGTTTTTTCTGCGGTCATACATTGCCCCGGTTTTTCGATCTCTTGATCACCTTAAGTCTTGTAAACTCCTCCCTGTCTTTTTCCTCCAGAGAATTGGTGATGCTCCTTGTCAGTGTTTCATAACGGGGAATGGTGATATTTTTCAGTGCATTGGCCCGCTTCTGGGTTCTCTTGATGCTGTTTGCCAGACGGTAAGCGGAGTTTTCCACCATGGAGAGCTTTAAGGTCAGTTCTTTTACCCGCTCAAACTTGTAGCGGGCCTCATCAAGAGATTCCCTGGTGCTGTAATAGGCATAAGTTAAGTTTAAAGGCCTTTTCTCATGCTCCACCAGAGGAATCTCCGTTCCCATAATGCTTCTGGTCTTGATGCGCACCGAATCATCTACAGGGACAGCCATGGCAATGTCCTTTACGTAATCAATGCCTAATTCAATATTTGCTTTTTGAAGGGCTTTATAGGCGGAAGTAAAGGTCTCATCAATCTCAGACTGGATGCCCTTGGCTTCATCGATCAGTTCCATCAGCTCTTTGATCAGAATGTTCCGCTTTTTATCCATTAACTCATAGCCCTGTTTTGCAAGAGCAAGAGAGTTCTTGGCAAGGATTAAATTTCCTTTTGTAGGAAATGTATTGGGATTCATGGATTTCCCTCCTATTCTTCCGAAGCGTCAGGGGTGGTTTCCTTGTAATACTGATCCAGTACTTTGGTATCGATACGGTCTAATTCGGCCCTTGGCAGAAGTCCTAAAAGCTCCCAGCCAATGGTCAGAGTCTCTAAAATGTTGCGGTTTGTATTGTTTCCCTGCCCTACGAACCGGCTTTCAAATTCTTTCCCGAACACCAGGTATTTCTTATCAATGGGGGACAGTTCATCTTCTCCGATGACTGATGCCAGCGCTCTTGCATCGCCAACCTTTGCATAGCAGGAAAACAGCTGGTTTGCCACGCCCTGGTGGTCGGCCCTTGTAAAGCCTTCTCCGATGCCGTCCTTCATCAGACGGCTGAGAGAGGGGAGTACGTTGATCGGCGGATAAACGGACTGGCCGTATAAACTTCGGTCCAGTACGATCTGGCCTTCGGTAATATATCCTGTAAGGTCCGGGATCGGGTGGGTGATATCATCATTTGGCATGGTGAGGATAGGAATCTGGGTCACGGAGCCATGCCGTTCCTTTACGATTCCCGCCCGCTCATAAATGGAGGCCAGTTCGCTGTATAAATAGCCTGGATATCCTTTTCTGGAAGGGATTTCTCCCTTTGAGGAGGAAACCTCACGAAGCGCCTCCGCATAAGCAGTCATATCCGTTAAAATCACAAGAATGTGCATTCCTTTTTCAAATGCTAAATATTCTGCAAGTGTAAGAGCCACTTTCGGGGTGATCAGACGCTCCACCACCGGATCATTTGCCAGATTGATAAACATGGCAACGTGATCGGAAACTCCGCTTTCTTCAAAGGTTCTGCGGAAAAAGTCTGCCACGTCGTATTTCACGCCCATGGCGGCAAATACCACTGCAAATTTTTCGCTGGATTCAGAATTATCTCCCAGGGAAGCCTGCTGAACGATCTGAGCGGCCAGTTCATCGTGGGGAAGCCCGTTGCCGGAAAAGATCGGCAGCTTCTGTCCCCGGATCAGAGTCATAAGTCCGTCGATGGCGGAAATACCGGTACGGATATAATCTCTTGGATATTCCCGTGTCACGGGGTTTAAAGGTTTTCCGTTAATATCCAGACGGATGTCGGAGCCAATGTCACCTAACCCGTCAATGGGAACTCCGATGCCGTTAAAGGTACGGCCTAACATGTCCTCGGATACAGACAGCTCCATGGGCCGCCCGGTCAGGCGGGTGTGAACGTTGCGGAGTGCCAGTCCCTCAGTCCCTTCAAAGACCTGGATAATCGCTTTGTCCTCGTAAACCTCAATGATCCTTCCCAGCTTTTTTGTCTTTCCGGCTACTGTCATTTCCACAATCTCATCAAAAGCAGCATTCTGGACTCCTTCCAGCACGACCAGCGGACCGTTGATTGCACTTAAGCCTAAATATTCAATTGCCATTTTCTGCCTCCTTCCTAAGCATTGCGTTCGATGACAGAATCATAAAATGCATCGATCTGCTTTTTGTAGTCATCGAAAAGATCCAGCCGGTCATTGGGAACATCGTATTTCAGGGAAATGATCCTATCAAAAATTGGATCCTCCTTTAATACGGACATGGGCATTCCCATGGAGATAAGAGAACGGGATTTTTTGTATAAATACAGGATTAAATCCATCATTAAGAACTGCTTTTCCATAGGGACGCAGGTGTCTTCTTTATGAAATGCGTTCTGCTGTAAAAATCCGATCCGGATTACCTTGGCGATCTCAAGAATCAGCTTCTGGTCGTCAGGAAGCATATCTCCTCCGATCAGCTTTACGATTTCCATCAGGCTGCTTTCCTGAGTCAGTAAAAATACCAGCCGGTTTCTGTAATCCACGAATTTTTTGTCCACGTAATCCATATACCAGGGTTCCAAATCAGTCAGATATTCCGAATAGCTGCTGAGCCAGTGGATGGCGGGAAAGTGCCGTTCATTGGCAAGGTTCCGGTCCAGGCCCCAGAAGCAGCGGACAAAACGTTTGGTGTTCTGGGTCACCGGTTCGGAGAAATCCCCTCCCTGAGGAGAAACGGCGCCGATGATGGTAACCGAGCCTTCCGTTCCGTTTAAGTTCTGAATCATACCGGCCCGCTCATAAAAGGCGGACAGGCGGGAAGCCAGGTATGCGGGAAAGCCTTCCTCCGCAGGCATCTCTTCCAGACGTCCGGATAACTCTCTCAAAGCCTCCGCCCAGCGGGAGGTGGAGTCCGCCATAATTGCAACATGATATCCCATATCCCGGTAATATTCTGCCAGGGTAAGACCGGAGTAAAGGCTGGCCTCCCGTGCGGCTACGGGCATGTTGGAGGTGTTGGCGATCAGTGTGGTCCTGTCCATTAAGGGATTGCCGGAACGGGGGTCGATCAGCTCTGTAAACTCCTCCAGTACCTGAGTCATCTCATTGCCACGCTCCCCGCATCCGATATAGATGATGATATCCGCATCCGACCACTTGGCGATCTGGTGCTGGGTCATGGTCTTTCCCGTTCCAAAGCCGCCGGGGATACAGGCAGTACCGCCTTTTGCCAGGGGGAACAGGGTATCGATGATTCTCTGTCCGGTGATTAAGGGCTTGCTGGCAGGATACCGCTTTAAGATGGGGCGTGGGACCCGGATGGGCCATTTTTGAGTCATAGTCACCTGTCTGGTGGTGCCGTCTGCCAGTTTCAGTGTCAGAAGCGGCTGGCTGATGGTATAGGAACCGTCAGAAACCACATCTAAAACGTCGCCTTCCAAATCCGGGGGGATCATGACCTTATGGATAATGGCAGGGGTTTCCGGTACTTCTGCGATGATGGTACCGGGATGAAGGCGGTCGCCTTTCTTTACCGTAATATGAGTCTCCCAAAGTTTTTTTGTATCAAGGGAATCCACCTGGATGCCCCGGTCAATATAGGCTCCGCCGGTTTTTGCAATCTCCGATAAAGGGCGTTCGATTCCGTCGAAGATGTTGTTTAAGATGCCGGGAGCCAGAGTAACAGATACGGGAGATCCGGTAGAGGTCACGGTTTCCCCTGGTTTTAATCCGCTGGTTTCCTCATATACCTGTACCGTGGTGCGCCGGTCAGTCAGACCGATGATCTCGCCTACTAAGTGATCCTTTCCAACGTAAACCATCTCATTCATCTGAAATCCGGTATCACCCTTTAGATAGATAACAGGGCCGTTGATGCCGAAGATCTTACCTGTATTAGTCATTGGCCGTACCTCCCATTATATCTTTTACATCAAAGCGGAAATCACGTTTTGCCTCGGAAAGCTTTGTCTGAAACGAATTATCGATCAGAATATGCCTGGATGGGATAACGGCTCTGATACCGCCCAGAAAAGAGTATTCGCTCACCTGTATGTCAGCGCCCTGGGGAAGGGACAGACCTGAAAGTTTCCCTTCATCTGCAGGGTCAATATAAATCGTAATGAATTCTTTGTCAGCCAGTTTCAAAGCGTTTTGTATCTGGGAATTTAACAGCAGGGTGTACTCAGGCGTCTTCATGTATTCTAACAGCTTTTCCGTAAGTTCTTTAAACAGCTTTTCCTTGAGTTCATCCTGCTTTTTCCCGAATTCCCTTTTGATGTTTATCTGTTCCAGAGACAGCTTTTTGTTGATTTCCCGTTCGATCCGTTTCTTTTCCAATGCCACCTGCTGCTCCGCCCGCCGGTTTGCACTGTCCTGATGCTCTGCAAAGGTCTGCTCCAAAGCAGCCGTATACTCGTCAAGCATCTTTGCACTGCGGGATCTGGCATCTTCCATACAAAACTCCAGGAAATGCTGTAGTTTTTCCTCAGTTGTCAAGATGACCACCTCTTTCTTATAGTTTTAATCCGATAGCTTGATTGACGTAATCTGTGATAAAGCTGGGCTTGCGGCCGGTACCGTGGCGGTCAGGGATTTCTATGATGAGGGGAAGCTTTCGGTTCAGCTTCACATCGTCGATAATGTCCGGAAACTCTCTTCCGAACTTTTCTGTCAGGAGGATGATCCCGATCTCCTTATCGGCCAGGACTTTATCCAGTTCATTCTTAAGCTCATCCTTTTCATGAACGACAGCACCTTCCACTCCGGCCAGTCTCATGCCGGCCCAGGTGTCTAAGTTGTCGCTGATTAAATACATTTTCATGATCAGAGTTTACCAAGGATCATAAAGGAGATGATCAGACCATAAAGACAAACACCTTCGGCAAGGCCTACGAAGATGAGTGATTTACCCAAAATGGAACCGTCTTCGCTGATGGCTCCAAGCGCTGCACTGGCGGCTGCAGATACGGCAATACCGCCGCCGATACATGCAAGACCGGTGGACAAAGCAGCAGCAAGATACCCCATTCCTGCCACACCTCCCGTAACGCCGGCAGCAGTTTCTGCTGCAACTGCCTGGCCCTGGAACATCAGCACACTGGATACGATCATGGTACCAAAGAATAACAGTACATTGATGGAAAGGGCAGTTTTATAGCGCCCCTTTGTTTTTTCCCCCATGGCAAATGCAAAAAGAGGAAGAGCAATACTTAAGATTAATGCGGTTGCTAAAGTGATTTTTACTAACATGGACATAAGAAATACCTCCTGATAAGTTTTTTATAGTTTTTTTCCGTATGGTTTGAATGCACGGCCGGTTCCCCGGTAAAAACGGCTGAATAGTTCGTAATATTCCAGACGAAGCACCTGAATACCAACGATCAGACCTTCCATGCCGCATACAAACAGGTTGCCCAAAACGACGACGAGCCAGTTTACGGTTCCGGCCTCGTGACCGGACAGCATCAGTACCACTTCCATCATAGCCGCATGACTGACCGCAAAGGCCCCCACACGGACGAAAGAAAGGGTGTTGGAAAAATAGCTCAAAAGCACTTCAAACAGTTCAAAAAATCCCTGAACCACAAACATGCCTTTTTCCTTTGGCATAATTCTGGCTTTTCGCTCCACCAGGTTGGTGAGCGGCTCCTTGAAAAATATCATGAGCAGAGGAACACCAAACATCAGAATAAGAAGAGTGGAAGCCGGAACCGGGTTCCCTGTCATATAGAGAACGACCGTAAGGACAAGGGAAGCGTAAAAGACAAATCCTGCCAGCCCGTTGGTGTCAAAAAAGGTTCGCTCCGGATCCCTGGAACGGAAGCTGTTTACCATATTAAGAATCATGGTCAGAAGAATAATGCCCATTCCCAGGGAAACAGCCACAATAAATACCGTATTCAAACGCCCGATAAAGGGCAGGTTTGTCATATGCTCCATAGGCCTGAGCCAGACCGCATGGATCACATCTTCAAAGCCGAAGATACTTCCAAACAGGAACCCGAAGATGGTTGAGAAAAAGCCGCAGCAGGAAATAATGGCAGCAAGGCTCAGCTTTTTGAACCGGTAAAGGAAAAGTCCTCCAATCAGAAGGAAAAGTCCCTGTCCCACATCCCCAAACATGAATCCGAACAGAAAGGAGTAAGTGAGCCCAATCAATATGGTAGGGTCTACCTCGTTATAAGCGGGAAGTCCGTACATGCGGATAAACATCTCAAATGGTTTAAATAGTCCGGGATTTAAAAGCTTGGTGGGAGGATTGCTCATAATGTTTTCCTGGTCATCTTCCACGATGCAGAAGGTTTTTTCATCGTTGGAAATATCTTTTTGGAACGCATCTGCATCCCGGTGGCTCATCCATCCACAGAGGATATAAAAGGTGTTACGGCTCTGTTTGGTACAGGCGGCCAGTTTTCTTACGTTAAAATTCGTGGAAAAGGTTTCCAGCCGGTTTTTTGCGGCAATCAAGTCCTCCAGCCGGGTCTTCAACAGGTTGGAAAGCTGTTTGCGGACGGCATTGATTTCTATCTGGACCGCTTTCATACTGTCCTCCAGCGACTGGCTGGCCTGGTAAGGGGTACCCTTATAGTCCTCCGGAAGGTCAATCCGCTCAAAATGCATGGACGCATAAATGGCATCGATCCGGTTTGCTATGGTCTCCGGTACAAAATAGACCAGCCAGACGTATTGTTCGTCCTCCCTGCATTTGTAGAGAACCGTATCAATGGTATCGTATACATAATTCTCAAATTTGGTGTAATACTCGTGAGTGATACGGCCAAAACGAAATTTGATGTACTTAAAATGAAAAATGGAACTTAAATCATAATTAAGTCCGGTAAAAGGAAGAATTCGTTCCACGGACTCCTTAAGTGAATCCCGTTTGGAAATAAGTTCTTCTTCTCTGGCTTTTAGTTCTTCCGCCTGTTTTCCAATTTCTTTAATGATAGCAGCGGCCTGAGTCACAGATAACCTTTTATTTGGGTTCTGCGGCTCCTCTCCGGGAGGAAGCAGTTCAGCAAGCTCTACGGCACGCTGGTGAATCTCTTTGTATGGATTCGTTTCAACATAAGGTCTTAAGTCCTGCACCGTTTTCAGCTCAGACAGGGCATTCTCCAGATGGATTTCGTATCTGGATAAGTAAGTGTCGATGACCCGGTCAATATCTTCCTTGGGCCCGGTGATACTTAAGAATTTCATCTTTTCTATCACGAAAAGCAACCCCCTTTACTGTTTTGCCACATAGGAGATGATTTCATCCGGCTGTAAACGGTACCGGATGCTCTCTATGAGGGTGATAACTTTTTGAATTTCCTCTTCTTTGAAATACAGATAGGAATTCAGCGTGGCGATGGAATAGGGATCTTGACGGCTGGTAGAACGGTGGATTTTATCAAGCACCTCCATGGTAAGATGCTCCAGATCCGGCACATCATAAGTCTCTATATTTGTTTTCCGGCCATAATAGGTGCTTTTTAACGCAGCGTAAAATTCTTCCATGGTTCCGGCCTCTGCCATTTTTGTAATCTGTTCCTTATTCAGGTGGTAATTGGTGGGAATTAAAAGGGTATAAATGTCTGCCGGCTGCAAATGATAATATTTTTTGGAACGATAGATCCACTGGATATTCAGCAGATCCAGCTTGCTTCCAAAGCAGCGGGACAAAAGCTCCTTTTCTTCTTTTTTTAGATATTTCCCCATGACCCTCCAGATGGCTTTAAAATATAAGAGATCCAGATGAACCTCAAAATCAAATAAAGTAGGCTCCCTGTTGTCAGATAAACCAGAAAGCAGGTCGTGATAGACCGAACCCTCCAGATTCGTTACAAAGTCTGAAAGACTTCTGGAAGATGCCAGCTTTATGAGATCCAGTCTGGAATGTTTCTTAAAAAAGTCCTCAAAAATAGAAAGATCGATATCCGGCCGGTTATCCCCAATGGCATTTCGGAGACATTTCTTCAGGATATCGATTTCAAGGTGCATAAAATACAGGTCAAGAAACTTACGCTGGTTTAAGTTGGAAAAGCGGTAGAGCTTGGCAAAATCCTGGTAAAGAGAAAGGATGAGCCTCTGTTCGATGGCACCCCGGTGAAGGCCGGTTCCCTCCAGGTCAGAAAAAAGCCCCTGATAGGCTTTTAAATGGCTTAAATAGTCTACGGCTTCGGAAACCGTGGATAAGCCGGCCATCTCGCGGAACTGGTTTTCTGTGATCAGATGGCTTTGCATTGCCCTTACCTTGGTGGTAATGCCGCTGTAAGACAGCAAGTCTCCCATGAGATCACTCCTTTATCATAGTTTGAAATAAATTTTCAACGTACTGGTGATGATGCTCCTCATAATGGGCTTCCAATGCGGTTTGCAGTTTTAACCAGTCGTTTCTCTGTTTTTCCAGCTGGTGATTCATCTCAATTTCCATGTCTCTGCGCAGTGCTTCGATTTTTTTACTGGTCTTTGTTTCCAAGTCATGATCAAAAGCGGCAGTTCGTCTTTCCATATCTTTTGCAAATGCCGTTTTGCGTTCATTGGCACGATCCATAATGGAAGTTGCTGCCGATTCAATGTCTGAAATCTTCTCAATCACTTTATCCATACCTTAGCCTCCTTGTAAAATATTTTAGTAATAGAACGTATTATATTATAATGATACTATAATTTCAAAAAAATACCATACTAATTTGTAAAAATTCACCAATTTAATAAAAATTTAATCATACCTATAACTTACGCTGCATCTACTGGGAATATTCATCAATAAAAAAGCGAAGAGCAGAGGAATCCCTTCCTCTGCTCTTCGCTTAATTGGCAGTTTACTGTGCGGTATTTGTTGCAGTTTCTGAAGAATCCGTGGTTTCGCTGGAGCCGGAATCCGGCTGCTCCTCCGATTCCGTCAAAAATTCCGAGGCAACATAAGCTTCTTTACCTTCAAACATGATAACCGTCCATTTGTCATCGTAGGTTTTTACAAAATCAACCGTGGTGCCTGCGGCAAGGCTTCCCAGTCTGGCTCCGTCGGTAGACGGGGTGGAACGGACGTTTAATTTGCTCCTTGTGGTATAGCT
This sequence comes from Lacrimispora sp., assembly GCF_046972725.1. Classification (NCBI taxonomy): domain Bacteria; kingdom Bacillati; phylum Bacillota; class Clostridia; order Lachnospirales; family Lachnospiraceae; genus Lacrimispora; species Lacrimispora sp. The sequence goes on along the minus strand of NZ_JBKVXF010000005.1, from coordinate 189,210 downwards.
CTTAGGTGCTTCTGTCTCCGGCTCCATGGTTTCTTCGGCAGTTACCTCCCCGGTAGCTGCTTCCGTGGAAACCTGGGCAGAGGTATCAGGTGCAGCCGTTTCTTTTTTATCTCCTTTACCAGGGACAAGTTTTACAAAAATGAGCACAATGACAAGCACTCCCAGGAAAATCAGTGCCGGCTTTAACAGGCTGCTGGTGTCAGGGGTGTTCTTTGGTGAGCGGCGTCTGCTGCGGCCTCTCGAAGCGCTTCTTTGAGGCGGCCTTTGGCTGGCTCCGGCTTGAGCAGTCCTTCTTCCGCCGGAACCTGCTCTCTGTGCCGGCTTCTGGGGAGCACTGCCTCTTGAAACACTGCCTCTTGAAGCACTGTTTCTTGAAGCGATTGGAGCAGATCTTAAATTAGCGGAGCGCTGCCTTGGCAAAGCCTCCCTGTGGCTTTCTTTATAAAATGTATTTGCAAACCCACTTACTTCCTGTGAAAGAAGATGCAGGGCTTCTTTTGCGTCATAGGGGCTGTCATTGCCTTCATGAACTGCCTTGTTCCCAATCATACGGATTCTGTGATAGTGGTCTTTGGAAGTCTGGGAAATCATGCGGCGTTCAAATAACTGGTCAATGCTGTCCGCTAAATCGCCTTCCACGATCAGGGCTTTTTCTCCCAGATAATTTACCATGTATTCCAGAGTCTGGCGGGCTTTGATCATAGACATATTATATTGATTCTGGTTCAAAAGCATTTCTGTTTCCTTAAGACCCTGCTGGATTCTGATCCGGAAACTGTTATCAGTCGTTCCCATATATTTCCTCCTTTGCAAAAACGGTTGTATGCGAATATACAGACATTATACCTGATTATTTGAAATTGCGCACCTGTTATTTTACGCTTTCTCCTAATCAGAGAATTCAGGTGCCTACTTGCGCCTGTCCCTCGTGTTATGATACAATCTACCTGCATGTTCAGACCATGGGAATTATTAATAAGAAGATAAAATATTTGGAGGAAGTAAGAATATGAGGTTACGTCACATACCAGGTTCGGAAGAAGAGATCGCTGGCAGCCCATATGTGGTCCAGAATCCGGAAGAAAAAAAGGGGTGCTGGAGGGAAGTCTTTGGAAATGAAAATCCCATTGAGATAGAAGTTGGTATGGGAAAAGGCCGTTTTATCATGGAACTGGCTTCCCTTCATCCGGAGATCAATTATGTGGGAATCGAAAGATATCCCAGCGTGCTTTTGCGCGGGATTCAAAAGAGAGCGGAACTGGAGCTTGATAATATATATTTTATGTGTGTGGATGCAATTCATTTATCAAATATATTTGAACCTGGAGAAGTTCAGAAGATCTATTTAAACTTTTCTGATCCATGGCCCAAGGACCGTCACGCAAAACGCAGACTCACATCAAAGGAATTTATGGCGGTCTACGATCAGATTCTGACACCGGAAGGGACTGTGGAATTTAAAACGGATAACAGGGGCCTGTTTGACTATTCTCTGGAGGCGATTCCAGGAGAAATATGGGAAATAAAAGCGTTTACTTATGACCTCCACCACAGTGAGATGGGGGAGGGGAATGTAATGACAGAGTACGAAGAGAAGTTCTCCTCAAAAGGAAATCCTATTTATAAACTGGTTGCAGGAAGAAAATAAAAAATTCCAGACCGGTGCCAGATTTTTTTGACTATGGCACCGGTTCTGCATATAATAAACCAAAAGAGGATGCAGGTGCAGGTTATGGGCATGAAAGACAAGATTACAAACAAACTTCTCCAGGCAACCAGCGACAAGACTGACTTGAATAAGAAACTGCTTTCCTGGAACAAATCTTTTGTGGAAGTGAACAAAACACTGGGCGCAAATATGGATAAAAATAAGAAAAATAAATAAACACTAAAAAATGGTAAATTATTTGTAAAAAAGGTGTTGACTTTTGTTGAAGACGGTTATATAATTACACACGTGCCTCAGACAAGAGCACACAGAAAAACGAAAGACAAGCGCCTTTAGCTCAGTTGGTAGAGCAGTAGACTCTTAATCTATTTGTCCAGGGTTCGAGTCCCTGAAGGCGCAGTAAAAAAGTACTGTTTTTGACGACGGAGAGCGTTGGGGACGGTGCTTTTCCTTTGTGCGGATTTATAAATTATCATTGGAACCCGGAAGCGGAAGCTGTTAAAAGCTTTGGCTTCTTTTTTGTTCGGTTTCTGTTTCTACCTATTTAAAAGATTAATTGGAAGCATATTCTGGTTGAGATTAAGTCATACTTACTTTATGAGACAATAATTATGGTAAAAACGATTAAATGAAAGTTCTTTAAGTTTCATTTATAAAAATGCATTCTATGGAAGCATAGCTTAATAACCGCCTTAACGTTTGTTAATATGACCCGGCAAAACCATGCTCCGGATATCTGTTTTTTAAAATCATTAAGATATCGTGCTCCCATAATATGTTCTTTCTTAATATAGTTCCAGGTTATTTCATTTAATATGTTTCCATATAATAAGAAGTAAGTCATCTAAAACTTAAATTTTTTTTGCGGGAGCATTTGTGTAGAATCCCGGTATATTTCATGTTTCTTCTTATAGGGCTGTCTTATTTTTCATGTATTACCATTAAACTACATGGATATTAGTGAGTTATGACGGGGAATTTAAAAATTGCAAAAAAAACGTAGTTAAATTTCACAAATTATTACCGTAAAAACTGGAATAAAACCTAGAAAAATTAGCTGAATCAAAAATACTTTACATTATTGTTACATTTACGGTTAAAAAATGGATAATATTTTTTGAATTATAACAAAAAAATTGTTCCAAATGTTTAAACAATTGTCCACATTAATAAAATGTTATGAAATATGCAAAAAGTTGACAATTTTTGCAGATGAAAGTATGATACACCATATACTCATGCAATATTGTATCTTTAAAAATACAATTTTTAAATGGGTGAAAGAATAAAGAGAAAGACTGTCTCTAAGAGAGGAAGTGAGCATTACGGAGGATTTAGCAGAGAAGTTAATGGAAGAACTGAACTGCGAAACGGCATTTACGATTCCTTTATTCGGAGGAATTCCCATTGCGGAATCTGTTGTGGTAACCTGGTTTATCATGGCAGCTCTGACGCTGCTTTCCATCTGCCTGGTTAGAAATTTAAAGGTTGAGAATCCTGGAAAAAAGCAGCAGATACTGGAATTGGCCGTTGGTGGACTTTACGGTTTCTTTGAAGACCTTATCGGCGAAGAAGGAAAGCGTTACATCCCCTATTTGGTTTCTGTGGCAATTTATGTCGGTGTGGCCAATTTAATTGGTGTGCTGGGTGTGAAACCGCCTACCAAAGATTTAAATGCCACCGCAGCGCTTGCTATTATGAGCATTCTGCTGATTGAATATGCAAGCTTTCACAAGAAAGGTCTGAAGGGCTTTATAAAAAGCTTTGCGGAGCCGGTGGCCATTATCGCACCGATTAATATCCTGGAAATATTTATCAAGCCATTGTCGCTTTGTATGCGATTGTTTGGTAACGTTTTAGGAGCATTCGTAGTTATGGAGCTTATAAAGCTGGTTGCAGCGCCGATCGTACCAGTTCCGTTTTCCCTGTATTTTGATATATTTGACGGATTGATTCAGGCGTATGTATTCGTGTTCCTGACTGCACTTTTCATTAAAGAGTCAGTAGAGTAAAAACAGTTTAAATTAAAAGGAGAGATTATTATGTTGACAGCTATTGGAGCAGGAATTGCAGTATTAACAGGTATTGGTGCAGGTGTAGGTATTGGCTTGGCAACTGCTAAGTCCGTAGATGCTATCGCAAGACAGCCAGAAGCAGAAGGCAAGATCAGCAAGGCACTCTTATTAGGTTGCGCACTTGCAGAGGCAACTGCTATCTATGGTTTCGTTATTGCCCTTCTTATCATCTTATTCCTTAAATAATGCCTGAAAGCAGGGATTATTCGGAAAATTTAGAGAGAAAGGCAGGCGGTATAGATGCTTAGACTGGATATGAACCTTGTGTTTAATATGGTTAATCTTATTGTCCTGTATTTTTTGCTTCGGCATTTTCTGATTCAGCCGGTTATGGGTATTATGAATAAGCGGCAGGCAATGATTGAGGACAGCATATCAAATGCCAGGAACAGTGAGGGACAGGCAGCGGAGATCAAAAGGCAGTATGAAGAGAAGCTGGCTGCATCCTCAGAAGAGGGATTAAAGATTATCGAAGAAGCAAAGAACCAGGCAAAGGCCCAGTATGACCGGATTTTAAAAGATGCGGCGGAAGAGGCAGACCGGGTGATTGGAGAAGCTCAGAAGAAAACCGCGGCCGATCAGGAAAAGGCTCTGCGTGAAGCTAAGGCGCAGATTGCAGGCCTGGTAATTGCAGCAGCGGCCAAGGTAGTTAATCAGGAAGCGAGCGCTATGTCAAACCAGGCGCTTTACGATTCATTTTTAGCAGAAGCAGGTGATGCCCATGACGCAGGCAGCAATTAATTACGGACAGGTGCTTTTTGAAATGTCCGTTCCCAAAACGGCCATTGAAGAAGCAGCTCTGGTGCTAAAAGTAGTGCCGGAGCTTAAGCATGCTTTAAGCAGCCCTGTCATTCCAAAGAGCAGTAAGCACCGGGTGATCGATCGGGTATTTCCACAGGAGATGAAAACCTTTTTAAAGGTTTTGGTCGAAAGGCGGGATATAGACCTTGTCAATGATATATTTAAGGCATGGCGTTCCCGTGTGTCGGAAGAAGAAGGAATATTGGATGCTTCTTTATACTACGTGACAAAGCCTGATGAGGAACAGATTCGGGAGATCAAGGCGATGCTTTGCAGAAAGTACGATAAAAAGGATGTAAGACTCTGTCTGATCGAAGATGCCAGTTTGATCGGTGGATTTATTCTCCGCGTAGGTGATGTGGAAACTGACTGGAGCTTAAAGGGACGTCTGAGACAATTAGAACAAAAAATAATGCGGAGGTGAAAAACGTGGCTTCCATCAATTCAGATGAAATTATTTCGATATTGAGAAGTGAAATTGAAGATTTTGATACGCATGCCAGGGACCAGGAAGTGGGAACTGTCATCAGCGTAGGTGACGGCATTGCAACGGTCTATGGGATCGATCATGCAATGTACGGCGAAATCGTTGTATTTGATAATGGAATCAAGGGCATGGTCCAGGATATCAGAAGAGAAGATATCGGCTGCATCCTGTTTGGTTCCGACCGTGAAGTAAAAGAAGGCTCTAAGGTAACAAGAACCAAAAAGCGTGCTGGTATTCCGGTAGGCGACGGATTTGTTGGCAGAGTTGTCAATTCTCTTGGCGCACCGATCGATGGAAAGGGAGATATCGTTTCTGACGATTACCGTCCCATCGAGCATGAGGCACCTGGAATCGTTGACCGTAAGAGTGTATCCGTTCCCATGGAAACAGGAATTCTTGCCATTGACTCCATGTTTCCGATCGGACGCGGACAGAGAGAGCTGATCATCGGTGACCGTCAGACAGGTAAGACTTCCATCGCCATTGACGCCATCTTAAACCAGAAGGGAAAAGATGTGATCTGCGTTTATGTTGCGGTTGGACAGAAAGCGTCTACGGTTGCAAAGCTTGTAAATACTCTGACTCATTACGGTGCAATGGAATATACCATTGTGGTATCTTCCTCTGCAAGTGAGCCGGCACCTCTTCAGTATATCGCACCTTATTCAGGAACTGCTCTTGCAGAGTATTTCATGTATAAGGGAAAAGACGTACTGATCGTGTATGATGATTTATCCAAGCATGCAGTGGCTTACCGTTCTCTCTCCCTGCTTTTGGAGCGTTCTCCTGGACGTGAGGCATATCCTGGTGATGTATTCTATCTTCATTCCAGACTGCTTGAGCGTTCCAGCCGTTTGAAGGATGAGCTTGGAGGCGGTTCGATTACAGCCCTTCCAATCATTGAAACACAGGCGGGAGACGTAGCTGCATATATTCCTACCAACGTTATTTCTATTACTGACGGACAGATTTTCCTGGAGAGTGACCTCTTTTTCTCCGGTATGAGACCGGCCGTTAACGTTGGTCTTTCCGTATCCCGTGTTGGTGGTGCGGCACAGACCAAAGCGATGAAAAAGGCAGCGGGCAGCATTCGTATCGATCTGGCGCAGTGCCGGGAAATGGAAGTATTTACTCAGTTCAGTTCTGATCTTGATGCAGCAACCAAAGAGCAGATCCAATACGGAAGAGGGCTGACGGAGCTGTTAAAACAGCCGTTATGCCATCCATTGAGCCTTCATGCCCAGGTTATCAGTCTGGTCGTTGCCAATAACCGTCTGCTGCTGGATATCGAAGTTTCAAAAATTAAGGATTTCCAGAGAGAACTTCTTGAATTCTTTGACAGTGCCCATCCGGAGATCGGCAAAGAAATCGAAGAGACCAAAGCACTGTCGGACGAACTGAAACAGAAGATTCTTGATATAGCGGCTGATTATATACAGAAACGGGTGTAGAATATGGCAAATGCGAGAGAGATACAAAGCAGAATGAACAGCATTAAAAGCACCATGAAGATTACCAATGCGATGTATACCATTTCCTCGTCAAAGCTTAAAAGGGCAAGGAAAGCCCTGACTGATACGGAGCCTTATTTTTATACGCTGCAGAGCACCATCGCCAGGATCATCAGACATACCCCTGATATTGATAATCCGTATCTGGATACCCGGCCGGAGATTAAGAAAGAAGACCGTAAGATCGGTTATATCGTGGTGACTGCTGATAAGGGACTTGCAGGTGCTTACAATCATAATGTATTTAAGCTGGCCCAGGAGCAGATTGACAAGGGTGGTAATCCCATGCTGTTCGTAGTAGGAGATTTGGGACGGCAGTATTTCCAGAAAAAAGGAATTCCTGTGGAACAGGACTTCCGCTATACAGTTCAGAAGCCCAATATGAGCCGGGCCAGAATCATACAAGAAAAGATCGTGGATTATTTCCTGTCTGGAAAACTTGATGAGGTGTATATGATTTACACCAGAATGGCCAATGCTATGAAGATGGAAGCAGAAGTAAATCAGCTTCTTCCCATTCCGAAGAAACAGATTTCTCTGAATGTGCCGGTGAATGTACATTTGGAGGAGATCACCATGAGCCCTTCCCCGGAAGCCGTAATTGATGCCATCGTGCCCAATTATATTGCAGGATTCATCTACGGCGGACTGGTGGAATCTTATTCCAGCGAGCAGAATTCCAGAATGATGGCAATGCAGGCTGCGACAAACAGTGCTCAGGATATGCTTGACGAACTGGCGATCACTTACAACCGTGTCCGCCAGGCAGCGATCACTCAGGAAATCACTGAGGTAATCAGCGGGGCAAAAGCCCAGAAGAAAAAAAGGAAAAAAGCATAGCTTCATCGTGTTTTCAACGAATTGAGAGAGGAGGAGTCCTCACGACTGTGAGTAACAGAATATGAATAAAGGTAAGATCGTTCAGGTCCTGGGACCTGTAGTAGATGTTGAGTTTTTAGAGGGCAGTGAGCTTCCTGCAATTAAAGATGCCCTTGAGGTGAATAATGAAGGAAAGCGCTGCGTAATGGAAGTTGCCCAGCATATGGGCAATGGTACCGTCCGTTGTATCATGCTGGCATCCAGCGAAGGACTGAGCAGAGGAATGGAAGTAACTGCAACCGGTGAAGGTATTAAGGTTCCGGTTGGTGAACAGACTCTGGGACGTCTTTTTAATGTACTTGGTGAGACCATTGATAACGGTGAGACTTTATCCGGTGGTCCGGAGTGGGTCATCCACAGAGATCCGCCTGCATTTGAGGATCAGAGTCCGGTAGCTGAGATCCTGGAGACAGGAATTAAGGTAATTGATCTTTTGGCTCCATATGCAAAAGGCGGAAAAGTAGGTCTGTTCGGAGGTGCCGGTGTTGGTAAGACGGTTCTTATACAGGAACTGATCCATAACATCGCAACCGAGCACGGCGGATATTCCATCTTTACCGGTGTTGGAGAACGTTCCCGTGAGGGTAATGACCTTTGGACTGAAATGGGAGAATCCGGTGTTATTGCTAAGACCGCACTGGTATTCGGTCAGATGAATGAGCCGCCGGGCGCACGTATGCGTGTGGCAGAAACAGGACTCACCATGGCGGAGTATTTCCGTGATGAAGAGCATAAGAACGTGCTTTTGTTCATCGATAATATTTTCCGTTTCACACAGGCCGGATCTGAGGTTTCCGCTCTTCTTGGCCGTATGCCTTCTGCGGTTGGTTATCAGCCAACCCTTGCTACGGAGATGGGCGAGCTTCAGGAGCGGATCACTTCTACAAGAAATGGTTCCGTTACTTCTGTACAGGCTGTATATGTGCCGGCCGATGACTTGACGGACCCGGCTCCTGCAACAACGTTTGCACATCTGGATGCGACTACTGTTTTATCCAGAAAGATCGTTGAACAGGGTATTTATCCGGCAGTTGATCCCCTGGAATCAAATTCCCGTATCCTGGAACCGGACGTAGTAGGCGAAGAGCACTATGAGGTTGCACGTAAGGTACAGGAACTTCTTCAGAAATACAGGGAGCTTCAGGATATCATAGCAATTCTCGGTATGGAAGAGTTAGGTGATGACGATAAGACTACGGTATACCGGGCAAGAAAGATTCAGAAATTCTTATCCCAGCCATTCTCTGTTGCAGAGAACTTTACCGGTGTTTCCGGTAAGTACGTTCCTCTTAAGGAAACGGTCCGCGGATTCAAGGCTATCGTAGACGGCGAGATGGACCAGTATCCGGAGGCTGCGTTCTTTAATGTGGGAACCATTGATGAGGTCATTGAAAAGGCCAGGAAATTAGAGGCTTAACTTGGAGGTGCTGCCTGTGAGTACGAATACATTTTTCCTTCAGGTTCTTGCCAGCAATAAGGTGTTTTATAGAGGTTCCTGCCAGGAGCTTATTATTCCTCTGGCGGATGGTGAAAAGGCAGTTCTTCCCCATCATGAAAATATGGTTATTGCCATTTCAATCGGGGAAATGCGTCTGCTTGACGGAAACGGTCAATGGATCAGCGGTTTGGTGGGGAATGGGTTTGCCCAGATCATCAACAACCGTGTTACAGTCATTGTAGATACTGCGGAACATCCGGAGGAGATTGATGAACGCCGTGCCGAAGAAGCCAGGGAAAGAGCTGAGGAACAGCTGAGGCAGAGCAAGAGCCTTCAGGAGCATTCTCATTTTGAAGCATCTTTAGCCAGATCACTGGCGCGATTGCGTACAAAGCAAAAAATGGGATCTGATAGGAAATAGATAAAAGATAAAAGATATCTTGCAGGAAACTGCTTTAGGGTATCTTTTTTCTTTTGTTTGGATTAACCTCTTTGAAAGAGGAAACAAATGGAGGCAGAGTTGTGTATAAAAATCAAAAGATTAAAACAAAAGTGGTGGTTGTATTTGGTACCATTATTTTACTTGGTGCTTTGGCAATTATGGGATTGATTGTGGGAATGATGGGGATATCCGGCAATTTTCAGAAATTATATCAGGGGCCTTACGCTGCAACGGATAATATGTGGGTGATCCGGCGCAACCTTCTGGACAGCCAGATGGTACTGTACCGGCTGGCAAGTGAAAAGAAAACGGATATTGCAAGTGCCGGCAGTGAGGCGAAGTCTCTGATTGATAAGGACTCTGCAGATATGCAGGCCGCCATATCCGTTCTTGAATCTCTTTTAAAAACAGAGGCTGAGAAACAGATACTGGCTGAGATCAAAAGCGGACTGCAGGAGTCTGACCAGATTCATGCAGCAGTACTGGAACTGGCATCTCAGGGCAAGTTGGACGAAGCCAGAACCATGATAAGGAATGTCAATGAACCAAAGTATGAGGAAATACGAGAAAAGGTCATGGAGCTGGCTCAGTCCGTATCCGGTGACGCAAAAGACTTTGTAACTGAGGCCGATGGAGCCAGCCGCATTGCCCTGGGAATGGGAATCGGAGCCTTGATCATAGGTGTTGCCATTTGTGCAGTAATAGCCATGCGGTTTTCAAGATCCATTGTCAGACCTCTGGAAGAGCTTGACCGGGCGGCAAAGGAAATGTCTAAGGGGAATTTAAAGGGAGCCAGGCTAATTACCTATCAGTCAAAGGATGAAATCGGATTTCTGGCAGACAGTATAAGAAGTACCATGGAAATTCTGGATTCTTATGTTTCAGAGATTTCTTCCATTCTTCTTCGTTTATCAAAAGGGGATTTAACGGTTCCCAGAGATCAGATCACGGATTTCATGGGAGATTTTTCTGAAATCAAAAGCTCCTTTGTTACCATATTAAAAAGCTTTAATAATACTCTGGGAGATATTCATGAGTCCAGTGTCCAGGTCGATATCAGTTCTGACCAGGTATCCGATGCGGCACAGATGTTGTCCCAGGGGTCCACAGAGCAGGCGATGGCCCTTGAAGAGCTGACCGATGCAATTACAGAAATTTCTTCCCAGATCCGGGAAAATGCAGAGAATGCCCAAAGTGCCAACACTCTGACGGCTAAGGTGCAGATGGAAGTGGAGGAAAGCAATCTTCATATGGTCACCATGAACTCTGCCATGAATGAAATCAATGAATCATCTCAGGAAATCGGAAAGATCATTAAGACCATTGAAGATATTGCGTTCCAGACCAACATTCTGGCGCTGAATGCCGCAGTAGAGGCGGCAAGGGCAGGGGAAGCCGGAAAAGGCTTTGCGGTTGTTGCTGATGAGGTGCGTAACCTTGCAAGCAAGAGTGCAGAGGCCAGCAAAGATACGGCTGTTTTAATCGAAAATTCCGTGAAGGCAGTTGAAAACGGTATGGCTATTGCAGCCCAGACTTCCCATTCTCTTGGTGTGGTAAAGGATACCACCATTCAGGTGGTGGATACCGTAAACCGGATTGCAGGTGCTTCTGAGAAGCAGGCAGAATCCGTAGAAAACGTATCGGTACGGGTGAGTCAGATCTCCCAGGTGGTTCAGACCAATTCTGCAACCGCGGAAGAGAGCGCAGCAGCCAGTGAGGAGCTGTCCAGCCAGGCTGCTTATCTGGAACAGCTCGTGGAGCGGTTCCATTTGTTTAAAGATAATCAGAATCATTAACCCAATGCCACATCTAAGATCATCATGATCAGGAATCCGCCCATGACGCCAAGCGTGCCTGCATTGGAATGCTCCCCTAAATGTGCTTCAGGAATCAGTTCTTCCACCACTACATACATCATGGCTCCAGCGGCAAAGGACAAAAGCCAGGGCATGAGGGGAGCAATGCTTCCTGCAATCAATACCGTCAGGATTCCAAAGACAGGTTCCACGATCCCGGACATGCTGCCCCGGATAAATGCTTTTCCTGTAGTCAGTCCTTCCTGCCGGAGCGGAAGGGAAATGGCTGCGCCCTCGGGAAAGTTTTGAATGCCGATACCAATGGCAAGTGCCATGGCAGAGGTGTAAAGCGCCGGATCATTGCCGTGCTGGGCAGCCAATGCAAACGCCAGGCCCACTGCCATACCTTCCGGAATATTATGGAGTGTGACCGCCATCACAAGGAGCGTGGTCCGCTTCCAGGTGGAAGAGATCCCTTCTGCTTCGTTGCTTTTTGGATTGCTCATATCCGGATGGAGATGAGGGAGAAGGGAGTCAAGAACGATAAGGAACAAAACGCCCAGTAAAAAGCCGCCCGCAGCAGGTATCCAGCCGATGCCTCCGGCAGCTTCTGCTTCTTGAATGGCCGGTATCAAAAGCGACCAGACGGAAGCTGCAATCATGACGCCTGCGGCAAAGCCCAGAAAAATTCTCTGTACCGCCTGATTTACCTCCTTCCGGAAGAAAAATACCACAGAAGCCCCCAGTGTCGTCATGAGAAATGTAAAGCCGGTACCTCCGGCAGCCCATAAAACAGGTGTCATATAAATCCCTCCTTTAATGAAACTATTCTTTTCAAAGAGTAGTTTTTCTTTTGATTTAAATATATCATAAGCGGCCTTTTGGTGCAATGAGATAAATTCCCTTTCCCTTTCTGACAAATTTATGCTAAAATAGACCTGATTTTACATAGGAAAGGAATCTGATTTATGAACATAAAAATACAATGGAAAAGACGTTCTGTCCGTTCCCTCTTTATAGCAGCAGCGGCAGCAGCATTTCTGTCCGGATGTACCAATGTAGAAGGGGCGGCAGAAAAAGGGACTGCTACAACTTCTGAGGCCAGCCCTTCTCTTGCAAAAAAGGAATTTCAGCCAGTCAGCCTGCTTTCTCCGGGAGGAGATCTGCTGCCGCGGCTGAAAGACGTACCGGAACAGAAAGAGAATCCGATCCCGGAGTACTTAAGAAACGGCGTGGAGCATCCGGTTGTGGCAAGTCTGCAGCAGCGGTTGATGGAATTGGGATTTATGGATAATGATGAGCCGACGCAGTATTTCGGGAACGTGACGGAAATGGCTGTGAAGACCTATCAGCGTCAGAATGAACTGGCACAGGACGGAATTGTGGGTGCCCAGACGCTGGAATCCATTATGTCTCCTTCTGCCAAATACTATGCGGTATCTAAGGGGGTGGCTGGAGACGATATTTTACGGATACAGACCCGTCTTTATGAACTTGGATACCTTGCGGATGCAGGACAGGTTTCCGGAAGCTTTGGCGATGAGACGGAATCAGCGGTTAAGAAACTGCAGGAGGTGAATGGCCTTAATATTGACGGAAAAGTAGGACGGCAGACCATTAACCTGCTTTACAGCGAAGAGATCAGGCCAAACCTTTTATCCTATGGAGAAAAGAGTGATGTTGTTTTAGTCAGCCAGCAGCGGTTGAAAGCGCTGGGATACTTAATGTCGGAACCGGATGGGGCATACGGCAGCGATACGGTAACTGCCGTCAAGCAGTTCCAGGCCCGCAATGACCTTGTAGTCGACGGATATTTAGGGCCTTCCACCAGATTGGCCTTAACAAGCTCCGAGGCTCAGCCAAACGGAATGACCATGGGAGAGCAGGGCGACTCCGTAATAAAGGTCCAGCAGCTGTTAAATAAGTACGGCTATCTGGCTTCCGCCAATGTTACCGGTTATTATGGAGAAGTAACGCAAAGTGCTGTAAAAGCATTTCAAAGCAATAACGGTCTGTCCGCGGATGGTCTGGTAGGTCAAAATACTCTTAATAAGCTTATGGGAAGCGGAATAAAGAGCGCTGGCTCATCAGGAAGCGGCGGAAAAGGAAGCAGCTCAAAAGGGGGAACGGTAAAAGGCGGCTCCGGTGTAAGCGGACTTTTGTCGGTTGCAAGATCAAAGCTTGGGCGTCCTTATGTATGGGGGGCCAAAGGCCCTAGTTCCTTTGACTGCTCCGGATTTATCTACTGGTCCCTCAATCAGGCAGGGGTAAGGCAGAGCTATCTGACTTCTTCCGGTTGGAGAAGTGTTGGCAAATATACGAAGATCAGCAGCTTTGGAAGCCTGCAGGCAGGTGATATCATTGTGGTAAGCGGACATGTGGGAATCGTTGCCGGAGGCGGAAAGGTCATTGATGCATCTTCCAGTAACGGTAAGGTCGTGGAGCGTACCTTAAGTAACTGGTGGAGAAATAACTTTATCTGCGGATGGAGAATCTTTGGTTAAGAATCAGTGAAGCAAAAAGTGGAAGAGGGAGTGCAGGCCGCGTTTGGGACCTGCACTCCCTCTTGTTTATCTCTTAATGGGGAAAGCCACACTGGCTTTGAATAAATCCCCGTCAATATATAACATGAATTGTCCGCCCTGAAGCTCCGTCAGGCTTTTGGCAATGGAAATCCCAAGGCCGCTTCCTTCTGTGGTTCTGGCTACGTCACCCCGGACAAAACGTTCTGTCAGTTCGTCGGCCCGTATATTTAACGGGTTTTCTGAAATATTCTTCATGGTAAAAATGACCATGTCTTCCTTTTCAATAATATCCACATACACCCGGCTGTGTTCCATGGCATACTTAAATGCGTTATTATACAGATTCTCAAGGACTCTCCATAAGTATCTGCCGTCTGCTTCGATGAAGTAGGATTCATCCGGTAAATCAGAGACAAGCTCCAGATGGCGGAGGGAAAATTTCTCTTCAAACTCTCCGTTGGTCTGGTGGATCAGCTCTACAAAATCAATGCTGGCGATGTCTAGCTTTAAATTCCCGGAACTTGCCTTGGAAGCCTCTACCAGATCTTCGGTCAGGGTCTTTAAGCGTTGGGATTTCTGTTCCAGAACCTCCAGATAGCCTAATATCTTAGGGTCCTTGATTCCCTCTCTTTTAATGAGATCCACATAGTTAATAATGGAAGTAAGCGGCGTCTTGATATCGTGGGAGACGTTTGTGATCAAATCGGTTTTTAAACGCTCGCTTCGTACCTTTTCCTGGAGGGCGAACTCCAGACCGGTGCTGATGTGATTGATATTTTCCGCCAGTTCCCGCTCTTTTCCGTAAAAGGCCTGGGTGTCGATCTTATAGGATGTATTTCCTTCGGAAATATGCAAAAGAGCCTGATTGATCTGGTCCGTCTCCCATGCATTGTGGTACATCTTGTGAAAGACCCAGAGATCAGAACAAAGGAATAAGATCACGATTGCGCCCATTAGAATGCGGGAGGCCAGATCGTTGTAAGTAAAAAGCAGAACGCAAAAGGCCAGTATCATGAAGGTGTTAAAAACCAGAAACAGAACATAGGAACATGCGATTCTGGTCGTGAACCGGTGATTTTTAAAATACAGGGCGAAGTGATTCCGCCAGCGGCATAAGAGGCTTTCCTTCCAAAGAGTACCTGCCTTATAGCGTTTTAACATGCTCAAAGCGAACATTAGGCCTGCCCCGTAGTATATCAGCACTCTTAAAACCAGTTCCCCGTAAAACCATTGTTCATAGGCGAGAAACAGGTGAATGATCTTGTTAAACAGCTTTTCTGCCAGAAACAGGGCAAACAAAGTGGCACCGGCAAAAACAAGAAAGCAGCTTTCCGCAGGAATCCGGTCGAACCGCTCCAGTCTGGGGGCATTGGATTCTTTTTCCCGGTATCCGGTCAGGGAAACCAGAGCGTAGAGGGTAGCTGCGCTGCCCAGAATGCCTGCTACAAGGCTTACGATCCCGAAGATATATAACAGCCGCATACGGTCATAGGAAGCGTCTGCCCTGGCGTAAGCGTCGTCGTATGGGTAGGAAGTATCTACGGCGATGGTCATATGATAATTGCCGTTGTTATAGGGATTCATCTTTTCCAGCTGGGCTGATACGTTCTTTGGAACGGTGGCTAAATTAGAATCCGCGTACAAGGATTCTCCTGTCACGTAAAGGTATTTCCCCATGGCTTTAAAGTCGCTTAAGTCTTTTCCCGTGACATTTCGGTATAGCTTATAATCATCTTTTGTGTTCTGGTAAAGAATTTCAAATTTTAAGTTGCTGGGATTTTGGATAAAGCGGTAGTAAAAGGAGTAATAGTTACCCAGATGGGTAAGGACCTCATAGGAAAGCTGGTCCATGGTAAGAAAGCTCTCTCCCGGCTCGGTCGCTTCAAAATCAGGCTCATAAGCCCGGTAATCCACCCGAACGTCCGGATTGTCCCCGTTGGCTGCAGATGGGTGGCCTCCGCTGACTTTAAACTGTTCATTCAGATAATAGCCCTGGGATTTGGCCCTGCGGATCATCTCATCTACCGTAAATTCCTTTGTCTTACCGGGACCGTCAGTGATCCGGACAATAGGCTTTGAATAGTCGATCCGGCCGTCGGTTTCAAACACTTCTTTGTATTTTACATAGTTGAAAATCTCATCAATATCGGATTTAAGCTGGCGGGTGAATTCAGGGGTGTCCTCATAAGTTTCATGAGTGATCCAGTCGATCCCCTCCCCGTAGTGGATGTTGTTATACATGATGGTAACGCCAACCACCACAAGAAAGGAGAAGAAGATATGCATAAGGACCGCAGATTCTTTTCTTTTCTTCATAATCACTCCTACTGCTTCTCGATCTTATAGCCTACGCCCCATACAACCTTTAAATACCGGGGTTCTCTGGGGTTGATCTCTATTTTCTCCCTGATGTGGCGGATGTGTACGGCTACGGTATTGTCTGCGCCGATGGCTTCTTCATTCCATATCTGCTCGTAGATCTCATCGATGGAGAATACTTTTCCTGCATTCTTCACCAGAAGGAGAAGAATGTTATATTCAATGGGGGTCAGCTTGATCAGCTCATCATCAATGGTCACTTCCTTATTATCATCATTGATTGCGAGTCCGCCGCATTTGTAAATGGCTCCTGCAGGCTGCTGGTTCATATTGCCAAGCTGGGTATAGCGGCGAAGCTGGGATTTGACTCTTGCAACCAGCTCCAGGGGATTGAAGGGCTTTGTAATATAATCATCGGCACCGATGTTAAGGCCCAGGATCTTATCCGTGTCCTCTGATTTTGCAGAAAGGATAATGATGGGAATGCTGCTGGTCTCCCGGACCTTTAAGGTAGTACGTATTCCGTCCAGCCCAGGCATCATTACATCAAGAATCATTAAGTCAATTTCATTTTCATCCATGAGTTCCAGGGCTTCAAAGCCGTCATAAGCCTTTATAATATGAAATCCTTCTCCTGTTAAATATATATCAATAGCTTCTACAATTTGTTTGTCATCATCACATACCAAGATATTCTGCATAAGAAAACCTCCTTTTCAATCATTATACAACGAAGACGGTGAAAAAGCACTTTACTTTTTTATGAAGCTGGGAAACCTTTTATCTATGGGCGTTTGAATGCTTCTATAGTGTTGGTTGACTGTATTTTGACTGCGTTGCAATATGTTTCCAGTTTATCCATTTTTATATCAGCATATCCAGAATGGGGGTGAGCATTTAAGGCCGCTTTTCTAACAGTTTTGGATAAATCACTGGTACCAATGGGCCATAAGTGGGAGGAGTTCCAAATGGGACAAGATGTCAGATACCGTATAAAATGGGAGGAGCCGGCAAGAGGGGAATCCTGCCGGCTGAGTATGAAAAAGTTTATATGAAAAGGTTGTTCACCTTTTTGTAATTATTAATATACAGGGGAATTGTGACGGGAATTTGATGGATCTGTGAAGAGTTTGTGAAAGAAAGTATTGTATGGAGAACTTTAGATTGATAGTTGGTAAGAAATCCTTTAAAATTATATAAAAAGCATTGTGAGGAAAAGGATGACTATTGAAGAAAAAATGAAATTGGCAATCCGGGTAGGTGAACTAGCCCTAAATAATGGGGAACTGCCTGTTGGAGCGGTGATTTTTAAAGGGAATGAAATTATAGGTAAAGCCTATTCTTCAGGAGAAAATAGTAAAATTTATCTTAGACATGCAGAGATGAAAGTCCTATGGGAGGTAGATGAAAAAGGTTACCCGGTAAAGGAAAGAAAAAAAATGCAACTTTTTGCAACATTGGAGCCATGTATGATGTGTTTAGGTGCAGCAATGGGATTCTTTATAGGAGAAGTATATTATTCAGTAGAATCACCTGTTGATGGAGCTATATCATTATTAAATGACAGATGGAGAACGAGCAATGAAGTATTGAAATCATATACGTTTCCAAAATGTTATGGTGGTATTTTACGTGAAGAAGGCAAAACTCTACTTAGGAAATATGTTGTAGCTAAAAAGGATGGGGCATTGGTTGACTTTTGTAATACGTTAGTAAATTTATAAATGTTATATGACGGTAATGTGAGAGACTTTATGACAGTAGGCAGTTATTCCAAAACAAACTGAATTTAAGGGATAATAAAGATTTAACGTATGAAAGAACAATAAAAGCTTGATAATTGATAATTAGTGAAGTTTATTGTATTATAAAGTCAAGAAAATAAAGGGGGGATTAACAATTATGGAAGGCAATACAATTATAGCAGAAACGGACAGATTGATTTTAAGAAGGTATAAAGAAGATGATTTACAGGATTTATTTGAATATTTGTCCAATCCTAAAGTTGTAGAATTTGAGCCATATAAATCTAAGACTATAAATGAAGTAAGAGATAACTTGAAATGGAGAATTTCTTCTGATGAAATGATAGCTGTAGAGTTGAGGGATATTAACAAGATGATTGGTAATGTATATTTAGGAAAAAGTGATTTTGAATCATTGGAAATAGGATTTGTATTTAACGAATACTATTGGAAAAAGGGATATGCAAAAGAAAGTTGTGAAAAACTTATTGAAATGGCATTTCAGAATGGAATTCATAGAATTTTCGCTAACTGTGATCCGGACAATCAAAATTCATGGAGTTTATTGGAGAGAATGGGTTTTACTCAAGAAGGATATTTAAAGAAAAATGTGTATTTCTGGAGGGATGACAATAATCAACCAATTTGGAAAGATACATTTATCTATTCAAAGCTAAATGCAAAGTAGTAACTTTATTTCGGTTTAAAAATAGTAATCACCAACTACTAACTATCAGTATTAAGTTAGTAGTTTTTTATTGTAGCAAATCAGGTAAGCAAAGATTTTGAGAAGGTAAAAATATTGAAAAGAATAAAGGTAGAATGTTTAATGGATTCAATATATAAAGAGAAACATATTTTATGCAAAAGCCGTGGAAAGGAAATACTATACGGACATTCTCTGCAGGGAAAGCGAAAGATATTTTGCGAAAGGCTATAAGGGGGATGAATTCCTGGCAGGAGAATTGCTTTTTAATTATTCTTTGAAAATAGGTAAGAAATTTAAGTTATTTTACGAATTAGAATTTAACGGAGTAGAGCACATTGAAAATTTAATATTGATAGTTAGTAAGATGTGTAGTAGTCTATTCATGAAGATTATTTAAATAATGGAACCCATTCCAGATACGCATGAGATTGGAGGAATAGATATGAAAAAGCATTGGAACGTTGGTATACTTCTTTTTAACGACGTTGAATTGCTGGATTTTGCTGGCCCATTTGAAGTTTTTTCCAGTGCTTCATATCCAAATTGTCAACAGAAGCCTTTTACAGTAAAGACTGTCGCCCAAACAACAGATTTAATCACCGCCCGAAATGGTCTAAAGGTTCAACCAGATTTTGATTTTAATAATAGTCCTCATTTTGATATATTAATTGTACCCGGCGGGTATGGAGCAGAAGAAATAGAAATTCAAAATGAAATTCTTAAAAAATGGATTAAGATCAGAGCAAGGGAATGCGATATTATTGCGTCTGTGTGTACAGGCTCATTTTTATTGGCTGAGGCTGGGTTATTAGATGGGAAAAGAGCAACTACACACTGGCTGGATATAGATAGACTGGAAAGTGAGCATAAGGAGATAAAGGTTCAACGAGGAGTCAAATATGTTGATGAAAACGATATAATCACATCTGGTGGTATTTCAGCCGGAATCGATATGTCTTTTTATCTTCTTAATAGACTTGTTGGAAAAGATATTGCCATTAAGACAGCTAAAAGAATGGAGTATGATATAGACCTCCATAATATTTAATGTATTGAATTTCTTATTATGAGCATAATGTGAAGCCAATAAAATTGAATATGTAAAGAAAACTACTAACTATCAGTATTAAGCTGGTAGTTTTTTATTGCGGTAAATCTACAAAACTCATATTTAACGTATTAGAACACAATGAGGACATAATATTGACAGTTAGTTGAAACTTATATCCTATAATTAAAATAGGCGTATATATTATTTATATTTTGGGGAGGGTATATGGATATTAAAAAAGTACACCATAGTGAATTAGGGTTAGTTGCCGAAATGACCAGCCAATTATTTGAAGATGAACCAAGTGATAAGGTACTATCTATTGAACAATTTGAGGACAGATTAAGTAAATATATAGATTCAGGCTGCCATGGGTTTTTATTTGTTGAAGAGAGTGTGGTCGGTTATGCTCTGGTTAATAAAGAGAAAAATCCTTATTACCTCATTGATTTTTTTATTTGCAGATCATATCGGCGTGGAGGAAATGGAACCGTCGCTTTCAATTTGCTTTTGAAAGAATTAAATACCGAATGTATCGATTTGGACGTTTTTTGCTGGAATGATAGAGGGCGAAAATTTTGGGGAAGTCTTGGTTTTAAAGAAAGGGCAATCATTATGAGAAAGCAATAAGAAACGACTTGAAGATGCATTAATTGCATCAAAAACTTATTAAGTAAGCATGGACTACTAACTAGCAGAATATAGTTAGTAGTTTTTTGTTGTTATAAATTAATTGGAATTTGGATTATGGAAGAAAAGTATCTGAATTATCCATGAACAATTCAGATAAAAAATATAAAACCAGTTAAAAGAATATGTGAACTAATATATTTTCTAGAGTGTCGGAGAGGGGAAAAGTAGTGGATTTGCGCAGGAGTGTGTATTACACCATTGAATGCAATAAATGTAAGTCGCCCGTAGAGAATCACTCTGGAGAGCTAACCCAGCGAAATAAAGAGAATATAAAAAGCAGTGCGAAAAGTTTCGGATTTGTCCGAAATTTGTAAAGCAATAAAGAAAAATGCCCCCAAGATTTATATGAGGGCATTTTTCTTATTAAGGTTTTAGCAGTCAACAATACTTCATTAACAACCTATTGTTATTTCCACATTGTCATCCATGCTTTTATACCTTTGGCTTTAATGTGTTTCTTGAACACAGTATTATTATAGACATAATTTATGAAAATATAATGGTAATAACAGTAAATTAAAAAAGAGGTAAGCTAAGAAAGTTGTTGTAGGAGTACATATATTTTTAGGATTAGCTTTTTATTAAAATAACAGTATGATTTTAAAAAATAATATACGGAGGCAGAGACGATGCGCAGCGTGAAGAATATCCTGGTTCCTTTCAAAAAAATGGATAATTTAGAGGTTTTAAAGTCCAAGAATAACATTGCCAGCTTAAGGGAAAGCTGGACATGGGAAGTAGGGGGATATCAATCGTATGAGGCCCCTGAATACCAGTCAGGGCTGTAGGATTATCTTTCTTGGTTTTTAAGGCATGTTATCTATTTATTCTTTAATAACTTAAAATATAAAATAAAGAGTCTTTTATTTAGGTTGTAATGTATTAATAATGTAATTTGAGGAGTATATTTTGTTGGTTTGTCTTTGCAACATTTCTGGAAGTTTTATTCGCTTTAAGATTATAATTGGAAACTTAATATTGATAGTTAGTAGCTTTTCCAGTAATATAAAATAAAGTAAGAAAATTATTGGTAATAAGTAAGGTGAATATGTCATGAATGATATCGTGCACAAGTGGTATGAAGATAAAGAAAATGTAGATGAAATGGTCTATTGGAATAAAGGAGAACTTAAAAAATGGGAACGAGCAGTCACTGACTTTTTCCCGAGAGAAGCAAAAATTCTTGATATTGGATGTGGAATGGGGAGAGAGGCATTTGCGCTTTTCGATTTGGGATTTTCTATTATAGGCATTGATATTTCAGAAGAAGTTATAAAACAAGTTACAAAATTATCCTTAAAAAGCTATTATGACATTGATTTCTTGGTATATGATGGGCATACATTACCGTTTGATGATGCTTCATTTGAAGTAATCATTATATGGGCTCAAACATTTGGCTTATTGTATGGGGATACGTATAAGTGTAAATTTCTGCGTGAGTGTAAGCGTGTTCTTAAAAAAGATGGCTTACTAAGTTTTTCCGGTCATGATTATGAATATTTAATGGAACACCATAAGCAATATGTAAGCGGTAGAAAATTTTATCCATATGCCAATACTGAAATTTATTGGGAAGCATTTTTACCCCAAGAGCTTTTAAGTTTCGTTGAAAATGCTGGATTTTCTGTGGTGCTTTGTGAGCCCGGAAAAATACATAAGGCAGAAGATGGAGTCGTACTACATTGCTTATGTAAAAAATAATCAAAATAAAAAACTGACATATGCCAATTTGTAATTTTAAGACTACTAACTAGCAGTAACAAAGTTAGTGGTTTTTTTATTGAAGAAGGTGTGAAATGCTAAGAATATTAATCATATCAGAACACATGCAAAGGGGTAAAAGAGTACTTGATGCGGTATATAGAAAAGAAACGGAACAAATTGTATCCAAAACAAAAAATATGTTAAGAATACAAGGCGGAACTGAGTATATTGTAGTGCTTCCAGAATCAAGGTACTTAAAAGGACAAAGAGCGGATCAGATTATTCTTGATTAGGGATTCGTGCATTCTTTAAGACATGAACTTGACGCAATTCTGCGCAGCTCATGTGTTCCAGAAGCTTCTCAAGTGATGGATGATAGAAGTGTTTTAAACTTTGGTTAGCTGAGATTTATTAGCACTTTGAAAACTGAATATCGATAGTTGGTAAATAAAGTTGTATTGTATTGCTATAATTAAACATTAGAAGGATCTGTTATGCATCTTGAAAGCATTTACTTGATTGTTAATAACTTTGCAGAATCAATTGTTTTTTATGAAAAAATACTTTAAGTTCCAGTTGCTAAGCAAAATATGAATCGTTTTGCAATGTTTATGTTTGAAGGAAATTGTATTTCATTGATGAATGGCCATTTTGATACAGATAATCCTGATAAGGTAATACATAAGGGAGAATATGAAAACTCCTTTGATAATATGAGAGAAATTGCGCTTGCACCTAACACCCATAAATTTGTTTTGAATTTTTGGACTGAGGATTTAAAAATAGAACTTGAGAGGATAAGAACTCTAGATATTACTGATAACCTTACAAAAATTAAGTATGTCTGTAATGTTAGGCCGTATTATTATTTTCAATTCTCTGATCCAGACGGAAATATTATTGAGGTCACTGGGAAATATACTCCTAAAGAAGGACAATTCGTTTAATAAAATGTTATAAGTAAACTACCAGTTATCAGTATTAAGCTGGTAGTTTTTTATTGTTTTAAATCAACAAAACTGATATTTAACCCACATAAATATCGTTTATAAAAAAACGCATTTATGTGGGTCTTACGTCATTTTACTGATATTCCCCATCTACAGCAATAACTGCTTCTAATGGTGGTGTTTCTCCAACAAGGCCAACTGCAAAAATACTATAAATTGCGCCGGGCATCAGAGTTACGTCAGGTATTGTTAATGCAACCTGATTACTTCCAGTCGGCCGGACTTGAAGGGTATAGGTTCCCGGATTTACTGCAAGGTAGTCAGTAAACTGTGTATAGGATACATCTTCAAAGAGTATCATTCCGTCTGGCAGTGTAATGTCTACTGCAGGAGCGTTTGGAGAGAGATGTACAAACCGTACAAAGGAAGCATTTCCCATTCCCATTGGCATATTTGGCATAAACATTTCAGGAATTGGCATTAAGCCGATATCCGATAATTCGCCTGCGGCAGCTACTGTAAAGGCGCTGTTTTGAGGAATGGTTACATTTGTATCTATGACAGCATTTGTCTGGTTTCCCGCCGGATATACCTGTATCTCATAATTGCCGGGTAAAATTGGAAGGTAACTGGTCAACTGTTTGTAGGAAAGTCCTTCTGCAATTAAATTGTTATTTGCATATATGTCCACAGCGGGAGCATCAGGGGAGGCGTGAAGAATTCTTATGAAAGACATCTGATAAGCGGGCTGCATGGAATAGTAAGAGTTACCTTGATGGGTATACATATACATGGTTTTTAACCTTAAGACTTTTTATATATACTATGAAATCGGATATACATAGTTACCATAAATACAAGATATCCAGGGATTTTTTACAGCACATGCCTATGTTTGTTCACGCATTTTAATAAAAATTTATATTATGAAATGCCTGTTAAATGAAAAAATAGAGCTATGGAAAGGATTTAAAGCCGGTAATGCTGAAAATCATTTAAATATACATTTTGACCGAAAAAGCACAGTTTTTAAAGGTCGGCTTGTACTTTCATGAATAACGCGCTTTGTTTTTCTAAAGAAATTAGAAACCGGCCCCCTATCTATCATGTTTCTGCATGTTTTCACATATGCTTTACCAATTCTGATAAAAGGATGCTGTTATGAAAATATACGTGGTAAAACCGGGGGATAGTGTGGACTCCATTGCCAATGCGCAGGGAATACCGGTGGAGACTCTGGTGTATGATAACCAGATCGATCCTCCATACCGCCTGGCTGTGGGCCAGGCGCTTTATATCGCAGAGTACAGTCCTCCTGAAGACAAGACTCCTCTTTATGTATTTGGGTATGCATACCCCTTTATCGAGCCGGATAATCTGGATCAAACGCTCCCGTTTTTAACGGATCTTTACGTATTCTCCTATGGATTTACAGAAAATGGGGATCTGGTTCCTCCGGCAATCGACCCTGAGTGGATGATTGAACGGGCTCTGGATGAGGGGGTGCGCCCGATTCTGACCCTGACGCCTCTCGGTCCTGACGGGAAATTTAACAACAATCTGGTTTCGATCGTGGTACATAATACCCAGGTCCAGCAGAGGCTTCTGTGGAATCTGGGACTGGAGATGCAGGAAAAAAGGTATGGGGGGCTGGATATTGATTTTGAATATATCATGGCCGATGACCGGCTGGCTTATGCGGTATTCGTAAGGCGGGCGACGGAGATCATGAACCAGTTTGGTTATCAGGTAACGATTGCCCTCGCCCCTAAGACTTCGGCAGATCAGCCTGGTCTTTTATATGAAGGCGTGGATTACGGGCTGCTGGGTGCCTCTGCCAACCGGGTTCTTATAATGACTTATGAGTGGGGGTATACATAAGGACCGGTCAGTCACAGGTAATAACAGCTTCTGTCAATCCGCTGATGCTAATTGCTTTCCGGAAGCTTTGGGTAAAATGTTAAGGTAAAATTGGCCGTATTACCGGCTCCTTTTTTATTCCTTTCTGTTTTTAAATATTCAATATGGTCTAAAACATTCTTAAGCATAAAGTTGCGAATCCTTATATCCTCTATTTCCCTGTAAACATCAATAAAATGCGTGGCTGGCAGAAGAAAGCTTTTATTTGCCTCTTTCTCTGCGGCTATCCGGTTCTGCTCATCTTTTAAGTGCTCCAGTTCGGTGAAAAGTTCTGCTTTCTGGGATTCCAGAGTGCTGTGCCGTTTCCTAAAAACCTCCGGGGAATATACGCCCTGCTCCAGTAAATCATAGGCAGCATTCAGCTGTTTTACGGTCTGGTCGTATTTATCCATCAGGTTATGTATGGAACTTTCTAAGACAGAGCGTGTGGACCGGTTTTCTATTTCCATGTCTTCCGGCCAGCTCAGTTCATACGCCGGCAGCCATTCCTTTAAGCCTTCGATTACCTGCTCTTCGATAAGGTGAAGGGGGGAGGAAATGTTGCCGCATCTGCTGTTTGGACAGCGGAGGATGGCATGGGGCAGTCTGGCATTGCCTGATTGCCTGGTTAGAAGTGTGCCGCATTTTGCACAGTAGATCAGACCGGACAGTGGATTTTGCAGGGCAGTATCCGGATTTGCAGGAAGGGGCTTTCCGGCCTTGATCTTTTGCACCAGATCATATTTTTCTTCTTCTATAATAGAAGGAAAGCGACCCTTTACCGTTTCGCAGTTCCTGGCCTTTGGTCTGGATTCCACGATCCTTCCGCCAAGGATTTGTTTTTGAACCTTCCGCCGCTGCCACCTCTGGTATCCGCAGTAGACTGGGTTGCTCAGAATATCGGTTACAGAGGAAGCAGACCAGGATTTCCCGCCGGGAGAGGGGACATTTAATTCATTTAACCGGTCCCTGATCTGATAAGAGCCAAGAAAAGCGTGGGTGTAAAGTTCATAAATGTATGCAACAATCTCTGCTTCTTCCGGAATGATCTCAAGGGTGTAACCTTTCTCTCCCTTATGCTTTACCTTTTTATACCCATAGGGAGCAGTTCCTGCTATGTACCAGCCATCCCGGAATGCGGCAATACGGCCTCTCTGGATCCGTCGGTTAATGGTCTTATATTCCCGGCGCGACATAAAGAGGTTGAATTCAAAATATTCCTCGTCAAATTCATCGGACGGATCATAGGTTTTTAAAGGGGTGATGATCTTCGTGTTGCTGAATTTAAAGGCCTCGGCAACCGTTCCCTGGTCCTTGGTGTCTCCTCTGGCCAGACGTTCCACCTCCATCACAAGAACACCTTCCCACATGCCCTGCATGACTTCCAGCAGGGTCTGCTGCATTTTGGGACGTGCGGAAATGGTTTCACCGGAAACCAGTTCTTTATATATGGCACCAATGGGAAGCTGCAGTTTATCAGCCAGTTCCTTCAGTAATTGTTCATGGCGGGCCAGTGTTTCACCTTCTCCTCTTGCTTCTGCTTCTTTGTCCGCCCGGCTTTTGCGCAAATACATGAGATAAGACATGAATGACTCCTTTAAAAGTATATGTAATCTTATGGGAAATCTTCTTAAAATAGTAGTGACTCAATAGGAAAGATGTACAATCTCATTGGCATAGAATCACATAGAATCAATCAGAAAGGGGCAGTGGTATGGGAAATAAGCCGGTAAAAGAAGTAAAAAAACAGGATACGACCTTTGTTTTCTATGATGAATGCTGCAAAGACACGACGCCCGAAGAGGTAAAGGACATATTAAAGCAAATTGCAAAAGTGGCATTGCCTGCATTAAGGCCGGAATAATCCTTTTGACATTAGAGAATGAAAAGGAATATAAAATGCTTTGACAAAAGATGGAAATACATGGTATGTTTATGGCAATGAATTGTTTTGGAAATGAATCTTTTAATCAGGAGGATTATTGCTTGTATGGTTGGTACAAAAGTTGTAATCGTTGATGATTCCCCTTTTTCCATTGCCTATATCAAGGGCATTCTTGAAAAACACGGGCTTGAAGTCGTTGGAGAAGCGGGAACATTAGATAAAGTAAAAGCAGTGGTAAAAGAAAAAATGCCCCAGCTGGTGACCATGGATATGACATTGCCGGGAACCGACGGGCTGGAATGCACACGGGCAATCCATGAAATTAATAAGGATATTAAAGTAATTGTGATCAGTTCCATGATGGATGACGAAATCGTGAAAGCCGCAAGGGAAAACAACGTTTCGGCTTACATACAAAAGCCCATTGATGAGGACAACCTTGTGACTGCGATCAGCCGGGTGATGGAATCCGATAAATTATATGAAACCTTAATGGACGAGCACATGGAGATTTTCAAGGAAGCTTTACTGGATGCGGTCAATAAGATGACAAAGACTCTGGTCAGGTTTGAGGAAAAGTCTGTCTGTGATAAGGAGTTTGAATCCAAGGAGCTGACCATTATTGTTGGAATCATCGGAAAGTTTTCCGGCAGAATGCTGATTGCAGTGGATATGGATACGGCCAGCCGGTTGACGTCGGCCATTTTGAAAAAGGAAGCAAATACAACCGATGAAGTGACTGCAGTAATCGGCGAGCTTACCAATATTATTTCAGGAAACGCCTGTTCTGCACTTAACAGGAAAAATAAGGCATACGGGCTGCGTGTGGCTCCTCCGACCATTATGCATGGAGAGAGTGTTCATATAGCAACTCCCGGCTTTTACACAACTTCCGTCCATGCCGGAACAGCATACGGAGATATACTTCTTAATGTCGGATTTCAAAGGGGTGACGATCATTGGATGTAAAATACATAAATCCTTTCGTACAGGCATTTTTTTCTGTAATGCCGCAACTGGGCTTTAATGAGATAAAGAAAGACAGCATCTGTCTGAAAGATGATAATCTGACCAATACCGGTGTGGTCATGACTGTGGGAATCGTGGGAGAGGTCAAGGGAAATGTGGTATATTGCACCGATCTTAACGGCTCCAGGAAAATTGCATCTGTGATGATGATGGGAATGCCGGTGGAAGAGTTTGATGAGATGGCTCAGAGTGCTGTTTCTGAATTGGCCAATATGCTTACGGCCAATGCTGCTACGTTTTTTTCCGAGATCGGAATCATGGTGGATATCTCAACCCCAACGCTGTTATATGGCAACAATATATCCATTAAGATGGGTTCCAGCCAGGTGCTTTGCGTGAAGCTGTCCGCAGATGGAATCCCTTTTGAAGTAAATATTTCCATCGAAGGTTAAGCAGGTCTGTCCGCCAGCTTTATGACTTATGGCCTGACGGTTCCTATACTTATGGCCCTCCGATGGCGGTTGCGCCGATCAATATGGTAAGGAGAGTGGCAGAGTATGCCTTAACGGAGATTCCGAAGGAGAAAATAAGTCTTGGGATTCCCAATTATGGCTATGACTGGCCGCTTCCATATGAAAGAGGCGTGACCCGTGCAACCACAATCAACAATCTGGAAGCCATTGCGCTTGCCATTGAACATGGAGTGGAGATCCAGTTTGATGAGGTTGCCATGTCACCCTATTTCCGTTACTGGCAGTATGGAGTGGAGCATGAGGTATGGTTTGAAGATGTGAGAAGCTATAAAGCAAAATTTGATTTGATTAAGGAACTTGGACTGACAGGCGCAGGTTACTGGCAGCTGATGCAGTTTTTCCGTGCCAACTGGCTTTTACTGGAACAGATGTTTGATATCAGGAAAGTCGGGGATTAAAAAAACGTGCAGGGAGGTGGAGAGATCCGGTGTCCTGCACGTTTTATTTTTTGGAGCGGAAATGTATTTAAAACTTATAAATTGAAAAAGATATGAATATTTATAAATTTTGAGTTGACAACGGAGAGTCGGGGTGCTATTATACCAACAAAACTAGTATGTTAAAGAGTATAAGATGGGAGCTTCAAATGAAAATGATGGCAAACACAGCAAATGGTAAATCCGGTATTGATAAGAACATGGCTATGGCGATGGTTCTGATGTGTTGCTCTTCTTTTTATTTTTTGTGCTCTCAGTCAGGGAAGTAAAAAAGTGCATAATTTTGCACAGTTTTACCATAGACCAGAAACGGGAGCCTTCGGGAGACCGTTTTTTTGCATTTTAAGGGAGGAAAAAACGTGATTGAACTTAAGAATATCTCTAAGGTCTTTGGAACCGGTGAGCGGGAAGTCCACGCGATAAAGGATGTATCCCTATCCATTGATAAAGGGGAAATATTCGGTATCATCGGCTTTTCCGGAGCGGGAAAGTCCACACTGGTCCGATGCATCAATTTGCTGGAGGTGCCCACAAGCGGCAAGGTAACGGTAGATGAAAAAGAACTTACTGCCCTGTCCGCAAAAGAACTGAGAACTGCCAGAAAAGGAATCGGTATGATTTTCCAGCATTTTAATCTGATGCCTTCCCGTACGGTATTTGGAAATGTGGCCTTTCCATTAAAAGGAAGCAGTCTCAGCAAAGCAGAAAAGGAAAAAAAGGTACGGGAACTGCTGCGCCTTGTGGATATCGGTGATAAAGAAAATGCCTATCCAAACCAGCTCTCCGGCGGCCAGAAACAAAGAGTTGCCATTGCCAGAGCTTTGGCCAATGACCCAAAGGTGCTTTTGTGTGATGAGGCAACCAGCGCCCTGGACCCTCAGACCACCAAATCAATTCTGCAGCTTTTAAAAAAGCTGAACAAGCAGCTTGGAATCACCGTAGTGGTCATCACCCATGAAATGGCGGTCATCAAGGAAATCTGCGGACGTGTGGCCGTTATGGAAAAGGGACGGCTTGTGGAGGAAGGAGAGGTGTTCTCTATCTTTGCAAATCCCAAAGAGGCAGTGACAAGGGATTTTATCCGGACCACATCGAATTTACAGAAGATCGAAGGTCTTCTTTCAGAGGATTCTCCGGTGACCAGGCTGAAACCCGGCGAAATCATTGTCCGTCTGTCTTATGTACAGAAAAATGTTTCAGAACCGCTGATATCCACAGTCTCAAGAACCTTTGGTATTGACTTGAACATCATATTTTCCGATATTGAAATCATTCAGGATGCCCCCATCGGCGGCACGGTGGCGATCATGAGCGGAGCACGGGAACAGTTAATGAAGGCCATTGATTATCTGACAGAAAAAAATGTAGGAGTGGAGGTGATTAAAGATGCTGGACTTGCTTCATAGTATAATCCCCAATGTTATGGGAAAGCTTCCGACCTTTTATGAGGCCATTATCGATACGCTTATTATGGCATTCTGGTCCGGTTCCATTTCCTTTGTTCTGGGTATGATCCTTGGAGTTACCATTACCGTAACAAGGCCTTCCGGAATATTGGAACATAAGGGAGTTTTTCAGGTATTTGATAAAGTCATCAATTTCTTCCGGTCCATTCCCTTTATTATACTTCTTACGGGTGTTATGCCGGTTTCCAGAATGATTATGGGGACGGCCATCGGTGTGGAAGGTGCCATTGTTCCCCTGGTATTTGGAACGGTGCCGTTTTTCGCCCGCCAGATCGAAAGTGCACTGGCAGAGATTGACCGGGGGCTGATCGAAGCGGCTCTTTCCATGGGAAAAAGCCCTATGGAAATCATCTTCAGTGTATACTTGCGGGAGAGCATTGCCGGAATTGCCCGCAGCACCACCATTACCGCCATCAGCCTTCTTGGTCTGACGGCTATGGCAGGAGCGGTAGGTGCAGGAGGACTGGGGGATTACGCCATCCGCTACGGGCATGACCGGAATCAGGTGGATGTGACCTACGTAACCATACTGGTACTTGTTTTGATGGTAAGCATCATTCAGATCATCGGCAATCAGATAGTAAAAAAGAACACTCATTGATGGGATCAGGAATAAAGGAGGCAGAATCATGGAACTACAGAAAAGAAAGATAGTTATCGTAGGTGCAGGTCATGTTGGCTCTCATGCGGGATATGCTCTTATTTCCCAGGGACTCTGTGAGGAGATCGTCTACATTGATATTGACAGGAAAAAGGCGGCAGCCCAGGCCATGGATCTATTTGACGCCACGGTTTATTTACCCAAACGGTGTCTCGTAAGGGCGGGAGACTATACAGAGGCCAAAGACGCCGATCTTCTGATCGTGGCAGCAGGACCTTTGCCGGATATGAGCAAGGGCCAGACCAGAATGGATACCTTGAGAGAGACCGTTGCCATTATAAAAGACGTCGTGGAGAATATACGCACCTCTGGCTTTGAAGGAATCATTTTAAATATCTCAAATCCTGCGGATGTAGTGACTCATTATATCCAGCATGCACTTGACTATCCGGTACAGAAGATATTATCGACCAGCACCACCCTGGACAGTGCAAGACTTAGAAGGGCTATTTCAGAAGCCATTGGAGTGGATCAGAAGTCTGTTCTGGCCTATGCGCTGGGAGAGCATGGAGAAAGCCAGATGGCAGCCTGGTCTGCAGTGACCATCGGAGGAAAGCCTCTTTCCCAGCTTCAAAAGGAAAAGCCGGAAACCTACGGAGCTCTTGATTTAAAAGCCATTGCAGCAGAAGGAAAAGCCGGGGGCTGGCATATTCTGGCTGGAAAAGGTTCCACGGAATTCGGCATTGGCGCAGCCATTGCAGAGGTGGTCCGAGCGGTGTTCGGCGATGAGAACCGGATTTTACCGGTTTCCACACTTCTTACGGGACAATATGGGGAAAACGGTGTTTATGCAAGTGTTCCCTCGGTATTGAACCGCCACGGGGTGGCAGAAGTGATCGAACTTGATTTAACAAAAGAGGAGCTGGAGGAATTTCATAAGTCCTGTCAGACCATGAAAGAAAATTTTGAACTGGCACTTACTTTATAATGAGACAAGCTATGGAGGAAATAATGATGAAAATTAAAAAACTGATGACACTTACTTTATCTGCCGCAGCCCTTACCCTGGCACTTACCGCCTGCGGAGCAAAAACCGGAGAGACAACCGGTTCCGAAAGCACACAGGCAGCAGAGACAACGGCAGCAGCCTCCGGAGAAGAAACGACGGACCCGGTCACTGTTAAGCTTGGCGTGGTCGGAAGTATCTATGAAGAACTCTGGAC
The DNA here is from genome assembly GCF_046972725.1 of Lacrimispora sp. NCBI lineage: Bacteria > Bacillati > Bacillota > Clostridia > Lachnospirales > Lachnospiraceae > Lacrimispora > Lacrimispora sp. The sequence continues at coordinate 157,400 of NZ_JBKVXF010000005.1, read as the reverse complement.
GCCTGCAAAGGAAGCCTTAAAAGGCGAAGGCATTGACCTTGAGATCGTGCAGTTCTCCGATTATGTCACACCAAACAATGCACTGGCAAACGGGGAAATCGATTTAAATGCATTCCAGCACCGCATTTACTTAAAGAATGAGATCGAAAGCTATGGCTATAAGATCGAAAATATCGGCAATACCTTTATCATTCCTTTAAACCTGTATTCCACGAAGGTAAAGGAGATATCTGAAATTAAAGACGGCGATACCATTGCCATTCCAAACGATGTTACCAACGGCGGACGTGCCCTTAAGGTTTTAGAGTCGGCAGGACTGATCAAGATCAAGAAAGAAGCAGGCTTTAACCCTACGGTAGATGATATTGAAGAATATACCGTTAAGATCAAGATCGAAGAACTTGCTGCCAATACCATCCCCTCCACACTGGCGGATGTGACTGCCGGCGTGGTAAATGGAAACTATGCTCTGGATTTCGGTTTGAAGACGGAGGAAGCCGTATTTAAAGATACCAGCCTTGGAGAAGAAAATTACTGGAACTTAATTGCAGCACGTACCGATGACCTGGCGGATCCGGAGAAAAAGGCAGTTTATGAAAAAGTCGTAAAAGCATTCCAGTCAGCGGAGACAGAAACTGTATTTAACGATACCTTTGGCGGCTATTTCATCAAAGCCGGCTGGGATCAGGATATGTTAAACAAATAATGGCAAAAGGATCGTGAGGCAGTAATGTACCTTAATAAAGAGGCTCTGCGGGATATCATCAATGATGATTCCCGCATCGTGTTTGAAGATATAGAACCCCGGTTTTTAAGTGACAACCTGGGTCGGTTAAAAGGCAGGGCGGACGTGCTGGTTTTCCCTGTCTCCCAAATCGAGGTCAGCCGGCTGCTCAAGTACGCCCATGAAAACCGGATTCCTGTTACTCCAAGGGGAGCAGGAACCAATCTGGTGGGTTCTACCGTACCGGAGGAAGGCGGAATCATCCTTGATTTGTCCTGGATGAACCGGATTTTGGAGCTGGACCGGGAGACATTTACCGCTACGGTGGAACCGGGAGTGCTTTTAAAGGATTTTCAGGCATTTGTGGAAGGGGAAGGTTTTTTCTATCCTCCTGATCCGGGAGAAAAGGAATCCACATTAGGCGGAAACATCAGTACCAATGCCGGAGGTATGAGGGCAGTCAAATACGGTGTGACCAGAGATTATGTCAGAGGACTGGAACTCGTCCTGGCAGACGGTACGGTCCTGCAGGCAGGAAGCAAGAATGTAAAGGATGCAAGCGGCCTGTCCCTTAAGAACTTAATTGTAGGTTCGGAGGGGACCCTTGCCGTTATCACAAAATGCATTTTAAAGCTGATCCCAAAGCCGGAGGTGTCCTTAAGTGTTTTAATTCCCTTTGAAAGCTTAACCGTAGGAATAAGAAATGTACTCACTATCTTACAGGCCAATGTAAATCCCACGGCAGTAGAATTTGTGGAGAGAAAGGTGGTCAGCCTCGGAGAAGAATTTATGGGAATCAAATATCCAAGGCCGGATGCAGGCTCCTACATTCTTCTCACCTTTGACGGAAGAAAAGAAGAAGTGGAAACGTCTGCGGCCCGGGTACGGGAGCTGGTGATGGAACACGGAGCCATGGATTTTTTATTGTTAGATGATAAGAAATTATCCGATGGCATCTGGAAGGTAAGAGGGGCCCTTGTAAAGGCGGTGGAAGCCGTATCCGAACAGGAGCCGGTAGATATTGTAGTGCCGATCAACCAGAGCGATTCTTTTATTGACTATATCAATCAGCTGGAGCAGGATTCCAACATGCAGATGGTAAGCTTCGGCCACGCAGGAGACGGCAATGTTCATCTCTGTGTGGTAAGGGGGAACAGAGATGAGGAGACCTGGCACAGGGAATTGAAGGAAAATATGAAAAAGATCTATGCAAAGGCTTATGAATTAGGCGGCCTTACATCCGGGGAGCATGGAATCGGAATCAGTAAGCGCCCTTATTTCCTTCATGAGACACCAAAGGAGAACTTAATGGTGATGAACCGGATCAAAAAGGCACTTGATCCCCAGGGCATTTTAAATAACGGCAAATCATATATAACAGGAGGCAAAGAAGATGCAGAAACTGTCTGACCGGACGGCGGGCTTTACGGATTCGGTGATCCGCCGCATGACACGGATTTCCAACCAGTACGGTGCGGTAAATTTATCTCAGGGATTTCCTGATTTTGATCCGCCAAAGGAGATCCTTGACCGTTTGAAAGAGGTTGCATACGAGGATTTCCACCAGTATTCCATTACCTGGGGAGCCCAGAATTTCAGAGAGGCACTGGCAGCTAAGCAGTCCGGCCCCATGGGGCATGACATTGACCCCAACCGCGAGATCGTGGTGACCTGCGGAAGCACAGAGGCCATGATGGCAGCCATGATGACGGTGGCAAACCCGGGGGATAAGGTAATCGTGTTCTCCCCGTTTTATGAAAACTACGGGGCAGATACCATTCTTTCCGGAGCAGAGCCGATTTATGTACCTCTTCATCCCCCCCTGTTCCAGTTCGATCCCGGGGAACTGGAAGCTGCGTTTGCACAGAATCCCAAGGCACTGATTCTATGCAATCCATCCAATCCATGCGGCAAGGTCTTTACTCTGGAGGAACTGACCTTTATTGCGGATCTGGCTAAAAAATATGATGTGTACGTAATTGCTGATGAAGTGTATGAACACATCGTATATGCACCTCACAAGCACACTTATATTTCCTCCCTTCCGGGAATGTGGGAGCGGACCATTTCCTGCAGTTCTCTTTCAAAGACCTACTCCATCACAGGCTGGCGTCTTGGCTATATCATCGCTTCCCCTGAAATCGTTGATGTGGCAAGAAAGGTCCATGATTTCCTTACGGTTGGAGCGGCTGCGCCCCTTCAGGAAGCGGTCATTCCGGGTCTTAGATTCGGGCAGGATTATTATGATGAGCTGCTCTTAAAGTACACCAGGAAACGGGACTTATTCTTAAAAGGGCTTGATGATATCGGGCTGACCCATACGGTGCCGGAGGGTGCGTATTATGTGATGATGGATATAAAGGACTTCCATTATGAAAGCGATTTAGAATTCTGTGAGGTGCTGGCAAAGGAAGTGGGGGTCGGGGCAGTTCCCGGATCCAGCTTCTTTAAGGAGCCTGTCAATCACTTGATCCGTTTCCATTTTGCAAAAAAAGATGAGACACTTTACGAAGCCCTTGAACGTCTTTCAAAGATCAGGGAAAAGATCCCGGTAAAAAGCAGGTTTTTATAGGAAACAAAAAGAGCTGTAATCCCATTTGGCGGATTGCAGCTTTTTATATGCAAATTTCCATTGACTATTTTATAAACATAGCTATAATAGTTGTAGATGCAACAGTTGCACATGCAACTGTTGCAAAATAACGAATGTGGAGAACCGAATATGAAAAACCTGCTGCTTTATGCAAAAAAGTACAAAAAAGAATTTATTCTGGCAGTTATCTGCATCCAGGCGGAAACCATATTTGAACTTATCATACCGATGATGATGGCGGATATCATCGATGTGGGTGTTGCCAATGGAGATAAGCATTACATCCTGGCAAAAGGATTTCAAATGGTGTTTTTTGCTGTCCTTTCCCTGTTCCTCGGTCACGCCTGTGCCCGCTATACCGCCCGCTGCGGAAGCGGGGTCGCCGCACAGATCCGTCTGGCTGAATTTCAGAAAATGCAAACCTATTCCTTTGCAAACACAGACCGGTTCAGCACACCGTCTCTGGTCACAAGACTTACCAGTGATATTACGACCATCCAAAACTCCATTACCAACGGCATGCGTCCGGGATTCCGTTCCCCGGTCATGATGATCACCGCTATGGTGGTGTCCTTTTACTTAAATGCAAAGCTGGCCATGGTGTTCTACCTTGCAGCGCCGGCGCTTGCCATTATCTTATTTTTCATTATTAAAAATGTAAGACCGCTTTATGCGAAGATGCAGGGAGCCATGGACATGGTAAACCGCATTATTCAGGAAAATCTGGTGGCCATCCGGGTGGTAAAGGCTTATGTCCGCGGGGATTACGAAATTGATAAATTCCAGGAGGTCAACGCAAATCTCCAAAATTCCTCGGAACGGTCCTTTTCCCTGGCAGCACTTAATATGCCGGCCATGCAGTTTGTGATGTACGGAACCATCCTCAGTATTTTGTGGTTCGGAGGAAATATGGTTATCGTGGGAAATATGAAGGTGGGGGCACTGACCAGCTTTTTAAGCTATGTGCTTCAGGTACTCAATTCCCTGATGATGTTTTCCAATGTTTTTCTTTTATTTACCCGGTCCTTAACATCCTGGAAAAGAATCTCCGATGTCCTGGAAGAGGTACCGGTGATCAATGACGACCGCGCCAGGGATATTACCATTTCAAAGGGCGGCATCCGTTTTGAACACGTATATTTTAAATACAAGGAGACCGCAAAGGAATATGTGCTTTCTGATATTTCTTTTGAAATCAAACCGGGTCAGACCGTTGGCATCATCGGCCAGACCGGAGCAGCAAAAAGCACACTGGTCCAGTTGATTCCAAGGCTTTATGAAGCCACTTCCGGCGATATTTATATTGATGGCCATCCCATCTATGAATATACCCAGGATCATCTGAGAGATTCCATCGCCATGGTGCTTCAGAAAAATACTCTTTTTTCCGGCACGGTAAAGGAAAATCTATACTGGGGCAAGGAGGATGCCACAGAAGAAGAACTAAAAGAGGCCTGCCGCATCGCCTGCGTGGATGAATTCATCGACCGCTTAAAGGATGGATATGATACCGAACTGGGTCAGGGCGGGGTCAATGTATCCGGCGGACAAAAGCAGAGGCTTTGCATTGCCAGAGCCATTCTAAAGGCACCGAAGGTACTTATTTTAGACGACTCTACCAGCGCGCTGGATACAGCCACTGAAGCTAAGATCAAGGAAGGGCTTGAAAAGACACTTCCCGACACCACTAAGATCATTATCAGCCAGAGAGTTACTTCCATCATGCATGCTGACCAGATCATTATCCTTGATGACGGCAAGATCAATGCCATCGGCAGTCATGAACAGTTACTGGAAGAAAATGAGATCTATCAGGATATTTATTATTCTCAGCAGAAAGGAGGAAGCCAGGGCTTATGAAAGGTGCAAGAATTGCAAAACCAAAGAATGCAAAGAAAACCCTGATGAAACTCCTGGGGTATATCGGACATTATAAGCTATCCGTTGTGCTGATCGCAATATTTGTCTGCATCAGTGCATTGGCCGGGATTTTGGGAACCTATCTCTTAAAGCCGGCAATCAACGATTACATCATTCCGGGAAATATTCCCGGACTTATCCGCATGATCGGTATCATGGGACTGGTTTACTTAGCCGGTGCATTCTCCTGCCTCTGTTACAGCCGGATGATGGTCCATGTATCCCAGCAGGTCGTGGGAGAGATCCGTATGGATTTATTCCGGTCGACACAAAAGTTTCCCTTGAATTATTTTGATACCCACACCCATGGGGAAATGATGAGCCATTTTACAAACGATGTGGACACCATTTCCGAAGCGCTGAACAACAGCTTTACTTTGTTGATCCAAAGCTTTATTACCTCGGTGGGAACCATTATTATGCTGATGGTCTTAGATATCAGACTTTCTCTTATTGTTATTGTTTTTCTTATTGTAATGCTGGTATACATCCGTCATAATGGAAAGCTGAGTATCCGGTATTTTGCAGAGCAGCAGAAAAATCTTGGAAATATCAACGGTTACGTGGAGGAAATGGTGGAGGGGCAGAAGGTGGAAAAGATCTTCCGTCATGAAAAAAAGGATTTGGAGAAATTTAATGAGTTGAATGAAAAACTGAGAATTTCCTCTACCATGGCTGCCACTTATACCGGAATTACGGTGCCGACCATTGTTTCTCTTTCTTATATCAACTATGCCATATCGGCCTGTGTGGGCGGTTTGTTTGTCCTGTCGGGGCTGATTAATTTAGGAACTCTGGCTTCGTATCTGGTGTATGTAAGACAAAGCGCCATGCCTATGAACCAGTTTACCAACCAGATCAATTTTCTTATGGTGGCACTTGCCAGTGCGGAGAAGATTTTTAATATGATGGAAATCGAGCCTGAGACAGATGAAGGCACCGTTACCTTAAGCCGGGTAATCCAAAAAGAAGACGGAAGCCTGGAGGAAGCAGATTCCTATACCGGTTCCTTTGCATGGAAGGTTCCGGATGAGAAGGAAGGGTACCGGTTGGTTCCCCTAAAGGGCGATGTCCGTTTTCACGATGTCGTATTTGGATATAACAAAGAAAAAACCATATTAAACGGGATCAGTCTTTATGCGAAACCAGGACAGAAAATTGCATTTGTAGGATCCACAGGTGCAGGAAAGACCACGATCATCAATTTGATCAACCGATTCTATGAGTTAAATGGAGGGGCCATAACCTATGACGGAATCGATATCCGCAATATCAAAAAGGATGATTTAAGAAGATCCATCTCTCTTGTCATTCAGGACACTCATTTATTTACCGGCACCATTGCCGATAACATCCGGTACGGCAGACTGAATGCAACGAAGGAAGATATTCTGGAGGCTGCAAGGATTGCCAATGCAGATTCCTTTATCCGCCGTCTGCCAAATGGATATGATACCATGCTTGAGAGCGACGGCAGCAATTTATCCCAGGGACAGCGCCAGCTGATTGCCATTGCCAGAGCCGCCATATCCCAGCCGCCGGTTCTTGTTATGGATGAGGCGACCAGCTCCATTGATACACGTACAGAGAAGCTGATCGAAAAAGGAATGGATGCGCTCATGAAGGACCGCACCGTATTTGTAATTGCACACCGCCTTTCGACAGTCAGGAATTCCGATGCCATTCTGGTGCTTGAACAGGGAGAGGTCATTGAGCGGGGCAGCCATGACGAGCTGCTTGAGCAGAGGGGAAAATATTATCAGCTCCATATGGGGCAGTTTGAGTTAGAATAGGGGATAGAACATAACGAAAAGAGGGAGCCATGAAAAAGCAAAATATAAGAGAACTGATGGTGCGCGGGGAAAAAGCCAGAAAACAGATATTTTCTCCGCTGCTTTCTGATTTTGGCTTAACACCCGGCCAGGGACAGGCCAGAATATTGTATTATCTTCTGAAAAAAGATCATATCACCCAAAAGGAACTGGCCGATATCTGCCACATGGAGGTGGCCACCATGTCAAGAAATCTGGACAAGCTGGAGGGCCTGGGACTTCTCACCCGGCAAAGCAATCCGGACCGCAGGCGGTCATTTTTAATCTGCCTGACGGAAAAGGGCCTTGCGGAAGCCAGGGAAATACAAAAGGTGTTTGAGCAGTTTGAAGACATCGTCTGCGAGGACATTCCAAAGGAAGAGGTAGAGATATTCTGCCGGGTCTTACTTAAGATGTGCGAAAATCTGGAGGCTTACAGCGGAAACGAAAAGTAAAAAAGGCGGGGGGAAACCGGTTTCTCCTTTCCGAAAGATTGACACCGGGCAGGATTCACTGGTATAATTCCTATTAATATCTATAGGATCTGTTTGATAAGGAGCGTCTATGACATTACAGGAAAAAAAGGAAAAACTAACATCTTATATAAAGGAAATGGAAAGTCTTGCGGTGGCTTTTTCCTCAGGAGTCGATTCCACCTTCCTTTTAAAAACTGCCCATGAGGTGCTGGGGGACAAGGTGATTGCAGTCACAGCGCGTTCCTGTTCTTTCCCGGAGCGGGAGCTTAAGGAAGCCATTGCATTCTGCAAGGAGGAAGGAATCCGGCATTTTATTGTGGACAGTGAGGAACTGGACATCGAAGGCTTTGAAAGCAATCCGAAAAACCGGTGCTATTTATGCAAACATGAACTGTTTGAAAAGATCGCCGTCATAGCGAAAGAGCAGGGAATCAAGGAGATTGCCGAAGGCTCCAATCTTGACGATAACGGGGATTACCGCCCTGGGCTGATTGCGGTAGCGGAATTAAACATCAAAAGCCCTCTGCGGTATGCTGAACTGACGAAGGAAGATATCAGGACGTTGTCAAAGGAGATGGATTTAAAGACCTGGGATAAGCAGTCCTTTGCCTGCCTTTCCAGCCGGTTTGTCTACGGAGAGACCATTTCCAGGGAAAAGCTTTCCATGGTGGACAAGGCAGAGCAGCGCCTGCTTGATATGGGATTTAGCCAGGTAAGGGTACGGATTCATGGAACCATTGCACGGATTGAAGTGCTTCCTTCCCAGCTGGAGCGTCTGGTGTCTGTAAGAGAGGAGATTACAGGATATTTTCATGAACTGGGATTTTCCTACGTTACCATGGACTTGGATGGTTACCGGATGGGAAGTATGAATGCAACGCTGAAAGAAGACACGGAATAATGGAGTAGTGAAACCTTGATTTGATTCTTTTGTTGAAACAAACAGATGGCATGCCAATTTTGCGGATAGGTATGCCATCTTTTTTAACAGAAATATCTGTTGCAATTATCTTCTGTTTCTGTTATATTGAACTGTTAAATGATTCGTTGAAAGGATTTTAGAATGTTTTTATATCAAGTCATAAAGGAACACATACAAATACTCGGATACCGGGGCTATACCGGTTCTGTCCGTGTCCCGGAGAAGATTGAGTCCTTGCCCGTAACCGAGCTGTCCGCCTACGCCTTTTCCGGGGGCTGGGGCAGGGAAAAGATGCTCTCTGCTCTGGAGCAGGAGGTGCTCTTTTGCGATGAAGAGGGAAATCCCATAAAGCCGGAGGAAAAAGATCTGCCTCCGGCGATAACCTGTGGGGAGCTTAAGGAAATTTTTCTGCCGGAAACCATTCGTAAAATTGGGAATTACGCATTTTATAACTGTTTTGCACTGAGCCGCGTGGAGTGTTACAGTTCCATTGATGATTTAGGTTCCGGACTGTTTACCGGATGCACCGGAATTCGTTTTCTGGATTTCCATTTGGCCGATGAAGCCGATTCCTGTCTAAAGGAAATCTTGTCGGAATTAAGGCAGGAGCTTTATGTAAATTATTACAGCTCTGCCGGCAATGCGAGGCTGTTATTTCCGGAGATGTTTGAGGAATCGGTGGAACACACTCCCGCAAGGATCATTATCAGGGAAATGCATGGCTGCGGGCACATGTACCGGTATTGTTTTGACCATACAGATTTTCAGTTTCATAAATACGATGCCCTGTTTCCTCACCTTCTGGTTCAGGAAACGGAACGGGCGGTCGGATTGCTGGTCGTAAACCGTCTTTATACGCCTATGCATTTGCTGGAGCATGATAAAAATGCATATGAAGCATACTTAAAAGAACATATAGAAACCATAGCGAAGCTGACATTAAAAGAAGATTCTGCCATGTTTCTCTGGCTTGCCAGGGAATACGGGCAGGACCAGAAGCAATTTGATTCCATGGTGGAAATGGCCTCGACGGAAGAGAAACCGGAGCTTTTAAGCAACTTAATGGACTTAAGGCGCCGCCGGTTTCCAGCCGGGAAGAGGAAGTTTTCCTTATAGCAGAGAGATCAGGAAAGGTTGGGTGAAGGATGGTCGATCCGGTAAAAGAAAGGCAGCTCCAGGAGCTGGAAGAGGTGAAGGTGGGACATGGCATTTTGATGAATGCCCGCAATGAGCTTTATTTGAATTTCAGATACCTTGACGTAGCTCTCAGCAGCTTCGTATTCGAGGCAGACAGAACCGGCAAAAGGCTTGCGACTGACGGCTATGTGATCTATTATCAGCCGGAGCTTTTGTTTGCCATGTATAAGAGCAGCCGGATTCTTGTAAACCGGGCGTATCTGCATATGCTGTTCCACTGCCTGTTCTGTCATTTGAGCGGAATGGGAGACCGTGAAAAGGTACTCTGGGACATTGCCTGTGACATTGCCATTGAATCCATCTTAGACAGCTTTTATGTGAAACCGGTTTACCGCCATCAGTCGGCCTACCGGAGAGAAGTCTACGGGAAAATCGCAGCCAAGCGGAAAGTTTTTACCGCAGAAGGAATCTATAAGGATTTAATGGAAATGAACTTAACTCCCGAACAGATCAGCAAAATGGCCGCAGAATTTTATGTGGACAGCCATGAACTCTGGAGTCAGGATGAAGACCCTAAGGTCCGTACCGAACGGCAGAACAAGTGGCAGGAAATGCGGGAAAGAATGGAGACGGAGATGGAGTCCTTCGGAGAAGAGGATGCCCGGTCCGGCAAAAATCTTCTGGAGCAGGTAAAGGCAGAAAACCGGGAACGGTATGATTACAAGCGGTTTTTAAAAAAGTTTGCCGTCCTGCGGGAAGAGTCGGAAATCGACCCGGATTCCTTTGATCCCATATTTTATACCTATGGAATGACTCTATATAAACGTATGCCCCTAATCGAGCCGTTAGAGACCAGGGAAGTATTTAAAATTGAGGACTTTGTCATTGTTATAGATACCTCCATGTCCGTATCCGGGGATCTGGTGAGGCGTTTTCTGGAGGAGACATACGCCGTTTTGGGAGAATCAGAAAGCTATTTTAGAAAGGTCAATATCCACATTGTACAGTGTGATGAGGAAATCCGCTCGGATGTGACCATAACCAGTAAAAAAGAAATGGAAGATTATATGGAGCATTTTACCTTATCTGGGTTTGGAGGAACGGATTTCCGTCCGGCCTTTGAATATGTAAACGGCATGATCAACAAGGGGGTCTTTAAAAAACTCCGGGGACTGCTGTATTTTACCGATGGAAAAGGAATCTATCCGGTCACCATGCCTCCCTATGATACGGCCTTTGTCTTTATGGAAGACCAGTATGAGGATATTTCAGTCCCAGGCTGGGCCATGAAAGTGATACTGACGGAAGAGGATTTAAATGTTTCATAACAGGAGAAGCTGCCATGAATATAAAACGAGCAAAAGAAGAAATAAAGAACACCATTGAAGCCTATTTATTAAAAGACGCCTACGGCTCTTATGAAATTCCGTCCCTGCGCCAGAGGCCCGTCTTTCTTATGGGACCTCCCGGAGTGGGAAAGACCCAGATCATGGAACAGGTGGCAAGGGAATGCAAGGTAGGACTGGTGGCTTACACCATTACCCATCATACCCGGCAGAGTGCCGTAGGACTTCCGTTTATTACGGACAAGGAATTTGGAGATGAAACCTATCGGGTGACGGAATACACCATGAGCGAGATCGTTGCATCGGTCTATCAGAAAATGGAGAGCACAGGACTGAAAGAAGGAATCCTGTTTATTGATGAAATCAACTGCGTATCTGAGACTCTGGCACCTACCATGCTTCAGTTCTTGCAGTATAAGACCTTTGGAAATCATAAGATTCCTGAGGGCTGGGTAATCGTAACCGCAGGAAATCCCCCGGAATACAACAAATCCGTCCGGGATTTTGATGTGGTGACTTTGGACCGTATCAAGTTGATACACGTAGAGCCTGATTTTGAAGTATGGAAAGCCTATGCCTATGAACATGATCTGCATCCTGCGGTGATTTCGTATCTGAATACCAAACCGGAAAATTTCTGCCGCATCGAAACCACAGTAGACGGCAAGTTCTTTGCCACTCCCAGAGGCTGGGAGGATCTATCCCGGTTTATCCAGATATACGAACGTCTGGAAAAGAAAGCCGACCGGGATGTGGTGGGTGAATACATTCAGTTTCCAAGAATTGCCAAGGATTTCACCAATTATCTGGAGCTATACTACAAATACCGGGATGATTACCAGATCGAAGAAATATTATCCGGCACCATCCGGGAAAGCCTTTGTAATAAGCTGAACCGGGCGCCGTTTGATGAAAAATTAAATGTGATCGGCCTTCTGCTTTCCAGACTGGGGCAGCATTTCCGCAAGGTTGCGGACCAAGGGGATATGACGGAGCTTCTTATGGAGGAACTTAAGAAGATAAATCCGGAAAATGACAGGGAGAAAGAGGACGCTTTGATGGCTGATGAAATGGAATACCATGGGGCAAAAGAGGATTCCATGAGGAAACGTCTGTCAGAGTTACGAACCCTGTGGAAGGACTCCTGGGATAATAAAAGGAAAGCAGGACTTATTAACCGGCGGGAGGATTATCTGAGCCGGGATGTGGAACGTATCCTTTTTAAATACGAGGAGGCTCTCCGAAACGGAGATTATCAGGACGATCAGTCTTCCTGGGACAAAATCCGTGAACTTTTTGCAGAAGAAACTGCCAAATACGAAAAATACCTGTCTGATGCCGGGAAGACTCTGGAATATGCCTTTGATTTTATGGAAGCAGCCTTCATGGATGGACAGGAAATGGTAGTATTCGTTACAGAGCTGAATACCGGGTACTACAGCGTTAAATTCCTGGAAGAATATGAGTGTGAAAGGTATTACCAGTACAATGAAAGACTGTTGTTCAAAGACAGAGAAGATGAGTTGAGATCCCGCATTGATAATTTGGGAAAATAATGTATAAAAACCATAGGACAGCTCCATAATAAGAAAGAAAAGGAGGTAGTGCCATGGGAAATAAAGCATTGAATTACACAGCTCTTACCATTGCCATTATCGGCGCAGTAAACTGGGGGCTCATTGGATTCTTTAATTTTGATCTGGTGTCATTTATTTTCGGCAACATGACAGGACTTACAAGAATCGTGTATGGCCTGGTAGGAATTTGCGGGTTGTACCTGCTTACCTTTTATGGTCATTCAGAGGCCAAAGCAGAGAGATAGTAAGAAGATTGGACAAAAAAAGGGCATTGCATCGTGACGTGGGTCTATCGTCATGGGGCGGTGCCCTTTCGCTATAAAGTGGTGAGCTTTCACACTTCCCTTTTATAGTTATAATAAATTGTTGAATTTAAAGTTGTAATAATATCATAAAGTTGCCGCTGGGGACCGTTCATCGGTTGCTAAAAATTTTTAATGAATTTGAAAAAAAGTCTTATGAAAAGTTTAGATATGACGATATAGCAATTAGAAAGTTAATTCAGCTACTTTGCAGTATACATAATTACGGGATAGCAGTTATCTGCATGAACATAGCATCATCAGTCAAAGTAGAAAGAGCAAACATTCTCCATACCGATTCTTTGCTTTTCTATAAAGAATGGTATGGCATAAAGTTAAGGTTTCAGCCTGTTGCTCAGGGCCCGAATGACAGGTTTGAAATAGATAAAAAAAATTGGGGGAAAAGGAAGTCCCCGTCATAATTCAAGGAGGTAATACAAATGAGAATTCAGCACAATATCGCAGCATTAAACTCTTACAAAAACTTAACAAGCAATAACGGTAGCGTATCCAAGAACCTTGAGAAGTTATCTTCCGGTTACAGAATCAACCGTGCAGGTGATGATGCAGCAGGTCTTGCTATTTCTGAGAAGATGAGAGCACAGATCACAGGTCTTGAGACTGCAACAAAGAATGCTAACGATGGTATTTCTTTAGTTCAGACAGCAGAAGGTGCTTTAACAGAAGTTCACTCCATGTTAAACCGTATGGTTGAACTGGCTCAGCAGTCTGCGAATGGTACATACCAGGATGCAGTAGATAGAGAAAACCTTCAGAAAGAAATGAAGTCTTTGACAACAGAAATTGACCGAATTTCTACAGGAACTAATTTTAATGGTATTGCTTTGCTTAGTGGAAACTTAGATGGCAATGCAAGAGTAACTGAAAATATTGATGCCACTAAAGCAGCTGCATTAAAGACAAATGAATTTTCATTTGAAGTTGTTGGAGCGAAAGAGGGAACAAAAGTAACTATTGCAACAGCTGCTTCTACTGGTACGAAAGGTGCAAGTGCAACGATAGGCGGTACTAACGATAATGAGATTACAATTACTTTAGATGCCAAAAAAGGTGAAGAGATTACTCAGGCTGATATTGACAAAGCACTTGAAGCTGCACGTAAAGGAACCGATAAAGCTAAATTTGAAGCACTGGGTGATGTTAAAGTAAAATTAAGTGAGAAGATCGTTTTCACTGATAATACTGTTGCTGCGGCTGGAACTGCTAGTGGTGCAACAGCAAAGGGAGAAGGAAAAGCTCTTACTCTTCAAATCGGCGAATCATCAGAGGCTCATAATAAACTTGATGTTAACATTTCTGCTATGAGTACAAAGGGATTAGGACTAACTGGTATAAGTGTTGCTACGCAGAGTTCAGCAGCTGATGCAGTGCAGGTTATTAAGGATGCGATCAATACAGTATCCAATACACGTGGTGACCTTGGTGCTCTTCAAAACCGTTTAGAGCATACCATTAATAACTTAAGTGTAACAACCGAGAACATGACAGCAGCTGAGAGCCGTATTCGTGACGTTGATATGGCAAAAGAGATGATGGGCTATACAAAGAACAACATTCTTGTTCAGGCATCTCAGGCTATGCTTGCTCAGGCAAATCAGGTACCTCAGGGCGTTCTTCAGTTATTAAAGTAATTTGTTTACCTTTTATGGATGGACTTAGGTCCATCCATTTTTTAGATTATAGATTTATAAAATAGTGGAGACAATGATGGAAAAACTAGATGTGTTAAAACCTTCCTGGTATGACCGCTTTCAGTGTAAAGGCGGGGACTGTTTCTATAATTGCTGTCAGTGCTGGGAGATTTCCATGTCAAGGGAAGAGTATCGTAAATGGCGGAAGAAAAAGGTAGTGGGTCGAGATGAGTGGGGATTGACCATAGAATTATACTCTCCCGATAAAAAGACGGATGCCAATTATGCGAAATTTATTCTGGACAGAGAAAATAAATGCCCTATGCTGACAGAGGAAGGGCTTTGCCGGGCTCAAAAAAATTATGGATATAGTATACTTTCGCAAACCTGTCAGTCCTTTCCCAGGCAAAATCATCGCTACCTTGACCAGGTGGAATGTTCCATGTCCCTGGGCTGTGAAAGGGTTCTGGAGCTTCTTATGGAAGAAAAAGATGGAGTTTTATTAATTAATGGAAAAAAGGCGTTTTCCCCTGAATCTAGGTATGGAAGTTATGTTATTAAAAATAAAAAAAAGCAACTTTCTGCTTTAGATTACTACTATGATATCCAAACTCTTTGTATCATATTACTTCAGCTTGAAGAAATCCCCTTAGAAGACCGTATGCTTCTTCTTGGAATGGCAATGAGACGGATCGATGAATTGACAGCAGAGGGCAATTGTATTGATATTCCTGTATATATAGATTGGTTTATAAAGGAATTGGAGCAGGGAGAGATACTTGGAATGTTACAGGGTATTAAGGCGGATAATACCTTGTCTGTCTATTATAGTGTTTTAACAGGATTAATGTATTTAAATGGGGGCGATCAGTATTATAGTCAGGTTATGGAACGTATATGCAAAAGACTGAATTTGAATATGGACGCTGATTTGAAGAATATTTTAGAAAATAAAGAGGAATCTTTTAAACTTGAAAAAGAACTTTATCATGGTTGTAAAGAACAGTTTCAGGAGTGGATTCATGGAAAAGAATATTTCCTTGAAAATGTTATGATATCTTACATGTTTTATGCAAATATTCCGTTTAAGGATATGGAAAGAAGTCTATGGGAAAATTATCTTTATTTTATCTGGGTATATAGTATGGTGAAGGTTTCTCTTACTACTTATCTGGAAGCGGATAGCACTTCTGAGGATATGATTCATTGCTGCAGTGTATTCTTCCGCAAGCTGGGCCACAATCGAAGCTTATTTGATAAGGTGATTAATGATTTTAATACTCATGGAAACAGTCTGGCTCACCTTGCTGTACTTTTAAAAAGTTGTTAAATATAGAATGAATAAAGAAATTTACAGGTAAGCTTCTGGATGCTTATAGAACTTGCAATTTATTAGCGGCAAAGTGCATGCAGCCAATGTGTAAGTTTTCCACGAGGTATTGATATGATTATTAAAACATATCTATAAAATCAGTTGTCATAGTAACAAGCGGTATGTCAGGAGATGGATATTATGTTTTTTATATGCGGCATCAGCCAAGGCAGAAAACAATTTGCTTACGCCAGGACTGTAATCTGCAGCCTGTGCGGAGGCTATGGCAGATATCAGATTTTTATGACCTATAGCTATTTTAGTGTATTCTTCATTCCAATTATAAAATGGGACCGTCACTACTACGTTCAGATGTCTTGCTGTAACACAATCTATGAGTTGAACCCGGAAAAAGGGAAACTGGTAAGTCATGGAGAGACCGTAGACATTACAGAGCAGGATTTGACCATCATAGAGCCTGGAAGAAGAAATTCACAATGGAGCCAGAAGAAGTGTATGAGCTGTGGTTATGAAACTGCAGAAGACTTTGAATTCTGTCCGAAATGCGGACATAGATTTTAGACCATGGTTTATAGTAAATCACAGGAACCAGATACAGCAAGTTACAACAATGCAAATACACTGCAAGAAATAGAAAACATCCATGAACATAGCAATAATCAGCCGGCATAATTACCAGAACCCGGCTGATTATTATTTTATACCAGGCGTTAAACCTATCAAAGCAGCACCTATACAATCAAATCCTCAAGCCTTCTCTTCGGAACATAATGCACCTGATTCTCATCCCTGTAATACCGCACATCCCCATCTTCTTTTACCGGCACGAGAACCACCTCTTCTTTTGGTTTCCCAAGGGCCAGAACCAGATCAATGGAATACTTTTCCGTATCAATTTGAAGTGCTTCTGCCAGGCGGCTCCTCTGTACATTTCCAAGCATACAGCCGCCGTAGCCCTTTTCGACAGCCCCAAGCATTATAGTCTGTGCAACAATTCCATCATCATGAAGTTTGTTTTTTCCCAGTGATAAGTCACATAATATAATAATGTAAGCGGAAGGCCGTTCCCCTTTTTCGGGGCCGTCCCAGTCCGGCAGAGCACCGGCCCAGCCAAGGGTATCAAATACCTTTTCTGTTTCCTCCGGTGTATTGCAGAGCCGAAATTTAAGTGCCTGGGAGTTGGCAGTAGATGGGGTGAGTCTTGCAAGGTCCACCAGTTCTTTTAACTCCTCCGTAGATATTTTTACATCCTCATGAAAGCGCCGAAACGAACGGCATCTGGTAACCAGATCTTTTAGCATACAAAATTCCTCCTGTCAGTTTATAGTTGTTTTTTTATTGTAAAGGATAGTTTTAAGTATAGCAAATTCCTGTTTTATCTGCAATGTACAAGAAAAGAGGAAAGAGTCCTTATGGTGTTCCATGCAAACAGATAACACTGGAATGTGGTGCTTATGAATCGTTTTTAGCCGGACCAGGATATACGGCGGTTATTTAAAAAACGCTATGATTTGACGAGATAAGTTTGCCATGAAATAAGAGGAGAATTTGTAAGAATTATATAAAAATGTAAAACAAATTAATTATATGTTACAACATTATTTAAATAGACAAAATCAGAATAGCTAAAAACCATCCATTTCAAGTGCATTTTTTCATAACTTTTTTCTTCTGCATCCCGATTGGTGTTGTAATAATTTTTAAGAATTGCCCCAATTTTAATTAAGAAAAAAATCATGAAAAGGTCATTGACTTTGTAATCCTAAGGTGTTAAACTTGGACTCGGCTTCAAGGTCATAGGGCAACGTGAAGTCATGGCAACATATTAAAAAAGACTAACCTATGTAGTCGCAAGGAGGAGAATTATTATGAAATTAACAACAAAGAAACTCGTACTTACAGGCGTAGCTGTATTAACAATGGCAGCAATCTCTGCATGCGGAAGCAAGACAGAAGAAACAACAGCAGCTACTGAGACAGAAGTAACAACAGAAGCTACAACAGAAGCAGTTACAACAGAAGAAGAAACAACAACAACTGAAGAAGAGACTACTTTAGAAGAATCTTCTGAAGAAGCTGGCAGCGAAGATGCTTCCTCTGAAGAAGCAGCTGATTCCGAGTCTGAGACATCTGCAGAAGCTGAAACAACAACAGCAGCTAACTAATCCGTACATAACCGGATCCAACAGGAATTTTTATTTCTGGGGCGGGGACAATTGTCCTCGCCTTTTTTTGCGCTCAGATGCTATGCAGATGGGAGGTTGTTGTGATATAATTTTTTCAATCAGCCAAATAAAGGAGGCCTGTTCTTATGAAGATCATTTATATTCATCACAGCTCATTTTTAGTGGAACTAGAAACTGTGACTTTGTTGTTTGACTATACAGAAGGCGTCCTGCCGGAAATCAGAAAGGATAAGCCTCTTATGGTATTTGCAAGCCACCGGCATGGAGATCATTATTCAGAAAAGGTTCTGGATCTAAAAAAGAAACATGAAAATACCAGATTCGTCTTTTCCGATGATATCCTGATAAACCGACTGCCTGAAGAAACCCTGAAAGCGATTACTTCCATGAAAGCGGGAGAGGAGCTTGGATTCCGGTTTGCTTATGGGAAGATTACAGAACAGTCTTCCTATGACGGGGAACCGGCTGTGAAGGTCCTTACCTACTGTTCTACCGATGAAGGGGTTGCCTTTCTTGTGAAAGCAGAAGGAAAGGTACTTTACCACGCAGGAGATTTGAACAACTGGTATTGGGAGGGAGAGCCGGCAGACTGGAATGAGACCATGGCAAAGCGTTACACGGCAGAAGTGGACAAGCTGGAAGGAATGCACATGGATGCAGCTTTTCTGCCTCTGGATCCCAGACAGGAGAACGCCTTTTATCTTGGCTTTGACGAGTTTATGAGAAAAACTCAGGTCAGCCACGCATTTCCCATGCACTGCTGGGGAGACTTTTCCGTTATAAAGAGACTGATAGACATGGAAGTGTCAGGCCCTTACCGGGACCGGATCGTTAAAATCCGGGAAGACGGAGAGAGCTTTATTATCGGGTAGGAGACTGACAGCAATGGAACGTGAAACAGATCAAAAAGAAGTCCTTGATGCTGCTATGCAGGCAGGACACATCCTGTTGGAGAATGGTGCCGAGATCTTCCGGGTAGAAGAGACCATGGAACGGATCTGCCGCCACTTTGGAATTGAATCCGGCAGTTCCTTTGTTCTCAGCAACGGAATCTTTACAACCGCCGGCAATGAGCGGGAGGAAATCTTTGCAAAGGTACAGCACATTCCTGTGAGCGGGACGCATCTGGACCGTGTGGCGGCAGTGAATCAGCTGTCCAGGGAAATTGAAGCAGGGTCAGTAAGTCTGGCAGAAGTGAAACGCCGCTTAAAGGATATCCGGATGATGCCTGGGAAATCAAAGACCATGCAGATTGTTGCCTCCGGTGTGGGAAGCGCCTGCTTTTGTTATCTTTTCGGCGGGGATTTAAGGGACAGCACAGCAGCATTTCTGGCAGGAGTTTTCCTTTATCTGTATGTGATATTTTTAAGCGCTCCCCGCCTTTCTAAAATCGTAGGAAATATTGGCGGAGGTGCCCTTGTCACCTTTGTCTGTATGATGTTATATCTATTGAAAGTGGGAGAACATTTAAATTATATGATCATCGGTTCTGTCATGCCTTTAATTCCCGGTGTGCCATTTACCAATGCCATTCGGGATATTGCAGACGGGGATTATATTTCCGGCTCTGTACGCATGCTCGATGCGCTGTTGGTATTTTTCAGCATTGCCATGGGGGTTGGAATGGTGTTTGGATTATTTCATCAGCTGACGGGAGGTACGTTTTTATGAGCCTTTTGCCTGAGATCGGGGCGGCTGTGATTGGGACCGTCGCGTTTTCTCTTCTCTTTGGGGTACCTTCCAGGTATTATCCTTACTGCGGCATCATCGGCGGATCAGGGTGGATTGTTTATGCGGTTCTTTTGAAATGGCTGACAACTCCGGTGTCGGCACTGGCAGCCACGATTGTAGTTATCCTTTTGTCCAGAATGTTTGCGGTGAGACAGCGGTGTCCGGTCACCATATTTTTGATATCCGGTATTTTTCCTCTGGTGCCGGGGGCAGGTGTGTACTGGACTGCTTATTATATTGTGACGGATGAACTGGCGTTGGCGGCCAGAACCGGATTTATGGCATTAAAGGTTGCGGTGGCCATTGTGCTGGGCATTGTGTTTGTGTTTGAGCTGCCTCAGGGATTTTTTAAATTTGTGAAAAGACCGTTACCGGCGGAAGAGAGAAAAGAAAGGGAGAATATAAAATGATATGGATTAGAAATGCACACGTCATAGACCCGGCGGATAAAACAGAGCGGACTGTGGATATCTGTCTTTCGGATGGGAAAATTGCCGCAATAGGCAAAAGTCTGGATTTCAATGTTTCCAAAGAGGATGTGGTAATCGATGCCTCCGGCTATCTTGTAGCCCCGGGACTTATTGATGTTCACGTTCATTTCCGGGATCCGGGATTTACCTATAAGGAAGATATCCAGACAGGGGCAAGAGCGGCAGCCAAGGGCGGATTTACCACGGTGGTCTGCATGGCAAATACCAGACCTCCTGTGGATAATACAGAGACCTTAGAATATGTGCTCCGGGAAGGAAAAAAGACGGGGATAAATGTGTTTTCTGTTGCTGCTGTTTCCAAAGGACTTAAGGGGCTGGAGCTAACGGATATGGAAGAGTTAAAAGCCGCCGGTGCGGCAGGCTTTACGGATGACGGGATTCCTCTTCTTGATACAAAGCTTGTAAATGAAGCCATGGAAATGGCGGCCAGACTTGATTTGCCTTTAAGCTTTCATGAAGAAGATTCGGCTTTTATTGAAGATAATGGGATTAATCACGGAAAGGTTTCCGAACAGCTTGGAATCTTCGGTTCTCCGGCTCTTGCGGAGGACAGTCTGGTGGCAAGGGATTTGATGATCGCCCTTCATACGAAAGCAACGGTGGATATCCAGCATATCAGTTCAGCCGTTTCCGTTAAGATGGTGAAGTTTGCCAAGGAATTGGGGGCCGATGTCTATGCAGAGGTAACACCTCATCATTTCACCTTGACAGAGGAGGCCGTATTAACCCATGGGACGCTGGCAAAGATGAATCCGCCTCTGCGGACGGAGGCGGACAGGCAGGCCATTTTAGAGGGGTTAAAGGACGGAAGTATTGATATTATTGCAACGGACCATGCGCCTCACAGCCATGAGGAAAAGGCCAGGGATTTAACTCATGCGCCCAGCGGGATTATCGGTCTTGAGACCGCTCTTGCTCTCGGTGTGACCAAGCTGGTACGTGCCGGTCATTTGACCATGATGGAATTAATGGAGAAAATGAGCCGTAACCCTGCAAGGCTTTACCGGCTGCCGTTTGATGGGATAAAGGAAGGAAGTGCGGCAGACCTTGTAATCTTTGATCCCAATGAGGAATGGACTGTGGGGGAATATGTTTCAAAGTCCTCCAATTCCCCGTTCACAGGAGAATCCCTGTTTGGGAAGGTCAAATATACCATCTGCAATGGAAGGATCGTTTTTCAGGATGAAAAGGACTGATCTTTCCGGGGGGAATCTGCTTTCGGAAAAAGCCAATGAGGATAACGGATATGGAAATCAAGGTACAGGACCAGCTGCTTTCTGCTAAGACCGGGGAGCTGCCGGCCGGAGGCCTGCCCCATGCCATGGAGCAGGCTGTGAGAAAAGGAGCTATCGAGGCGGAGATCGAGTTTATCGAAGAGATAGGAGAAAATACAAAAGCATCTGTGGAAAAAGCAAAGGAAGTCGGGGCAGAGCCGCCGAAAGAGGCTGATGCTTCTAAGGACAGGGCTTCCCTTTCTGATGAAAGTGCTTATTATAAGGAAAGAGAGAATGGCATTCCGGCGCCGGACCAGATGTGGGAAGAGGAAGCGGGTCAGGCATGGGAAAGCCTCAAAAGCTGGACGCCATTTGCAGAAAAAAAGATTGAGGATGAGCTGGAACATCTTGCGGCTGTTTACAAAGAGCTGCTGCTTGCCATTCTTGAGCATCCGGCAGGCGGAGTGAGAGAAAATCAGCTTTCTGCCTTAGATCAGCTGCTTCCGGATCTCATTGCAAAGCTTCTCGATGCCCGCCTTGGAGAGCTTGTGGCTCTGCTTCAGAACTTCGGTTCTCAGAACGCTAGAAATTCCTTACGGGCCGCGCTCTATCACAGCGTAACCGGCAATGCCTTAAGTGAGCGGGAGCTGGAACAGGTGTTCAAAGGCATATTAAAGGGTGCGGACGCCGCGGGTGAAGGACAGGGAGGAATAAGAATTCCGGTCAACAAAGCGGAAAACCAGGGAGAGCAGGGGATCATCTATCAGCCGGCCGGTGAAGGACGGATAAAGAATGATGTGGGATATTCCAGACGGATGTTAAGGGAAGCCTATATATCGGTCATTGATGGAAAGAACCGGAAGGGGGCGGATAATGAAAAGGTCTTTGGCGCCCAGGCATCCATTTCCCCCATGGCAGAAAAGACCATTTATTCTCCGGGTGACCTTGCACTGGCAGAACGCTTTGCTGCTTATATGAATCAATCCGGGAATTTACTTGGTGCGGCTGCCTTGTCCGGGGAAAGTGAAGAACTTTACGGTTTCCTGGCTGCAATAATGGCCATAAAGTCCCATATCTTTGGCACGTTTTCCGGCATCGACCAGAGGCTTGCTTCGGACTTGAGGGAAGCCATTGACCGTATGATTGACTTTTACATACAGGAACAGTACCAGAAAACAGCGGGCAGAAGCAGAGGTTTTGAAGGCAGGTATCAGGTCTTTCAGCCTAAGGATGCCTATAAGGTCTTTTATTACCTGATGAATCTTTACCAGACCACAAGAGACTTGCAGGAGACGGCCAATAAAGGCATCAGACATGCATACCGGCAGTTTTTAAAGAAAAAGGAAAGCATGAGGGAGGCAGGTGAATCTTCTTTCTTTTTTTCCAGGACAAAAAAAGATGCCATAGAGGACTGGAAGGATGGAAAACGTTATGTAGAGCAGGACTTTAAGGAATTTCAGGCTTTTTTAAGTGGTCAGAATCAAAACGAATTGCCGTTTGGAGTGTTGGAATTAAGCCCCTGGGGCATGTTTGCAGAACCGGAAATACGTTCTGTCAGAGGAAAGGCACCGATCTTTCCTGCACTCCTGATGGGTGGGACAGTTCTTTTTCTTTTTTTGCTGCTTGTATTTGTTTTTCTCTGAAAATTTTTCCCTTACTGATTTTCCTTTTCCCGTAAACTTTTTTCTTTACAGAAACACTTTACTGTGCTACCATGGTAACACATGAAAATCATGAGGAGGATAAAAGGATGAAAAAAATAATGATAAAGATGGCAGCAGCACTTAGCGTATTGACTTTACTGAGCGGCTGTTCCCCAAAGCAGGAGACCGGGCCTTCCGCGCAGCCGGAGGAAACCAAAGAGGCAAGCTCTGAAGCGGCGAAGACAGAAGCGTCAGCCGGCGGGGAAGAAACCTTTACCGTAGGCTTTGATCAGGATTTCCCGCCTATGGGATTCGTGGCGGACAATGGAGAATACACCGGATTTGACCTGGACCTGGCAAAGGAAGTGGCAAGCCGCCTGGGGAAAAAGTTTGTGGCACAGCCAATCGGCTGGGATGCCAAGGATATGGAGCTGGAGTCAGGAAATATTGACTGTATCTGGAACGGATTTACCATTAACGGGCGGGAAGACGGCTATACATGGACAAGACCTTATATGAAGAACAGCCAGGTATTTGTGGTAGCAAAGGATTCCGGCATTCAGACTCTTGCAGATCTTTCCGGAAAGATCGTTGAAGTTCAGGCAGATTCTTCCGCAGAAAAAGCCCTGAAGGAAGATGAGGCCTTATTAAATACGTTTAAGACCTTGCAGACCACACCGGATTACAATACTGCATTTATGGATCTGGAAATGGGTGCCGTGGATGCCGTTGCCATGGACGTAATCGTAGCTGCCTATCAGATCGAGCAGAGAAAAGCTGATTTTGTGATTTTAGAGGAATCCTTATCTGCAGAAGAGTATGGAGTCGGCTTTAAAAAGGGAAATGATGCATTAAGGGATCAGGTTCAGGAACAGTTGGATGCCATGGCAGCCGACGGCACATTAAAGAAGATTTCAGAGCAGTGGTTTGGCAAGGATGTCACCACCGTTGCAGAATAAAAGAACGTAATTGGAGGAGTAATCATGACTTTCATACAGATACTATCACAACTGGCAGGGGGGATGTGGGTCAGCATCCAGATCTTTTTGGTAACGCTGGTCTTTTCCCTTCCCCTTGGGCTATTGGTTTCCTTTGGAAGAATGTCAAAGAACCGGGTCATACAGGCCATTGTTAAATTCTATATTTCAGTCATGAGAGGAACGCCTCTGATGCTTCAGCTGATGGTGGTTTATTTTGGTCCATATTACTTATTAGGCATAAAGGTGGGGAATGATTACCGCCTTTATGCTGCGTTTATCGGATTTATTATCAACTATGCAGCGTATTTTGCGGAAATTTACAGAAGCGGGATTCAGTCCATGCCTGCGGGTCAGTATGAGGCTTCCAGGCTGCTTGGATATACAAGAACCCAGACATTTTTCCGCATTATCTTTCCCCAGGTGATAAAACGGATTCTTCCGTCTGTCACCAACGAAGTGATCACGCTGGTAAAAGATACCTCTCTGGCATTTACCATCAGCGTTCTGGAAATGTTTGCTGTGGCAAAAGCACTGGCTTCTTCCCAGACAAGTCTGGTTCCCTTTGTGGCAGCAGGACTTTTTTATTATGTCTTTAACTTGATCGTAGCAGTTGGAATGGAATACATAGAAAAACGGATGAATTATTATGAGTAGGAGGACCGAAATGTACTTACTGGAAATGAACCATGTGAAAAAATCATTTAACGGCCAGGAGGTTTTAAAGGATATTTCTCTTTCTGTAAAAGAGGGGGAGATCGTCTCCATCATCGGTCCATCCGGCTCCGGGAAATCCACCCTATTACGATGTGCCACCATGCTGGAGGAGATGGATCAGGGAGAACTGATTTATCTGGGCGAGAAAGCAGCTTCTTCCGGCACCGGAGGAAAATCCGTCTACGCAGCCAAAGATGTACTGCGCCAGATCCGGAAGCACTACGGCCTGGTATTCCAGAACTTTCATTTATTCCCACATATGACAGTGATGAACAATGTGACTGATGCCCCGATCCACGTACAGAAGCGCAATAAAGAGGAAGTCAGGGCAGAGGCAGTAAAGCTGCTTCAGAAAATGGGCCTTGAAGATAAGGCAGATGCCTATCCCTGCCAGCTTTCCGGCGGACAGTGTCAGCGGGTGGCAATTGCCAGAGCACTTGCTTTAAATCCAAAGATCTTATTTTTTGATGAACCAACCTCTGCTCTGGACCCGGAACTGACCGGGGAGGTCTTAAAGGTCATCAAGTCTCTTGCAGACTTACAGATTACTATGGTCATCGTTACCCATGAGATGGCATTTGCCAGAGATATCTCTGACCGGGTCATCTTTATGGCAGATGGAGTGATTGTAGAGGAAGGGACGCCGGAAGAGGTATTTTCCTCCATGAATGTCCGTACCCAGAGTTTTTTGGGCAGGTATGGGGAAATATTGTAGAGGTTGGAAATTTTAAGAAAAAAGTTAAAGATTTTTATTAAACCCCTGAAAGCCCCTGTTTATGCGTGTTTCAGGGGTATGATTTTGCCCTTTGACTGCATCGTAATAGGATTCTAGTTTATCTACTTTTACATCCTCAGATCCAAAATGTGTATAGGTGTCGAGGGTGGTCTTAATATCATCATGGCCGAGGTTTGTATTTAACCGGAAGGTTTGAAGTAGCCATCTTAATGCTGCAGAACAGGTTTTGTATAGTAAACAAATATTGGAAAATTATTATTGATTGTTAGTTGTATTTATCGTATTCTTATAAAGGAGCGTAGTAGGAATATGAAAGATGACATATAGTATAAAAATGTATGGGAATAATGATTTGTTATTAAATTTAGGCAAGTTACACACTACTGCTTTGGGGACTGAAAGAATAAGAAAAAATCTTTGTTTATAAGAAGATGTTGTTGATTGGTGTATCAAAATGATTAAGAACCCTAATAGTGGTTTGGTCAAAAGAGGAAAAAATTGGTACATAAGTGTGTCTGACTATGTAATAACAGTTAATGCTTATAGTTATACAGTAATAACCGCTCATATTACCCAAAATAAATAATTCATTCTTTGAACCGATAACCAAAGACCCACTAGAAAATAAAACGGCAGGTCAGGATGAAAGTGAGAAGATCGTCAATCCAATGATGGAGCAATTTTATTTTTTCTTTCTGGGACTATCTATTGTCCACAGATCAACAAAGAAGCCAATAATATCCACAATTAAATCAAGAAAATTAAACATTTTAAACCTCCGATATAGTATATATATTTTTTGCAGCATGAGTGTATCATTTAAAGTAAGTCATTTTTTTAAATATTTTATGCAGCACAAAAAGATCATTACATATACAACGTATTTAAACAATTCAAGCAACTGTAAAAGCAATGGAAGATAAGATATCATAAACCCCTCCGTTTTTATTTAAGTATATATCAAGTTGTTTGGAAATGATAGTAGTTTAAGCGATATTCTACACATAAATATCGTTTACATAATATAGGGGAGCATGAATGAAGGTAGGAGAAGTATGTTTATTGACAAATGATGTAATACGGTTATCAAATTTTTACAAAATGTTATTTGATATTGATAACGGTAGTGATGATAACATTCATCAATTTATCATAGCAGAGGAAACAACACTGACTATATACAATGACGGAAGTGAGCGAAAAATAAACTCTAACAACATATGTATCGCATTTACAGTTAATAATATTGATGTTGAATTTGAAAGATTAAAAATACTTGGTGTCGAAATTATTGAACCTCCAAAGGAAAGACCATGGGGCGTAAGGAATATGAGTTTTTTAGACCCTGATCATAACTTAATTACTTTTAGGTGCTTTTCTAAAAGGTAAGATCATAAGCAACAAAATTCAATTTAAAATAGCATGATTGATTTTATTAAGTATAGAGGGATTTATGAAATTACTTATATTTGGTAGTGTTGCAAGTGGGAAAACAACGTTAGCAAGAAAATTGTCGGATGAATTAAACATAATTTATTATGAAGGAGATTGTATTGCGTGGGGATTTCCTAATGAAAAAAGATACAAACGTTCTAATCAAGAGCAAAAAGAAATCATTGAAAAAATAGATGAAAATAGTTCATGGATTATAGAGGGAACTTATAGAGACAGCCAAAAAATCTTATATGATTTAGCAGACGTAATTATTTTTTTAGATACACCATTATATATTAGGATATATCGAATGATTTTTCGGTTTATCAAGCAAAAAATTGGATATGAAGAAAGTAACTATAAGCCTACCTATGATATGCTAAAGCATATGTTTAAATGGACAATTGATTTTGAAAGAAATCGTAACTTTCATAAAAAAAGGCTCATTGAGTATAAGAAAAAGCTTATTTGGATAAGGTTTCCAGACCAGTTAAAGGGGAAAAATAGCTATTAGTGGTATGATAAAGAAAAGCAAAGGGGATTGTGAAATGAGTTATATGTTAGGAGGCATAATATTTACGGCTATTATTGCGATAGTTTTAGTACTTGTAAAAGATTAACAAGAAAACAGTTTATTATATAGGCAGTCAACCCTGTCTCTATTAATATAAAAATAAGACGAATTGGAAGGTGCGGTGAGACTGATAGAATTGCCGGAATCAAAGAAGAAACCGATGATTAAAATTAGGTTGAGTGATAAAGGCAAAGCCCTGGAACCAATCGGCAGGCACCTTTATATGTTGAAGTATAAGTTGTTAATAATTAAAATTACTTAAGAAAAAAGTTAAAGATTTTTCACAAACGGATGATATACTGAAATCGAGATCATAGGTTAAGCATAAAAGAAAGAAGGGAAGCTTATGAAAAAAACATTGATTACAGCTTTGCTTATCTGTTCGGCCCTCGTATTTACGGCCTGTGGAAAATCAGCTGTTAATTCAGAAACGACAGGAACATCCTCTCCGGTTCAGAGTTCAAAAGCTTCGGAAGGTTCGGATGAGGTAAGCACAGAAGCTCCCGGGAATGCCGAAGAATTTAAAATACTGACCGGCAAGGTCGTAAGTGTTTCCGATAACATGGATCAGATTACCATACTGAATGGGAAAGCAGAAACGACCCTTGATTTGGACCGTGTGGCAGTAGAGACTTCCTATGCGCTGGAGGAAGGCGTGGAGGTTTCCGTGGTCTACAAAGGGGAGATTTCCGGTAATGATGCCAAGAATGCAGATATTTTACTGGTTTTAGACGCCCAGGAGGGCATGAAAGTGGCGGAAGCCACAGGAACCGTTACGGATCAGGCCATGAGCACCTTTACCATCAAGACAGAATCTGGTGTAGAGATGGGCTTTATGAAGGATAATGCAGAAGGGCTGGATTCTGATGTGCTTGGAAAAGCGGAAGATGACAGCAACGGAAGCGGCGCAAAAGTGAAGGTAACTTATGTGACTGTCACTTATGACGCAGGAAGTGCTTCTAATTTTCCTCTGAAGGTGGAAGCTGCCAAATAACAGAAAGTAAAACCCCCTGAAATCCCGGATAATCAAGGCTTTTTTGATAAAAGGCTTGCAAATTCGGGATTTTCATGTAAAATAAGAGAGATGACAACGGAAGGGTCTATAGGCCCTTTTTTTATAGTTTTTTCATAAGCAGATCACAGAAAGGAAATTTAAGATGATTAGTGCACATAACGTAACATTAAGAATCGGGAAAAAAGCTTTGTTTGAAGAAGTAAACATTAAGTTTACTGAGGGAAACTGCTATGGTATGATCGGCGCCAACGGTGCTGGAAAATCCACATTCCTTAAGATTCTTTCCGGTGAACTGGAGCCTACAGGCGGTGACATCGTAATTACACCAGGGCAGAGGCTTTCTTTCTTAAAGCAGGACCATTTCCGATACGATGACTGCCAGGTACTGGACACAGTTATCATGGGAAATACCAGACTTTATGAGATCATGAAGGAAAAGGATGCCATCTATATGAAGGAAGACTTCACCGATGAAGACGGCATCAAGGCAGCGGAGCTGGAAGGTGAATTTGCCACCATGAATGGTTGGGAGGCAGAGTCTGATGCGGCAAACCTTCTTAACGGTCTTGGTATTGAAACAGATTTACACTATAAGACCATGAGAGAATTAAACGGTGCGGAGAAGGTAAAAGTACTTCTTGCACAGGCCCTGTTTGGCAATCCGGACATCCTTTTATTGGACGAGCCGACCAACCACCTGGATTTGGATGCCATTGCATGGCTGGAAGAGTTCCTTATTAATTTTGAAAATACGGTGATCGTGGTATCCCATGACCGCTATTTCTTAAATAAAGTCTGCACACATATTGCGGACATTGATTACGGCAAGATCCAGCTTTATGCAGGAAACTATGATTTCTGGTATGAATCCAGTCAGCTTATGGTAAAGCAGATGAAGGAAGCAAACCGGAAAAAGGAAGAGAAGATGAAGGAACTGCAGGACTTTATCCAGCGTTTCTCCGCCAATGCTTCCAAGTCAAAGCAGGCGACCTCCAGAAAGCGTGCCTTAGAGAAGATCGAGCTGGATGACATCAAGCCTTCCAGCCGTAAATACCCCTACATTGATTTCCGTCCCGCCCGCGAGATTGGAAACGAGGTGTTGACTGTTAATAACATATCAAAGACCATTGACGGCGTAAAGGTCCTTGATAACATTTCTTTCACCTTAAACCGGGAAGATAAGGTTGCCCTGGTAGGGCCCAACGAGCTGGCTAAGACCGTTCTGTTCAAGATCCTTGCAGGAGAGATGGAGCCGGATGAAGGAGATTATAAATGGGGACTTACCACGACCCATTGTTATTTCCCAAAGGATAACACGGCGGAGTTTGATAACGATGATACCATTGTTGACTGGCTGACACAGTATTCTCCGGAAAAGGATGCTACTTACGTACGAGGCTTCCTCGGACGTATGCTCTTTGCAGGTGAAGACGGCGTAAAGAAAGTTAAGGTATTATCCGGTGGTGAAAAAGTGCGCTGCATGCTTTCCAAGCTGATGATCTCCGGTGCCAATGTCCTGATGCTTGATGAGCCGACGGACCATTTGGACATGGAGTCTATCACCGCACTGAATAATGGTCTTGTAAAATTCCAGGGAGTTCTTATTTTCTCCTCCCGTGACCACCAGATCGTTGAGACCACGGCAAACCGTATAATGGAGATTGTAAACGGCCAGCTGATCGATAAGATCACTACCTATGACGAATATCTGGCAAGTGATGAGATGGCTCGTAAGAGACAGGTGTTCACTCTGACGGAGGAACAGGCAGAAGAGAATAAATAATACTGAGCGTTAGGGTTGATGATGCTTTTGGTTTTGGGGGTTTCCGCACGTTTCATGCGGAAGCCCCCTTTTCGGATTCATGGGAAAATGGTATACTGTATTTATCTATAAATTGAGGTGAAAATGATGAAAAAAATGATTTCCTGGAATGTGAACGGCCTTCGCGCCTGTGTGGAGAAGGGATTTTTAGATTATTTTAATGAAGTGGATGCAGATGTATTTTGTATACAGGAAAGCAAGCTGCAGGAAGGGCAGATCGACCTGCCCACGCCCGGCTATTATCAGTACTGGAATTATGCAGAGAAAAAGGGATATTCCGGAACTGCCATATTTACCAAAGAGAAACCATTATCTGTGACTTACGGAATCGGAGAAGAGGAGCATGATAAGGAGGGGAGGGTGATTGCTGCTGAGTTTGAAGAGTATTATGTGGTTACCTGCTATACACCTAATTCCCAGAATGAGCTGGCCCGCCTTCCGTACCGTATGACCTGGGAAGAAGCATTTTTGGCCTATTTAAAAAGGCTGGAGGAGAAGAAACCGGTGATTTTCTGCGGGGATTTAAACGTTGCCCATAAGGAAATCGACTTGAAAAATCCAAAGACCAACCGTAAAAATGCAGGTTTTACCGATGAAGAAAGGGCCAGATTCTCCCTTCTTTTGGAGGCTGGATTTGTGGATACGTACCGCTATTTCTATCCTGAGACGGAGGGAGTGTATTCCTGGTGGTCATACCGTTTCAGTGCTAGGCAGAAAAATGCCGGATGGCGCATTGACTATTTCTGCGTTTCGGAATGCTTAAAGGACAGGCTGGAGAGCGCAGCCATCCATACAGAGGTTCTGGGTTCGGATCACTGTCCGGTGGAGCTTGTGATCCGGTAATGGGACAGACAGGAGAGAAGGATAAGGAATGAATTTACTGACGATAGAACATTTGACAAAATCATATACGGAACGGCTGCTGTTTGACGATACCAGCTTCAGCATCAATGAAGGGGAGAAGATCGGTCTCATTGGCATCAACGGAACAGGAAAATCTACGCTTTTACGAATTGTGGCAGGACTTGAGGTACCGGATAAAGGAAATGTGGTAAAGGGAAGAAATCTGGATATCCGTTTTTTATCCCAGAATCCTGTATTTCATGATGGTGATACCATTTTACAGAGCATTGTCCGGGAAAATGAAGGTCACGAACATGTATGGGATCTGGAGAGCCAGGCAAAAATCATGCTGACAAAGCTTGGCTTTACGGATTTTGACTCAAAGGTGGAGACTTTATCCGGGGGTCAGAGAAAGCGGGTGGCTTTGGTCAGCGTCCTGCTTTCTACCGTGGATCTGCTGGTTCTCGATGAGCCGACCAACCATCTGGACAGCAGCATGGCGGACTGGCTGGAGGATTATCTTCGCCGGTTCAAAGGAGCCCTTCTTATGGTTACCCATGACCGCTATTTCTTAGACAGCGTTACCAACCGGATCGTGGAACTGGATAAGGGGAAACTCTATAGTTACCAGGAAAATTACGGGGGCTATTTAAAGCTGAAGGCAGAACGTATGGATATGGCGGCTGCCACCGAACGGAAGCGCCAATCCATCTTAAGGGTTGAACTTGAATGGATGCAGCGGGGGGCCAGAGCCCGTTCCACCAAGCAGAAGGCACATATCGAGCGCTATGAGACTCTAAGAGACCAAAAGGGGCTGGAGTTCGACCAGAAAGTGGAGTTAGATTCTGTTGCCAGCCGTCTGGGCCGTACCACCGTGGAGCTTCAGGATATATGTAAAGCCTATGGAGATAAGGTTTTGATGAAAGACTTCACCTATATCTTCCTAAAAAATGACCGTATTGGCATTATCGGGCCGAACGGAAGCGGGAAGTCCACACTGATGAAGATCATCACCGGATGGCAGAAGCCGGATTCCGGAACCGTGACCATAGGCCAGACGGTGAAAATGGGGTATTTTTCTCAGGAAAGCGAGGATATGGATGGCAGCTTGAAGGTCATCGATTACATTCGCAATGTGGCAGAGTATGTAAAGACAAAGGATGGCAGTGTCAGTGCCTCCCAGATGCTGGAACGGTTCTTATTTCCGCCCAGCGTCCAGTATACTACGGTCGATAAGCTGTCAGGCGGGGAGAAACGAAGACTTTATCTTCTTCGGATCCTTATGGATGCACCGAATGTACTTCTCTTAGACGAGCCGACCAATGACCTGGATATCCAGACCTTGACCATCTTAGAGGATTATTTGGACAGCTTTCAGGGAATCGTTGTTACCGTATCCCATGACCGGTATTTCTTAGACCGTGTGGTGCGCCGGATCTTTGCCTTTGAAGGCCAGGGGAAAGTGACCCAGTACGAAGGCGGATATACGGATTATCAGGCGGCATTTCAGGAGAAATACCCGGAGGGATTATCCGGTACCAATGAATCGTTTCATAAGAAAACGGACAGCGGGGAAAAAAAGGCAAAGGAACGGCCAAAGCTGGAACGGAAGCTTAAGTTTTCCTATAAAGAGCAGAAGGAATGGGAAACCATTGAAGATGAGATCGCAGGTCTGGAAGAAGGTCTGGAAGCCTTAGATGGCCAGATCGCGGAAGCGGCCACTGATTACGGCCGGTTGAATGCTCTGATGAAAGAAAAAACGGAGAAAGAACAGCTTCTGGAAGAAAAGATGGAGCGCTGGATGTACCTGAATGAACTGGCAGAGCAGATAAAGAACCAGTAACAGCACAAAAGAGGCGGAGGAGAAAAAGGTATGGAACAGTACAGGATTACAGCCGAAAACGGAATATTTCCCATGGGACTGACCAAGGTACCGGGTGGGGTGCATGTTCGTGTGGCTGCAGAAGGAGAAGACTGCCGTGTTTTACTTTTTCAAAAGGGAGAGGAGGAACCATTTAAGGCTCTTTCGTTTCCCCTTAAGACGAGACAGGGAAATGTGTTTTCCATGACGGTATCTGGTGACTTCTCCGGCCTTTTTTACTGTTTTGAAATCGATGGGAAACGGTTTTCTGATCCTTATGGGAAAGGGTTTGCCAACCGGGAGGTGTGGGGCGATTTGACTCAGGCTCAGTCTCTTTTGCTTTCTCCTGCAGAGCTTTTGGAGTTTGACTGGGGAAAAGACCGGCGGCCTCAGATTCCTTATGAAGATACCATCATTTACCGGATGCACTGCCGTGGGTTTACGAAGCATCATTCTTCCGGTGTAAAATATAAGGGGACCTTCGGGGGGATTATGGAAAAGATTCCATATCTGAAGGAACTGGGAATCACTGCGGTGGAAGTGATGCCGGTCTATGAATTCCAGGAGGTGATCATGCCGGAACTTGTGCCTGGAAATCCCTTTGGTGTGGATAAACCCACCGGAAAAATAAATTATTGGGGATATGGTCCGGGATATTATTTTTCGCCTAAAGCCTCTTTTGCATCCGGGGAGTCTGATCCGGCCACTGAATTGAAAAGCCTTGTGAAAGCTCTTCATGAAGAAGGGCTGGAATTGATTACCGAGTTATATTTCACAGGAAAAGAACCGGCTTCCTTTGTCCTTGATGCGGTCCGTTTCTGGGTAAATGAATTTCATGTGGATGGAATCCATCTGGCAGGCTTTCTGCCTCTGGATATATTGAGAGATGATCCATATTTAAGCCAGATCAAACTGATTTCCAGTTCCTGGGGCGAGAAGCCGAACGGAGGGAAAAAGCATCTGGCAGAGTGCAACGATGGCTTTCTTGTGGACATGCGCCGGGTGTTAAAGGGAGACGAGGACCAGATGAAGAACCTGGCTTTTCGCAGCAGGAGAAATCCGGCGGATCAGGGCATCATCAATTATATGGCCAATACCAATGGTTTTACCATGATGGATATGGTTTCCTATGACACCAGGCATAATGAGGCAAATGGGGAAAACAACCAGGACGGCAATCCCTGCAATTATTCCTGGAACTGCGGAGCGGAAGGGCCAACGAGAAGAAAGACGGTTCTGGAGCTGAGAAAAAAACAGCTGCGCAATGCATTCCTTCTCCTTTTTTTGAGCCAGGGGACCCCTCTTATCCTGGCAGGAGATGAGTTTGGTAATTCTCAGTCAGGCAATAACAATGCCTATTGTCAGGACAATGAGGTGACGTGGCTGAACTGGAACTTGAGGAAGAAGAATCAGGAGCTTTTTGATTTTGTAAAGGCTCTGATCGCCTTTCGGAAAGCACATCCGGTGTTTCATATGCCAAAAGAGCCGAGACTTATGGATTACTTAACCTGCGGTCTTCCGGATATGTCCTACCACGGCGTAAGAGCCTGGTGCCCGGAATTTGAGAATTTCAGAAGGCAGCTTGGGATCTATTACTGCGGAGAATACGCAGGGAAGCCGGATGGCACAAAGGATGAAAGTTTTTATGTGGTTTATAACATGCACTGGGAGCCTCATACCTTCGATCTTCCAAACCGGAAAGAGGGGAAATCCTGGCATGTGGTGTTTCATACGGATGCCACAGCATTATGTGATATACATCAAAATGAATTAAAGGGAAGACGTTACCTGGTCCCGGCAAGAACCATTGTAGTATTCATGGAAAAACCTGATTGTCCTTTTTAAACAAACATGTTATTATAATATCATAAGATATCTGATACAAATAAATAATACGGGAAGGAGAAACATGAATAAAAATTCAATTATCCCGCTGTACCAACAACTGGCAGACGATATTAAGCAACAGATCATGGAAGGAAAGCTCAAGGAGAATGATAAGTTGATGACAGAGCTGGAATTAAGCCAGACTTATGATGTTAGCCGTATTACAGTTAGAAAAGCTATTGAGATACTGGCAGATGAAGGGTATGTCACAAAACGTCAGGGTATTGGAACTTTTGTAGCGGCAAAGAAACTGAACCGTATTATGAATAAGCTTTTAAGTTTTACGGAAATGTGTGAAAATGATGGAAAAACTGCGTCCACGGAATTGGTTTCTTTAGAATGGATGTCAGCTTCTGTTGCCATAAGCCAGTATCTTCATATAAATGAAAATGACCGTGTAATAAAAATTGTCAGAATACGTAAGAGTGATAATGCACCAGTTATGCTGGAAGAAAATTATTTTTCGTCAAAGTATTCTTATTTGATGGGAGAGGATTTAACTGGCTCCATATATTCGATCTTGCGGAGGCATGAAACCGTACCCACCCATGCTGTGAAGACCGTAGAGATATGTTATGCAACTAAGGAAGAGGCTGAAAAGCTGCATGTGAAAGTTGAGCAGGCACTTCTTCTCCACAAAGACCAGGTGATGAATGAGGAAGGCGAAGTTATACATTACTGCAAATTGATTATCAATCCTGAGCGGTATAAGTTGACAATATTGACTTAATAGATGATTTGATTCTAATAAAATAAAAAGTTAGTTTGAGTGACGAATAATTTTTGAAAGTAAAACTTTACTTTCTGAGTTTTCGTCACTTTTGCTATATTAAACGGAATATTATTTGGTTTAGTGATAAAAATTACAATTTGTGAAAAAAAACTATTGCAAATTATTATGTGTCATAATATAATGTATCTAAGTTGTAATAATACATATACATACCAATACTGCATGTAATAAAAGAAATATTTGTAACATTTAGAGAGGAGAGAGTAAATTATGAAAAAAAGTCTAAAGTTAATGTGTGCAGGATTATCCTGTCTCATGGCAATGTCTCTGACTGCCTGCAGTGGGAATACCGTTGAACCTTCAAAAGCCAATTCAGGAGAAAATACTGCAGAAGTTTCCCCAGAAGCCTCTTCAGGAGAGAAGAAGGTAATTAAATTGTTTCATAGATTTCCTGATGATCCCAGCAATTTGTTTATAGAAAAAAAGGTAGCAGAATATGAAACTTTACATCCGGACATTCATATTCAGATTACGAGTGCTCAGAATCAGCCATATAAAGAAAAGATTAAAGTTGTTGTGGGTTCTGATGAATGCCCCGACATATTCTTTAGCTGGGGAGGGGAATTTTCTGAGAGATTTATCCGTGAGAATTTGATTATGGACCTTACTCCTTATATGGATAAAGATCCTGAATGGAAGGATTCGCTTCTGACTACTCAGATGAAAGAATATACAACAGAAGATGGTATGATTTATGGAGTTCCTTTCCGTCTCGATGGTAAATTGTTTTTTTATAATAAAGATATATTTGAAAAAGAAGGTCTTAAAATTCCAAAAACATGGGATGAGTTTATTGCTGTATGTGAAAAGCTGAAAGAGGCTGGTATTACGCCCATTGCCGAGGGAAACCAGGATCAGTGGCCGGCATGTCATTATGTAGGTACTTTAAATCAAATGCTTGTTGCAGATGATGTCAGAGCAAAGGATTATGATCCTAAAACAGGTGAGTTTACTGATCCGGGATATGTAAAAGCACTTGAATATTATCAACAGCTTGTACCATATATGAATACTGGTGTAAATGGGCAGACTCATGATATGGCAAGGCTAGGATTTACTCAGGGACAAACGGCTATGCTGTATGCTGAACTTGTTGAAATTACAAATGTTAAGCAGGAAAATGCCGATTTAAACTGGGGCATGTTTAACTTTCCGGTAGTCGAAGGACCTGGTAATCCGGAACTTCTTACGGGTTCTCCGGAAGGGTTTGTTATTTCCTCTAAGACAAAGTATCCAGAAGAAAGCGTAGAATTCTTAAAATGGTTCCTTGGACCGGAAGTTGGTGCTGAACAGGCGGAAGAAGTAGGCTGGTTTAATGCTTCTAAAGGTATTGATAAAAGTCTTAAGGACCAGTCTTTAATTGATGCATACAAAGTGATTTCTTCTGCAAAAGAAATGGGGCCATGGTTTGACAGTTCCTTGTATTCGACCGTATGTGATACTTATTTGACAGTAATTTCAGATATAACCAATGGAGATGTGAAACCTGCAGATGCAATGAAGAAGGTTCAGGTAACAGCAAAAGAAGCACAATCATTGGTCCAGTAATTTGATTATAGTATCAGCTTAACAGGGAGCGTAAAACGCTCCCTGTATTAAATAGGAGGGGATTCAGATGAAAAAGAAATTTAAGTTTACCCCATATTTATATATATTGCCGGGACTTCTTTTGGTGGTGGGGTTTGTATATATTCCAATTATAGTTAACTGTGTGTATAGCTTTTTTCGATTATCTTCCTACTCGTCAAGTATGAAGTTTGTGGGATTTGAAAACTTTAGACGGTTGTTTACCAATGAGGTATTTCCAATTATGATTCGTAACAACATATACTATTGTGTTATTTCTCTTATTGTTCAGGTAGGATTTGGAACCATTCTTGCCTTGCTGCTGGAAAGTAAGCTAACTGGAAAAGGTAGAAACATATATAGAAATATTTACTTTATACCATCCTTGATTTCTTTAACAGCAGTAGGGCTGATGTTTAATTTTATTTATTCTCCACAAGTAGGTCTTTTCAATACTCTTTTAAATAATGCAGGTCTTCAACAATTTCAGCAGACGTGGCTGGGAGATAAAACGCTTGCCATTTTCTGTATCATAGCCATGAGTCAGTGGCAATTTACCGGTTATATTACGCTGTTAATGGTGGTTGCCTTTCAAAATGTATCAGACGATTTTCTGGAAGCAGCAGTTATTGACGGTGCAGGTCCTATAAGAAGAGCTCTCAGTATATCAATTCCCCTCGCAAAAGAACAATTACTGGTATGTTCAATTATTACAATTATCGGTGCATTTAAATTGTTTACTGAGGTATATTCGACTACCGGCGGAGGTCCGGGTAATAACTCACAGGTCCTTGGTTTGTTTCTTTATCAAAATGCATTTCTGCATGACGATATGGGCATGGCCGCTGCAACCGGTGTATTAATTTTCTCAATTACTGTGTTAGCATCTATAATACAGTTGAAGGTCACAAAATCTGGTAAGGATTAAAGGAGGAGTGTGGAATGAAATGTTCTGAGAATCCAAAGGTGTTTGCATTAAAGATATTGTTACATACCTTTCTTATTTTTCTGGTGTGCATTATCATTTTTCCCGTTATATGGTTTGTGCTCAATTCGTTAAAAACAAATCAGGAGATGTTTCTAAATTCTATGGCTCTTCCAAAGAAATGGATGTTTGTGAACTATGTGACGGCATGGAATAAAGGCCTTTTCAGTTATTTTAAAAATTCAATCCTGGTAAGTGCAGTTTCCCTGTTTTTTATCCTTTTGTGCAGCTCATTTTTGGCCTATGGTCTAACGAGGTTCAAGCTTCCTGGAAGTGACTTTATCTTTATACTGGTGCTGGGAGGGATGGCATTGTCCGAACAGGTTGCTTTAGTTCCTCTCTATAAGATTTTGCAGACAGTGAAACTTTATAATACTCAATGGGCAATTATCCTGCCGTACATAGCTTTTCGCATCCCATTTACTATGTTTTTGCTTCGAGCCTATTTCATTTCTATACCAAAAGAATTGGAAGAAGCCGCCATTGTAGACGGCTGTAACAGTCTGCAACGGTTTTTCAAGATTATTATTCCGGTTAGTAAGCCTGTTTTGGCTTCCTGTGCAATTGTAAACTTAAATTTCGTATGGAACGAATTTCTATTTGCCAATGTATTTCTGGAAAACAAGTCCATTATGACGATTCCCTTGGGACTTATGGCGTTTCAGGGGGATTTAAAATCTGATTATGTAGTAATGCTTGCAGGTATTTTAATTGCATCGGCTCCTATGGTGTTTTTGTTCCTGTGTATGCAGAAACAGTTTGTGCGGGGGCTTACACAAGGTGCGGTAAAGGGCTGAAACTATGGCAGACTTAAATGTGCAGTCTATTTATATGTAAATGCAATGCCGTGACAAATTTAGCAAACAAAAAAAGGGAGATGAAATAATGATTAAAGTGTTAGGTTTAGGAGACAACGTGGTAGATAAATACATGCATACCATGACCATGTATCCGGGAGGAAATGCGTTAAACTTTGCTGTGTATGCAAAATTGTTTGGATATGAATCTGCATACTTAGGTAATTTTGGTGATGATAATGAGGCTATATATGTATATGAAACTATTTCATCGCTTGGGATTGATGTTTCCAGATGCCGTTTTTGGAAGGGGGAGAATGGTGCTGCAAGGGTAAAGCTTGTGGATGGAGACAGAGTATTTATAGGAAGTAACAAAGGAGGTATTTCCAATCAGCATCCCTTGGAACTTACCAATATTGATAAAAAATATCTGGTGGATTATGATATTGTTCATACCAGTATATTCAGTCATATTGAGGCTCAGCTTCCTGTGATACGGAAAACAGTACCGTTCCTTTCAATGGATTTTTCTAATTATGCATCTTCTGATTATCTAAAAAAGGTCTGCCCTTATATTGATTGCGCCAGTTTGTCATGCGGAGAAGATATGCCTCAGGAGGAAATAAGAAGTCAGATAGAGTTGATTGTATCCTTTGGTTGCAGGCATATTGTCATAGCGACAAGAGGGGGCAAGGGAGCACTTGTTTTTGTAGATGGGAAAATGTACCGGCAATCACCATGCATGGTAAAAGCAAAAGACACTATGGGAGCAGGAGATTCCTTTATTACCTGCTTTTTAATTAATTATATAGATGGTATGAAATACGCCGTTGATTTTCCTGAAAGATCCGGAAGATTTGGTATTACTACTGCGCAGGACTACAAGGATCTGATTGTGAAGACGAGTCTTTATAAGGCGGCTGTTTATGCTTCCCATAACTGTCAGCTTGACGGCTCCTTTGGTTTTGGTAAGAAATTTCAGGAACCTGAAAATATTTCATAGGCAAACTTTTATTGTAAAAAAAGCCCCTGTAAGACAGTGGCCGTAAAGGTGGGGAAAAAGTACTCCTTTAGCAGATTGTCTTACAGAGGCTTTTTAGCTTAATAATCAAGTTTCCACATGTATCTTCTTTTGGTAAGAGGATGCTTACGTACCTCGGCCAGCTGCTCCGCATAAATTCTTAATATGCCTGAGATGAGCAGTGGATTGAAGTATTCGGCTACAGATTTGTCAATGAGAGAACTGAGAGCGAAATCTTTTGCATCA
Source organism: Lacrimispora sp. (assembly GCF_046972725.1). Lineage (NCBI taxonomy): Bacteria > Bacillati > Bacillota > Clostridia > Lachnospirales > Lachnospiraceae > Lacrimispora > Lacrimispora sp. The sequence goes on along the minus strand of NZ_JBKVXF010000005.1, from coordinate 117,068 downwards.
ACAACTGTAACTTTTGCGTCAAAACGCTGCAGGAAGGTGAGAGCTCTGGAATCCATAGCGCGTGTTGGACCGTCGTTCATCAGCAGGAGATAAGGAACATCTTTATCTACTATTTCAAAAGGTCCATGAAAGAATTCGCCATCGTGAAATGCGCTTGCATTGATCCACTGCATCTCCATTATGAGGAAACTTGCAAAGGAGTAGGAAACCATCTGGGTGGCCCCTGAACTCATGACATATAAAATCGGTATGTCCTTGTAATTGTTGGCAAATAATTTTGCGGCTGCCAGGCTTGAGGAGGCCGCAGTCTCTATTAGATTGTAGATTTTTGAAAAACCATCCTGCATTTCATTATAATGCTTATATCCTTCATAAGTATTGAGAATCTCTGCAGCAAGACTAAGGACATTTGCCATCTTTTCCATTTTTGCAGCGTAATTCTTTTCAAAACCGTGAATGATTTGGTAATGAGAAGCTACTGCAAGGGGGGAGCCTTCGACATGTGTAACTGAGATGACTGTGGCACCCAACTCCATTGCCTTTTTGGAAGCCGCTACCGTTTCCGGTGTAGTTCCGCTTAAAGAACAGGTTATCACTATCGCTGATTCATCTACCGCTATAGGGGGAGAATAATTAAATTCATTTGCTGTGAAAATACCGGTCCGTAGTTTTCGGGAGTTTGCCTCAAGAAAATACTTGCCAGGAAATAACTCGGACATGGATGCACCGCAACCAACAAAGAAAACAGAAGTGATGCTTTCATGCTCCTTATTTATTGCAGAAACAATTTCTGTGACTGTCATTGTATATTACCTCCAAAAAGTGTTTGTTCAATTAATAAATACATTATATAACATTATATAATGATAGTCAACAATAAATAAATATTTTACGTAATACTTGATTATTATTTATATAATGTTATAATACGTTATATAAATAATAATGGAGGTTAAAATATGACTGTAAAAGAAATTATTTCTGAAATAATTAAAAAGAAAAAGGGTGATGGTGGAATTAAAGAAGTATATTTTGTGGGCTGCGGAGGTTCCCTGGGTGCTTTTTATCCAGCAAAGGTTTTTCTGGAGACAGAGTCGGTTTCCATACGTACTGGCTGGTATAACAGTAATGAGTTCATACATAATACCCCGAAGGTCTTTGGTAAAAACACAGTAGTTATTACAGCTTCGCACAGAGGAAATACTCCGGAGACCGTAAAAGCGGCGGAGCTGGCACACAAAGCAGGTATATCGGTCGTTGCTCTTACCTGGTCACAGGATTCTCCAATCACAAAAGTTTCCGATTATGTGGTTTCATACTCCTTTGGTGATGATAAAGATATTGCACAAGAAAAAACAATTGTAGGCCTGATGGCTGCAGTTGAGATATTAAATCAAAGTGAAGGATATGATAATTACGATGATTTTCTTGATGGTGTAAAAAAAATTGACGGAATCGTTAAGCAAGCCCGTAAGCATGTGGAAAAAAGAGCAGAAGCTTTTGCAGAGGAATATAAAAATGATAAGGTAATTTATACCATGGGCAGCGGCGCGGGTTATGGTGCTGCCTATATGGAAAGTATCTGTATATTTATGGAGATGCAGTGGATCAATTCATCCAGTATTCATACGGGGGAATATTTCCATGGCCCTTTTGAAATTACAGATTCCCAGTCCCCCTTTATGATTCAAATAAGTGAGGGCCCCACAAGAGAACTGGATGTAAGGGCTTTGGAATTCTTAAAAAAATATGGAAAGAGGTTCGAAGTACTGGATGCAAAAGATTTAGGACTTTCCACGATTCCTGCATCTGTAATTTCTTATTTTAACCACTCTTTATTTAATAACGTATACGATGTCTATAATCATGCATTGGCTGATTCCAGACAACATCCTCTTTCTACAAGAAGATATATGTGGAAAGTAGAATACTAATTATTTTTTGTTAACAAAAAGGTGGTATATTTATTAATTTGAATCAAGGTCTGGAATATTTAACCGAAAAGATACATTCATACACTGTATAGTAAAGGTTCTGCCATAACCGGGTGTTTTATAATCAAAGTTATGGCAGTTTTCAGTTATATCTGAGTTGCTTTTTAATAAAAATTATTGCTTTTTTTCATACAGATCCGTAATCTTCCGGCACATGTTTGAAAACGTTTCCACTTCCGCTGGCGTCAGCGCTTTTTCAATCAGATCCATAATCTCATTCCCCAGATTTTCTACCCGTCTTAAAAAGGCATTACCTTCGTCGGTAAGAACAATGTTATAGGAACGGCGGTCATCCGTCTGTCTTTCCTGCCGGATGTAGTTTTTTTCCAGCAAACGTTTGGTCAGCTTGGAAATGCCCGACTGGGAGATGCCTTTCCTTTCCGCCAGTTCCCTGGCAGTCTTCGGTCCCTGCTTCAAAAGGGTGTCCAGTATATAATACTGAGCGGTTGAAACACCTTCCACGTTGAAACGATTGGTATTGGAAACAATCATACATTGAAAAGGAACATAGTTTTCTTCTAGTTTTTTTGATGGCATTTTGCATCCTCCTGTCCATTCCTGATATAGTTTTTTAAATAAGTTCCTGTCAGAGATCCTTTGCAATGGATCAAATCATTAGGCAGTCCGGAAAACAGAATCTCCCCGCCATTTTCCCCCGCATAGGGGCCAAGATCAATGATCCAGTCTGCCTGACACATGATCTCCAGATTGTGTTCAATAACGATCAAGGTTGAATTCTGCTCCACTAGACGGTTCATCATATGAATCAGCTGGCGGATATCGGCCATATGAAGGCCCGTCGAGGGTTCATCAAGTACGTAAATCCGGCCTTGGTTCTTCAGCTCAGAGGCCAGCTTAATCCGCTGGAGTTCTCCGCCGGACAGCGTGTTTAAGGGCTGACCAAGTGTGATATAGGTAATTCCCACGTCCGCGATCCGTTTCAGCACAGTCACAATCTCTTTTTCCTGGAAAAATTCCAGGGCTTCTGATACCGTCATTTTGAGAACATCTCCAATGCTTTTTCCCCGTAGCTGCAGTGCTAATACTTCTTCGGTATAACGGTTTCCCCGGCATTCATCGCATACGGTCACTATGGTATCCATGAAAGCCAGATCCGTATAGGTAACGCCCAGCCCCTTGCAGACCGGGCAGGCACCTTTGGAATTAAAGCTGAACAGCGACGGATTCACCCCATTGCTCTTTGCGAACAGCTTTCTGATTGTATCAAAAATCCCTGTAAAGGTGGCAAGGTTGGAACGCCTGGAAGCCGATATGGCTTTCTGGTCAATAAATACCGTTTCCGGATAAAATTCAGGCAGAACCTGATTGATCAGAGTGCTTTTACCGGAACCGGCAACTCCGGTTATAACGGTCATAACTCCTTTTGGTATGGTTACAGAGACATTCTTTAGATTATGAAGTGTGGCATTGGAAAGAGATAACCAGCCCTTAATCGTGCGGGGTTCTGCTTTCAGCAAGGGGCGGTGTGACAGACAGGTTCCTGTCAGAGTACCGGAAGCTTTCAGGCCCTCATAATCGCCCTGATAGACAATTTCTCCGCCATGAATTCCGGCCCCTGGTCCCATATCGATCACATGGTCTGCGATTTGGATCATATCCGGATCGTGCTCCACAATCAATACGGTATTGCCCTTATCGCGCAAAAGCCTCATAAGTCCGTTGATCTTATGAATATCGTGAGGGTGAAGCCCTATGCTTGGTTCATCAAAAATATAAGTCAGGTCTGTGAGGCTGCTTCCCAGCTGGCAGACCATTTTTATCCGCTGGGATTCGCCTCCGGAAAGGGTGGAGGTTTCTCTGCTCAAGCTTAAATAATCCAGTCCAATGGATGCCATATGCTGCAGCCTGCCGGTCAGCTCAGAAACAATGGGAGCCGCCGCAGGAGCTGTGATGGACCGTAAAAAATCTAACAGCTGGCTTACCTGCATATCCGCACATTGGGAAATGTTTTTTCCGTTAATCCTGCAGGAGAGCACCTTTTCATTGAGACGTGCGCCGTGGCAGTGAGGACAGGTCTGTTTGGATACAAAGCCTTCGATCTCCTTGCTGTATGTGACCTTTTCTCCATCCTCCTTTTTTAGAAAGCTCCGTTCAATCCGTGGAATCAGTCCCTCGTACCGTGCGGTCTTATGCCATTGGGGATCTGGATTCTTTACCTTGATATTGTCGGCATAAAGCAGCAATTCCATCTCTTCGGAAGTAAAATCCCTGATTTTTTTAGTGTTATCAAAAAGTCCGGAGTAAATATATCGGGCGTGTCTCCAGCCGCCCGGCTCAAAGGTGGGGAAACGTATGGCCCCTCCGTTTAAGGATTTATCTTTATCCAGCAGGCGTTCAAGGTCGACGGCTTCTATGGTTCCAAGGCCTTGGCAGCCGTCGCACATTCCCCCGGGGGTATTAAATGAAAAAGCATCGGAATATCCTGCAAACGGTTTGCCGATACGGGAAAACAAAAGGCGGAGCAGAGAATAGGTGTCGGTTATGGTTCCTACGGTTGAACGGGCATTGCCTCCTAACCGTCTCTGGTTAATAATAAAAGCCACAGAAAGACCTTCCATGGAATCCACGTCTGGCTTTCCATAATGGGGCAGGCGATGGCGGATAAAGCTGGTATAGCTCTCGTTTAACTGTCTCTGTGATTCTGCTGCAATGGTATCAAAAACCAAAGATGATTTTCCTGAACCGGATACCCCTGTGAAAACCGTAATCTTCTTTTTGGGTATCTGGATATCGATATTTTTCAGGTTACGTTCCCTGGCTCCGGTGACATGGATATAATTATGCATAGGATGCTGCCTTTCCTGATTATATATGAAATGGTTAATATATGAGTGGGTTAAGTATATTTTAGCATAGTATGCCCAGCCTTTCAATATTAAAATGCTTTTAAAATGTAACAGAGATACGATTAGGCATTTTTATCAAAGTCAGCACAGCATGCAGATTCTTAAATAAACATGATTGCCAGCAGCCAGATTTTTGGGTAGAATAGCAATAAGAATAACGATCATCATCTATCTGATAAGGAACTTGTGGATTTACAACCGGCTTGTGATATTGCTGTAAATGTTATAACCTGGGAACTATTCATTATGGAACGTGCAGGAGGAGTGATATGGATATTAAAAACATGAATAAGTTGTCTGACCAATTCATCTGGAGTGATGCGGTGGGTCTGGTGACAAAGTCATTAGGGGAAGCTTCCGGAAGTGAGAAGTTTTATGTAAACATTGATTATGTTCCGCCGGGAGCATACAGTACACAGTATCACAGCCATTCCCAGCAGGAGGAATTTTTTCTTATACTTTCAGGAACGGGAACGCTGCGGTTAAATGAAGAAAAGCAGCAGGTCGGTCCGGGTGACTTTATTTCAAAGCCGGCAGGGAAAAACAATGCACATACCTTTTATAATTCTGGAGAAGAGGAACTGGTTATTTTGGACATTGGGACGAATGAGAGTGAGGATACCTGTTATTATCCGGATAAAGATATGTACATGCAAAAGTCCAATGGAGCAAGGCGGATTTTCAGCGGTACGGATTTAAACCGCTCATGGTACCCGGATCCAAATCCGGAGAATACACAGAGGAATTAGCATCCCATTTCCATAGAAACCCATCAAAAAAACTACTGTCTAAAATTTTGGCAGTAGTTTTTTTGATGGGTCTGGTTTCGTGGGGGTAATAAGAAATCATAAAACAATCAGCCATATAATGATTGCAGATACAGTTCCCGCAATACAGCATATAAAATCATTCATCGTGTCCACCAGCCCGGCCGGCTGAATCGCTTTTTCTGAGACATGATTATTGGTTGCATGTATTTTTTGCCATCGCTGCGCGTCTCCATGGGTCAGGCAATCGCTTATATATTCAAGCACTTCCCAAATCACATGAAGCGTGATTGAAAATGTGGCACCAAAAAAGGTTACTCCCCAGTTGGAGATTCCGGAGTTTAAGCTGGCAATTGCAATTCCAAAGCCCACAAACCCGGCCCCCGAAAGAAAATGAACGATCCGGTCCCACCATTTGTATTTATCATAAAATTTAAGCGCGCTTCCAAGGTACATAGCCATAAAGAGAATGGCAAAATATATGAGGACGCTGACCGTATCTATATTAATGTGGAATAAAGCATTTGATACCGCGGGTAAAAATGAAAACACAAAGATCAGCGCAATGGACTTCACTACCTTATATTCACGTTTAAATACATAATAAAAAGCCAGCAAAATTAATACACATTGAAAAATAATTTCATAATAAGCCAGAAAATTCATAGGATCACCTCATGCAGCTAGTATGTGTGATACTTGCAAAAATATGTATGATTATACGTGCTGTCATAAATGTGAAAATAAGAAATGTAAAGGAATGTAAATGTTTTTAATAGACAACTGATTTCATTTAAGTTGGCAATACCAGCCATATAATATAAACCTGTTACCAATAATTACATGAAGCTGGTTAATTTTTACATAAAAGGTTTTTTTTGTCGTTTTTTGTTTTATATTTACACTGTAAGCAATTTAACAGAAATACTTTTTTGAGAGGTATTTAAAAATGGATGAGAAGATTCAGGTATTTGATGGATTCTGTCCTTACGCCATGGAACCATCATAGAATTGTTATGCGATGGGATTTGTTTTATCCCCGTAAAGATAAACTGGAAGGAGAGCAATGTCTGTGAAAACAAAAATTCATGATTTAATCAGTGTAGAACTGCCATTTGCGCTGATAAGTGTAACAAAGCTGAAAATAAAGCAAGGTCTTTATGACCACTCCAAAGCATGGCTTGAGGGGATTGTACAGGATCAGGACGTGCAGGCCTGCAGCAATATAAGCTGGAGGGAAAATGTTACAATCAGATTTGAAGATGGACCAGTCAGTCAGATTTTATTTTCCGGCGTTCCGTGTGGAATAAAGATCAAATATGAAGGACAGGCATATGTGTCCATGGAATTTTGCAGCAGAACCATATTCATGGATTACGAAAAGAAGACCAGGAGCTTTCAGCGGAAGAATAAGTCCTATAAGGCTCTGTTCCGGGAACTGGTAAAGGCAAATGGAGGAGATATTATTGATTATGTTCCGGTCTCAGATGTTTATGAAGCACCTCTGATTCAGTATGAGGAAACGGACTGGGAGTTTTTAAAACGGATATCTTCTCACATTGGAGTGCCTGTATATCCAAATCCAACAGGCGGAACGGCTTGGATTTCTATTGGTCTTGGCAGCAATCATAATTTTTTAGACAGCAGCACCAGTAGAACTGTTAAGAGGAGAATAAATGAAATTCTGTACTTTTTTGTAGATGGTGGGTGGAACTACAGTATGGGAGATCAGGTAACTTATGAAGGCAGGAGCCTGCTAGTTACTGGAATTGAGGATTCCTATGATGGTGGTCTTTTATCAAGAAGGTGTTTGCTGGAGGATAGGGATAGCGTCATACGAAAAAGAAGTTATCAAAAACTTTTAAAAGGTTCTTCTCTGAAAAGGGTGATAACGGCAGTAGAAACGGACCGGAAAGTGCCAGAAGAAAAATCGCATTGGTATTCCTGGCACAAAAATGACTGGTACGGCATGCCTGAGGAAATCAGTAAAGCAACACTATAAATCCCCGGCATAGCTGAAAGGCAGGCCTGTATGTATAGATTGAAAATCGGATTTTATAGGATTTGATTTTCAGTTTATAAATGATTAAAAGATGAGTAAAGTTTAATTTGTATACAGTTAATAAAATATCAAAAGCACAGTCTAATCTGAATCGACCGTGCTTTTGATATAAAGACAGCTCATATAAAGCCTGCAATATACGTTCATTTTCTCCAAACGATGGAGGTGAGAATCAAAACATACATAGACGGATACTGCTCACCTCTTCTTCAAATATCCATAATCATACAACAATCCCAAACATATTCCCATAATCATTCCCAGTCCAAGATTATTAAATAAAGAACCCAGGATTAGCCCGAGGCAGATTCCTATGGCTAAACCATTCTGATAAGAATCATTTTTATTATTATAAAAATTAGACATTATATGTACCCCTTATTTATTTTAGTATATTTTACATCACTTATCAGGTGAAGTACACTGGAAGTTTCTGAGAGGTGCAGAGAAAAATGGAAGGATTCACATTGTCAGTAGAAAGGAGTAATGATATTCTATTAATAATAATAATTCCAGGGGGGCAGCCAGGGAATATGCAGAACAGTAAATAAACCAACAAATAAGACCTGTGAGGGCTTAAAGAACACAGCAACAAAACAGAGGTGAAAAGCAGTCAGTAATAACGGCCTTTAACCTCTGTCTGCATACCGGATCCTCTGCAAAAACATTCGCAGGTATATGAAATCATCAAAGTCCAGCGGTCTGGTAAACAAACTGTCCGGTCTTATCAATGCCATAGAAATCAGCAAATGACAAATCAAAGATACCGGTTTTCACGTCCTTTAAAGAAATTTTGTTCTTAATCAAATACTGATAGATTCCAACGTACTCAAGCGGGCCCTGAATCAAGATACTTTTCAGTACGCCGTCGCGGAGAATGGCCTTTTTATAGCATTTAGAATCTTCCTGAACAATCACTTCATCGCCCTCGTCTGCAATGCCGTCTCCAATGGATAAGGTGGTAAGCCCGTAGAAGTTCATGGTGTTTTTCATGCCATACCGGTCTTCATAAGGTGTTTTTATCCCGCACATGTTATAGGCGGCAGTCTGTCCCTGCTTCATGGCACTAGGCCAGATGCCTGCGATTCCGTTTACATCACCGGCTGCATACACGTGGTCGCAGGAGGTTTTTAAACATTCATCGACCTTGATGAAACGGTCCACGGCAATATTGCTGCCGTTTAAACAGGCGGTGGAGGGACGGACTCCGGCTGCGGCCACGATCATGTCACATTCAATGAGCGTGCCGTCATCCAGCATGACAGAGGTAATCTCATCCGTTTCAGGCATGGTGCTTAACACGGTTTTTCTCCCCAGAATAAACTTGCAGCCATGGTCCTCAAATAACTGCTGATAAGCTCTTCCAGCAGTTTCATCAAGCTGCTTTGGAAGAATCCGGTCAGCCATTTCCAGAACCGTCACTTTTTTCTTCTGTTCAAGAAATGCGTAAGCCACATCCATTCCCACAAGTCCTGACCCTACGATGAGAATTCGGTCAGCTTTTTCGGCATAGGACCGGATCTTTTGGGCATCGGATAAATGGCGAAGCCCAAACACATTTTTTGCTTCCCTAAAATTCATAATGGGAGGAATCACACTTTCCGCTCCGGTGGCAATGAGAAGGCGGTCATAATGGATCTTTGTCCGGTCTTCAAGCTCTACCTGCTGTTTTACGGTGTCAATGTGCAGTACCTGATAGTTCAGCTAGGTAATATGGGCATCGTCAAAGAAGGTTTCAGAAATAAAGGAGAGAGTCTTTTCGTTCCGCTCATGGCTTAAATATTTGTGAAGCATGCAGCGGGAATGCACATATTCATCAGAAGATATCATAATGATTCTCACATCCGGCTCCAGCTTTCGGATGGTTTTAGCCGCTGTGATTCCGGCTGCCCCTGTGCCAATGATTACATGAGTCATCCCTTCACCTCCCTAACGTAGATCGCTCCGGTAGGACAAGCCTTTGCGCAGCTTGGCTGCGCTCCGTGTTCCATGCAGAAATCGCATTTGATGACCTTGGTTCTTGTGCTGGTATCGGCCTTTAAAACGCCGTATGGACAATTCATAACGCACATAAAGCAGGAGCCGCACCGTGTTTCATCGTAAAGCACCAGACCGGTTTCCTTATCCTTTTTCAGTGCACCGCTCATACAGGACATGACACATTCCGGCTGGTCGCAGTGACGGCAGAAGATTGGCGTGTATGTTCCGTCACTGCCTCTTACAATACGGTTGCGGGCTTCATTTTGGGGATCTGTAAGATCCAGATCATAGATGGAGCCGCTGTCCCTTCGGTGGGCCTGCATACATGCAACAAAGCAATTCCTGCAGCCATCGCATTTGGCTGCATCAATGAATATCCGTTCCATATGCCAACCTCCTATATATTAAGACCGGTCCGTTTCTCCAAAATGATTTTTTCCAGGATATCCGCACTTTCCTTTGCATCGGAATTGATGATTACCTGTCCGCCGGTTAAGCTCTTCATGCCTTCAGTCAGCACCTTGACAGCAACACTGCTTCCGGTTACAAATGGGGGAAGGCCCAAATGAAGGGGAAGACCCAGGGCAAGCCCGAAGCAGCCGTCTGCAAGGGCCTGTTCCTCCAGCCACTGGGCAGCAGAAAGAACGAGAGGAAGCTTTGGAAGGTCCACACCAAGATCCGCGGCGAGCTCGGTGGCTACGATCTCCAGACGCCCGATGGCAAGGCAGGGACCGAAGTTGAGCACCGGCGGAATTCCAAGGGTTTTGCACACGGCTCTTAACTTAGGACCAGCAAATTCAGCGGCTTCCGGAGTCATAAGCCCGCAGTTTTCAATGCCGCCGGAAGAACAACCGGCGGTCAGAACCAGAATATCTTTTGAGATCAGTTCCCTTGTCAGTTCTACCGTCAGTACGTCGTGGCCACCGGCGGTTAAGTTGGAGCAGCCTACAATGCCGGCGATTCCCTTGATATCACCGGAGACGATGAGGTCAATAAGAGGTTTCCAGTTTCCTCCCAAAAAGCCTTTTAAGGAGCCTTCGCTGACACCGGTAAGGGTATTATCATTTCCGTGTTCCGGGAACAGATTCAGAGGAACGATACCCCGGCGTTCCTGGTAAGCGCTCACCACCTTGTCTATGATTTTTTCACTTTGTTCTTCCCTATGGTCAAAATCATATTTCATAAGCTCTGCATTCGACTTTTTTGCCACGTCGTCCAGACAGATCTGTTTGATCTTTAATTCGTCGCAGATCGGTTCGATTCCGGGTAAGGTACAGTTGAATTCAGAAAGGACAGCATCAATGGCGCCGGTTGCAAGCACGGCTTCACTGGTGTAGTTGTTGCCTGCGTGACCGTCGAAGACTTCTGTATAGAGAGCTCCCCGCAACTGCAGGTCCTGGCCGACGCAGGTACAGCCAACCAGCTTAAAGCCCTTTGCTCCTGCGGCCCTGGCTTTTGCAACCGCTTCCGGGGAGATGAGTTTCTCCTGCAGATCGGCAAAAATAGTATGCTGGTGTCCGGTGATCATGATATTGATGTAATCCGGGTCAATGACACGCAGACCTACCGGTGCCAGACGAAGCTTTGGCTGACCAAGGAGAACGTCATTTAGAAGGTTTGTAAGGGTAAGGCCGTAGATACCTGTGGAAATGCCCAGTCTTAAACAATCTACAAGCATATCAAGGGGATCGGAGTTTAAGTTGGTGGAGCATTTCACCACGCCCTTGAACACTTCGGATTTTGCTCCGCCCGGCATGATGCCAAGCTCTTTCCACCGCTTGACACGGGGAGCATAGGCCACCTTTTCCGTCAGTTCCATCTCCATGTATTCCGGCTTATAAAGGTCGGCTAGAACCGCATCAGCCACCTTTTCCGCTTTTTGATAAACATCCGGTTCCTCAATGCCGAAAAGCTGCGCCAAATGCTCTAAGGACTCCATTCCCTTTAATTCGCCCCTGGTCCTGGCCGTATTTTTTAAATTAAGCGCTGTGTTCTCCACAACGTGTATGTAACAGCCGCTTCCTGAGGCAACGGCTCTTAAAAAGTTTCTTGCAACAATGGTGTCCGCATTGGCCCCGCAGATTCCTCTTGGGGATTTGGGCGTGATCCGGCAGGGACCGTTGGCACAGAGTCTGCAGCATACGCCCTGGAGTCCGAAACCGCATTTCGTACTCTGTTTTTCCACACGGTGGTGAGAGGTTTCCATCGGCAGTGTGGAAATAAAGGCTTGTAAAGGTTTGTCAGCACTTTCACACGTGTTACATCCATAACATTGATTCATTTTTCTCCTCCTTAAGAAACTGTACAAAAAAAGTATAGATTAAAATAAAAAATTATTCTGCCAGAATTTGAGCCAGAGAATGCTTTTTTAGATCTTTGTTTAAATTACTCTGGATTCTGGAAAATTCCCGGTGGACGCGGCATGGGGTATTGTGAGAATGTAGGGGACACTCATATCCGGTCTGCATGCATTCGATCAGCAGCATCTTAGGATCGATGACGGATATAATGTCATATAAAGTTGTTTGCTCCAAATCGCAGTTTAAGGCATATCCGCCTGCACTTCCGCGAAAGCTTTTGATATAACCTGATTTTTCCAGCTTTCTTGCAATCTTATAGGCATTGGCGGAAGTAATCCGTTCCTTCTCGCAAATGGTAGGGATATTCTCTGTCTCGCCGGAAGACAGTGCCCGAATGATACGTATCGCATAGTCACATTCCTTGGTTATCAGCATGTAACACCTCCACTTTATAGACTATCATACTGAACCTAATTGGTCAAGATTTATCATTAAAAAAATCCCCGCAAAAGCGGGGGAAAATCAGTCGTTCTCAGGGTAAATCAAATGTTCATCTTCAATCCCGTATAATACGGAATCAAGGAACTTTCTGGCAAGGTATTTTGCCATTCCAAGGTTCATATCCAGATAGTTCCCGCAGTCTCTTGCAGCGGCGCCCGGCACTTCTCCTTCAAAGTCCCGGATGAATTCATACATCTCTGTTATGAGCGGCACAATATCCCTGGATTTGTAATCTCCCGTCAAAAGAAGATAGAATCCGGTGCGGCAGCCCATGGGGCCGAAGTAAAGAACTCTGGAAGCATAGCTTTCGTGATTTCTTAAAAATGTGGCACCCAGGTGCTCGATGGTGTGCATCTCTGCCGGATTCATGACAGGTTCAAAGTTGGGGCGGGTCATGCGGATATCGAAGGTGGTGATCAGGGTATCCCCTGCCTGGTCTTTTCTGGAGACATAAATGCCTGGAAGAAGTTTTAAATGGTTAATGGTAAAGCTCGTGATCTTTTCCATAATGTCATATCCTTTCTTATATGGTAATACTATTATGTTTTTCATTTTTTGTTACTTATGGTGAAATTATAATAAAGATTACGTCTTTCTGCAACTAATATTACAGATATGACTAAAATTACAAGGATTTTTCTCATAATACATCAATCACAGGCGTTTGATGCAGCCAAACGTAGAAAAAATGCTACGGACCGGTGATTTAAAAGTTATATGGTTCTATGATAATATAGTAAAAAAACGGAGGAGGATTCCTATGATCTTTTCAGAAAAGCTCCTGGTATTAAGAAAAAGCAAAGGTCTGACCCAGGAAGAACTGGCAGAAAGGCTTTCCGTTTCCCGTCAGGCCATAGCAAAATGGGAAAGCGGACAGGCGTATCCGGATATATCCAATCTTATTGGCATATCGGAATTTTTTAAGGTAACCATCGACCATCTGGTAAAAGATAATGACTCCTGTCATACGTCCCTGATTCCAGAGGAGGCTTGCAGCAGATCCGAATTAAGGAATTTTCTTGTAAAGGCAAAGTGCAGGACCTATGCGGCCAAAGCAGCAGAAGAAATACCCGCAAGGCCCGGCTCTCATGATTTCCGATATGAGGAGGGAGACTTTTTATACCTGGATACGTATCTTGGGGGAGAATGTTTTATGGGGGAAGAAGCCGTCTGGAATAAGGGGATTCCTGTCTACGGAATGAATTACTGCGGAAGAACTATGAATCCCCACTTTAACGGAGACTTTTTAAAGGCAGCTTTGCTGGCAGTACCAAAGGAGCAGCCATTTCGCGGCCCCGCCTTTTATCAGGAGAATGCCTACCTGTATAGCTGTAAGATATGCGGAGATATGGATTGGTTTCAGGGAAACGAAGAAATATATTATAATAATCTTTCCGTCTATGAGTGCTGTTTTCATGGAGGAAAGATCAAGTAACAAGAAAAAATAGGCTTTCTTTTATTGAGGGCGTGTCTGAAACTCGTTGCTCCAATCTATCTGGAACAAATCTTCCACAAAGTGCAATGCACATTGTGAAACAAGCAGTTTACAAGCACGCCACAGAAGAAAGCCTGTTTTTTATTTTAATACATTAGCTATTTCATCAAACATGGAAGGGATGGATTCCAGGCCATATCCGGATAAGTACCATGTGCTGGGATCAAGATAAGCGATCTTGTTGTTTTTGCCGGCAGTAGTTCCTTTGATTAAATCATTGTCCAGTGTTTTGGAAGCAATGTTGCTGCCGCCGACTACAACGGTACGGTCAACAACGAACAGCAGGTCTGGATTCTTTTCCGCAACATATTCAAAGCCGACTTCCATTCCGTGCTTGCTCACTTCAATGTTGTCATCAACTGTCTTGATGCCCAGCAGATCATGGATAAAGCCAAAACGGGAACCTACACCAAAGGCACTTAAGCTTCCGTCATTTGTAAGAATAATAAGTCCGTTTTTGTTGTCTTTTTCAGCAGCAGCCTTGATTTCTTCTGACTTTACCTTAAGCTCAGACAGCTTGGCTTCAACAGCATCTTTCTTTTCGAAGATATCGCCGATCAGCAGGTTGATCCTTTCAACTTCACTCCAGTATTTGGTGTAATCAATATCGGTGTAAACAGTAGGAGCAATTTTGGAAAATTCATCATATAAAGCTGCCTGACGAGTGCCTATGATAATGAGATCCGGTTTAAATTCATTAATCGCTTCCAGGTTTGGCTCTTTAATATCACCTGCATTTTTATAAGGCTCGCTTTTATATTTTTCCAGCTGGTGGGGAAGATCATCCTGGGGAATGATCATATCAGGGGTTGCACCAAGATAATCAATTGTTTCCAGAACGCTGTAATCCAGTACGGCAACTCTCTTAGGGTTAACCGGTACCGTAACAGTATTCTGGTCATGGGTAACAGATATTGTCTTAGGGCTTTCTTCTTCCTTGCTTTGTGCAGCAGTGGTTTCGCCGGCAGCAGCAGCCTTGGTTACTGCTGTTGTATCTGTGTTGGATTTGGAACAGCCGGCAAGAACGGCACCTGCCGTCAAAACAGCTAAAACTGATACGTATAGTTTCTTCATAAAAACCTCCTGTATTAATTGTTTTTTATTTATGTTAACCGTCATTTGACGGAAACAAGCTTAAGTATAGTAGATGCAGATATTTTTTCCGTCTATATGGCTGATACTGATGGGCATACTGTAAATTTCGGAAAGAATCCGGGAATTTACGACCTGTTCAGCCTCTCCCGCTTTTATAAGCTTTCCGTCTTTCAGAGCTAAGATTTCATCCGCGTAGCAGGAGACAAAATTGATATCGTGAATGACAATAATAACGGTTTTTCCACGGTCATCCACCAATCTTCTCAGAATTTTCATAATCTGGACGGAGTGTTTCATATCCAGATTATTAAGCGGCTCATCAAGAAGGATGTATTTGGTATCCTGGGCAATGACCATTGCAATATAAGCCATTTGCCTCTGGCCGCCGCTCAGCTGGTCCAGATACCGGTCCTGAATTTGAGTGATGCCGGTATAGTCCAGGGCTTCGTCAATCTTTTCATTGTCTTCCTTGTTGAGTCTTCCCTTTGTATAAGGATAGCGTCCGAAGCTTACCAGTTCTCTGATGGTCAGACGCAGGTTCATATGATTGGACTGGCGGAGAATGGATATTTGTTTTGCCAGTTCTTCCTGGTTCCATTTCAGAATATTTGTACCATCAATAGTTACTTCGCCGCTATCTATTTTCATAAGCCGGCTGATCATGGAAAGAAGGGTGCTTTTCCCGGCACCGTTGCTTCCGATAAAGGCGGTAAGACGGCCTTCCTGTAAGGTGGCAGTAATCTCGTCTACCACAGTCTTTGATCCATAGTTTTTTGTAACCTTTTGTATCTCTATCATTGTTTGCTCTCCTTTAGCAGAAGGTAAATAAAATAAATTCCCCCGACAAAGTTAAGAATTACACTTAAGGTTGTTTTTCCGTTAAAAATACGTTCGGACACAAGCTGACCCAGGGGGAGGGCGATAAGGCCGGTCAGTATGGCACAAAAGATCAGGTAGATGTGCCGGTAGGTCTTCATAAGTTCTCTGGAAATACTGACCAAAAGGATTCCGAGGAACGTGACCGGTCCGACCAGAACCGTTGAAACGGATACCATGACGGATATAATTATCATGGTTCGGAGCATAGTTTTATTATAGGATATACCAAGACTTATGGCAGAATCCTTGCCAAGCACCAGGACATCCATTTTGGCAATGTCTTTTCTGGAAATTAGCAGGCATACCAGCACCGTAAAACAGGAAATGGTCAAAAGCTTTTCGTTGACATTGCTAAAGGTTGCAAACATTTTCCCCTGAAGAATTGAAAATTCGTTGGGATCAATCATCATTTGAAGGAAAGAAGAAATTCCTCTGAAAAATGTTCCCATGATCATTCCTGCCAGTACAAGCGTATAAATGTTTTGCCCTTCTGTGCGAAAAACCAGTGAGTATATTACCAAAGAGGCGGCCATCATTAGTCCAACCGATATGATAAAATGAACGGTACTGTTCATAAGCATCAATTGTTTGGCTCCAAACATATAAACAATTAATGATTGGATAAACATATATAAGGAATCCAGTCCCATAACATTGGGGGTTAAGATTCTGTTTTCAGTTATTGTCTGGAAGACCACAGAGGAATAACCGATGCAGGTGCTTACCAGTAGAATGGCTGCGATTTTTCTTAGCCTTCTTGGAAAGTTAAAGTCAAAATTATTGGTGTTAAGCCCTTGAAAAATAAATACAGCAATAGCAATTAATGCAATTATTCCCAGTATGACAAGTATATTTGCAGCATGTTTTTCTGCCGGTTTCATTTTTAAGTTAGTTTTCATTCTTTTTCCTCCTAAGTATCATCCAAAGGAAGATGGTGCTGCCGATAATGCTGATCATCATGCCGATGGGGATTTCATAAGGATAAATAATTAATCTTCCGATTATATCGCATAGAAGAACAAAATTTGCTCCCATTAAGGCGGTGTCAAGTAAGCTGTTTTTTAAGTTATCTCCTTTTATCATGCTGATAATGTTGGGGATGACCAGATCAAGGAAAGGAAGTCCTCCCACAGTTACAGTAACCACAGCGGTTATCATTGAAACAACTGCCAGACCCAGGTTAATGATCCGGTTGTGGTTAAGCCCCAGATTCTGCGAAAAGTCCTTACCCATACCGGCAATCGTGAACTTATCTGCATAAAAATACCCCATAACAAGAAACGGAATGCCGATGTATAAAAGCTCGTACCGGCCCTTCAAAATCAAAGAAAAACTGCCCTGAAGCCAGGAGGACATGTTCTGGACCAGATCATAGCGGTAAGCAAAGTAAGTTGCGATTGCGTTGACCACGTTACCAAGCATAAGTCCGATCAAAGGAATTAATACTTCATTTTTTACTCTGATTTTCATCAGGAGGCGAATAAATAAGTAAGAACCTAGCAAGCAGGTCACAAAAGCTGAGAGCATCCGTACAATAGAACTGGAACCGCTGAAGAAAAGCATGGCAAAAAGAATACCGAGTCTGGCCCAATCCGTCGTTCCTGCTATGGTTGGAGATACAAATTTATTTCTTGTAATGGTCTGCATAATCAGACCCGTGATACTGACGCTGCATCCAGCGACGATAATACTTATAAGTCTTGGGAATCTGCTTATAAAAATAACATGCATGTCATTTAATGTAGGATGGAAAAAATCAATGTCTTTTACGCCGACCATAATTGACAAGACAGATAGCAGAAACAGCGAACAAAGTAAAATCAGTTTTGTGTTTATTGCAAATCGCTTGCTCTGGACCAAATAAAATCACTCCTCTTTTGTGAATTCAAGTTAGTCATATCTAACTCTTGAAAAAAATATAAGAGACCAACAGAAGTTGATCTCTTATCCAACATACAACGTATATCCTCCGAGATGGAAATATTAATATTACGTCAGCTATTATAGTGCCGGATTTTTGGTTTGTCAACAGTTGCAATTTTGATACCGTCAAAACAAAAGGGTATGCTAATTGATAGGCTGAAAGGTTATCCGAATCAAAGTAAGAGGTTGACAATAATGGTTTCATATGGTACACTGCCGAATAAGTTAGTTTCTGCTAACCGAATTCCGGTGCAGTAACTGCAAAAGGTTATTTTCCCATTAAAACATTATCAGGAGGATATTATGAGAAAATCTATTTTACCAAAGTTGACTGTTTTTGCAGCAGTATTTGCTTTGACACTGACCGGCTGTGCAAGCCAGAGTAATAACACCGCTGCTACCGAAGCAGGTACACAGGCAAGTGAATCTGCGGAAACAACAGCAGCGGAATCAACGGCAGCAAAAGCCACAACCGTTGAAGTCACAGATATTCATGGAACCGTTACCGTTCCTGTAAATCCGGAGACTGTGGTATCATTGGATAACCGAACCTTTGAAACCTTATCAGATTGGGGAATTAAGTTGGCGGCAGTTCCAAAAGCGGTCATGCCGGCAGATTCTCCTTATGTAGCAGACAGTGAAGTTCAGGATGTTGGAAGCCATAATGAACCAAATCTTGAAGTCATTGCAGCAGCAGATCCTCAGGTGGTTATTGTAGGCCAGAGATTTGCCAGTTACTATGAAGACATAAAGAAGCTGGTACCAAATGCAGCAGTTGTTGATCTCAGCTTCCAGATTTCTAAAGAAGCCGGTGAGTCCGGTGACAGTTTTGTAAACGGACTGAAGGATTCCACCATCACCTTGGGGAAGATCTTTGACAAGAATGAAGAAGCAGAGAAGTTGACTGCTGATTTTGACGATGCCATTGAAAAAGCAAAATCTGCTTACAATGGAACCGACAAAGTGATGAGTATTGTAGTTTCCGGCGGTGAGATCGGTTTTTCCGCACCACTTTCCGGACGTGTATGGGGTCCCCTGTATGAAGTCTTTGGCTGGAAGTCAGCCTTAGAAGTTGAAGGTGCCACTTCCGATCATCAGGGAGATGACATTTCCGTGGAAGCAATCGCACAGAGCAATCCGGACTGGATTTTTGTACTGGACCGTGATGCCGCTGTATCTTCTGCAAAGGATGCGGTTCCGGCTCAGGATGTGATCAATAATTCTCCGGCACTTCAGAACACGACGGCTGTTTCCAAAGGACAGGTTGTTTACGCGCCAAACGATACATACACCAACGAATCCATACAGACCTATTTAGAGTTATTTGATAACATTGCAGGTTCTTTGACCAAATAGGATAAAGGATGTACACAAGAATGCGGAAAGAAAGAATAAAAAAAATCACAGGGGCTGAGAATTCTCAGCCCCAGAATTTTAATAAAAGTAAAACATGGACAAAATCTTTTATACTGGCGGTTGTCTGTGTTTTTGTTTTAGGAATCGTATCGCTCTTTACCGGAGTATATGATATAAAAGGACAGGAAGATGGTCTGCAGATGTTCTTTATCACCCGTGTTCCAAGGACCGCAGCACTCATGCTTACGGGTGCGGCCATGTCTATGGCAGGGCTGGTCACACAGCTTGTTACACAGAACCGTATGGTGGAACCGACCACAACGGGGACCATTGAATGGGCAGGTCTGGGACTTGTTTTCGTTTATCTGGCAATTCCGGCACCCACTCTGGTGCAGAGAATGGCCGGTGCCATTATTTTTTCTTTTATAGGCACTATGGTTTTCTTTTTATTCTTAAGAAAGGTCAAGCTCCGCTCGTCTTTAATCGTTCCCATCATAGGAATGATGCTTGGAGCCGTCATATCCTCCATCTCCACGTTTGTAGGACTGGTATTCCAAATGACGCAGAATATTGAAACCTGGTTCGTGGGTTCTTTTGCGCCGGTACAAATCGGACGTTACGAATATTTGTGGCTCATAGTCATCATCAATATCATTATTTTCATCTATGCGGACCGGCTGACCTTAGCCGGATTAGGAGAAGACGTGGCAACAAGCCTTGGAGTAAATTATAACAAGATCGTTATTCTGGGTACTGGCCTTATTTCGGCAGCCGTGGGTATTGTTGCGGCTGTGATCGGGAACCTGCCGTTTTTAGGATTGATTGTGCCCAATATTGTTTCCATGTACCGGGGCGATGATTTAAAGAGCAACTTGCCCTGGGTATGCGTGCTGGGAATGGGAGCGATCACTCTCTGCGATATTATTTCCCGTACGATCATAATGCCTTTTGAAGTCCCTGTCTCTTTAATACTTGGTACTGTGGGTGCGGTTATATTTATCGTGATCTTAATGAAACAAAGGAAGCTAAGATGAGTGAATTTAAACATAATAATGAATATAATCCCGGAATCCAGTCCGGACTTTATGATAAAAGCAGATCCGCCAGAGCGTTTCGCTCCAGGAAGGAAGAGACACGCTATTGGATCTTGCTGATGACCCTGTTTCTTTTAGGTGTACTTGCTACCTATGGACTTTTGGTTTATAACAATCCGGTACCAGTCGATTCTCCTTCCTTTCTTCCGGTCGTGAAGCGGAGGCTTACAGCAATCATTGCAATGATTATTTCTGCTGTCTGTCAAAGCCTGGCCACGGTTGCGTTCCAGTCCAGCACCAATAACAGGATTATCACGCCCTCCCTTTTAGGGTTTGAAGCGCTTTACGGGACCATACATACCAGTACCATGTTCTTTTTCGGGGCCGGGGTATTTTTGAAGTTCAGCGGTGTCGGACCCTTTCTGTTTCAGATTACTGTCATGGTTATTATGTGTTTGATCCTTTATGGCTGGCTGCTTTCCGGAAAGTATGGAAACCTGCAGCTCATGCTATTGGTCGGGATTATTATCGGAACCGGGCTAAAGTCTGTATCGTCCTTTATGAGAAGGCTTCTGGCGCCGTCGGAGTTCGATGTTTTGCAGGCAAGATTGTTCGGCTCGGTCAACAATGCGGATGCAGAATATTTTCCGGTTGCGATCCCCATAGTAATCATTGCCGCAGTGCTGATTCTTGCCCATTCCAAAAAACTAAATGTATTGTCCCTCGGAAAAAGTGCAAGCAATTCTTTGGGGGTCCATCATAAGTCTGGAGTCATATATACGCTTATATTAGTATCTGTTCTGATGTCTGTTTCAACCTCTCTGGTAGGTCCCCTTACATTCTTTGGATTTTTAGTTGCTACAATGGCTTATCAGGCAGCACCTACCTATGATCACAGATATGTATTTCCCATGGCCCTTGCCATA
Organism: Lacrimispora sp.; assembly: GCF_046972725.1. Classification (NCBI taxonomy): domain Bacteria; kingdom Bacillati; phylum Bacillota; class Clostridia; order Lachnospirales; family Lachnospiraceae; genus Lacrimispora; species Lacrimispora sp. Next base: position 95,889 of record NZ_JBKVXF010000005.1, on the reverse strand, counting down.
GGCTTTCTGGTTTTGACCGGCTCCTACTTCTTTATGTACCATATATTCAGAGCCCAGGGTGTTGTTTCCGTTATTATCGAGCTGTTTGGGGGAATCACGTTTTTAGTTGTAATGCTTAGAAAGGGAACTTTATGATTGAGATACGTAATGTTAGAAAGATTTATTCTGATGAAGTGAAAATAGGGCCTTTAAATATCCAGATACCGAAAGCCGGCCTTACGTCCCTGATCGGACCGAACGGTGCGGGAAAATCTACGGCACTGTTAATGATAGGAAGACTTTTAAACCTGGATGAAGGCCAGATTAAAGTGGCAAATATGAATGTTTCAGAATCCAGATCAGAGGACCTGGCAAAGGTTTTAACGATTCTGCGGCAGGAAAATCATTTTGTAACCAGACTGACGGTCAGACAGCTGGCCGGGTTTGGCCGTTTTCCCTATTCAAAGGGCAGATTAACCAGGGAGGACGAACGGATCATTTCCAAATATATTGATTTTCTGGACCTGGGTGATTTGGAAAACAGATATCTGGATGAGCTTTCCGGCGGGCAGAGGCAGAGAGCCTATGTGGCAATGGTTTTATGCCAGGAGACGGAATACGTACTTCTTGATGAGCCTTTAAATAATCTTGATGTGGCCCGTTCCGTACAGATGATGGGACATTTGAGGCAGGCGGCCAATGAATTTGGCAGAACCATTCTTACCGTTATTCACGATATCAATTTTGCGGCTAAGTATTCCGACCGGATCTGTGCCATGAAAAACGGACAGATTGCCGCATTTGGAACCGTGGCAGAGATTATGAAGCCGGAGCTTTTGACGGATATTTTTGAAACAGACATAAATATAATGGAAGGTCCTTATGGGCCAATCGCAATTTATTAACTCTATCATTCATGAAATTAAGGGGAAGGCTCATACCATAGTAGGAGAAATGGGAAGGAGCGTCATGAATGGAAGAATGGTTTCGTTTATCAGAGGATGAAGCCCTCTCTCAGCTTCACGCAAGCAGGTCCGGGCTGAGCGCCGCTGAAATTATAAAGCGCAGAGAACAGTACGGCCAGAATACGCTTATAAAGGCGGAACGGAAACGTGCGTTCCAGGTATTTTTAGACCAGTTTAAGGATTTGCTGGTTATCATCCTGATGATTGCAGCGGTTATCTCCATGATATCCGGAGATGCAGAAAGCACGGGAGTGATCTTTGCCGTACTTTTGCTTAATGCCATATTGGGAACTGTGGAAAACCAGAAGGCAGAAAAGTCTTTAGACAGCTTAATGGCCCTGTCAGCACCGGTTGCAAAGGTCATGAGAGAAGGAAAGATCCAGGAAATCTTATCGGCAGAAGTGGTGCCGGGAGATATGCTTTTGCTGGAGGCCGGGGATATGGTGGCAGCGGACGGACGGATTCTTGAGAATTATTCCCTTCTGGTCAATGAAAGCTCTCTTACCGGGGAGTCTGTCAACGTGGAAAAGCGGACAGGGAAGATCCGGGAGGAAAAGGTTCCTCTGGCGGAGCAGGCCAACATGGTATTTTCCGGTTCTCTGGTTGCGGCAGGCCGTGCAAAGGTTCTGGTCACAGGCATTGGCATGAATACGGAAATCGGACGGATCGCTTCCCTGATGAATGATGCCGGGGAGAAAAAGACTCCGCTCCAGGTAAGTCTGGACCAGTTTGGGAGCAGACTGGCAGCGGGGATCTTATTGGTCTGTCTTCTGGTGTTTGGTTTGAGCATTTACCGGCGGATGCCGGTTTTAGATTCCCTGATGTTTGCAGTTGCCCTTGCGGTGGCTGCCATTCCGGAAGCCTTAAGTTCCATTGTCACCATTGTTCAGGCCATGGGAACCCAGAAGATGGCAAGGGAAAATGCCATCATAAAGGATTTAAAGGCGGTGGAAAGCCTTGGCTGTGTTTCGGTCATCTGTTCGGATAAAACCGGGACCCTGACCCAGAACCGGATGACGGTCCAGCAGGTTTATGTTAATAACCGCCTGTATCCGCCGGAGCTTTTGAATGCAGAAATTCCCGTACATAAATATCTGCTTTATGACGCAGTGTTAAATAATGACTCCACCTATCTGGATGGAAAGCTTTTGGGAGATCCTACGGAAGCCGCTCTTTTACAGATGGCAGAGCGGGCCGGCGCTGAAGAAGAGGTCATCAAAGCCCATTATCCGAGAATCGGGGAGCTCCCTTTTGATTCCCAAAGAAAGCTGATGAGCACACTCCACCGGATCGAGGGGAAAAACATCCTTTTCACCAAAGGCGCCCAGGATGTGCTCTTGCCCCGGATCACCCAAATCTGGACCAGTGAGGGCATCCGTCCCATAAGAGAAGGGGATCGGCAGGCTCTGATGGAACAGAACATGGAATTTTCGGCACAGGGGTTGAGAGTCCTGACGTTTGTGTGCAGGGAAGTAAAGGATCATGAAGTGCTGTCGGAGCAATCAGAAGACGGCTACACGTTCTTAGGAATGGCAGCCATGATGGACCCGCCCCGTCCCGAGACGAAAAATGCGGTTTTAAGTGCCCGCCGTGCCGGCATCCGTCCGGTGATGATCACCGGAGACCATAAGGTCACTGCTTCTGCCATTGCGGAAAAAATCGGCATTTTGGGAGAGGGGGATCTGGCGGTCAGCGGGCCGGAACTCGATGATATGCCGGAAGAGGAATTAAACCGCAGGCTGGAAACAATCAGTGTTTACGCCCGGGTATCCCCGGAGCATAAGATAAGGATCGTCCGTTCCTGGCAGAAAAAGGGCCATATCGTGGCGATGACCGGAGATGGAGTCAACGATGCTCCTGCTTTAAAGCAGGCCGATATCGGTGTTGCCATGGGGAAGATGGGAACTGAGGTGTCAAAGGATGCCGCCGCCATGATCCTGACCGATGATAACTTTGCAACCATTATAAAGGCCGTAGCCAACGGAAGGAATGTATACCGGAACATTAGAAATGCCATTAAGTTTCTTTTATCCGGCAATATGGCAGGGATCTTATGCGTGCTCTACACATCCTTAAAGGGTCTTCCGGTTCCCTTTGCTCCGGTCCATCTGCTGTTTATCAACCTTCTGACCGATTCCCTTCCTGCCATTGCCATTGGGATGGAAAAGGCAGAAGCGGATTTACTGGCTCAAAAGCCAAGAAATCCCAAAGAGGGGATATTGACAAAACGGTTTGTTCTCCAGCTGCTTTTTCAGGGAGCCCTGATTGCTGTCTGTACCATGAGCGCCTATGCCACAGGTCTGGTGACTGGAAGCGAAGCAGCCGCCAGCACCATGGCATTTTCCACACTGACCCTGGCAAGACTGTTCCACGGCTTTAACTGCAGAAGCAGCCATTCCATCTTAAAGATCGGCTTAAAAAGCAATCTGTGGAGCATCATGGCCTTTGAAGCAGGTGCGGTCTTACTTGCGGCGGTCCTGTTCATTCCGGGACTTCATGACTTTTTTTATGTGGCTGATTTAAGCGGAAGGCAGTTTTTGACCATATTCATTTTTGCCTTTATCCCTACCCTTGTGATCCAGGCCTTAAAGACCATCAGGGAAAGCCTTTATTGAGAAAACAGCATCCTTAAAACTTGACAGAGCATAACGGTCATGATACTATTACATATATTTCACAGATAGCCTAAGAGATGAAAGAGCCAGGTGATGAGTGCGGGGAACCGTTCATTTCCGAGGCTCTTTCTTTACTGCTTGAGAAAAATTTAACAGGTATCGGCCAAAAGGCTGGTATTGGAATGGGAAGGAATTATGGGAAGTTACGTCATTGCCCTGGATCAGGGCACAACAAGTTCCAGATGCATCCTGTTTGATGAGCAGGGGAACATCTGCAGCGCAGCGCAAAAGGAGTTTGCACAGATTTTTCCAAAACCGGGGTGGGTGGAGCATGATCCCATGGAGATATGGTCCTCACAGCTTTCCGTGACCATGGAGGCCATGGGCAAGATCGGGGTACATAACAGTGACATTGCAGCCATCGGGATCACCAACCAGAGGGAAACCGCCATTGTATGGGATAAGGAGACGGGAGAGCCGGTCTATAATGCCATTGTCTGGCAGTGCAGAAGGACGTCCGACCGGATCGAAGATTTGAAAAGCGAAGGGCTTGAAACTTTGATTGCAGAACGGACAGGACTGATTCCGGATGCTTATTTTTCGGGAAGCAAGATCGAATGGATTCTGGATCATGTGGAGGGGGCCAGGCAACGGGCGGAACGGGGGGAGCTTTTGTTCGGAACCGTGGATACCTGGCTGATCTGGAATCTGACAAAGGGCTGCATTCATGTAACAGATTATACCAATGCTTCCAGGACCATGTTATTTGATATCCATAAGAAATGCTGGGATGAGGAAATCTTAAATTATTTTCGGATTCCCAGATCCATGCTTCCTGATGTAAAGCCCTCCAGCTGTGTTTACGGCTATACATCCTCTGATGTTATGGGTGGAAAGATTCCCATTGCCGGAGCCGCAGGGGACCAGCAGGCGGCTTTGTTCGGACAGTGCTGTTTTGATGCAGGTGAGGTGAAGAATACATATGGAACCGGCTGCTTTCTGCTTATGAATACAGGAGAAAAGGCAGTCCGTTCCGGGCATGGAATGCTGACGACCATTGCAGCCAGCGATCAGGAGCAGATCCAGTACGCACTGGAGGGAAGTGTTTTTGTAGCCGGAGCTGCCGTCCAGTGGCTGCGGGATGAGATGCGTATGGTCCGCTCCGCTCCCCAGACAGAGGAATACTGCAAGGCAGTGGAGGATACGGGAGGCGTCTACGTTGTACCGGCTTTTGCCGGACTTGGCGCACCTTATTGGGATCAGTATGCCAGAGGAACCATTGTAGGGGTCACAAGAGGAACCAGCAAGGAACAGTTCATACGTGCCACCATAGAATCCATGGCATATCAGGTTTACGACCTGATCGAGGCCATGGAACAGGATTCCGGCATTCATTTAAAGCAGTTACGGGTTGACGGCGGTGCCTCAGCCAATAACTTCCTCATGCAGTTCCAGGCCGATCTTTTAAATACCCAGATCGTAAGGCCGGAATGCATCGAAACCACTGCTCTGGGGGCTGCCTATCTGGCCGGACTTGCGGTAGGGTACTGGAAGGATAAAGAGGAAATCAGAAAGAACTGGAGAGTGTCCAGGGCCTTCGACAGTCAGATGGATGAGGACAGGCGCAAGAGGCTCATCAAAGGCTGGAAGAGGGCTGTAAAATGTGCGCTGTGCTGGTCGGAAGAGGACTGCTAGAAACCTCTTGACACCGGGGCTGTATCTGTGTTAGCATGAATTTAATAAAATAATAAGCCTTTGAGATGAAAGAGTAAGGATGGTAATACGGAGAGATCCGTTTATTTTCCTTGCTCTTTTTTTGATATTTATAAGGAGTATTTACTGCGTAGATGGAGGAAAAGAACATGAAGGAAATGTATTACGATGCGGCCATCATCGGCGGCGGAGTCATTGGCTGTGCGGTGGCAAGAGAGCTGGCCCGTTATGAGTTAAAGGTCTGTCTGATCGAACGGGAGGAAGACGTGTGCTCCGGAACATCAAAGGCCAACAGCGCCATCGTCCATGCAGGATATGACGCATCCCCAGGGTCCTTAAAAGCAAAATTTAACCTGGAAGGCAGTCTTATGATGGAAAATCTTTCAAAGGAACTGGATTTTTCCTTTCAAAGGAACGGTTCTCTGGTTTTATGCCTGTCAGAGGAAGACGTTCCGGCATTGCATGCGCTCTATGAAAAGGGACGGAAAAACGGGGTGCCCGGATTGACCATTCTCTCCGGTGACCAGGTACGCGCCATGGAACCTCATGTAACGGACCAGGTGGCAGCGGCCCTTTATGCGCCCACGGGAGGAATCGTCTGTCCCTTTGGCCTTACCATCGCGCTGGCGGAGAATGCCTGCGACAACGGTGTGGAATTTTTTTTCAATACCGAAGTCAGGGAGCTTGAAAAAACCTCCGGTGGTTATGACTTGATAACCTCAGAGGGTGTCTTCCATACCGCTTCCGTCATCAATGCAGCAGGCGTGTATGCCGACCGGTTCCACAACATGGTCAGTGAAAAAAAGCTCACCATTATTCCAAGAAAAGGAGATTACCTGCTCCTTGATAAGGAAGCCGGGACCCATGTGTCCCATACCATCTTCCAGCTGCCCGGGGCCATGGGGAAAGGGGTGTTGGTCACCCCCACGGTTCATGGAAACCTTCTTGCAGGCCCCACCGCTTCCGACGTGGAAGATAAGGAAAATGTGAAAACCACAGCCAAAGAGCTTGATGAGATCATGGAAAAAGCCGCCTGGGGGGTAAAGGACCTTCCGTTCCGTAAAGTCATTACCTCCTTTTCCGGTCTCCGGGCCCATGAGACAGGAGGAGATTTTGTCATTGGAGAGGTTTCTGACGCTCCGGGCTTTTATGATGCAGCAGGCATCGAATCCCCCGGACTGACCAGCGCTCCTGCGATTGGCGTATATCTGGCAGGTCTGGTTGCAAAGAAGGCGGCAGCCGGGAAAAAGGCGGATTTTAAGGAGACAAGAAAGGGACTGATCGATCCCAGATCACTGACCTTTGAAGAACGGGCAAGACTGATTGAGGAAGATCCCCGGTACGGGACCATTATCTGCCGCTGCGAAGAAGTCAGTGAAGGAGAGATCGTGGCGTCGGTAAACCGGACGTTGGGAGCAGTCTCTCTTGACGGGGTCAAGCGCCGGGTACGTGCGGGCATGGGCCGGTGCCAGGCAGGGTTCTGCGCACCAAAGACCATGGAAATACTGGCAAGGGAAACAGGAAGGAACATGGAGGAGATCTGTAAGAACAGGCCCGGTTCCAATCTGTTGTACGGAAAAGAGGGAGGATCAGCACATGACAGAGCATGATATCGTAATCGTGGGAGGAGGTCCTGCAGGACTTTCCGCAGCAGTGGCTGCCAGGAAGGCAGGTATTACAGATATTCTTATTCTGGAGAGGGATTCATTCCTTGGGGGAATCTTAAACCAGTGCATCCACAATGGTTTTGGCCTTCACACCTTTAAGGAAGAGCTGACAGGACCGGAATATGCGGCCCGGTATATAGAGATGGTAAAGGAGCACAACATTCCCTTTCTTCTTAATACCATGGTCCTTTCCATCAGTCCCCGAAAGGAAATCACCATGGTAAACCGGGAAAATGGGTTATCCGTGATAAAGGCACGGGCCATCATACTTGCCATGGGCTGCCGGGAACGTCCCCGGGGTGCCTTAAATATTCCGGGATACCGTCCCGCCGGAATCTACTCTGCCGGAACCGCCCAGCGGCTTGTGAACATGGAAGGAAAAAAGGTAGGCAGAGAAGTGGTGATTCTGGGCTCCGGAGATATCGGCCTTATTATGGCAAGACGGATGACACTGGAGGGCGCCCGGGTAAAGGTGGTTGCAGAGCTGATGCCTTATTCCGGCGGTTTAAAGAGGAATATTGTCCAGTGCCTTGACGATTACGCCATCCCCTTAAAGTTAAGCCATACGGTGGTGGATATTGAAGGAAAGGAGCGGGTGACCGGAGTTACGCTGGCAAAGGTGGATGAAGACCGGAAGCCCATCAAGGGGACGGAAACATTTGTCAGCTGCGATACCCTGCTCTTATCCGTAGGACTGGTTCCGGAAAATGAACTCTCAAAGGGTGCCGGAGCAGCCATCAGTCCCGTGACCTCCGGTCCGGTGGTGGATGACCGGCTGGAAACCAGCAGGGAAGGTATTTTTGCCTGCGGCAATGTGCTTCATGTCCATGATCTGGTGGATTATGTATCGGAGGAAGCTTCCATGGCAGGAACCAGTGCGGCCAATTATGTGAAAGCGGAAGGAAAAAAGGGCTCTTCCTTCGCAGACATTAAAGCCCAAGGCGGAGTCCGCTATACGGTGCCTCAGAAGCTTGATATAGAGAATATGAAAGACCAGGTTACGGTGCGTTTTCGGGTGTCGGATGTATATAAGGACCGTTATATCAGTGTTTATTATGATGGGACCAGAGTGTTTCATAAAAAGAAACGGGTGCTGGCGCCCGGTGAGATGGAACAGGTCGTGTTAAAGAAGGAAAGCCTGAAGGAATATCCTGATCTTAAGAAAATCGTAGTCTGTACGGAGGTGGAATGACATGGAAGTAAGAGAATTGACCTGTATCTGCTGTCCGATGGGCTGTTCCTTAACAGTTGCCATGGAGGAAGGGGAAATCAAAGTAACTGGGAATTCCTGTAACCGGGGAATTGAATATGGCAGGAAAGAGGTTTTAAGTCCCACCAGGATCGTAACGTCTTCTGTTCCTGTTATCGGCGGAAATTTTGATATGGTTTCTGTAAAGACCAGTCAGGATATACCAAAAGACAAGATATTTGACTGCATGAAGGAGATCCGGAAGGTTGCCGTACAGGCTCCTGTTTCCATAGGAGATGTGATTCTTGCAGATTGTGCCGGAACCGGAGTGGCTGTGGTAGCAACCAGAAATGTAGGTAAAGTATCATAAAAATAAGAAAGAAAGCCCCGCAGAAATCAGAACATGGAGGGATTAACCTTATGCTTCTATAATCATGCGGGGGCTGTTTTGTATAAAAAAACAAGGGGAGTATGGCATTTTCCTGTACAGAATGGTATACTAGGGGGAAAGCGGACAACTGCTTTACTTTCCGAAGAAAGCCGGCAAAGGGTAAAATTACCTTGACGGTGAGTGAAAGGATTGATAAAGTAGAACAAGATCCATATTTTTGCAGGTGTGGAGGAATATTGATGAAAGCGATGGAACTGTTGGAGGCATCTCCGGTGATTGCAGCCGTTAAGGATGAGAATGGACTTCATAGATGCTTTGAATCAGAGTGCCAGGTGGTATTTATTCTCTATGGGAATATTTTAAACATCGGCAGTATCGTGCATCAGATAAAAGAACATGGGAAATATGCGATCGTACACGCAGACCTGGCACATGGATTAAGCTCCAGGGAGATCGTTGTGGATTTCCTAAAGCAGAACACCTGTGCGGATGGGATAATCAGTACAAAGCCTCTTCTGGTAAAGCGGGCGGTGGAGCTGGGGCTTCTTGGAGTACAGAGGACCTTTATCATCGATTCCCTTGCGATGAGTACGATGAAAAAACAGATTGATACCTATCACCCGGACCTGGTAGAAGTCATGCCCGGAGTGATGCCAAAGGTTTTAAAAGAGATTCGCAGCTACACCAATATTCCCATTATTGCAGGCGGACTGATATCTGATAAAAAGGATATCATGGCGGCCTTTTCCGCAGGCGCAGATGCAATTTCCACCACCAGGGAAGAGTTATGGTTCATGTAAAAGGAGGATGCTATGAAATTAGTTACATACGAGGTTGACCGGAGAAAAGATATCGGAGTCGTGAGCAAGGATGAGAAGTGGGTCTTTCCTCTCAGGGCTTTTGGTATGGAGTACAAGGAGATGCTGGAGGTCGTGAAAGGGCTTAGCCAGTCAGAACTTGATTTACTGGAACATGCTTCCGGACTTGACCCCTACAACAATAACATCGTGGGAGCTGCTATGATGAAAGAAGTGAAGCTTCTGGCTCCTATCCGCAGGCCGGAACAGGACATTATCTGTCTGGGGATCAATTACATGGAACATGCCGAAGAATCCGCGCGGTTTAAAAAAGAAAACTTTGACGGAACCCGCGCTGAGGCAGTTTATTTCTCAAAGAGAGTGAATGAGGCAGTAGGCCCTTACGGAGAGATCCAAAGCCACAGCGACATGGTGGACAGCCTGGATTATGAGGCAGAACTGGGGATTATCATTGGAAAAGATGCAAAGAACGTGCCTGCCGATAAGGCCAGAGAGTATATCTTTGGTTACACCATCATCAATGATGTGAGTGCCCGCAACGTGCAGAACAAACATAAGCAGTGGTATTTCGGAAAGAGCCTGGACGGGTTTACGCCTATGGGCCCCTGTATTTTAACGGCAGACTCCCTTTCCTATCCTCCGGAGCTTAGCATTCAGTCGAAGGTGAACGGAGAGTTAAGACAGGACAGCAATACAAAGCTTATGATCTTTAACATTGACCAGATTGTCAGCGAATTATCAAAAGGAATGACCCTTCGTGCAGGGACCATTATTTCCACCGGAACACCCAAGGGGGTTGGGATGGGATTTGAACCTCCAAGGTTTTTACAGGCCGGGGATGAAGTGGAATGTAAGATTGAAGGGATCGGTTCTATTATTAATAAAGTAGTTTAGCATGGATAAAAAGTGCGTTTCCCATAGGGAAACGCACTTTTTTTGTGTGTCAAAACCAAAATGCCATGAAGATTCTAAACAAAATGGTGTGTATTTTACAGGTTTCCTGTCTGAATAATACACCTTGAGCCAGTGACCATGATGATATAATGTTCCTGTTTGAAAAGTATAATCACGTATATGAACGAGGCAGGAGGAAGAATTATGTACACATTGGTAATTAACTGCGGAAGCTCTTCCCTTAAATTCCAGTTAATCAACCCGGAATCAGAGGAAGTGATGGCAATCGGACTTTGTGAAAGAATTGGAATTGATGAAAGCAAAGTCACTTACCAGAAGAAGGGCGGAGAAAAGAGGACGGTAATTTCCCCTATGCCCACCCACAAAGAAGCAGTAAAAATCATGCAGAGCTTGCTCACCGATGAACAGTCGGGTATTATAAAAAGTTTAAAGGAAATAGGATCTGTGGGACACCGGGTGGCTCATGGAGGGGAAGTCTTTACCTCTTCCGCCCTCATCACAGAGGAGACTTTAAAGGCTATTGAAGAATGCTGTGCATTAGCGCCTCTTCACAATCCGGCAAGCCTGACCGGTATTCGTGCATGCATGGAACTTATGCCGGAGACTCCTATGGTGGCAGTATTTGATACGGCATTCCACCAGACGATGCCGGAGATGTCTTACCTCTACGGCCTTCCGTATGAATATTATGAGAAATATAAGGTTCGGAAATACGGATTTCACGGAACCAGTCACAGCTATGTGTCAAAGAGAGCGGCAGAATACCTGAATCGTGATTATGAGAATATGAAGATCGTGGTATGTCATCTGGGCAACGGTTCCAGTATTTCTGCAGTAAAAAATGGAAAATCATTCGATACCAGCATGGGATTTACTCCTCTTGAGGGCCTTTTAATGGGAACCAGAAGCGGGGACCTGGATCCTGGTGCCATGCAGTTTCTTATGAACAAAGAAAACTTGACCATTGATGAGATGCTTGATGTGCTCAACAGAAAGTCTGGAGTTCTTGGTATCTCCGGTGTGTCCAGTGATTTCCGCGATATTATGAAGGCAGCAGAAGAGGGGAACCACAGAGCACAGGCGGCGCTTAATTCCTTTACCCACCGTGTCGTAAAATATATTGGTGCTTATGCGGCCGCCATGGGTGGTATTGATGCCATTGCTTTTACCGCAGGCGTAGGAGAAAATGATGGAAGTATGAGAAAGAAGATCTGTGAACAGCTTGCATTTTTGGGGATTGGCGTAAATGATGAGGCCAATGCAAAGAGAGGAAGCGAGCAGCTGATCTCTACCGCTGATTCCAAAGTAGCGGTACTGGTGATTCCTACCAACGAGGAATTGGCCATTGCCAGAGAGACGATTTCTCTGGTTGGCTGAGCCGGCGGATAAAAAGGTTTAGAAAAAAACGGCAGGAGAAAAAGGTATGGATGTTTTTGCTTTTATTGGGGCGTTTGGCGGAGGAATTATCGGGGCATACATAGGAGCGCTGCCGGCGTTTATTCTTACGGGAGTAATAGCCATTGCAGGAGCGGCGGCAGCAATGGCAGGCGGGGCGGATGCATCCATAGGCTTTGTTGCCTTTGGTTCCTATCTTGGTCCCCATATTGCCTTTGCAGGAGGCGTGGCGGCTGCGGCTTATGCAGGAAAAAAGAAAATGCTGCAGAGCGGTACGGATATTTTGTCCCCTCTTTACGGCTTGTCAGACCCTGTGACTTTGCTGGTAGGCGGAGGGTTTGGTGTCCTTGGCTTTGTGGTCCACTATTTTGCAGGCAGTATTTTTCGTTTAAATACGGATCTCCCGGGAATTACTGTTATTGTTTCTGCACTGATCGCACGTTTTGCTTTTGGAAGCAGTGGCTTAACAGGGAAAACGGAAGCGGGAGAAAAGAGGGAATATGTTACAGTAGGAAAAGGGTTCTTCTGCAATGGTTTACTCGGTGCCGGAATCGGAACGGCAGCCGGTTTTGTGTATCAGTCCATGGCATCAGGGGGAGCCTCCCAGGCTGCCATAGGGAACTTTCCGGTTCTCTGTTTTGGAATTGCAGCATTTTCTCTGATTTTTACTCAGACAGGTTTTGCTGTACCTTCCACCCACCACATTGCCCTGATCTCCGCTTTGGCGGCAGTAACCTCTGGTAATCCGGTCATGGGCACTGTATTTGGCATCTTAACCGCATTGTTCGGTGATATTGCAGGAAAGGTATTTAACAGTCATTGTGACACGCATATCGATCCTCCTGCATGTACTATTTTTATTTTCACCTTTCTTGTGAATGTGTTATTCGGAAATGGATTTTTCCTTCCCTGACAAGAGTTCAAACGAAAGGCTTTCCGTATAAAAAACAAGCATGAGCAGCCGTTAAACAACTGTCTCATGCTTGTTTTTTGTTCTTTATGGCTAAATGCCTGCGGCATGCCGGGCAACGGCAATATCCTGCTCTACCGTACCGCCTGAAACACCCAGTCCGCCGATGAAGCGGCCTCTAAAAGTCAGGGGAATCCCTCCGCCAAAGACACAGAACTTACCGGGGTGGGTCTGCTGGAGACCGTAAAGGGGCTGTCCCGGAAGAATGGTTTTGCCCGCTTCTTCGGTTGGGATTCGAAGGGCTGCGGCAGTATATGCCTTTGCATGGGAAACCGATATTCCGGCAAGGAGGGAATCGTCCATACGGTGCATGGCGACCATGTTTCCTCCGTCATCCACCACGGTAAAGACCATGGGGATATGAAGGGATTCTGCCATCTCTTCTCCCCGTTTTATTATGGTTAAGGCCTCTTTTAAAGTCATTCGTTCACTTTTTAAAGCTTCAATCACAGCCGCTGCAATCTCTCCGGTTATTTGAGAATCGCTCATACCAATACCTCCTAAAGGGACTTTTGTGGATTTACTACCATTATAAAGGGAAACCCCTCTGCTTTCAATTACAGTACAGTCCGAAAAAAGGGACAATCCAATACAGGCGGGGCTTAAAGAAGAAGTCTTGATAATACATAAAATAAGTCTGTAGATTACTGGAAACCCAGGTCTTTCATCAGGTAAGATGAAACATACGGGACAAAAAGGCCCTGCCCCCTTTTTAAATGACCGGACAGGAAGCCTGACAGGCCGGGGGGAATGGGCCGGATGCAGAAAAGGTCTGGATTGTACAAGTTTTATGTTTTAAAAATGTTTCATTATTTTCGCTTCCATGCGATATGATGTGGACAGAGGAATCATCCAAAAACTTATTATGTAGAAGGAGGATATTTTATGCTTGCAAAAGGGTTTACAGAGCCAACGGAGCGTGTAAAAAAACTAAAAAGAGCAATTGTGGAAGCAGTACCGTATGTGGAATCAGAACGGGCAGTTTTAGTAACTGAATCTTATAAAGAGACGGAGGGGCTGTCCCCTATTATGAGGAGAGCCAGAGCAGCGGAAAAGATTTTTAAGAATATTCCGGTTACCATTCGTGACAATGAATTGATCGTCGGCGCAATTACAAAAAATATCCGTTCCACGGAAATCTGCCCTGAATTTTCCTATGAATGGGTAGAAAAAGAGTTTGATACCATGGGAACCAGAATGGCAGATCCATTCCAGATTCCAAAAGAGACTAAAGCAGAGTTAAAGGAAGCATTTAAGTACTGGGAAGGAAAGACGACCAGTGCCCTGGCAGAATCTTATATGTCCCAGGAGACAAAGGACTGTATCAGCAATGGCGTATTTACCGTAGGAAACTATTTCTATGGCGGCGTGGGCCATGTGTGCGTGGATTACGGTAAAGTATTAAAAATCGGATTTTCCGGTATCATCCGCCAGGTAATGGAAACAATGGCCAAACTTGATACCAGCGATCCTGAATATATTAAGAAGAAAAATTTCTATGAAGCTCTTATCATTACATATTCGGCTGCCATTCAGTTTGCACACCGTTATGCAGCCAAAGCAAGAGAGATGGCAGCGGTATGTCCCGATGCAGCAAGAAAAGCAGAACTGCTTCAGATTGCCGCTAACTGTGACAGAGTTCCGGAGCAGGGAGCAACAAACTTCTATGAAGCGTGTCAGTCCTTCTGGTTTGTACAGATCCTGCTTCAGATCGAAGCCAATGGACATTCCATATCCCCAGGACGCTTTGACCAGTATATGAATCCCTATCTTGTTATGGATAAAGGCATTTCCCGTGAGTTTGCACAGGAACTGGTAGACTGTGTATGGGTGAAGTTAAATGACGTTAATAAGACAAGAGATGAAGTTTCTGCTCAGGCATTTGCCGGATACGCCGTATTCCAGAACCTGATTGTAGGCGGACAGACAGAAGACGGGCTGGATGCGACCAATGAGATGTCTTATATGTGTATGGAGGCCGTTGCCCATGTGAAACTTCCGGCTCCGTCATTTTCCATCCGTGTTCATCAGAACACACCGGACGAATTCCTTTACCGTGCTTGTGAACTGACCCGTTTGGGTCTTGGTGTTCCGGCCATGTATAACGATGAAGTCATTGTTCCTGCACTCTGCAACAGAGGGGTATCTTTGGCAGATGCAAGAAATTACTGTATCATCGGCTGTGTGGAACCCCAGTGCCCTCATAAAACAGAAGGCTGGCATGATGCGGCATTCTTTAACATTGCAAAGGTTCTTGAGATCACTCTTAACAACGGAAAAGTTGGGGATAAGCAGTTAGGTCCGAAAACAGGAGAAATCACCTCATTTACCAATTTAGAGCAGCTTTTTGAGGCTTATAAAAAACAGATGGAATATTTTGTTTACCATCTTGCAGAGGCAGATAACTGTGTGGACTATGCCCATGCGGAACGTGCGCCGCTTCCGTTCTTATCTGCTTTGGTTGATGACTGTATCGGCCGTGGCAAGAGTGTTCAGGAAGGCGGAGCCATCTATAACTTTACAGGACCACAGGCATTTGGTGTTGCTGACGCAGGAGATTCCCTTTGTGCAATCAAAAAACACGTTTTTGAAAACAAAGAGATTACCATGGAGCAGTTAAAAGATGCTCTTGACCATAACTTTGGCTATTCTTGCGAAGCTGCCTCTGCAGCGTCTGAAACTACCGATGAAGCCAGAATTTATGAGGCAGTAAAGAAGATTTTAAGCAATAATGGTTCCATCAATCTTGCAGATTTACAGGCACAGTTAAGCAAGCCTCAGAAAGAAGAATCAGGCAGCAAGGAAGACTATGCACAGATCAAGAGAATTCTTGAGAACACTCCCTGGTTTGGTAATGATGAAGACGAAGTGGATATGATTGCAAGACGCTGCGGACAGATTTATTCCTATGAAGTGGAGAAATACAAAAACCCAAGAGGCGGACAATTCCAGGCCGGATGTTATCCGGTATCTGCCAACGTATTATTTGGTAAGGATGTAGGAGCTCTTCCTGACGGACGGCTGGCAAAGGCTCCTCTTGCAGACGGTGTGTCTCCAAGACAGGGAAAAGATACCAATGGCCCCACTGCGGCTGCCATGTCTGTTTCCAAACTGGATCATGCCAACTATTCAAACGGAACCTTGTATAACCAGAAATTCCTTCCGTCTGCAATTGCTGGAGATGAAGGTCTGAAGCATTTTGCTTCGATTGTACGTTCTTACTTTGACCACAAGGGAATGCATGTACAGTTCAATGTTATTGACCGTGATACACTTCTTGCAGCACAGAAGGATCCGGACCAGTATAAGGATCTTGTGGTCCGTGTAGCCGGATACAGTGCACAGTTTACCGTTCTTGCAAAAGAAGTACAGGATGATATTATAAGCCGTACCGAGCAGACCCTGTAAAAGGTTCCGGCATAGAAAAAGAAGGGAGTCGGCATGGATTCGATCAATTATAATCTGACGGGAACCGTATTTGATATCCAGCGGTTTTCCCTGCATGACGGTCCGGGAATCCGTACAATCGTATTTTTAAAAGGTTGTCCTCTCTCCTGCCAGTGGTGCAGCAATCCGGAATCCCAGAGTATAAAGCCAGTCATGATGTATAAAGAAAATGCGTGTATCCATTGCGGACGCTGCATAAAAGTGTGTAAGGTGGGAGCCATCAGCCCGGAGAATGAAAACTGGATAGACAGAGAAAAATGTACCGGATGCGGGGAGTGCGCCAATGCATGTCCGGCCGGAGCCCTTATTTCAAAAGGAAAGACCATGTCTGTTCAGCAGGTGATACGGGAATTAAAAAAGGATGCCACCACTTACCGCCGTTCCGGAGGGGGAATCACTCTCTCCGGCGGGGAGCCGCTGGTGCAGTATGAGTTTGCCTCAGAGATTTTAAAAGCCAGTAAGGGGCAGGGGTGGAACACTGCCATTGAAACCACTGGAATCGGCACAGAAGAGGCGGTAGAGCAGGTTATTCCATATGTAGATACGGTCCTGTTGGATATCAAGCATATGGACCCCGGACAGCACAGGCTTTTTACGGGAGCAGCCAATGAGGTGGTATTGAAAAATGCTCCCCGTATTACCCGTATTTCTGATACGGTGATCCGGGTTCCTGTAATTCCAGGTTTTAATTATTCCCCGGAGGCAATCGGTGAGATAGCAAAATTTGCAAAGACACTGACAGGAATAAGGACCATACACCTTCTTCCCTATCATTCATTTGGAGAAAACAAATATGGACTGTTAGGAAAGGATTACGAACTGAAACATGTAAAACCACTGAATC
This sequence comes from Lacrimispora sp., assembly GCF_046972725.1. Classification (NCBI taxonomy): domain Bacteria; kingdom Bacillati; phylum Bacillota; class Clostridia; order Lachnospirales; family Lachnospiraceae; genus Lacrimispora; species Lacrimispora sp. Next base: position 78,981 of record NZ_JBKVXF010000005.1, on the reverse strand, counting down.
CGGAAGACCTTACAGAGTGTAAGTCCATTGTGGAGGAATACGGTTTTCGGTGTGTGATCGGTGGATAAAGTCATAGAGAGAATGGAGGAAAAGAATGGATCAGCAGTTAATTGAAAAAGTAATGAAACAAGTATCTGATGAGCTTGGAATCAAGCCGGAAGCAAGTAAGCCGGAAGCATCTAAGCCGGCAGCAAAAGGAATCGGAATGACCGAATTTGTAGGAACTGCCATTGGCGATACCATTGGGCTTGTAATTGCCAGTGTTGACCCGATGCTTGCCGATGTAATGAAATTAGGCAAGTACCGTTCGGTTGGTATTATCGGCAGCAGAACGGGTGCAGGCTGCCAGATCTGGGCGGTAGATGAAGCAGTAAAGGCAACCAATACAGAGATTATCTCTGTAGAGCTTCCAAGAGACACCAAAGGCGGAGCCGGACACGGAAGCCTGATCTATATCGGTGCAGAAGATGTATCCGATGCCAGAAGAGCAGTGGAAATTGCACTTCAGGTACTGCCAAAATACTTTGGAGATGTATACTCCAATGAAGCAGGACATCTGGAGTTCCAGTATACGGCAAGAGCCAGCTACTGTCTGGAAAAGGCCCTTGGAGCGCCGGTAGGAAAGGCTTTTGGAATGACCTGTGCAGGACCTGCAGCCATTGGTACTGTTCTGGCAGATATTGCAGTAAAGGCAGCCAATGTTGAAGTGGTAGGCTACAGTTCCCCAACCTCAGGAACCAGCTATTCCAACGAGGTCATACTTACCTTTACCGGAGATTCCGGTGCGGTAAGGCAGGCAGTGCGTGCTGCAATAGAAGCAGGCAAGAAAATGCTTGGAGCCATGGGAGAGGAACCCAAATCCTCTGAGACCCCTTACATTTAACAAAGAAACCAAGAGAGAAAACATTCAGGAATAATAAGGAGATTTGACAATGAGCGCAGATGCATTAGGTATGGTAGAGACAAAAGGCTTGATTGGAGCAATTGAAGCAGCAGACGCAATGGTAAAATCAGCAAATGTAACACTGGTTGGATATGAGAAAATCGGTTCAGGACTTGTAACGGTTATGGTAAGAGGCGATGTTGGTGCAGTAAAGGCTGCCACAGATGCAGGCGCTTCCGCAGCAGCAGCAGTAGGCGAGCTTGTTTCTACTCATGTAATCCCACGTCCTCATACTGATGTTGAAAAGGTTCTTCCACATCTTCAGTAAATATGGCTGCGGGCATCAAGTGCCACGTTACCTGAAATGAGGTGGATGGATTGACAATCAGTGAAGAACAGCTGAAGAATCTGGTGCTAAAGATCTTAAAGAGACTGGAAGAAGAGGGAAAAAAAGAAAAAAAACTCTTGTATATGGTCTGTACCTCAGCCTGGGATGAACGGTATTACAGATTTTTGGAAGAAATACAGTCATCAGGGGAATACCGTATCTGCCCTGTCATTCCCGATGAATGGCAGGAGGAGGTACGGGATGCCTGCTTGCGGAAGTTTTCTTCCTGCACAGGAATACGGTATCATTCCCAGGGGATTCCGGCAGATTTAGAAGATGCGGTAACTGTTTTTCCGGTGGTGCCCACAGAGGTGGCGGTAAAGACTGCCCTGTGTATCCACGATACCTTTGAGACCACCTGGCTGGCCGGCTGTTTTCGGGCAGGAAGCCGGATACTGTTTTTACAGTCTGGACTTACTCCTTTTTCCGGAAAAGAGCGGCCGGCTTATCAGGAACAGATCTTATCTTATTACAGAAAGCTTTTGGAATATGGAATAGAAATCGCTGCCTGCGAAAGTCTGTTCCGGTCAGATTCCCTTAAGAGCACAGTTGTAAAAGAAAATTCCGGTGTTTGTGTAACCGGTGGAAAAAGACTGATAACGGCATCAAATGTAGAAGAACATGCATCAGATGGAGTGCTCCTGTTAAAAGAGGGAGATATTATTACAGATTTGGCAAAAGACAGGGCAAGGTTATTGAACATTGTCTTACAGAAAACATAAGTTGTGAGGTGATACGATGAAACAGGCATTAGGATTGGTTGAGATCCAGGGATTGTCAACGGCAGTGCTGGTAGCAGATACCATGGTCAAAGCAGCCAATGTTACGATTCTGGAGATTGAAAACTCCAAAGGTCAGGGCTATATGACCATCAAGGTTGCCGGAGATGTGGGAGCAGTCAATGCGGCTGTAAGCGCAGGAAAGCAGACAGGATTGGAAAACCAGAAACTGGTGTCCTTTAAAGTCATTGCCCGGCCTGCAGATTCTGTGGAGCAGATTTTTGGAGCTGCCCAAAATACAAAGGATGAGGTCCCTTCCCAGCCAGCCGGTTCTGCAAATTTGCAAAAGCAGACAGAAAATGAAGAGAAGGCTCTCCAGGAAGAACCCGTAAAAGAAGTTATAAAAGAGACGGAAAAACCGGAAACAAAAGAAAAGACAGAAGCAGAGACAGAAGTTAAACCAGAAGTGAAATCAGAAGTAAAACCGGCACAGGAATCTTCTGTACCCCCCTCCGCAGCTAAAAAAATGGTCGGACGCAGAAAATAAAAATTAATTTCAGGATTTCGTTGGTACACAAAGTTCGTGGGGAACTTTGTGTCCTGGAAAGGAAAGGGAATAAAAGTGAGACTGGCAAAGATTACAGGTACTGTTGTAGCCACCAGGAAGGATGAGACACTGACGGGCTACAAACTAATGATCGTTCGCAGGATTGATTCCCAGGGTAATTTTATAGATTCTGAAGAAGTGGCGGTGGATTATGTAGGGGCAGGAGTCGGCGAAACGGTTTTGATTGGCCAGGGTTCTTCTGTCCGCGTAGATAAGAAGAAGCGTGAAGCCGTGATCGATATGGCGATTATTGGAATCGTTGATACCGTCGTAGGCTAGAAGGCTCTCCTTATCAGCTTAACAGGAAAGGAGGTAAGAAATCATATGATTAGCAGTATTTACTCCAGTGTTACGGCTGCGGTATCAGCAGCAAAGACTGCGTCCGCAAAATATGCGGAGCTGACTTTAAATGAACGGCGTAAAGTAGTAGAAGCAGTAAGGGAAGCCCTTCGTCCCATGGCAGGAGAACTGGCGGCACTGACGGTAGCAGAGACCTGTATGGGAAATGAAGCGGATAAGACGGAGAAGATTCGTCTTGCCATAGAAAAAACTCCAGGTGTGGAGGATCTTGTTTCAGAAGTCAATACAGGTGATCACGGCATGACTCTTTATGAGCTTGCGCCGGTAGGTGTTGTGTGTGCAGTTCAGCCCTCCACCAGCCCTTGTGCGACCCTGATCAATAATACCATTGGTATCCTTGCAGCAGGAAACGGCGTGGTACATTGCCCTCATCCGAGAGCACTGCGGGTATCCCAGCTGGTGACGGCAGTGATCAGCAATGCCGTATTAAGCGCCTGTAATATTCCGGATCTTGTGGTAACCCTTCATGAAAGTCTTATGGGATATACAAAGGAGATCATGAGCCATCCGGATGTAGACCTTGTGGTGTGTACCGGTTGTGCGGACTCCCTTAACCAGGCAATGGCTTCCTGCAAGCGGGTGATTGCGGCAGGACCGGCAAACCCGGTTGCTATCGTAGATGAGACGGCTGATATCAGGCAGGCCGCTTATGACATTGTCCGGGGTGCTGCCTTTGACCACAACTTAATGTGTACTTCTGAAAAATGCATTGTTGTGACAGAGCAGGCCGCCGACGCTTTTATCTATGAGCTTTTAAAGAACGGGGTCTATTACGTAAAGAATGAGGAAGAGATCAGAAAGCTTCTTAAAGTCGCCGTAACAGAAGATCTGATGGTGAATAAAAAGCTGGAAGGAAAAAGTGCTGATAAGATACTTGCCAGCGCAGGAATCTCCTGTTCTTCTCCTGTGAAGCTGATTGTGGCAGAGACGGATAAGACCCATCCCTTTGCAACCCTTGAGCTTTTAATGCCCCTGGTTCCCCTGATTAAGGTTTCCGGATTTGATGAGGCATTAGAGACGGCTTTTGAGGTGGAGCAGGGGCTCAAGCACACTGCTACCATTCATTCCCAGTGTATCGGACATTTAAGCCGCGCGGCACAGAAGATGCAGACTTCTGTATTTGTGAAAAACGGCCCGTCTTTACTGGGAGTTGGATTTGATCTTGAAGGGCACGCCAGTTTTACGGTTGCAACTGCGACCGGAGAAGGAACTGCAACTGCAAGACATTTCACACGGAGGAGAAGGTGTACGCTGACTGACGGCTTCGCCCTCCGTTAATCATTGAGAAAGCAGGTTAATGAATATGTTGGAAGGGTGCGAGGAAAGAACGTATTTCGTGACCTCCGAATCCGTAACACAGGGGCATCCGGATAAAGTCTGTGACCAGATTGCAGATGGAATCTTAGATGCTTATCTGAAAGAGGATCCTTCATCAAGGGTGGCAGTAGAGGCGATGGCTTCTACGAATACCCTGATGCTGGCAGGAGAAGTCACCTCAACGGCCCGGATTGACGTGGTGGAAAAAGCCAGGGAGATTATCCGGGATATTGGATATGTGGAACATGGGAAAGGGTTTGATGCAGATACCTGTATGATCTTTACCAACATACATAATCAGTCTCCGGACATTTCCCTTGGCGTCACCAAAGGCAGAGACGGAGAAAAGGAAGTGCTTGGCGGAGGAGACCAGGGTGTCATGTACGGCTACGCAGTCAATGAAACGGAGAGCCTGATGCCGCTGCCATGTTATCTGGCGAACCGCCTGGCAGAGCAGCTTGATAAGGTCAGAAAGACCCAGGGAGCATCCTTTTTATATCCCGATGGAAAGACCCAGGTCACCGTGCGTTACAATCAGGCAGGAGAGCCTGTGGGAATCCACAGCATTGTTGTATCTGCCCAGCACAGCGAAGCCGTGACACGGGAAGTATTAAGTGCATTTATCCGCTGTACGGTGATTGAACCGGTAATCGATTCCGGTTTTATCACTCCGGAGACGAGAATACATATCAATCCTACCGGACGGTTTGTCATCGGAGGTCCGGCAGGAGATACGGGAGTCACCGGAAGAAAACTTATGGTGGATACTTATGGCACCATTGGAAAGCATGGCGGAGGAGCTTTTTCCGGAAAAGACCCCACCAAGGTGGACCGTTCGGCTGCCTATATGGCCCGCTATGTGGCAAAGAACGTAGTAGCCGCAGGTCTGTCAAAGAGGTGTGAAGTGGCGCTTGCATATGTCATCGGAGGAATAGAGCCGGAAGCGATCACGGTCAATACTTTTGGAACCGGAACCATCTCAGACAGCCAGATTGAGGCAATTGTAAAAAATGTGTTCTCCTTTGGAGTTTCCGATTGTATTTCCGAATTAAAGCTTCGGAGACCTCAATACCAGAAGACAGCCGCTTACGGGCATTTTGGAAGGACCAATCAGGGATTTTCATGGGAAGAAACCGATAAGGCATGGATATTAAAACAACTGGCCTTTTAATAGAATGTTAGTATAACAAATAATCAGGAGGAAAAACAAATGTCAAATGAAGCATTAGGAATGGTTGAAACAAAAGGTCTTGTAGGTGCAATTGAAGCAGCAGATGCAATGACAAAAGCAGCGAACGTAACAATGATCGGATATGAAAAAATTGGTTCCGGTCTTGTGACTGTCATGGTCCGCGGAGACGTAGGTGCTGTAAAAGCATCCGTAGACGCAGGTGCAGCCGCAGCAGCCAATGTAGGGGAAGTGGTATCTCAGCATGTGATTCCAAGACCTCATACAGATGTAGAGAAAATTTTACCAAAATTATAAATAGCGGGTAAAAATCAGTTCAAAAGGAAAAGGGAATCATGGATAAAGAAGAATTAATCAAGCTTGTTACCAAGCGGGTAATTGAGAAAATCAAAGATTATGATACACATAAAGTTCCCATTGGGGTATCGAACCGGCATGTCCATGTATCCAGACAGGATTTAGACATACTTTATGGAAAAGATTATGAGCTGACCAAGAAGGGCGACTTAAAACAGCCCGGACAGTTCGCATGCAATGAGACAGTAACAATACGAGGCCCTAAGGGAGAATTTGAACGGGTACGGATTCTTGGACCAGTGAGGAAACAAAGTCAGGTTGAGGTATCAAAGACCGACAGCTTCCGTCTTGGAATCCGTCCTCTCATAAAGGAATCCGGAGACCTTGAAGGAACTCCTGGACTGGATTTAATTGGTCCTAAAGGTACAGTTTCTCTTTCAAGTGGTGCGATTGTCGCTTTACGCCATATTCACATGACGCCTGCCCAGGCAGATGCATGGGGTCTGAAAGACAAGGATATGGTGGAAGTGGAGGCATTTGGTGAAAGACGCGGTGTGTTTGGAGATGTTCTGGTTCGTGTATCGGATCAGTTTTCATTGGAAATGCATGTAGATGTGGATGAAGCCAATGCATTCTCATTAAGCAACGGCGACTATGTGATCATCAGAAAGAGCGGTAAGGATTACTAAAACAGATTCACAATAAGGGAAAGCAGGTAGAGACAGGTGGATATGGATTTAAAAGCAATTGAACAAATGGTAGAACAGGTTTTGCGTGAGATTCAGTCAGAACAGATCATGAATGTAACAGAGAAGAAGGTAGAAGGATACGGCCTTTTCGCAACAATGGATGAAGCAATTGAGGCTTCCGAGAAGGCACAGAAAAAGCTTCTTTACACCAGCATGGCTGACCGTCAGAAATATGTGGATGTGATCCGCAAAACAATTTTGAATAAAGAAAACTTAGAACTGATTTCCAGACTGGCAGTGGAGGAGACTGAGATCGGCCACTATGAGCATAAGCTCATTAAGAACCGTCTGGCAGCTGAAAAGACTCCTGGAACAGAAGATCTGGTTTCCGAGGCAGTAACAGGTGATAACGGCCTTACTTTAATCGAGTATTGTCCTTTTGGTGTCATTGGTTCCATCACTCCAACCACCAATCCGACAGAGACAATTATTAACAACTCCATTTCCATGATCGCAGGTGGAAATACAGTTCTTTTCAGCCCTCATCCAAGAGCGAAAAAGGTTTCCAGACTTCTTGTTAAGATGCTGAACAAAGCCTTAATAGAAGCCGGTGCTCCTTCCAACCTGATCGCAATGGTGGAAGAGCCGTCTTTAGAGAACACGGAGAAAATGATAAGCAGTCCAAAGGTTCGCCTTTTAGTTGCTACCGGTGGCCCTTCGATCGTAAAGAAAGTGCTTTCTTCCGGAAAGAAAGCAATCGGTGCAGGTGCAGGCAATCCTCCGGTCGTTGTTGATGAAACCGCTGACATTAAAAAAGCAGCAAAAGATATCGTTGATGGGGCAAGCTTTGACAATAACGTTCCTTGCATTGCAGAGAAAGAGGTATTTGCAGTAGATTCCATCTGCGATCATCTGATTCAGTATATGAAGGAAAACGGTGCTTATCTGATGACAGATAAACAGCAGATCGAGGAATTAAAGGCGCTTGTAACCACAGAAAAGGGTGGCCCAAAGACTCCTTTTGTTGGAAAGAGCGCAGTCTATATCATGGATAAGCTGGGAGTAAAGGTACCGGATTCCGTTCGTGTTATTATCATGGAAGTGCCAAAGGATGATTTGTTTGTACAGGAAGAAATGATGATGCCTATCCTTCCGATCGTACGTGTACCTGACGTAGATACCGCCATTGAGTACGCGTATGAAGCAGAACATGGAAACCGCCATACAGCGATTATGCACTCTCAGAGCGTAGAGAAATTAAGCAAGATGGCAAAGATGTTAGAAACAACGATCTTTGTAAAGAATGCACCGTCATTTGCAGGAATCGGTGCAGGCGGAGAAGGCCATACCACATTTACCATTGCAGGGCCTACCGGAGAAGGTCTTACCTCAGCAAGATCTTTCTGCAGAAAACGGAAATGCGTTCTCACTGATGCATTCAGCATCCGATAAAGCGGTTATAGCTGCTATCGATGGAATAAAAAGGAGAAACGCACATGTCAAATGTATACATGAAAACCAGAATACACCAGGGCCAGCAAGCGGGAGCGTATTTAAGGGGCTTAAAAAATAAGCGGATTTTGATAGTTTGTGATAAGTTTCTTTCAGAAAATGGAACTGTTAAGTATTTAACAGACATTCTTGGTTCCAGTAATGTTGTAGAATTATTTGACAAAGCTATTCCTGATCCTACCATTCAGGTGGTGGGATCGGGGCTTTGTATGATGTATCAGGTAAAGCCTGATATTGTCATAGGCTTTGGAGGCGGTTCTGCCATTGACACTGCAAAAGGAATCATTTATTTTTCCATGGTAAAGGAATTGGTAAAAAAGCCTCTCTTTATTGCTGTTCCCACAACCAGCGGAACCGGTTCTGAGGTGACTTCAGCTTCTGTTATCACAGATCCCGATAATAAGAGCAAGCATCTGATTTCGTCAGATGAAATACTCCCTGATGCAGCCATCTTAGATCCGGCACTGACACTGTCAGTTCCTCAGGCTGTTACGGCCAATACAGGTATGGATGTACTGACTCATGCATTAGAGGCTTATGTTGCCACAGGCGCCAATGTCTTTTCTGATGCCATGGCAGAAAAGTCAGTAGAGCTTTTAATAAAATCTCTTCTGGGCTGCTATATGGATGGAAGTGATATAAAAGCCAGAACCATGATGCAGGAGGCCTCAACGCTTGCAGGAATTGCATTTAATACGGCCGGCCTTGGAGTAAATCACAGCATCGCCCATCAGCTTGGCGGAACCTTTCATATTCCCCATGGCCTGGCCAATGCTATTTTGTTAAATCATGTGATTGAGTATAATTGTCACAACCAGGAGATTATGAAGAAGTATGCCGCCCTGGCGTTAAAGGTACAGCTGGCAGAATCAAAGGATGATCCTGGAATTGCGGTAAAAGCAATAAAAGGGCTGATTACGGCTCTGATGCGCTGCATGAATATGCCGTCTTCTGTTAAGGAACTGGGAATTGACCGGACGGAATATGAAAAGCAGTTAAAAAACATGGTAGATAATGCTCTTATGGATGCCTGTTTTGCCACCACTCCTACGAAAATCGGAGGTCCTGAAATACAGAAGATTCTGTTGGATATTTACGAAGGCAGGGAGAATGGCATAAACGGATAAAAAAATCATAAGACCGAGCTGTTTTGTATGACAGCCCGGTCTTCTTGTGTTATTCTGATAAAGAAACGAATCGTTTTTCAGAAGATGGCAAACATAACATAGTAGCAAAGGGAGGTTATAAGATGGAAGAATATCAGGAACTGATTCATTTAGCTGAAATTCAGTCAGATTCAACGGATGACTACTTCAGCATGGATGAAGAAGGGAATATGACAAAACTGGATATTATCCACCTGTTTGGAAAGGAGAAACTGGAGAATATCCAGGAGAGTCTTTCAAAAGCGACCGGCGTGGCTTTTGTTACGGTGGATTTTCGGGGGGAACCGATTACGGATTCCACACATTTTTCCAGTTTCTGCAGGCAGGTCCGAAACAGTGAAGAGGCCATTGAACGCTGTAAATCCTCTGATGCCTTTGGCTCCATACAGGCAGCCGTAACAAAGAAGGCAAATGTATATTTCTGCCCTTGCGGACTGTTAGAGATGGCGATTCCCATCATTGTCAGAGGGAACTATCTGGGAGGCTTTATCGGAGGACAGGTCCAGTGCTTTGATGCCCCTGAGTCCGTAAGCCGTCTGGCTTCGGTCATGCGTTCCGCCCAGTCGGAGGAAGTAAGAGAAAAGAGTGAGGAGCTTCGGAAAGATATTCCGGTTGTCCCATATGAGAAATTTCTTGATATAGCCAATCTGGTTTTCCTTGTGATCAACCAGCTCAGTGAAAATGAAGTAAGCAAACATCTTCATGAGGGTGCATTAAAGAGCCGGATCAAAAAAATCCAGGGAGCAAACCAGCTTCTTGTAAAAGAGATCGCAAAAAAGAACATGGAGCTGCAGGAATTAAAGATGAATTTCAACCCCTGTGAAATGATGGAGGTGATGACTTCTCTCATGAATTTGTCCATTATGGAGGATACAGAGCAATTTCAGGAATTTTTGGGTTCTTTTATTGAATATACCAAATATAAATGTATGGAAAAGGGAACGTTTGTACCTATATCAAAAGAGCTGGATCATGCAGAAAAGTATTTTCTGATCCAAAGTAAAAAACTGGGAGACAGGCTCAATTACTCCATCCAGGTACCAAGGGAGATGCATATGAGAAAGATGCCTTCCGGGATCCTTCTTCCATTTATTCAGGATGCCCTGTATAATGGAATCGCATTAAAAAAACAGGGAGGAAAGATATCCATAGGCGGTTCCATCAGAAATAACAGCCTGGTCCTTGAGATCACCAACGATGGTCCCGGTCTTTCAGAAGTGGAATTAGAAGCCAAATATGAGATGTTTAAGGACAAGCATGAAGGATATTATATTAAATTAGGAAAAGATTATGCCAGGGAGAAAATGAGACGGCTTTTTGGTGAAGAGTATAAAATCATATCGGAAAGCACCAGGAACAAGGGGGGGAAAAGCGTTCTGATCTGGCCCGAACATTATGAAGAAAGGACGGAATAATCATGTATAGGGTTCTGATTGCAGATGATGATATTTTAATGCAGGAAGCCTTGAAAATCTTAATATCCAGGGAAGAATCATTTCAGGTAGTCCGGGTGGCAGGCAGTGGAGAGAGCGCCGTAAGAGCATGCCAGGAAGACTCCATAGACATTGTATTTATGGATATGATGATGCCGGGTATGACCGGACTGGAAGCCAGCAGGATCATTCATCAGTCCAATCCCGAAATAACCATTTATATGCTGTCCGGCTTTTCTTCTCATATATTTGTCAGGAGTATGGCAAGAGATGAAGTGAAGGAGGTTTTAGAGAAACCAGTCACATGGAATCACTTAAAGAAAATACTGGACAACTATAAGACGGATCATGAAGATACGGCCATGAATCATCAGGAGGCACTTGCCATGCTTCTGAGGCAGAAGGATTTTGGAGAATTTTACAGGAGCCTTTCCGGGATTATCGACGGGATTTATGCCATGGCAGGAGGAGATTCGTTAAGACTGATTAAGATTTTTACCTTTATGGGACAGAATCTTTTGGATACCAGAATGGTCTACGATGAAAAGGTAGAGATCGGAGAACTATTTCCTATTAATGAAGCCCTGATCCTTGACCGGAAGACATCGGAGCTCTGGCTGTTCCGGGTGATGGATTATCTGTTTCAGCAAAACAGCATTAACCGTTATTCCTTATTGGAAAATATATTCCTCTTCATAGAAAATCATATCAAAGAAGATATTACTCTTAACACCATTACAGAAAACTGTGCCATCAGCCAGGGATATCTAAGCCGCATATTCCGGGAACAGTTAAAAGTCAGTGTCACAGAGTATATCCATATGAAAAAGATGCATCTGGCCAAGGGGTATTTTTATTTTACCGAGGACAGCATTGCAGATGTGGCCTTTCGCCTTGGCTATAATGAAAGCAGCTATTTCAGCAAGGTATTTAAAAAGTATGAGAAAATAACTGTGAAACAATATAAAATGGAGACGAAAAAAAAACAGTCCCTCTGACTGGTGTCAAAAGCTTCCGAATCTGCCGGAAGCTTTTTTTATCGTATAGGAAAATCTGCCTGCTGGTTGTGCCGGGATTCCTACCAGTTATGCAGGAGAACATCTCTTAAGTCCGAATTTATGTTAAAGTGACAGTATACCACACAGGCCTGCGGTAATTTGTATTGAGGAGGATGAAAGAAATGTTACAGGTTAATATTGATGATGTCATGAAGATTGTCAATCTTTGTGTACCCTATTTGATTGGTCTTGCGGTTGTGGCAGCAGCCGTAATCGCAGCGATGGTGGCCTTTCGAAAGAAAAAGGGCGCAGCAAAGTATATGATCCGGAGACAGGGCATCATGGCCATTGTTCTGGCCGTTGTCATTGTTGTGAACTTGATCTGCTGGGGCCCCATGTCCAGCCTGATTTCTCTTGCCACCGGCAGCGGTACCATCTCAGAAGAAACGTCTGAGGAGGCCACCAGACTTTGCACGGAAATCGCAGAAGAGGGAATCGTTCTTTTGAAAAATGAGGATAATCTGCTCCCCTTAAAGACGGATACTAAGTTAAATGTCTTTGGCTGGGCCTCCACCAATCCATGTTATGGAGGTACCGGATCCGGTTCTCTTTCCGATGCCTATGAGACCGTTTCTCTGCTTCAGGGACTGGAGCATGCCGGATTTAAGCTGAATACCGGACTGTCTGACTTTTACACATCATACCGGGCAGACCGTCCACAGGTTGGGATGTGGGAACAGGACTGGACCCTTCCGGAGCCGGTCAGGGCTTCTTACACCAGCGAATTGATATCGGATGCCAAAGAATTCTCCGATACGGCAATGATCGTCATCACCCGTGTGGGCGGAGAAGGTGCGGACCTGCCGTCCGATGTCAGTGCAGTGACCTATACCGACAACTCCAAAGACTATAAAGATTTTGAAAAGGGAGAGCATTACCTTCAGCTCAGCCAGACCGAAAAGGATATGGTTGATCTGGTATGTTCCAATTTTGACAAAGTCGTTTTCGTATATAACGGTGCCAATGCCATGGAACTTGGCTTCTTAAAGGATTACAGCCAGATCAAAAGCGCTGTCTGGTGTCCGGGAACCGGCCAGTCCGGCTTTGAAGGCCTTGGCGAGATCGTAAGCGGAAGCGTGAATCCTTCCGCAAAGACCAGTGATACCTTTGTCACCGATTTGAAAGCAACTCCTGATTTTAAAAACTTTGGAAGCTTTGTCTATGACAATATGAAGGAATTTGCAGGCAAGGCATTTAAGGGGGAGGCAACCTACCCAAGCTTTGTCAATTATGTGGAAGGCATTTATGTAGGATACCGTTTCTATGAGACGGCGGCAGAGGAAGGTCTGATCGACTACGGCAAAACCGTCCTTTATCCTTTTGGCTATGGATTGTCATATACCACGTTTTCCCAGAAGATGGGGCCATTAACCGAAGCAGAGGGTCAGATTTCCTTTGATGTGACCGTAACCAATACGGGAGACAGGGCCGGTAAGGACGTAGTGGAAGTCTATTATAATCCTCCTTATACCAACGGAGGCATTGAGAAAGCATCTGCAAACTTAATCGCTTTTGACAAGACAGGGATTCTGGAACCAGGCGCTTCTGAGACGGTAAAAATCACCTTCCCGGCAGAAGACATGGCCTCCTATGATGCCAATGGAAAAGGCTCTTATGTTCTGGAGGCAGGAGATTATGGCATTTCCATCCGCTCTGACTCCCATACGGTCATTGCAGAGCAAAACTATGCTGTTTCTTCTGAACTGGTTTATGATGAAGCCAATCCACGGGTTTCTGATGATACGGCAGCCGTAAACCGCTTTGAAGATGCCAAAGGAGCGCTTACCTGTCTTTCCCGGGCCGACGGTTTTGCAAACTATAAAGAAGCCACCGCTGCTCCTGAATCAATGACTCTGCCGGAAGAATATAAAAAGACCTTCCTTAATAACAGCAACTATAACCCAAAAGACTATAACAACGCATCCGATGTGGCTCCAGTCACGGGTGCGAAGAATGGATTATCTCTTGCCGCCATGCGGGGTCTTTCTTATGACGATCCTCAGTGGGAGAAGCTGCTTGACCAGCTAACGGTAACGGAGATGGATACCATGGTAGCCATCGGAGGATATCAGACTTCCGCGGCCAGAAGCGTAAAAAAGGTAGGAACTGTGGACTGTGACGGCCCTGCCTCCATTAACAATAACTTTACCGGAACCGGTTCCATCGGATTCCCGTCTGCAGTGATGATCGCTTCCACCTGGAATCAGGACATTGCAGAGGCCTTTGGCGAAAGCATTGGAAAGATGGCAGACGAGATGGATGTATCCGGCTGGTATGCGCCTGCGATGAATACCCACCGCTCTGCATTCGGAGGACGTAATTTTGAGTACTATTCCGAAGACGGAGTTTTAGGCGGAAAGATGGCAGCCAGTGCAGTCCGTGGAGCGGAGCACTACGGAGTATATGGTTATATCAAGCACTTTGCATTGAATGACCAGGAAACAAACCGATGCAACATGCTTTGTACCTGGGCCGATGAACAGGCAATCCGGGAGATCTATTTAAAACCTTTTGAGATTGCAGTCAAGGAGGGCAAAGCAAAGGCAGTGATGTCTTCGTTCAACTACATCGGGACTGAATATGCCGGAGCTTCTGATGAACTTCTCAACAAAGTGCTGAGAGACGAATGGGGCTTTCGTGGCCTGGTACTGACGGATTATTTCGGCGGGTACGGCTACCAGAATGCAGACCAGGCAATACGCAACGGCAACGATGCCATGCTGGTTGCTTATGACACCGAGACCAACCATTTGAAAGATACCACCAGCGCCACCAGCCTGCTTGCAATGCGCAAAGCCTCCAAAAATATCATGTACACCGTTGTAAACAGCCGGGCATACGAGGGAGACAATGCAAAGGTGGGCCTGTTGAACTGGCAGATCGCAGCCATTGCTGTAGATGTGATTCTGGCCGCAGGTTTTGTTGCTTTGGAATTAAGAATTTTTAATCAATATAAAAAGAAGCGGGAATCTGACGGAGTGAACGAGCAGAGCTAACGGAAGGAATCAAGCATGAGACATACAGAAATCATTGAAAAGATGACAATTGAAGAAAAGGCAGCCATATTGAGCGGAAAAAATGTATGGCAGTCCCGGAATATCGACCGGCTTGGCATTCCTTCCATATTTTGTTCCGATGGCCCTCATGGAATCCGTAAACAGGCAAGGGAAGGGGACCATCTGGGATTAAACCCCTCCCTTCCCGCAACCTGCTTTCCCACCGCAGCCACAGTTGCCAACAGCTGGGATGAGGCTCTTTGCGAGGAGATTGGGAACGCCCTTGGTGAGGAAGCCTCTGCGCTGGGAGTAAACGTATTGTTAGGGCCGGGGCTCAATATCAAAAGGAGCCCCCTGTGCGGAAGAAACTTTGAATATTTCTCCGAGGACCCTTATCAGGCCGGGAAAATGGCGGCGTCCTATGTAAGAGGAATCCAGAGCCGGGGAGTCTATGCATGCCCCAAGCATTTCGCAGTCAACAGCCAGGAACTCAGGCGTATGGCCATGAATGCCGTTCTGGATGAAAGAACCCTTCGGGAAATTTATTTGGAAGGATTTGAGATTGCCGTCAAGGAAGGCGGCGCCAAATCCATTATGACCAGCTATAACGAGGTAAACGGAACGTATGCCAATGAAAATAAACATCTATTGCAGGATATCCTGCGTAAGGAGTGGGGGTTTGACGGCATTGTGATCACAGACTGGGGCGGCTCCAACGACCATGTAAAAGGTGTAGCCGCCGGGTCCAATCTGGAAATGCCTTCCCCTGGCCTTGATTCTGCCAGACAGGTGATAAAAGCCATAGAAGAGGAGCAATTGACTATGGAAGAACTGGATACCTGTGTGGATGACCTTCTAAACGCTGTGCTTCACCTGACAAAGAACCAGGAAGCTGTAAATAAAACCTTTGACCAGGAAGCTCATCACAGACTGGCGGGAAAAGCCGCAGAGGAAAGCATTGTCCTTTTAAAAAATGACCAGGAGCTTCTTCCGTTAAAAGCAGGCTGCAAGGTAGCTCTGGTGGGAGACTTTGCCCTTGTTCCCCGCTATCAGGGCGCTGGTTCCTCTCTGGTAAAGCCAATAAAACTGGAAACCATGAAGACGGCGATTCAGGATTCTGCCTTAACCTGCGTGGGCGTGGCCCAGGGCTATTTACGAAACGGCAAGCCGGATGCTGCCTTGGAGAATCAGGCGAAAGAACTGGCGGCAAAGGCCGATGTGGTGCTTTACTGCTTTGGTCTTGATGAGCTAAGTGAGACTGAGGGAATGGACCGCAGCCACATGAAACTGCCCACCAATCAGATCAAACTGCTGGAAGCCCTGGCAAGGGTCAATTCTAACGTTGTTGGAATCATCAGTGCCGGCTCAGCCATCGAGATGCCCTGGCACGGCCTCTGTAAGGCCATTCTGCACGGATTTTTGGGCGGAGAGGCCGGTTCCGGCGCCATGCTGCGGGCCGTAACGGGAGAAGTAAACCCGTCCGGACGCTTAAGTGAAACGTACCCGGTCCGATATGAAGATACTCCTGCATTCCGGTATTTTCCCAGTGAGGAAAGAAACAGCGAATACCGGGAAGGCATTTATGTGGGGTACCGCTATTATGATACGGGAAAGATTCCTGTCCGGTATCCCTTTGGATATGGACTTTCCTACACCACCTTTGAATATTCCGGCCTTCTGGTAACAGAAAGCGGCGTCCGCTTCACCCTTACCAATACCGGAAAGGCAGACGGAAAAGAAGTGGCCCAGCTTTACGTATCAGGCCCGGGAGAAGCCATATTCCGTCCGGAAAAGGAATTAAAGGGATTTGCAAAGGTATTTTTAAAGGCAGGGGAAAGCAGAACCGTTACCATTTCCTTTGATGATAAAACCTTCCGCTACTGGAATTCCGTTACCCAAGGGTTTGAGGTGGAAGAGGGCCAATATACCGTGCAGATCGGGGCAAGTGTGGCTGATATAAGGTTAAGCGGGACACTTTCCGTAAATGGAACCACAAAAGCGCTTCCCTATGTGCCGGAACGGTTGAAATCATATTATTCCGGCAGAATCAGGGATGTGCCGGACAAAGAGTTCGAGGCTCTGCTTGGGCATCCCATCCCCATGGGAAAATGGTCCGGAGAATTAGGATTAAACGACGCCCTCTGCCAGATGCAGTATGCGAAAAGTTCTCTGGCAAGGCTGGTGTGTAAGATACTGGCCGGCTTAAAGAAAAAAAGTGAAGCAAAGGGAAAACCTGACTTAAACCTTTTGTTCATCTACAGCATGCCATTCCGGGGAATTGCAAAGATGACAGGCGGAGCGGTGAGCATGGAGATGGCAGAGGGGATGGTTTTAGCGGTCAACGGACATTACTATAAGGGTCTGAAAAAAATTATCGGCGGATATTTCGCCAATGCAAAAGCAAACCGGGCTTTGGAAAAGAAGCTGTCGGGAAATGGAAAGGGGTGAGTGCATGCTGGCAGGAATAAAAGCCGGGTGGAAGACATTTTCCCATAAACACCCGACGGCTGCACAATTTTTAATATTTTTTCTTGTATCCAACGGAGTTACGGTATTGCAGCTGATTTTAATGCCGGTTTTCCGGGGACTTTTTGGAATGACCTCTCTGGTCAATACGGATTTTCAGATATGGCAGGTAGGAGCGAACCTTGATGGAACCCCCTATTATATATTCAATTACGGGGCAGGAGCCCTGTCTTCTGGCGGAGGCGGAGGCCTTGCATATTTCCTTGCCGTGGAGATTACCATGGCCATCGCACAGGTGATCAATTTCTGTCTGCAGAGAAATGTAACCTTTAAGGCCAGCAACAGTGCCGCAAAAGCAGCCATGTGGTATGTGGCCGCCTACCTCATCATTACCATCGGTGCTGCAGCCCTTCAGGGTCTTTATAAAGCGCCGGTATATAACTTTTTTATGAATGAACTGAATCTGGGAGCGGGAGGAGAGACCATTGCAGATGTCATTACCATGCTGATCAATTCTGCCATTTCCTTCTGGGTATTTTTCCCTATCTTTAAGATTATTTTTAAAAATGATAGCAAATAGAAGCATAGCTGTATTTAAGCTCGCAAAGGCAAGGAACCATTGTCCTTTGGGGGCTTTTATGCCAGGCTGGGTCTGAAACTTCATTGCAGCATTCTGCACGTCCCATAACGTCCAAGGCCCATATTGATCATCTGCAGCCGGGACCATGCCCCGTTCCCTCAGGCGTTTAATCCAAAGCTTTTGAGGGAACAGGAATCAAGACCTTTAAGGTAAACCAGTGATCCATGAAAGAAACCGTCATGGTTCCGCCGTATTTCTGTGCCGCCGCCTGAATGCTTTTTAATCCGTAACCATGATACAGTTTATTGCTTTTAGTGGTAGAAGGCAGCTTGCTGTCCGCCATGACCAGACGGTTTTCTGAGTAGTTTTCACACTGAATCATTAAGAAGTTATTTTTCTTAGAGACAGAAAGTGTGATCAGCCGTTTTTCAGGGTCTTCAAACTGGGACACACATTCAATAGCATTATCAAGGGCATTGCCGAAAATGGAACAGATATCTTTGACATGGAGAAAGGAGATCAGCTTCCCATCCGCCATACAGGTGAAGGTGATCTTATTCTGGGTACAATAGGTGCTTTTTGTAGTAAGAACAACATCAAGGACCTGATTTCCTGTATCAGCCATGGCTTCCTGAGTGACGATGGCCTTTTCCATTTCAAGCAGATACTGTTCTTTTTTCTGAGGATCTGATTCTGCACGGATGGCAATCATGTAATGCTTTAAGTCGTGAAATTCCCTTCGCAGCAATTCCATATTGTCAATGGCCATACGGTACTGGTCATACTGCCGCTGAAGGACCACGTTCATGGCGTGATTCTCACTGCGCACCCGAAGCTCTTTCCTGCGGTTTTGCTGGGCAAACAGCATGATCAGCCCGCCAAAATCCACCAGAGTACGGACGTAGAGCAGGGAACCGGCAGCACTGGAAAATGGAGTATTGGGCATGACAAAGCTGATATTGCTCATTAAAAATGCACCCAGTCCGATGGAGGCAGCACCAAGAAGCTCCTTTCGCTCCACCTCCATGCCTTCATCCTTTGAGATATGCTCTTTCTCAAGGCAATAATACCAGGCAAAAACACATAAATAAGTAACAACCATAATGACGAGGGAAAAGATCCTGTTCTCTCTCTGAACCCGGAGAGCCCACCAGACATAAAGCTGCCACTGCATAGAGGCTGCAAATTCAGCCAGAACAAAAGCCCGCACGCAAAGGAACAAAGCATCATAAGGAGACACTTCACAGGAAATGAAGATGCAGAAAAAGATCAGTAAAATCGCAGCGGCCATTCCCGGGAACCACAAGTATAAGGGAAGGATTCCGGCAATGAGATGGAGCAGAAAAAAGAGCCCGAACATGCCCAGAAAGGATACCGCCAGCGCAATGCCTTTCCGTCTTCTTCGCAGCATCAGGATATACATGACACAGGCGCTCCACTCCGCAAGTGCGGTATAGGGCCGGGGCGTGTTCATCAATTGAGAAAAATCCATTTATTCAACCTCCCAGATAATCGGTCAGGCAGTCCATAAATGGTCTTTTCCGGGCACGGCTGACCGGTACCTTATGGCCGGAGGAGAGGAGCACATGACTTTGAAGAATACCGGTTACATGCATAAGGCTTACCAGATATGCATTGTGGCATTTGGCAAATCCATAGGTCTTTAGTGTTTCTTCCATCCGTTTCATGGGTCCCGGTGTGATATAGCTTCCTTTTTCCGTATGGATTAAAAGATGGTGAAGCTGGCTTTCAATATAATAGACAGACTCCAGATTGATGCGCATGGTACCGCCGTCCACATCGATGGTTATGTAGTGTGTTTCCTGCCTTTTTTCCGTTTTTCGGATAGCTTTATTTAATATCTGGGAAAAGGAAAGATAGGGCACCGGCTTCAGCACATAACCCAGGGCATCGACCATGTAGCCTTCTAAGGCAAACTGAGAAGAGGATGTAATAAAGATAAGAATCACCTCTTCATCAAATTCCCGGATTTTTTCTGCCGTTTTCATTCCGTTTAGGTGCTTCATCTGAATATCCAAAAGTATGATATCATAGACAGACGTATAATCAGAAATAATGTCAAGGCCGTCGGAGAAGATCTCAATCCGGAAGTTTAAGCCGTGCTCCGTTTCGTATCGGTTTAGATAGCTTTTCAGCGTTTGTACGTATTCCTGTTCATCCTCTACAATTGCAATTCGAATCATGGTTCTGTCCCCGATCAATTATGGTTCTTTCATTTGACATAAGTATACCATGATACTGGAAAAAAACCAAGATATGAGGCAGCCCATAAAAAAAGCCGGTCCAGGATAATCCCAGACCGGTTTCTTTCTTTAGTAGTTTTCAACTTTTCTTTCAAAATAGGCTTTCGGGTGTGCACAGGTAGGACAGATCTCCGGAGCGTCAGGTCCCTCGTGGATGTAACCGCAGTTGCGGCACTTCCAGCCAAGAGGAGCATCCCCCTTAAAGGTCTTGTCATTCTTTAAACTTTCCAGAAGCTTTAAGTAGCGCTTTTCATGGGCTGCTTCGACCTTTCCCACGAATTCGAATTTGAATGCCAGCTCTTCAAATCCTTCTTCTCTGGCCTCTGCTGCCATGCGTTTATACATGTCGGTCCACTCGTAGTTTTCCCCTTCTGCAGCAGCAGCCAGGTTTTCCTCCATGGTACCGATGCCGTGAAGCTCTTTGAACCACATCTTGGCATGCTCTTTTTCCTGATCAGCTGTTTCTAAATATAAAGAAGCCATCTGCTCATAGCCCGCCTTCTTAGCAGCTGAGGCGAAAAAGGTATACTTGTTTCTTGCCATTGATTCTCCGGCAAAAGCATCTTTTAAGTTCTGTTCTGTTTTTGTTCCCGCATATTTTGACATCTTGAACCCTCCTGTTTTAACTCCTGTTGATCTATGGTATTCTATTAACCAAAGTATCTATCCAATAAGCCCTTGAATGCTCTGCCGTGACGAGCCTCATCTTTTGCCATCTCATGAACGGTATCATGGATTGCATCTAAATTTAAAGCCTTTGCACGCTTTGCAAGATCGAACTTACCGGCAGTCGCGCCGTTTTCAGCGTCAACTCTCATTTCAAGGTTTTTCTTTGTGCTGGATGTTACACATTCACCAAGTAATTCTGCGAATTTTGCAGCATGCTCTGCCTCTTCAAAAGCAGCTTTCTCATAGTATAATCCAATCTCCGGATATCCTTCTCTATGAGCCGCTCTAGACATGGCAAGATACATTCCGACCTCAGAGCACTCTCCTTCAAAGTTTGCTCTTAAATCCTTCATGATATCTTCCGGGGAACCCTGAGCAACACCAATCTCATGCTCGCAGGCCCAGGTCATCTCTCCTTCCTGTAATTTGAACTTTTCAGAACCAGCTTTACAGATTGGGCAGAATTCCGGAGCTGCCTCTCCTTCGTGAACATAACCGCATACAGTACAAACCCATTTCTTCATGATCTCATGTCTCCTTTATTTTAAAATTTAATTATCTGTGGAATACTATTAATAATAGTAATTGTTACTGATATTAATTTAGCACAACTTTTTTCTTATGTCAAGTCTTATTAAGAATTTTTTCTCAAACAATGTTTGCATGTACCATAGAAGAAGATCGTGTGACTGTCCACCTGCCCCTCCGCATGTTCCTGAGCCAGATGATTGATTTCTTCCATAGAATCTAAGCGCATATCGCAGACCTGCCCGCATGATTTGCATACAAAGTGATAGTGGGGTGATGTGTCGGCATCAAAGTGGTCTGCTCCGTCTCCGCAGGTCAGCTTCTGGATCTCACCGAGTTCTACAAGAAGATTTAGATTCCGGTAAACGGTGCCAAGGCTGATGTTCGGGTATTCTTCGCGGATGGACGTGTATAGAGCGTCGGCAGTAGGGTGATCATGCCTTGCCATCAAACAAGCTTTGATTGATTCCCGCTGACGGCTATACTTTAATGTTTTCATGGCCGCTCCCTTTCTATAAACGATAATTATATTAGTAATTGTTACTATTTAATAATAGTAGATTCCTATCGCTTTGTCAATGTATAGTTAAAAATCATCAGATGTTTTCCCTGGCAATGCGTATGAACTCTTTGGTGGCCTGGGATAAGTATCTGCCTTTGTGGCATCCAAAGGCCAGAACTCCATGACTTCGGTTGTAATTCAGGGAAAAAAAGTTAAGCCCTGTTTTTTTCATGCTCCCATCTTCGGAACTTGTATAACCGGAAGCAAACATTCTTGGATAAAATGTGATTCCCATTCCCTTAGCCGCAAGGGCCAGCACCGTTTCAATATTTTCTGTCTCAAGAAGAATTGCAGGGCTTAGCTGGGCGTCTTCAAAAATCTCATCAGCGATGGTGCGTACCCGGTTCCCCTTATGGATGAGCAGGTAAGGGCAGTCCTTTAACAGCTGTATGTCAGGATTTAGTTTCAGCTCTCTTTTTATATCCTCCTGCTTTCCGGGAAAATGGGTATCCAGGATCTGGTCCGGGACTACAAGCAGAATCTCCTCTTCACAAATCGGGATAGTTTCCACGTTTTCAGCCTTAAAGGGCAGAAGATCGATCATCAGGTCGATTTCTCCATGGATCAAAGCAGTGCTGAGTTCTGAAGAATTGCCTTCCACCAGATGAAGTTCAATATTGGGAAATTTCTCCCGGTAGGCAGGAAGAATGGCAGGAAGCAGAAAACGTCCCCTGGTATGGGAGATACCGATGGACAGCTGTCCTATGGTAAAATCCTTGATATCCGCCAGTTCCCGGTAGGTCTCATCTTTTAAATCCAGAAGCTGTTTGGCGCGGTGCTTTAAGGACCGGCCGGCATACGTTAAGGTAAGGGGCATGGTACGGTTAAAGAGCTGAACACCAAATTCCTTCTCCATATTGGAAATATGATTGCTTAAGGACTGCTGGGAGATATAAAGCCGCTTGGCAGCCCTGGTAATATTAAGCTCCTCGGCAACTGCAAGAAAGTACTCAAGATTTAAGAAGTTGATCATAAATAAGCCTCCAGCTTTGGAATAAAGGGAAGAAGCCGCTCCATGGAACTGTTTACAATCAGTTCTTCGGGAAAGTCCATTTCTTTGATCAGCGCCCAGGCTCTTTCGTGATTTCCCACATCTGCTTCCACATGGGCATCGCTGTTAATAATGATGCTGGTTTTGTAATGCCTGCACCGCTCCAGAAGGACCTTGTAATTTTCCTCTGCATTCTGTCTGGCACTCAATGGATGAAGGGAACTGGAATTCACCTCCAAAAGCGTGTGATTTTCTGCAGCCGCAGCCGCCAGTGTATCATAGTCAACAGGAAAACGGCCGTCATCGGGGTGGCCGATGATGTGAATGCAAGGATTCTCGGTGGCCCCCACATAAGCGCTGGTATTTTGAGAAACCGTTCCGCTTTTAAAACAAGGCTCGTGAAGGCTTGCAATACCATAATCCAGTCGTTCCAAAAGTCCTTTCCTTAAATCCACGCTTCCTTTATAATCCGTTATATTTAACTCTGATCCCATCAGAATGTTAATCCCAAACAGTTTTCTCGGTATGACCTTAAAATTTATAAAATAAAACTCATGGCAGGTCCCCGGCATCTTTGGAGCATGATCCGTGGAACCAAAAAGAGCAAGTCCTTTCTCAGAAGCAGATTTTGCCATTTCATATAAGGTGTTGTATGCATGTCCGCTGGCAATGGTATGGGTATGCAGATCCATGATGTCTTTCATTTTCTTGTCCTTTCTCTATGAGCACCCGGCAGGTGTATGTCCTTTTTCGGGATAAAACCCATTTGACTCAAATATATCACATTTTTCCTTAGAAAACTATAGAAATATCAATCTGAATGTGTTAAATATATAGATAGATTTTACGCAGAAACAAGCATTTTATGAATGGAGGAAATTCGTATGAGTGAGGAATTGAAGGAAGCCGGATTGGTGGAAGAAAACGTGGAGACAATGGACGACTACAAGGATGAACTGGAAGCGTCCTTCAAACGTGTAAAAAAGGGTGATGTGGTGACCGGAACGGTTGTCCACGTAACGGAAGACATGGTTTTGCTGGACTTAAAATATTTTGCACAGGGAGTCATCCAAAAAGAAGACATTAACGGGGACCCTGATTTCCACCTGCTTCAGGAAATCCATCAGGGAGATGAGATCACTGCCACGGTGTTAAGCCCTGATGACGGGGAAGGCAATGTGCTTTTATCAGCCAAGCTGTTGGGTGACCAGAAGGCATGGGAGAAGCTGAATGCCCTGCGGGAGGACAGAACCGTTGTGAACGCTAAAATCACAGAAATCGTAAAAGGCGGAGCGGTTGCTTATTTAGAGGGAATCCGCGGCTTTATCCCTGCGTCAAAGCTGGCGGCAGGATATGTGGAACATTTAGAGGAATACAATGGAAAGACCATTGAAGTAACAGTAATTACTGCTGACGAAGAAAATAAAAAGCTGATTCTTTCCGGTAAGGAACCGGCGCTTTTAAAGCTGAAGGAAGAGAAGAACCAAAAAATTGCAAAATGCCAGGCAGGAGCTGTTATGGAAGGTACGGTTGACAGCTTAAAGGATTACGGCGCATTCATCAATCTGGAAAACGGTCTTACAGGGCTTCTCCATATCTCCCAGATCAGCAGCCAGAGAATCAAGCATCCGGGTGTGGTGTTAAAGGAAGGCCAGAAGGTAAAAGTAAAGATATTATCCACAGCGGATAATAAGATCAGCTTAAGTATGAAGGCCCTTGAGGAAGAGGAAGAGCTGACAGAAGAAGTCTTTGATTATCAGGAGACCGGCAGTGCGTCCACAGGTCTTTCCTCTTTATTAAAAGGATTAAAATTTTAAAAAGTGGGGAAAAACAATATAAAAGATCAGGTTTCTATGATATAATGTCTATGATGAGCAGGGGCTTCCGGCGACGGGTTGCCCCTGTCTCATATACCCGGATAAAGGGTAAGGAGAGGGGGAATGAGGAATGAATGTTCCCAGTTCATTTAACCAGGTCGACCAGTGGAAATCAGTGATGTTTTTGTATGACTCAGCATTAAAGGAAATCAGTACAAAGATTGAAATACTCAATAATGAGTTTCTCCATATTTACAATTACAATCCGATTGAGCACGTCAAGTCAAGACTTAAGACACCTGACAGTATCGTAAAGAAGCTAAAACGCTACGGCTTTGAAGTGACCATCGACAATATGGTGGAGAAGCTGAGTGATATCGCCGGTATAAGGATCATCTGTTCCTTTACCTCGGATATCTACCAGATCGCCCAGATGATCACAAAGCAGAGTGATGTTACGGTGCTCTATGTAAAGGATTATATTAAGAGTCCCAAACCCAACGGATATAAAAGCTATCATATGGTAGTGACCATACCCATTTATTTAACCGATGGGCCGGTGGATACCAAGGTGGAAGTTCAGATCAGGACCGTTGCCATGGATTTTTGGGCAAGCCTGGAGCATAAAATATATTATAAATTTGAAGGCAATGCTCCGGCTTATCTGCAGCAGGAGTTAAAAGCCTGTGCGGACGTAGTGAATATGCTGGACGCAAAGATGTTTTCCTTAAATCAGTCCATCCTGGAACTCAGTGAAGCAAACCGGCAGGAGGCTGGCGGAGAAGAAGGAACTCATGATTCATAACTCCGCAATAAAGAAGGTCGTTCTATGAGCACATTAACAAAAGAC
Source organism: Lacrimispora sp. (assembly GCF_046972725.1). Taxonomy (NCBI): domain Bacteria; kingdom Bacillati; phylum Bacillota; class Clostridia; order Lachnospirales; family Lachnospiraceae; genus Lacrimispora; species Lacrimispora sp. Next base: position 53,640 of record NZ_JBKVXF010000005.1, on the reverse strand, counting down.
ACTTTAGAGATTCTTAAGTTTAACCGGAAGAATACTTTTGTTTTTGCATTTTTATTTCGTCTGGTTACAACCACGCTGTATCTGTTTGCATTAGACAAGGGCCTTTTATTCGCTCTTCATATGGCCGGATACAGTTATCTGACAGGTGCCAATATCGGTGATTTCCTGATGAAGCCCTGGACACTTCTTACGGCAGCGGCGCTGATCGTTATGGGGATTTTGATTCTCGTATTTGAAACCGGCTGCTTTCTGACACTTTATCAGGGAAGTTTTTATACCAGAAAACTAAAACCGTTAGAGATATTGACCGGAGGTTTTTTAAAACTCTGGGATGAGGTAAGAAAAAAGAACTGGCGTCTGGCTCTTTTCATTCTTGCCAGCTATGCTCTTGCCAATTTATATATTATTTACCGGGTGTTTACACATGTAAAGCCCTTGAATTTTGTCATGTCACAGGTGCTTTTACAGCCGTGGGGAAAAGTGTGCCTGGTTTTGCTGGTGCTTTTAATCCTTGCGATGGTGGTTCCTGGGCTTTATACGTTCCATACCTGTATGGTGGAGCAGAAGAACTTCCGGGATGGTTATCTTCGGAGCTGGTGGCTTTTGAGGCGGCGGATCGTGAAGGTGGTCGCTTTGCTGGCTCTTTATTATGGTGCATTTGTGGTGCTTTTAAGGCTGGTATACGCCTTCTGTGTGCTGGTGACTGCCGTAGGCGTGACGCTGTTTACGGATAACCGGCTGGCGCTGGCCTTACTGCCTGCGGCCTGCGGAAGAATCGAGTTTGTGCTTTTGTTTTTGAGCAGCATGTTTCTTGCCATTGGAAGTTACGGAGCCTTGAGCGTCCAGTACTTCCAGTTCAGCAGCAAGCGCCTGAAAAAAGCCGGGAATGCTTTGGTCTCCGGCACCAGGCCAACCACTCTCAGGATTGCGGCGGTATCCATAACGGCTGTGGCAGCCTTCAGTTTATTTACCCTTTTTAATGTGGTCTACAACGGTTCTGCCATTACCGAAGGCATCTTAAGCAACATAAAGATCACCGCACACCGGGGCAGTTCCATGGAAGCGCCGGAAAACACCATGGCCTCCATTAAAAAGGCGGTGGAGGACCTGGCAGACTATGTGGAAATCGACGTCCAGGAAACCAGTGACGGTGTGGTGGTGCTGGGGCATGATGTGACCTTAAAGCGTGTGGCCGGGGTAAACAGGACCATAAGCTCCTATACTCTTGAAGAACTGAAGCAGTTAGATGTAGGGAGCTGGTTTTCTAAGGAGTTTCAGGAAGAGAGAGTCCCGTCTCTGGAAGAGGTCATGAGTTACTGCAAAGGAAAGATCAATATTAATATTGAGATCAAAAATGCAGGAAGTGACAGTCTCCTGCCGGAAAAGGTAGCGCTGCTCATTGAAAAGTACCAGATGCATGAGCAGTGTGTGGTCACGTCCACCCGGTTTTCTTATCTTACAAGAATAAAGAAGCTTGATGATAAGATCCGGACCGGGTATATCCTTTCCGCCGCATACGGCAATTATTATTCCAGTGACGACATCGATTTCATCAGCCTCCGGTCCAGCTTTGTCAGTGAAAAGCTGGTGGAGGCCGCCCATTTAAAGGGCAAGGCCGTACACGCCTGGACGGTGAACAGCAAAAGTGAGATGGAGCGGATGAAGATGCTTAACGTGGACAATATCATCACGGATTATCCGGTTCTTACCAGAGAGATCGTGTACCGGGAAGAGGCCACGGAGAATCTTTTGGAATATTTAAGACTGGTGTTAAAGTAGACAGGAGAAGAGGAATGAGAGTTGTTTTACAGCGGGTAGCTCATGCCGGAGTTGCCGTAGACGGACAGACGGTGGGGGCCATTGGAAAAGGTCTGCTGCTGCTGATCGGTGTGGCGGATTCCGACACGGAAGCCATTGCCCAAAAGATGGCGGATAAAATATGCAGGTTAAGGATTTTTGAAGATGAAAACGGTAAGACGAACCTTTCTCTTTCTGACGTGGAGGGAGAGATTCTGGCGGTCAGCCAGTTTACCCTTTATGCGGACTGCAAAAAGGGAAACCGCCCAAGTTTTATCAAAGCAGGAGAGCCAAAGCTCGCCCAAACACTGTATGAGTATATGACGGAACGGCTGAAAGTCCATGGCTGCCGGGTGGAAAAGGGAATCTTCGGTGCGGATATGAAGGTGGAGCTTTTAAATGACGGGCCGTTTACTCTGGTACTTGACAGCGATGATATCTGCTGACGGCCGCACACATAGACAGATACAGGGCACAGCCCTTTGAGAAAATGGAGGAATTAACAGTGGAGAAAACGAAAGGACAGTTATTACAGGAGGAATTGACATTTAAGTTCCCTCATGTGGGAAAGGAAGCCCCAGAGCAGAAAGAAGAAGCTGAGATGTTCTGCGAGGGCTATAAGACATTCCTGGATAATGGAAAGACAGAAAGAGAATGCGTAAGAGAAGCGGTAGCCATGCTTGAGATGCAGGGCTATGTTCCTTTTACCGCAGGAACCAGCTACAAGACCGGAGATAAGGTGTATTATGTAAATCGGGGCAAGGCGATCATTGCCACCACATTCGGCAAGGAAAGCGTGGAGAAAGGTGTTCGTATCAACGGAGCGCACATCGATTCCCCAAGACTTGATTTAAAGCCGAATCCGGTTTATGAAAAGAATGACCTGGCTTACTTTAAGACCCATTATTACGGCGGAATCCGCAAATACCAGTGGGCAACCATTCCGTTGGCCATGCATGGTGTCATCATTAAGAAAAATGGAGAGATTGTGGAAGTAAACATCGGGGAAAAGGAAGGGGATCCGGTTCTTTGCATCACAGACCTGCTTCCTCATCTGGCAGGCGACCAGAATGAGAGAAAATTAAAGGACGGGATCAAAGGCGAAGAACTGAATGTAGTCATCGGTTCCGTTCCCTATGTTGATGATGCGGATATCAAGGACCCGGTTAAGCTTCTGGCTTTAAAGCTGCTTCATGACCGCTACGGCATAACGGAAGCTGACTTTTTACGTGCGGAGATCGAACTGGTACCGGCTCAGAAAGCCTGCGACGTTGGTTTTGACCGCAGCATGATCGGCGCTTACGGTCAGGATGACAGAGTTTGTGCATATACCGCATTGATGGCAGAGATCGATGCTGTCTGCCCTCAGTTCACAACTGTGACGATTCTTGCGGATAAAGAAGAAATCGGTTCTGATGGCAATACCGGATTAAACTCTGATTTTGTTCTTCACTATATTGAGGACCTGGCAGCTATGGCCGGAGTGGAGGTAAGAACAGTTCTCCGTAATTCCATGTGCTTATCCTCTGATGTAAATGCAGCCTATGATCCCACCTTTTCCCAGGCGTATGAAGAACGGAATTCCTGCTTTATGAACAAAGGCTGTGTTATAACCAAGTATACCGGCTTAAGAGGAAAAGGCGGCTCCAATGATGCCAGTGCGGAGCTGCTTGCAAAGGTCATCGCCATGATGGAAAAGGAAGGTGTGTACTGGCAGATCGGAGAGCTCGGTGCGGTTGACCAGGGAGGCGGCGGCACCATTGCCAAATTCGTGGCAGCCATGGACGTGGATGTGGTGGATTTAGGAGTGCCCATTCTTTCCATGCATGCGCCCTTTGAACTGTCGGCCAAGCTTGACGTATATAATACATACAAGGCTTTCCGGGCATTTTATAAATAATAACGGAATTTTGAAATTTTTGTTAATTTCGGGAAAACGCTTTTTTTCGTCAGTCCTATATGGTATAACTGTCAGGAAGCGGTTTCCTGTTAAACATTAAAAAGAAAGAAAAAGGATTGTATAATGAAGAAAATTTTTAAAGTTTGTATGTGCGGTCTGATTGCCGCCGCCCTTATTTCCGGCTGTTCAAAAAAAGACGTAAAAGAGACCACCGGAGCAGAAGCAGAAGCGACTGAATCCTCCGCCCAGGAAACAGTGGCGGTGAAAGATCTGACGGATATTGACAACGGCAAGGTAACGCTTGGAAAGTACAAAGGAATTGAAGTGACGAAAGAAAAAGTAGAAGTCACTGACGAAGAGATCAAACAGGCCATTGACAGTGACCTTTCTGCCAATACGAAAAAAGTAGATGTGGACCGTGCCGTACAGGACGGTGATGTAGTAAATATTGATTATGTTGGAACCAAGGATGGCGTTGCTTTTGAGGGCGGTACGGCGAAAGGAACAGACTTGACCATTGGCTCCAATCAGTTTATCGATGGATTTGAAGACGGGCTGATCGGTGCAAAAAAGGGAGACAAGGTGTCCTTGAACCTTACCTTTCCGGAGCAGTACCAGAATGCAGATCTTGCAGGAAAGCCGGTAGTATTTGAGGTAACTGTCAATGCGGTGCAGGAAAAGCAGATTCCGGAATTGAATGATGCATTTGTTCAGGAAAACACAAGCTTTAAGACCGTTGATGAGTATAAAGAAGATAAGAAACAGACCCTTCTGGCCAGCAAGAATGAGCAGGCAGAGCAGAAAGTAAAGAATGACATTTATACTGCCATTGCAGACGCATCGAAGGTAGAGCCGAATCAGGAAGCCATTGATGCCAATTTTGATAACATGATTGCAAAATATACCAACCAGGCAGCTACTTATGGAATGGATTTTGCTACCTTTGTGGGAGCATTTACCGGAATGAAGGAAGAAGATTTTAAGGCTGCAGCAAAGGCTCAGGCAGAAGAAGCGGTAAAACAGAGACTGGTAGTCTATGCGATCGCTGAAAAAGAGAATATTACTGTAAGCGATGATGACCGCAAGAAGGTTGCAGAGGACCTGGGTTATGAAAGTGCTGAAAAGCTGCTTGAAACAGAAAGCAAGTTTGATGTTGATGATTATATTATCAATAACAAGGTCATGGATTTCCTTACAGCCAATGCAGTAATCAAATAATATTCTTACGACAGGGGGAAACCTTTATGCAGCTTTTAAAGGACAGAATACGGAGGGACGGCAAGATCAAGTCCGGTGATGTTTTGAAAGTGGACAGTTTTTTGAATCACCAGATGGATATTAAGCTGTTTGTTGAAATCGGAAAAGAGTTTAAAAGGCGCTTTGCTGGATATGAAGTCAATAAAATCTTAACCATCGAGGCCTCCGGAATCGGAATCGCCTGTATTGTTGCGCAGTATTTTGATGTGCCTGTGGTATTTGCCAAGAAATCCAAGACAAAAAATATTGCAGGAGATGTTTACACCACCCAGGTAGAATCCTTTACCCATGGGAAGACGTATGATGTGATGGTTTCCAGAGAATTTCTCGGAGCCGGGGACAAGGTTCTTCTGATTGATGATTTTCTGGCCAATGGAAAAGCCCTGGAAGGCCTGGCTGCCATTGTAAAGGATTCCGGCGCAGAGTTAGTCGGTGCCGGGATCGTCATTGAAAAAGGGTTCCAGCCTGGAGGCGACCGCTTAAGAGCAGAAGGAATCAAAGTGGAGTCTCTGGCAATTGTGGAAAGTATGGATGAAACTACGGGTACCATTTGTTTTCGAGGTGACCGATGAGTAAAGGACGTAAGGCGCTGTTTTTTGATATAGACGGCACACTGTTTTCCGAGATTAACCGGAATGTGCCGGACAGCGCAAAAGAAGCAATTTTAAAAGCCCGGAAAAACGGGCATCTGGCATTTATTAATACCGGCCGGGCTTACAGTCTGGTCGGTCCTGTTCGGCGTATGGTTGATGTGGATGGATATTGCTGTGGATGCGGAACCCGGGTGGTGGCAGGAGAAAAGGTTTTATTTTCCACCACAATCCCCCGGAAAAAGGGCATGGAAATAAAAAAGATCATTACGGATCATAAGTTTGACGGAGTGCTGGAAGGAACGGAAAGCTGTTATTTCCGGAAAGAAATCTCCTGGATGCCTCAAGTGGAACGCATGAAGGACCAGATGAGAGAAAACGGTGTGATCTCACCTTACGGTTGGGATGAGGACTGTTATGATTTTGATAAATTCTGTGTGTTTGGTGATGAAAACAGTGATATGAAGGGGTTTTCCAAGGCGCTTGGAGAAGACTTTGAAATCATTGACCGGGGAGGCGGATTTTATGAGTGCGTCCCCGCCGGACATTCCAAAGCAACCGGAATTGAACGGGTGATGAAGCATTATGGAATTGAATTGGAGGATGTCTATGTGTTCGGAGACAGCACCAATGATCTTTCCATGTTTCAGTTCGCTAAGAATTGCGTGCTTATGGGACATCATAGCGTGGAGCTGGAACCTTATGCTACATTTTTTACGAAGAACGTAGAAGATGACGGGGTTGCTTATGCGATGAAAGAACTGGGGCTTGTATAGAATCGTAAAAAACAGAGGAATGGAGTTCGAAGCTGAGATGTTGGCTGCCGGACTTCTCCTCTGTTTTTTATTGATCAATACTTACCCGTGCTTATTGGGAAAGGTGGTTGAACGAATCCTCATCCAAGTGAATTGTTTCTTTTTGCTCACAGAGAGACAGCATATATTGTAAAAATTGATCTCTGTGTTTATCTCTTTCAAAATAATATTGACTTGCTTTGGGGTCGTAATGAAATGTAATCTTTGTATTGACTGCAGGCTTATATTCAATCATTGAATCAGCCAGACATACAAGATCATCTTTTAAATCACGATCGGTTATTTCTCCGTCTAAAGTTAAAACAAGTGCTGATATTAAGTTCCTGTCATCATCCCATTCTGCCTCCGAAGCGTAATAATTTGGGTACAGTGAAGGAAAATCTCTCATTAATTCTCCTGGGCGATGATGATCTTCAAATAAAAGCAATGCAATATCCCTTGATTTGTGTTCCACTGCAAAAATCATTATGTTTTTGAGATTCACTTCCAGTTTTAATATATAATTAACCATAATTAAATAGCCGCTATTGCAGCTGGTAAGAATTCTGGAGCAAAGAAGGCTACGCCCACAATTGCAACAAAAATTCCAGCAGCGATAACTACATCCTTCCATTGTGATAAATCTAATTTTTGACGATTAATTTCTTGTTTAGCCTTTTTCATTTTATTTAAATCTTGTTGGCCCTTTTTATAATCGGCCGATCCTTTGACCTTTTTTTGAACATCTTTTGGGACTTTCGAACCACTAAGTGTTTTTCCATGACTTGGTGTTCCGTCTACATTCTCGGCGCCATGAACATTTATGCGGTTATTGTCAACATGAACATGGGGTTTAGCTTCACCACCAGCAGGTCTGTCAACTCTATAGGTCCAGCCTTGACCTAAATCGTGAGTCTCACCATATCCTAAAGTGGATATAAGATTTTCGTCTACTGAATGTGTTCCTGAATATGAGCCTGTGGTTATTCCTAATTTTTTTAGTTCGAATTCTAATTTCTTTACTGTATTATCTGAAGCTTCACCATTATTTTTGATTTCTGTTTCTGCAGTTTTTACAAGTTGTTCAATTCTAGCAATGCTGGCATTTCTTTCTGCAGCATATGTAGAAACACTTAGGCTAAATATCATTGATAATGTCAGTATAAAACTGACAATTTTTGTTGTCAACTTTTTCATAATAAAATCCTCGCTTTCATCCTTGTTTTACTATTAAATAAGTATGTTTTTAATTAAGATTTTTAGGATTCTCTGACCTTTGGATTACCTCGTAGGGTGATATTAAAAACTTTGTAGCTAAATAAAGGGTATTATTGCTTTGTCCTTCGCACAATAATACTTTTTTATGCGATATTCTCCACCTGTAAGATTATTCTCCATAACATTAAAGTCAGTACTCCGTTGATTTTTATTTCCCTTTACTTCAACTATATAAAATTCCCCATATATTCCTGAAATTTCATCAGAATAAGTGATGGGTTGAAATTCTGGTATCGTATATATTTTCTACTGTCATAGTGCAGGAGAGAGATAATTTACAATATAATCTCTTAGTTGAATTTTTTGTATCAAGGGAAATGTTATTATGTATCCATTAATTATAATAAGTAAAATATAACTATAAAGACTAATACAATTAATTTCCTTTTTCTATCCTTCTGGAATTATAAAGCATCACAGTTCGATTATTAAACCATTAAAGGGATCTTATCCATAAGGGACTGTCCTTTCTTTTATTATGAGTACAGATTAGCTAATCTACTTATAAAATAGCAAATTAAGAAGTAATAAGCCACTCCATGTAGAAAATCGCTGCTTGCATGTAACTTTTTCTATTTTTAAGCATGACAAAATAGCTGTAGCTTCAGTATATACAATATATTGGAGCTACAGCTATTTTTTCTAATAAATTAATTATGTTCAGATAACATCTTGAATGACTCTAACTTTATAACAATTAGTGAAGCGGCATTACTATTTACAATTAAAATTTATTCTTTGAAAGTATACTTCTCGCCACGCTGATCCCATTGGCAGATGCCTGCTGGAGTCCGCGGGTAACGGACGCACCGTCACCGATGGCCCGAAGTCCTTCTACGCTTGTTTCAAAGTCTGAATTTACGACTACTTTGTTGGAATAGAATTTTACTTCTACCCCGTATAGTAAGGTCTCATCGCTGGCGATTCCGGGAGTTACCTTATCCAGGGCCAGGAGCATTTCTTTTATATCTACCATGATGCGGTGAGGGAACACTAAGGATAAGTCTCCGGGCACTGCATCTTTTAAGGTCGGGATTAAGTTGTTACGGCATAAACGTTCTTCTGTGGTACGGCGTCCTCTTTGGAAATCACCAAAGGTCTGTACCAGGATCCGTCCGTCGCAGAGCATGTTGCTGAGCTGGGCGATGTGTTTGCCGTATTCGATTGGTGTTTTAAAGGGTTTTGTAAAGTTCTTGGATACCAGGATTGCAAAGTTAGTGTTGTTTGTTTTGTAATCCTTGGATTTATAGGCATGTCCGTTGACAACAGCCAGGCCGTTTTCATAATATTCGGTTGCAACTTCACCCGATGGGTTGGTACAAAAGGTGCGGACCTTATCGTCAAAGGTAGGAGTATAGTAAACAAGTTTGGCTTCGTATAAGTTCTTATTTAAGAATTCCATGACTTCATCACGGACTTCCACACGAACACCAATGTCTACGGTTCCGACCTGTGTCTCAATGCTGTGGCTGCTGCAGATGTGGCTGAACCAGTCGGAGCCTTCCCGCCCGATGGCAGAAACGATCTCTTTGGCATAACAGGTTTCATCCTTGTCGGTGATGACACCGGTTGCTTTATTATCTTCGATGATAATGTCTTTTACCATGGTGTTAAAGGCCATTTCCACCCCTTGTGCCAGCAGATGCTCCTGAAGGCGGGTATAGATCTTATAGCCTTCCTCTGTCCCTAAGTGGCGGATCGGACATTCGATCAGCTTTAAATTGGCATTAATGGCTTTCCGGCGGATTTCTTCGATTTCTTTCTGCTTATCCACGCCGTAGACATTTTCATCTGCACCGAATTTTAAATAAATGTTGTCGGATTCTTTTAAAAGTTCCACGGTCTTATCGTATCCCAGAATCTCCGGAAGGTTTCCTCCTACGTCAGGGGATAAGGACAGCTTACCGTCAGAAAATGCTCCGGCTCCCGCAAAGCCTGTGGTAATGGAGCAGGGCTTGCAGCCGACACATACCTTGGTGGTACGCTTGGGGCATTTCCGTTTTTCAATCGGGCGGCCCTTTTCAATCATAAGAATCTTAAGCTCCGGTTTTTTCTCAATCAGTTCATAGGCACAGAAAATGCCGGATGGGCCTGCACCGATGATGATCACATCGTATTTTTTGTTCGCATCCTTCATAAACATCACTCCTTTTTCCTTCTAACCCTTATAGTCAACCATTCTGGCAGTTGGTAGAAACGTTCAACCGATTTTGAACTTATATAAGCGCAGCGGTTTCATTCTATCATAACGGACGGATATATGACAAGGGATTCCCTTTAAAAGTTCATAATCGAAAAATAAATCCTTTGCCTTTACATCTTTCCGGCAAGCTGATAAAATGATAGGAACAGCGTTAGATCTCCAACTGGAAAATCTAACGCTTTTCAGGCGTTTGAAAGCCAGGGAAGTCATGAATCATAACAGCAGTTAATATAGAGAATAATAAGGAGAATCGCCATGTTTATCATCGCAGGATTAGGAAATCCAACCAGGGAATATGAAAAGACCAGACACAACGTAGGCTTTGAGGTCATAGATATATTGGCAGACAAACTGGGAATCAGGGTAACGGATAAAAAGCACAGGGCTTTTTGCGGTATGGGAATGCTTGGTACGGAGAAGGTAATCCTGTCAAAACCTCAGACCTATATGAATCTGAGCGGGGAAAGCATCGGTTCCATGGCTGATTTTTATAAGGTGGAACCGGAACATATCATAGTGATCTGTGATGACATCAATCTGGAAGAGGGCCAGTTAAGAATCCGGACAAAAGGCAGTGCCGGAGGCCATAATGGCCTTAAAAACATCATAACCCATCTGGGAACCCAGGAATTTTTAAGGATCCGGGTGGGTGTCGGTGAAAAGCCAAAGGAAATGGACCTGGCAGACTATGTTCTGGGGCGCTTTCCAAAGGAACAGGAAGCCATCATGGAGGACGCATACAAGGCAGCAGCAGAAGCGGCCATTATGATCGTATCCGATGGGGCAGATATGGCGATGAATCATTTTAACAGAAAGAAATAAGGAGACTTCATGAGCGGACTATTTGAAAAGCCATTAAGAGAGTTGAAAGATTTTGAAGATCTCTTAAACGATCTGGAAAAAAAGGCCGGCCCCATAGCGGCAAGCGGCTGCATGGATTCCCAGAAGGTTCATTTGATGTACGAAGCGGCAAAGAACAGGTCGAAAAAGCTGGTGGTGACTTATGATGATACCAGAGCCAGGGAGATTTTCGAGGATTTAAGCTTTTTTGATCCAAACGTATGGTTATATCCGGCCAGAGACTTACTGTTTTTCAACGCCGACATCCATGGAAACCTTCTTACCAAACAGCGCATGACCGTTTTCCGCCGTCTGATGGAGGAATCCTCCGGCTGGGTGGTCACCACCATGGATGGCCTGATGGACCATCTGCTTCCCCTTAAGTATTTAAAGGAGCAGGTGCTTTCCGTAAAAAGCGGCCAGACCATTGAGGTGGAAAGATGGAAGAAGCATCTGGCAGAACTGGGGTACGAACGTATGGCCCAGGTGGATGGCATGGGGCAGTTTTCCATACGCGGCGGTATCATTGATGTGTTTCCTCTGACAGAGGAGCTTCCGGTAAGGATTGAGCTTTGGGATGATGAAGTGGATTCCATACGGACCTTTGATATTGAAAGCCAGAGGTCCATCGAACAGCTGGAGGAGATATTGATCTATCCGGCAACAGAGATGGTGCTGACCAAAGACCGGATCGAAGCGGGCATGGAAGCTATCTCAAAAGAAGCAAAGAAATACGAAAAGGATTTAAGGAGCCAGTCAAAGATCGAAGAGTCAGCAAGGATCCGTTCCATCATAAATGAGCTTTTGGAAGGCTTAAAGGAAGGATACAGACAGCAGGGACTTGATGGCTACATCCATTATTTCTGCCCGGAAAGTGTGTCCTTTCTCGACTATTTCCCAAAGGAGGATACAGTTTTATTTCTAGATGAACCGGAACGGCTGAAGGAAAAAGGGGAAACGGTAGAAGCAGAATTCAGGGAAAGCATGATTCACCGCCTCGATAACGGCTATCTTCTTCCGGGACAGACCGGTCTTCTTTTTGCTGCTAAGGAAATGTTAGCCAGAGCGCAGACAAAGACTGCGGTTTATTTAACAGGACTGGAACAGAAGCTGGCCGGATTTACGGTAAAGAACCGTTACAGCTTTCAGGTGAAGAACGTAAGTGTCTACCAGAATGGCTTTGAGCTGCTGATCAAAGACTTGACAAGATGGAAAAAAGACGGCTACCGGGTCGTTCTTCTGTCCGCCTCACGGACCAGGGCCAGCCGTCTGGCCGGTGATTTAAGGGAGTATGACTTACGGGCCTACTGCCCCGATGACGATGAGGAAGGGCGGGAGGTAAAGCCGGGTGAGATTCTTGTCACATACGGAAAGCTGCACCGGGGCTTTGAATATCCGCTGATTAAATTCATCGTCATTACCGAAGGCGATATGTTTGGCGGAGAAAAGAAAAAGCGGAAACGGAAAAAGGCTTCCTACGAAGGAACAAAGATCCAGAACTTTTCCGACCTTTCCATCGGTGATTACGTGGTTCATGAAGATCATGGCCTTGGCATCTATCGGGGAATTGAAAAGATCGAGCAGGATGGTGTCATCAAGGATTACTTAAAGGTGGAGTATGCGGACAACGGGAATCTGTATCTTCCGGCCACCAGACTGGACGGCATCCAGAAGTATGCGGGAGCCGAAGCCAAAAAGCCCAAATTAAACCGCCTGGGCGGGGACCAGTGGAATAAGACAAAGACCCGGGTCAAGGGAGCGGTAAAAGAGATCGCAAAGGATCTGGTCATGCTGTATGCGGCAAGACAGCAGACCCACGGATTTCAGTATGGGCCTGATACGGTCTGGCAGAGAGAATTTGAAGAGATGTTTCCTTATGAGGAGACAGAGGATCAATGGGATGCCATCGAAGCCACCAAAAAGGACATGGAAAGCAAAAAGATCATGGACCGTCTGATCTGCGGAGATGTAGGCTATGGAAAGACGGAAATCGCACTGCGGGCTGCATTTAAAGCGGTTCAGGACGGAAAGCAGGTGGTCTATCTGGTGCCTACCACCATTTTGGCCCAGCAGCATTATAATACCTTTGCCCAGCGGGTCAAGGATTTTCCTGTCCGGGTGGACTTAATGTCCAGATTCCGTACGCCCGGCCAGATCAAGAAGACGGTGGAGGATCTAAGCCGGGGGCTGGTGGATATTGTGGTGGGGACCCACCGGGTCCTTTCAAAAGATGTGAAGTTTAAAGACCTTGGACTTCTTATTATTGATGAGGAACAGCGTTTTGGAGTAACCCACAAGGAAAAGATCAAGCAGCTAAAGGATAACATCGACGTTCTGACTCTGACCGCCACCCCGATTCCAAGGACCCTGCATATGAGCCTGGTGGGAATCAGGGATATGAGTGTGCTGGAGGAACCTCCGGTAGACCGTATGCCGATTCAGACCTATGTGATGGAGCACAACGATGAGATGGTCCGGGAAGCCATTCACCGGGAACTTTCCAGGGGAGGACAGGTTTACTATGTGTACAACCGGGTCAGCAACATTGATGAGGTGGCAAACCATATAGCAAAGCTGGTGCCCGATGCCACCGTGACCTTTGCCCACGGGCAGATGCATGAGCATCAGCTGGAAAAAATTATGTTTGATTTTGTAAATGGGGAAATCGATGTTTTGGTCTGTACCACCATCATTGAGACCGGTCTTGATATTCCCAATGCCAATACCATGATCATTCAGGATGCAGACCGGATGGGACTTTCCCAGCTGTACCAGCTTCGTGGGCGGGTGGGGCGTTCCAGCCGGATCTCTTATGCGTTCCTCATGTACAAACGGGATAAGATGTTAAAGGAAGAGGCAGAAAAGCGTCTTCAGGCGATCCGGGAATTTACGGAGCTTGGTTCCGGCATTAAGATTGCCATGCGGGATTTGGAAATCCGGGGAGCAGGAAACGTTCTTGGGGCAGAGCAGCACGGACACATGGAAGCCGTAGGGTATGATCTTTACTGTAAGCTCTTAAACCAGGCAGTTTTGGAGTTAAAAGGAGAGCGGAAAGAAGAGGAGACCTACGGGACTGTGGTGGACTGCGACATCGATGCTTATATTCCCACTTCCTATATTAAGAATGAGTATCAGAAGCTTGATATTTACAAGCGGATTTCAGGGATTGAGAATGAAGACGAATACATGGATATGCAGGATGAACTGATGGACCGTTTTGGAGATATTCCAAAGCCGGTTGATAATCTTTTAAAGGTGGCAGGCTTAAAGGCACTGGCCCACAGCGCCTATGTGACTGAGGTCAATATTAACCGTCAGGAGATCCGGCTGACCATGTATAAGAATGCGAAGCTGAAAACAGAAGGAATTCCAAAGCTCGTGGAGCAGTACCGTGGAGATTTGAAGTTCCTCATGGGGGAAGAACCCAGGTTTACCTACCTGGACCGTAAAAAGAATTTGACCACCGATGTCATGATCGGCCAGGCTGAGATGATTTTGAAACAAATCCGAGAATTGTCTGATAAATAAACGGATTTTTGCAAAAACAGCCAAGAAATAAAAGCTTATATGGTAAATCTTTTGTGTGTTTTGTGATATACTAATAGTAGAAGAAGGGATTTAGTCCCAGATGCTTTCTTTCCTTCAAAAACTTTGTTTCGGAGAAAGGTGGTAGCTATGGACGTTTTAAGTATGTATCTTCTGCAGAGAGTATCAGATGAATTAACGATTCAAAGGAATGGTTCTTTTGAAAACAGATTCGTTTCACCCATTCCGGATAATACAGCCGCAAAGGCAGCTCATGAGGGATATATTACCTCTTCAAAGGAAGTATCTCATCCCATTAGAAAAGGTGAGTTTTGATCTGGTTCACTTTCAATCCCGCTTCTTCAAATTTTATTTTAAGGTTCATGTAAAAATCAGGGTTCAGCTTAAAAAAAGGCTGGCCCTGATTTTAAATTTTGGGAAAAATGGCAGACTTAAGTATAATCTTCCGCATTCGTAGCAAAATAATATCAGTGATATTAAATTGCACAAGATGGAGGAATTTTAATTATGAAAGCAACTGGTATTGTACGAAGAATTGATGACCTGGGCCGGGTAGTTATACCAAAAGAGATCAGAAGGACACTCCGTTTAAGAGAAGGGACTCCGCTTGAGATATTTACAGACAGAGAAGGAGAAATTATTCTAAAGAAATATTCCCCCATGGTCGAATTGACTGCTTTTGCCTCCCAGTATGCAGAAGCAATGGCTCAGGCAACAGGACTGACTGTCTGCATTAGTGACAGAGATCAGATCATTGCAGTGGCAGGAGGTTCTAAAAAAGAACTGCTTCAAAAAACAATCAGCAAGCAGCTGGAAACCATCATCAATGAACGTTCCGTTGTTCTTGCTGGAAAAGATGATAAAGCCTTTGTGGCACTGACCGGAGAAACTTTAGAAGGGATTACCGCTCAGGTCGTAGCTCCCATTATCTGCGAAGGTGATGCAATCGGAGCCGTAGCTTTATTAAGCAGAGAACCAAGAGCACGTTTTGGTGATATGGAAACAAAGCTTGCAACCACAGCAGCCGGTTTCTTAGGCCGCCAGATGGAAGGATAAAAAATCATAATAAGGAGGTGAAAAAAATGAGAGTAGTAGTGCCGCAGGAAGATAATTATAGTGATGGCGATATTCCGGAAGTTGATTATGAGCCATACGAAGACGGATTTTACGTAGAACCATTGCCGGAATCCGAGCGCCCCAGAAGGGACGGCCCAGGAGGGAATTAAGAAAAGGCAGCTGCCAAAGAGACAGAAAAAACTGTACTCACTGGCGGCTGTCTTTTTATATGGGGAGACAAAGGGTGGTGATGAGAAAACTTATTATTAACAAGGATTGACAAATGGTGTATTTGTTACTAAAATAGTTACAAATGGAGGTGAACCAAACAATTGTTTTCTACAAAACTCTCAGTTAGCATTCATATTCTATGTATGCTTGCCCTTAACAATGGAAATCCCATTACCTCTGACTGGATTGCAGGCAGCATCGGGACGAACCCGGCATTGGTACGGCGCCTTATGGGAAAACTTAAAAAGGCAGATTTGATAAAGGTTCAGACAAAACTTGGGGCCACAGGACTGAATAAGCCCAGCGATGAAATCTCTTTGCTTGAGGTATTTCTTGCGGTTGAAGAGAATCACAGGATTTTTGATATGCATACCAATACCAATGAACATTGTTTTGTAGGTGCGAATATCGGCAGAAGTCTGACTGGAGTGTATGATAAGCTTCAGGATACCTTTGAAAAACAGCTTGCTGAAGTACGGCTTTCCGAAATCGTAAGCCGTCTGAATGAAAAGTAGTGTTTACGAAACCACGGAAGGCTGTTACGTAAATAAAATTATAATTGAGGCTGAAGTGACGGCCAGAAAGAATGGAGGAATATTTATGAATATTGCAATTATTGGAGCAACAGGTATGGCAGGACGGGAAATCTACAGAGAGGCGAAAGAGCGGGGGCATGAAGCGGTAGCTATCGTGCGAAACGAAGAACAGGCAAAAGAAGTTCTCGGAAGTGACGCAAAGGTAATGATAAAGGATGCATTCTCTCTGGAAAAAAAGGATCTTGAAGGCTTTGATGTGGTGGTCAACGCGTTTGCTACGGCACCGAATCTGGCTTATCTTCATGTAGACCTTGCTGCAAAGCTGGTCGCATTATTTCGGGAAACCAGCTCTCCGCGTCTGTTTTTTATCTTAGGGGCAGGAAGCCTGTTTGATGAGACGGGAGAACGCTTTGTGGAAACCATCCGTAAAACTCCAGGTTCTGAGGCATGGATTTCCATTCCTGAGAACCAGCTAAAGGAACTGCTGTTCTTGCAGAATGTTGAGAATGTCAATTGGGTGGGAGTTTCCCCCTCTGCTTCCTTTACGCCCGGTGAAAAGAGTACTCCGGTGCTGGGAAAGGATCACCTTCTGACAGCAGCAGATGGAAAATCACATACCACAAGCAAAACCATGGCAGTTGCTGTCTTAAATGAAATAGAACAGCCAACGGTTATCCGCGGACGTTTTACCGTGTCTGATTAAGCATTTAAGTAATGCATTGTGAACAAACGTCTGAATGATAAAGAGTTTAAATACAAAGGTATGACAATGTACGGCAGATAAACAGGAGATTTTATGAAAAGCATAAACGTTAAGATGACGGTTTACCTGGGAATATTGATAATTGCTGTTTGTGTGGGATTGAGCTACGTCTCTTATTATAATGCAAATAAGGCATTACAATCCAATCTTGAAATTTTGATACCCGAAATTTCCAGACAGACAGCAAACAATATTTCAGGAAGAATTGAAGGTGAGATGAAAGAACTGGAGGCGATTGCGGCCAGAGATGATATAAAGGATATGTCAATAGCGGTTAAAGATAAGATGAAGATTCTCAAAGGGGAAAATGAAAGAATCGGTTCCGTCCGTTTGGGAATCGCGGACTTGGATGGAAATCTTATAAATACAGACGGAACCACTACCGGTGATTTAAAAGAGTACAGGTTTTTTCAGGATGCCTTATCAGGAAAAGCCAGTGTCGATGATCCAACCGTCACACCTGAGAATCTTCTGGTTGTGCCTTATGCAGCTCCAATCAGAAATGGAGAAAAAGTCGTTGGGGTTTTAGTGGAAACGAGAGACGGCAATTATTTAAGTGAACTGACAAATCAGGTAAAGGTGGGAAAGAATGGAACTGCATATATGATTAATAAGGATCAGACATCAGTGGCCGATCCAAACAAGCAGTTAGTCATTGAAAAGTATAACGGACTGGAAGCGGCAAAAAAGAACCCGGAACTTCAGGCAGTGGCCGATATTCAGAAACGGATGACAGCCGGAGAAACTGGAATGGGCCAGTTCCGTTATGGAGGAATTGATAAATACATAGGCTATGCTCCGGTAGAAAATACGGAGTGGTCTGTGGGAATCACGATGACAAAGGAGGAGGCTTTATCCGTACTTGGAGGTCTGGAGAAAGCTTCAAAAGTTACCTCCGCTGTGTTCGTGCTGCTCAGTCTGGTTTTTGTATATATTATGGCAACTGCATTTTCCATGGCGATAAAATCAACTTCTAAGCATTTAAAGCAATTGGCAGAAGGGGATTTAAGCCGGAAGGTTCCCGTCAGGAATTTAAAGCGCAAGGATGAAATCGGCGAAATGACAAGATCCATGAAAACCATGCAGGAATCCCTGGGAAGTATGATTCAGGGAATTAAGGTCAGCTCCGGGGACATTAATACACAGACCGAAAGCCTGAATACTGTCATAAGAGAAGTGTCCTCCGGTTCTCAAAACGTATCGGATATGATCACGGAAATTGCCCAGGGGACCAGCAATCAGGCAGAAGAACTGGCTACCGTTACAGACATACTGGAGCAGTTTAATCAGAAGCTGTCCGATATGCTTGACGGAATCCGCCTGATTGACTCAAATTCCAAAGAAATCAACAATATGGCAACCGATAACAACAGGAACATGCAGGCCCTGAATCAGTCGGTAGGAAGTATTTCCCTTTCTTTTAAGGATTTCTTTGACAGAATCAATGCTCTGGGAAATTCCATAAAGCATATAGGAGAAATCACAGGGCTGATGAACAGCATTGCCTCTCAGACAAATCTTCTGGCCTTAAATGCATCCATTGAAGCCGCCAGGGCAGGAGATGCGGGAAAAGGATTTTCTGTTATTGCCGAAGAGGTCAGGCGTCTTGCGGAACAGTCAAGGATTTCCTCAGAAAACATCAGCAGCGTAACTGACGGACTGCTGTCAGAAGCAGAGGGGATCATTGAGAATTCTTCTTCTATGGATGAAGAACTTGGAAACCAGCTTAAGGTAATCGAAGATTCGCTGATATCCTTTAACAGAATTATTGATGGAATCAATGAAATGCTGCCAAAGATAGAAAGCGTAAGAAATTCCGCAAAGGCAATTGATACGGATAAATATGCGATCTTAGATAAAATACAAAGCGTTTCAGCAGCATCAGAAGAAATATCTTCATCATCAGAGGAGATATCGGCCTCATCAGAAGAAATCAGTGCCTCTATAGACAGCGTCGCTCAATCAGCCCAGATATTGACGAATGCCACAGGGCAGATGCTTAAAGAGGCAGAACATTTTAAAATCTGAATGTCTGAAAATCATACCGTAAAAAAAGCAACCCGTCTGTATAACCTGTCGGGTTGCTTTTTGCGTAATCCTATTAATAAATAGTCTGGTCTCCATCCTTAATGCAGTAATTCCGTTTTACTCCCAGCTCATCCATCCACTGCCTGGTTTCAAGAGTCTTCCAGTCACCGCTTCCAATCCCGGAACCATTGTCATTGTTCCAAAGCCACAGCGGACATGGCCAAAGTGCGATTTTAGGACGTATCACTTCATATACTTCCCGACTGACCCCGTACTGTCCGTGATGGGACATCTGTACAATATCGCTTTTCAAATCTTCCCGGCTTGTCTCATTCAGCAGAAGCTTTCCGGCTTCCGGTCCCAAATCTCCAAGCACCAGGATGCTGACGTTATTTAAGAAGAACTTGTAGGCAACAGAACTGTTGTTGACAGAAGTCACGTCTAACAGATATGGGTCGTTCAAAACTTTGGCCCTGATCTGGCCTACTTTGATTTCATCACCCTTATGGACGACATGGAGACGGTCCGCAGGAAGCGTTGCAAGTGCGTTCCGCAGCTGAGTGACCATATCGGATCTGGAAGGTTCTTTTGTTTCATACCAGGACTGGTCTGCCAGATTGTAATAAACCTGATCGATCGTGATCTTTCTGTCCGGGTTGTTTAAGATCTTTACCAGTGCTCCCACGTGATCGGAATGTGGGTGTGTGATGAACCATGCAGAGACACGGCCGCCTTTGCTCTTAATTACGTCGGTCAGGTGTTCCGCATCGATATCCCAGCCGCCATCGATAACGATAAGCTCGCCATTCTTGTCCTGCAGGACCATGGAAAGCATTTGCCGGTTGTCATAATCTGACAGGAGAGATAAGCTGCCTCCGTTAAAAAGTCTGCCTCCATGTCCGATGGCAAGGGCGGGGCCAAATCCCATGGCCTGCGCCGTTAAATCATTTTCTCCCTGAGTTGCTGATACGGTCTGCACGTGAAATGCAGAAAAAACAATGTTAAAAAAGAGCAGGAAAGCTGCTGCTTTTTTCCAGAATTTGAATTCTTTCATAGGAACCTCCGGTTTCAATTAAATTAAAACTATTATATAAGAATCTTCTCCTTTTTAACAGGGGCCGGAGATAAATGTCAGAAAATCTTCAGAATTGGAAAATGTTTCAAAAAGTATACGGTCACTGGAAATCAGATAAAAGAAAAAATGTGTGAAGAGAAGGCAGGCATGTATACTTTCAGTAATTTCGTAAATATTACAAATAAACTGCGTTCCAGATATGGCTGTTCCTGGGACAGGAAACAGACCCATAAGAGCCTGAAGCTGTTCGCTTAAAGGTTATGATTCACAGCCAGACCCCAAGAAAAAATGATACGCAGAAATCCCCATGTTTTTGGCGATAAAAAGGTGATTTTATCGGAAGAGGGAGAAGCCCTGTGCGATGCGATAAAAATGCAGGAGAAAGCCCGTAAAAAGAGGAAAAAACCTTGACAAAAACAGGAGAAACAGCTATAAATGATATAGTAATCGTGTTAATGCGAATAATCGTAGCAAAGTGCTACATTTTAGGAGGAAGATATCAATGAACAAAGCAGAGTTAATCGCAGCAGTAGCAGAGAAGGCTGAACTGTCCAAGAAGGATGCGGAGAAGGCAGTAAAGGCTTTGACAGATGTTGTATCTGAAGAGTTAGTAAAGGGCGAGAAAATCCAGTTAGTTGGTTTTGGTACATTCGAGGTATCTGAAAGAGCAGCAAGAGAAGGCAGAAATCCAAAGAGCGGCGAAATCATGAACATTCCTGCTTCCAAGACACCAAAGTTTAAAGCTGGCAAGGCTTTAAAGGATATGGTAAACGCATAATCCATGAGATTGGACAAGTTTCTTAAGGTTTCCCGTCTGATTAAAAGAAGGACAATTGCCAACGAAGCCTGTGATGCAGGCCGTGTGCTTGTCAATGACAAAGCTGCGAAGGCTTCCTTAAACATTAAACAGGGTGATGTGATCGAGATACGTTTTGGAACCAGTTCGGTGAAAGTTGAGGTTCTTGACGTGGCAGAAACGGTAAAAAAGGATGAAGCAAAGGAGCTGTACCGGTATCTTTAGCTGGAATTCTTATACGTATGATAATTTTCAGGAATATTGGAGCACTCCTCCTAATATACTTAAGACAGGTATATTAGGAGGTTTTTCTTATGGAAGAGAAAATGAGCATCCGCCCTCACAGGCTGACAATAGAAAATCGTGCCTCCGGTACGTTGACGGGAATACGGGAAGTGGTGTCTTTTGACGAGAATCAGGTGATCCTGGATACTGACATGGGGCTTTTGACATTAAAGGGGAAGGATCTTCATGTAAGCCGTTTGACCCTGGAAAAGGGGGAAGTGGATCTAAACGGCAGCATTGAGAGCTTAAATTATTCTTCCAACGAAGCACTGCGCAGATCCGGAGAATCTCTGCTTTCCAGGCTGTTTAAATAAGAATCAGAAGGAGTCATATGAGCGTTCATATCGTATATGAAGTAAAACTTCTGCTCTACAGCTTTTTAACGGGTGCAGGGCTTATGATGACATATGACCTGTTGCGAACTTTCCGTATTTTAGTTCCTCACTCCTATACACTTATAGGGATTGAGGACATGGTATTCTGGGTATATGCCGCTCTGACGGTATTTTCCCTTCTATATGAGCAGAATGACGGCGGATTAAGGGGGTATGTCATCGTTGGGATTTTTCTTGGCATGTTCCTGTATGACAGAATGATAAGCAGGTTTTTTCTAAAGTTCTTGAAAAAGTTTTGGAAATATCTTAAAATGAAAATGCGTATGTTATTCCGTCACAAAAGACGGCAATAGGGATGACTGGTGAATGAATGAATAAGATGGGAAGATCTAGAAGAAAAAGAAAAGACAAATGGGGCAACCGCATGACCCTCATTGGTATTACTTTTGTAGTGTTCAGTCTTGCCGTGACTGTTACGATCAAAGGCGCCACACTGAAGGAAAAGGAGCAGGAGTATGCAATCCGTCTGGAAAACCTTCAGGCGCAGGTGGACAAGGAACAGCAGCGGTCCAAGGAGTTAGAGGACTACCGGGTCTATGTCCAAACCAAACAATACATAGAAGAAGTGGCAAAGCAAAAGCTTGGCCTTGTGAAGCCTGACGAAATTCTGCTGAAACCGTCGCAAAGGCAATAGTGTTTTGCGGGTATCCCTCTATGTCCAAGATACGTGGACTTTATAGGAGAAACCTGTCGTACGATTTTAAATAATGGGTCAGCTGTTTTGACAAATATTTTCCTTCTGTCTGTATATAATGTGGTCTAAAGCATGAAACAGGCAGGAGGGATTTTTGTGTTCAGACGTAAGGCAGCACATCACGATATGGCTGATGTGAATGTATACACGGCTAAAAGATTAAACGACATGGCAAACTCCTTAGGAGAACTTGCGAAAGCGTGCACAGATGAACTGTCAACAGAACAGGGACTTACGAAGGAAGATGGCGTGGCAGCTCTTGAAACAGCGGCAGCCATGGTATGCGCAGGCTGTAATAAATGCTTTGTGCATCCCGGGAAAGAACAGGATAATCAGTATTATCTGCAATATCTGATTCGTGCATTTGAACAAAAGGGGAACGTGGACTACGGGGACATGCCCCGTTTTTTTCTGGAAACCTGTAAAAAGAAAGATGAATACATGGTCCATTTAAACCGGGGCCTTGGACGGGCTACCATGAATCTGGCTTGGAAGAACCGCTTTTTGGAGAGCCGGGATGCAGTCATTGTGCAGTTTAAGGAACTGGCAATGATCTTAGAGGAATTTTCCCATCAGGTCGAACATGCCGTTGACATCACTCCCGAATGGGAGGATGAGGTAAAGCGGGCATTCCGGAAAAATCATATCATAATAGAAAAAATGCTGATGCTGGAATATGAAAACCAGCAGCGGGAAGCATTCTTAACCATGCGGACCATGAACGGACGCTGCGTCACAGTAAAGGAGGCGGCAGAAATTCTGGAAGCGGCAATGGAAGAAGGAGAGTGGACCGTGGCACCGGATGGAAGAAATCTGGTGACAAAACAGTCCGATACCATACGGTTTGTGGAAAAAGGAGAGTTTCAGGTCATCTACGGGGCTGCAAAGGCGGTAAAGACCGGAGAAGAGGTTTCCGGTGACAACTACACCTTTGGACAAGTCCAGCCGTGTCAGGTAATTATGAGCCTGTCAGACGGTATGGGCAGCGGCAAAGCCGCCGAGGAAGAGAGCCGCCAGGTCATTGAACTGACCCAAAGGCTTCTGGAAGCCGGGTTTTCCGCCAGGGCCGCCTTAAAGATGGTCAATACGGTTCTTTTGCTGACCGGTATTTCCCAACATCCGGCAACTTTGGATTTGTGCTGCATTGATTTGAAAACCGGCATTATGGAAGCCATGAAGCTGGGAGCGGCAGCAACCTACATATTGACAGACCGGGGGGTAGAGCTTTTAGAAGCAGGTGATGTTCCCATGGGAATCTTAAATCCTGTGGAACCTGTGCTTTTGTCGAAAAAGCTATGGGACGATAACCGGATCGTCATGGTGAGCGACGGAATATTAGACGCTCTGCCGGCAGATGACAAAGAGTACATGCTAAAGGAGTTCATTGCCAGTATGCCTAAAAAAAATCCTCAGGATATGGCAGACCGGATTCTGCTCTTTGCGAGATCATTTACGGAAAACGCTGCCGATGATATGACGGTGTTGACTGCAGGCATCTGGAAAAGAAAATAATAATTGCAACAGACATGTTTTGCGGGTATATTTATAATAAAGAGGGGAGAAAATCAACTAAGGAAGGTGACAGAATGTACAGAACGATATTGGAGTTTATCAGACGGAACCGGCTGTTGACTCCGGGAGACCGCATCCTTGTGGCGCTTTCCGGAGGAGCCGATTCGGTCTGTCTTCTTGTAATCTTACATGAATTAAAAGAGGTGCTTGGACTTTCTTTAAAGGCCGTCCATGTCCATCACGGTTTAAGGGGCGCAGAAGCAGACCGGGACAGTGAGTACGCAAAGGAACTTTCCCGGTCTCTTGGGGTGCCCTTTTCCTGTATCCGTGTGGATGCGGCAGCCTATGCAAAAGCACACAGAATGTCTGTGGAGGAGGCCGGAAGGCATCTGCGGTATGAGATTTTTGAAAAGGAACGCAAGGCATTCGACGCAGATAAAATCGCTGTAGCCCATCACGCCGATGACCAGGCAGAGACCATTCTTTATCATCTGTTCCGCGGGACAGGGCTAAAGGGGCTGGGGGGGATACGGCCGGTGAGAGACCGGATTGTCCGGCCTTTGCTGCCGGTAAGCAAGGAGGAAATTCTTGCATATCTAAAGGAAAAAGGGATATCTTATTGTGAAGACTCAACCAATTCCCATACCGATTATGCCAGAAACCGGATCAGGGGGATTCTTCTTCCAAAAATCCGGGAACAGATCAATCCCAGAGCCGCAGAAAATATTATCCATGCCGGGGAAATGGCAGCAAAAGCTGATGAGTACCTGGAAAAACAGGCAGAAAACTTTTTAAAGGACTATGGCATCCGGAGAACGGATGAAACTGGTTCAGTCACTGCATATGCAGTCAGAACAGAATTTCTTTTAAAGGAAGATGACATCATAAAGACTTATGTAATCCGAACCATGATCCGGTCGGTCAGGGCGTCCATGAAAGACATTACCATGACCCATGTGGAAAGTGCCGCGGCTCTGCTGTCCGCCCCCAAAGGCAAGCAGGTGGATCTGCCGGGAGGGCTTCTTGCCGTACGGATTTCTGACTGCCTGTGGATAAAGAATAAAAATCAGAAGGAATCTGTGGATAATTCCAAAGAACGGCCCCTTCCTGAAGTTGATTTTCAAGTCTTTCCTTATAAAAAAGGTCAGGAAATTCCCAAAAACGGGTATACGAAATGGTTTGATTATGATAAAATCAAATGTGCACTCTCAGTGAGGTATCGGAAAACAGGAGATTACATGACACTGGCCGGAGGCGGTAGAAAAACCGTCAAGGCATTGATGATTGATGAAAAGGTTCCCAGGGAGGAACGTGAAAAAATCCCATTAATTGCGGATGGTTCCCATGTCCTCTGGGTCATCGGATACCGGATCAGTGAATACTATAAGATAACAGATGATACCCATACAGTAATACAAATGCAGTTAGACGGAGGAAAAGACAATGGATGATAAGATACGTGTATTGTTATCAGAGGAAAAAGTGGCAGCAAGGATTAAGGAAGTTGCAGAACAGGTCAGTAAAGATTATGAAGGAAAAAAGCTTCATCTGATCTGTATATTAAAGGGAGGCGTTTTCTTTACCTGTGAACTTTCCAAACGAATCAGCTTGCCGCTTACCATGGATTTCATGTCCGTATCCAGCTACGGGTCAGGTACCGTATCAAGCGGGATCGTAAAGATCGTGAAGGATCTTGATGACCCCATCGAGGGAAAGGATGTGCTGATCGTTGAAGATATCATCGATTCCGGCAATACCTTATCCTATTTAATTGAGGTATTAAAACAAAGAAATCCAAACAGCATTGAGCTGTGTACCCTTCTTGACAAACCGGAGCGCCGGGTGAAGACACAGGTACAGGTCAAATATACCTGTTTTACAGTACCGGATGAGTTTATCATAGGATATGGTCTTGATTACGATCAGATATACAGGAATTTGCCATATATTGGAGTTATAGAACAGCAATAAGGAGGCAGCATGTTAAAACAACAGCAACCATTTAAAGGCTTGGGATTTCTGCTCCTTCTGGTTATCATGCTTTTATTTGCCAGCAGGCTTCCCCAAAAAAGCGGAATCATCACCAACCAGGAGTTGATGCAGGCAATAGACAATGGAACCATAGCCTCGGCTACGATCAGGCAGAACGATCCGCCCCCAACCGGGAAGATTGAGATGACCATGACCGATGGCACCACAAAACAGGCCAATGTATCCGATGTGATTGGAATTCAGGACCGTTTGGACCGCAGTGGAATCACTTATACTGTGGACGCCGTCCAGAAGGAGAATTTATTCCTGACCATCACACTTCCGCTGATACTTACGGCAATGGCTATGGTATTTTTATTTATGGTCATGAATGCCAGGGCAGGAGCCGGAAGTGCCAATTCCAAGATGATGAATTTTGGCAGGAGCCGGGCACTTCTTGCCAAGGATGCCAACAAGGTGAATTTCAGCAAGGTGGCAGGTCTTGAAGAAGAGAAGGAAGAGCTTGAAGAAGTGGTGGATTTTTTAAAGAATCCACAGAAGTATACGAATGTAGGCGCCAGAATCCCAAAGGGAATCCTTCTTGTAGGACCTCCCGGAACCGGTAAGACCCTTCTTGGCAAGGCAGTGGCCGGTGAAGCCGGAGTGCCGTTTTTCTCCATATCCGGATCGGATTTTGTGGAAATGTTTGTCGGTGTAGGTGCATCCCGTGTCAGGGATCTATTTGAAGAAGGAAAGAAACATGCGCCCTGTATCATATTTATCGATGAAATCGACGCCGTAGCCCGGCGGAGAGGAACCGGTATGGGCGGAGGACATGACGAGAGAGAACAGACGTTAAACCAGCTTCTTGTAGAGATGGATGGGTTTGGTGTCAACGAAGGAATCATCGTTATGGCAGCGACCAACCGTGTGGATATTCTGGACCCGGCCATCCTTCGTCCCGGACGTTTTGACCGGAAAGTAGGCGTGGGGAGACCTGACGTAAAGGGAAGAGAAGATATTTTAAAGGTACATTCCAAGGAAAAGCCTTTGGGAGAAGATGTAGATTTAAAAAGGATCGCCCAGACCACATCAGGCTTTACGGGTGCTGATCTTGAGAATCTGATGAATGAAGCAGCCATTTATGCGGCCAGACACAGCAAGAAATTCATCAATCAGGCCGATATTGATAAAGCGTTTGTTAAGGTCGGCATCGGAGCCGAGAAAAAGAGCAAAATCATAACCGAAAAGGAAAAGAAGATCACTGCTTATCATGAAGCAGGTCACGCCATTCTTTTCCATCTTCTTCCGGACCAGGGACCGGTTCATACCATTTCCATTATTCCAACGGGAATGAGTGCTGCCGGCTATACCATGCCATTGCCGGAGAATGATCATATGTTCAACACCAGAGGAAAGATGCTGCAGGATATTATGGTGGATTTAGGCGGCAGGATCGCAGAGGAAATCATCTTCGGTGATATTACCACCGGAGCATCACAGGATATTAAGCAGGCCACAGCGCTGGCCCGCGCCATGGTGACCCAGTACGGCATGTCCGAGCAGGTGGGCATGATCAATTATGATAATGACGGTGATGAAGTCTTCATTGGACGGGATCTGGCCCATACAAAGAATTACGGCGGCCAGGTGGCCAACACCATTGACAATGAAGTAAAACGAATCATTGATGAGTGCTATGAGAAGGCAAAAGAGATCATCTTGAAACATGAAGATGTACTTCATGCCTGCTGTAAGCTGCTTATGGAAAAAGAAAAAATCGGCCAGCAGGAATTTGAAAGTCTGTTCTCTGCTCCAGCAGAAGTGATATAAGCTTCTGAAGGCTTAATGAAGATAGAAGTGCAGAGTCGGGTAAAATGTCTATGTTTTTGCCTGTGATTCTGCACTTTTTTGTAACCTGTCAAAGGGCTGGGGAAATGTGCATAAAAAATCATATTGAAAAAAATGATGTTTGTGCACACTTATTTTGCAGAGCATGGTATATTTATAAACGTAAACCCCCCCAATACATTATATAGTTTTTGCTACACCCCATAAGAAACGAAATACCTTCTCCGAAAAACGGTCAGCTACCCCGCTGACCGTTTTTTCTATCTGTTTATTGGAAAAAGGCGGGTTGTATATTTAAGATCAATCAGATAAAATAGAATTTATAGAAGCAGAGAAAGGAAATGGAGATCCTATGTGTTTTCAGTCAGAAGCGTTAAACACAGAAGCGTTATTTACCGATGAGACAGAGAATTTCCGTTTTCCGGCAGAGCCGGCGAAGGGAGAAGAAGTGCGGTTTCTTTTCCGTACGGCAAGGAATGATGCGGATTGGGTTTATTTTATAGAAAAAGGAAGTGACCGTGAGGCAGCCATGGAAAAAGCCGGATCCGATGGGCTGTTTGATTATTATGAATACAAAATAGTGGTTGGAGCTGATCCGGTTTTTTATTTCTTTCGGATAGAAAAGGGAGCAGAACGCTGGTATTACAACCGTCTGGGGCCTTGTAAGGAACCTTTGGCCTCCTGTTATTTCCGTGTGGTTCCGGGCTTTTCTGTGCCGGACTGGGCGAAGGGGGCGGTGATGTATCAGATTTTTGTGGACCGCTTTCGCAATGGAGATGAGAAAAATGATGTGACTGACCGGGAATATATCTACATCGGAAAGCCGGTTACTCATGCGGGAGACTGGAGGGAATATCCGCAGCAGATGGATGTGGGACATTTTTACGGCGGAGATCTGCAGGGGATATGGGATAAGTTTGATTATTTAAAGGCCCTCGGAGTTGACGTGATCTATTTGAACCCTGTTTTTGTCTCACCCTCCAATCATAAATATGACTGCCAGGACTATGACCATATCGATCCCCATTACGGAGTGATCGTAACGGATGGAGGCGAGGCGGTAGATCCGAAAGCCGAAGATAACCGGAATGCTGCGAAATATATGATCCGCACCACAGAAAAGGAAAATCTGGAAGCCAGCGACCTGTTTTTTGTCCGGTTTGTGGAGGAACTGCACAAAAGGGGGATGAAAGTCATTCTCGATGGAGTATTCAACCACTGCGGATCCTTTCATAAATGGCTTGATGGGGAACGGATCTATGAAATGTCGGGAAATTATGCGCCTGGGGCATATGTGTCAGAGAACAGCCCCTACCGCTCCTTTTTTAAATTTTCCGACGGCCGGGGCTGGCCTTATAATGATTCCTACGAAGGCTGGTGGGGCCATTCGACCCTTCCAAAGCTTAATTATGAAGAATCCCCGGCCTTATATGAGGATGTTCTTCGTATTGCAGGAAAATGGGTGTCTGCGCCTTATCATGCAGATGGCTGGAGGCTTGATGTGGCAGCGGATTTAGGCCACAGCAGCCAGTATAACCATGACTTTTGGAGAGCCTTTCGAAAAACGGTAAAAGAGGCGAATCCAGAGGCTCTTATTCTGGCAGAGCATTATGGAGATCCGTCTGCCTGGCTGAATGGAGATCAGTGGGATACGGTCATGAACTATGATGCCTTTATGGAGCCGGTCAGCTGGTTTTTGACCGGAATGGAAAAGCACAGCGATGAAAGCAGTCCGGCTCTGTTTGGAGACGGAGAACGTTTTTTTAAGTCCATGAACGAACACATGAGCCGCATGATGACCGGTTCCCTTTTTGCTGCGATGAATGAATTATCAAACCATGACCATTCCCGTTTTCTTACCAGAACCAACAGAAAAGTGGGGCGGTCGTCTACCCTGGGACCGGAAGCTGCCTCTGAGGACATCCATTATGGAATCTTTCGGGAAGGTGTCATGATCCAGATGACCTGGCCGGGGGCGCCCACCATTTATTACGGTGATGAAGCCGGTGTATGCGGCTTTACGGATCCTGATAACCGGAGAACCTATCCCTGGGGCGATGAAAACTTTGAACTCATTGAATTCCACCGGTATATGACTGCCCTTCATCACCGGCTGCCTGCGCTCCGGCTGGGGTCCTTAAAGCAGCTTTTGGCTGAAAAGCACCTGATTTCCTATGGGAGGTTTTATAAAGACAGTATCTGTGCCGTTGCGGTGAATCACTGTCAGGGAGAACGAGATGTGGAAATACCGGTATGGCAGCTGGGGGTAAGGGACGGGGAGACGATGACAAGGCATATGTTTACCTTTGGCAGCGGCTACAATGCAGGAGAAGTTCCCTATGAAGTAAATGACGGCCGGATAACCGTTCGGATGCCGGAAACGAGTGCGGTTCTGCTGTCCGCAGATCGGATTGAAAAGTTATAAATTTTGCAAAAAACCCTTGATTTTTGCTTGTCCGTATGATAAAATAACAGACGCTTGTTAATAAAGCATGGGCGGATTCCCGAGTGGCCAAAGGGGGCAGACTGTAAATCTGTTATCGACGATTTCGAAGGTTCGAATCCTTCTCCGCCCACTCCATATAACGGCAGGTGACTGCGATTATATATGAGAATGCCGGCGTGGCGGAACTGGCAGACGCACAGGACTTAAAATCCTGCGGGACTTACCTCCCGTACCGGTTCGATTCCGGTCGCCGGCATTTAGGGTGAAGATATCTATCATTATTTGATGGGTATCTTTTTTTGTTGGAATGACAGCGCATAGGCACCATGGCCCAGCCTGAAAAACTGTATGCATGACTGTAAAAATTGTGTAAATTGTGAGTAAAGTTTGAAAAACTGCTGTAAAAAGATGGTAAATACGCTATAACTATCTGAAAACGGTCCGATATACAGATTGGATCCTTATGATCTTTAGGGATTTTAAAGCACAAATCATATATTGGAGGTTCGTAAAAGATGAGCAGACGCCGAACGGGAATTAAAAAGGAATTGGTCATGTTTACCATAAGCTGTATTACCTGCATTGTATTTTTACTGTCTGTAAGCTCCATTTATCTTATCTATGATACGGCTCATAAATCACTGGCTATGAGTCTTGAGGAAACGTCGGAACTGGTTTCAGAAAAAATCACGCAGCAGTTAAAGGAGTATTCTATCATAGCGGAGTCCATCGCGCTGTATGAGAAAGGAAATGCAGAACGGGGAGGTAACATCGGCATTTTCCTGAACATTTCCAGCTCCCAATACGGGCTGAATAAGATCGACATTATTTCCTCTGATGGAAAATCCGTTGCGAACGGGAAAGCCTATGATGATAATATTGCATACCAGCAGGCAAAAAGCGGGACTCCGTTCTTATCAGATCCGATCATTGGAAAGGATTCTGTCTCCTTTCAGTATGCCTATCCATTTGGGGACATTGTGGTGATTCTTGAATTTCCTTACTCTGTGTTTGAAAACATCATTGCTGATGCAAAGCTGGGAACTACGGGAAGTACTTACATATTGGACCGCAATGGAGCAAAGGTGGCAAGCGATGACTTTGCTCTTGTGATGGCAAAACAAAACAGCGTGGAAGATGCAAAAACAAATCCGAAGACATACGGTGAGATTGCGGAACTTGAAACGGCGATGATTCAGGGAGAAACTGGTTTTCGCTTTTATGAGGAAGGCGGAAAAAAGAAAATCGGTTCCTTTACGCCCATCAAAGGCACCAACGGCTGGTCGGTCAATGTAACGGCTCTTCAATCGGAATTTATGTCCGGAATAAAAGTGTCTGTAGTCAGTGCGATTGTTCTGGGACTTCTTTCTCTTGTATTTGGTGTTCTTGCGGTTTTAAGAATTATAAACCGGATTACCAGACCCATTGGAAATGTAGTAGATTCTCTTAAACGGCTTTCCGGCGGAGATCTGAATATGGAACTGACCATTGAAAGAAATGATGAGATCGGGAGTATCGCAGAAAAGATCAATGAGATGGCTTTTAAATATAAGGAGATCATTCAGGATATCTCCTGTTACCTGCAGGAGGTTTCTTACGGAAACCTGGCAGTTCAAAGCAGATGTGAATATCCGGGAGAGTTTAACAGCATCCGGACGACCATGGAATCCATTTCCCTGCGTTTGAGTGAGACTCTTAAAAGTGTTCAGCTGACAGCAGAAGAGGTCAACAGCGGAGCAGAACAGGTAAACGGTGCTTCCCAGGCCCTTGCTTCGGGAAGCGAAGAACAGGCAGTTGCAGTTGAGGAACTGAATTCTTCCATACAGGCAGTATACCTGCAGGCGGAAAAAAACGTGGAATATGTGCGCATGGCCTCCGCTTATACCAGCCAGTCCGGGAAGAAAGTTGATGCGGGCAACCAGCACATGGAAAGTCTTCAGGCGGCAATCGATGAGGTGAGCTTATCTTCCCAAAAGATATCCAACATTACTAAGATCATTGAAGACATCGCGTTCCAGACCAATATCCTGGCCTTAAATGCTGCCGTGGAAGCAGCCAGGGCGGGTGGCTTTGGTAAGGGGTTTGCTGTTGTAGCCGGAGAGGTCAGGAACCTGGCGGAAAAGTCCGCAGAGGCGGCAAAACAGACGTCTGAGCTGATTGAACAATCCGTAAAGGCAGTTTCAGAAGGTAAGAGACTGACTGGGGAAACCGGACGAGTCTTTCAGGAAATTGCAGGACAGTCCGTTCAGGTGGAACAGGCCATGAAGGAGGTAGAGGCTTCCTCCATGGAGCAGGTGCGGGCCATCGATCAGATCAATCAGGGCTTATCCCAGGTCTCTGCAGTTATTCAGGCCAATGCAGCCACGGCCGAGGAAAGCTCCTCTGCCGGGGAAAAGCTGGAAGAACAGGCGCGCATCCTGCAGATGGAGGTTGAAAAGTTTAAGCTTTGCAATGGACCGGTTGAAGAAGAGACGGAGGAGACAGAAGAAACTGATCAGGAGTTAGAATGAGACGGGTTCCTTTTTGTATTTTGTATTCTGAGTTATTTTTATTATAAATTCCCGGTTTTTAACTCATACTAACAAAAAATGAAAAGAGGGAAATCTATGAAC
This sequence comes from Lacrimispora sp., assembly GCF_046972725.1. Taxonomy (NCBI): domain Bacteria; kingdom Bacillati; phylum Bacillota; class Clostridia; order Lachnospirales; family Lachnospiraceae; genus Lacrimispora; species Lacrimispora sp. The sequence continues at coordinate 21,184 of NZ_JBKVXF010000005.1, read as the reverse complement.
GCAGATGCCGAATTACTGGATTTCATTTATCAGAATTCTGAGATGGGTGTAAAAACCGTGAAACAGCTTTTATCCATGACAGATAATAAACCCTTTCAGGAGCATTTAGATGCAGAACTTAAGGAATATAGTCAGGTTCATGAAAAAGCAAGGGAGCTATTAAACCTACATGGACGAAAGGCAAAGGATGCCGGGGCATTGGAAACGATGATGGCCTATCTGGCCATTGACATGAAGACTCTTAAGGATAAGTCTGTTTCTCATATGGCAGAGATGCTGATTCAGGGAGGAACCATGGGGATCATTGACTGCAACAAGCGGATCCGGCAGTATGAAGGAGAAGCAGATAAGGACATTCTTGCGCTTATGAAGGAGCTGCTGAAAGTGGAAGAGGATCATATAGAACGCCTAAAGAAGATGCTTTGACCGCCTGTTCAGGGAAGGGCGCAAAATTACAGGGGAAAAAAGGAGCTTATGCATCACAGAGAAAATTAAAATTCTCTTGAAGCATAAACTCCTTTTTCTTAAGCCTCTGTTTTCCAGAATCCGTGAAGATTGCAGTAAGCATAAGCGGTTTGGGGAGAATCGCCTTCCTCTAGAGTGAAATGGGCAACCGGTTCGCAGCCATCGCCTGAATTCACCCTCATCACACAGCCGGCAGCCGTATAAAGGCATACCCAGGTGATGCTGTGTTCTTCGGACATAGGGTGGAATACACTTCCCACTTTTACGGTTACGTGATTTCCGTCGGTTTCTATGACAGGAGCATGTTTTTCGGCTGCCCCGTCAGAGGTGTTTGGCTCAAGAATGTCAAATGGTTTTAAGCTGTCTGGGATTGCGGCATTCGGGGTCCCTAAAATGGCTTCCAGAATGATGTTGCGGTTTTGGTCTGTCATAAATACAGGTTCGTTTTTCATGAGGCTCCTCCAATCTTGTTGATATCATTTATCAGAATTCCCAAATAGAGGCAGAAACATAACACCAACTTTTTCCATTCCCCTTGACTGGGGCCGGTATTTTCTCAATGACTGAGGTCATGTCATTTTTTTCTCCAGTTTATTAAGTTCTGGATAAATATGGCTGGTCATGCTGCCATAAAAAAGAAAACCGGATGCTGTGAGGAAGTGACATTGGGAAAACCCTCCATTTTAAATAGGGTCAAAGAAATAATAATCCTTTTTATTATATTTTTTACATAATTTAGAAAACTTCCCTTGACAAGAAGAAGGAAATCCTGTAAAATAACTCATGTTCCAACCGGTTGGCCCAGATAGCTCAGTTGGTAGAGCAGAGGACTGAAAATCCTCGTGTCGCTGGTTCGATTCCGGCTCTGGGCATTGTGCCTTTTGCACATTTGAAATACGTTTTAAAATTCCTTGCGGGTGTAGTTCAATGGTAGAACACTAGCCTTCCAAGCTAGATACGTGGGTTCGATTCCCATCACCCGCTTTAAGTGTGGCAAGCCAAGATAGATGATGCATTCTTCTGTTTTGGCTTGTTTTTTATCATATATGCGGACATATAAACTAATATTTGGAGGAAACCATGAAACGGAATTTTTTATTTTCTCAAATTGGGTACAACTATTTACCTGCCACAGATATAGAAAGCGCGATTCAATGGTATGAGAAGTATTTAGAACTGAAACTCGTGGATAAATTCGAGGACAGAGGCTCGATGATCGCCATTATGCATTATCCTCATAAACACGCCATTGCACTGGTTCTGATAGAGACCAGGGAGCGTTGTCCGCTGTCTATTATAAGGAATGGTTTACCCCATCCCGTATTTACCATGAATTGTCCCGATATTGAATATACCCATCAGCAGTTGAAGGAACGCCACATAGAAGTTCAGGATATTCATTCCCTTGGAGATGGGGAAGCAAAATATTTCTACTTCAAAGATAACCAGGGTAATTTGCTTGAAGCGGCCTGGTCCAAATGGGATCCGGCGGATGAGTTAAAGGAAGGTTTCTTGAAGTGAACATAGTTTGAAGACAAAAGCAAGACTTTCACCGATAACCTCGGAATATAGATAAGCCGGCACCAGGATGCGAATCCCGGTGCCGTTTTTTTGTCCGGCAAGGGGAGATACAGGTTTTGATTCTTCCGGGCCGGTAATGTTTGTGTATAAATCGATTCTGTGGGTATTCTAAGTTTGTAAGTACCTGTTTGTAGTATGAAAAAAGAAAGGAAGACCATATGAAGATGAAATTACTGAAAGTCATGGCAGTAGCGGTAAATTTGTTTGCATTATATGTATTGACGATGGCAGCATATTTGACGTTGGAATTTATCAAATCCCAGCCAACGGTTGAAATGAAAGGGAATGGAGAACTGGCCGGAATAGAAGCCGTGAAGTGATTTAAAAAGGAATCTTTATATCGCCCAGACATTGAGGAGACAGAAATGTCTGGGCGTGTCTAATAAGACGGGCAATAATAGTTTGGGTAAAAAGAATAAAATTATACATTGTGTGATACGTGGAAAAAAGGATGAATTTTATTCTGAATAATTATCACGAGACAAGAACATGCAGCGTAAACTGTATGAAAGGTATAGTTAAATCCCTTTAAATATTCTTATCTCCCTGCGGCTGCTTTGCAAAAAAGGCAGAACAGCCGGTTCATACCTGATTCTTTTCTGAAACACCCGTCGACTGATCATTGACGGGTGTTTTTCATAAAGCTATTTGGCAATATACATGGATTCAGGCGTCCACTGCACGCTGACGATCTGGTAAAAGCCGGAGCCCATAATGCCGTCCTGCACATAGCAGGCGGGGAAAACAGCAGCAAGGGGGAGCAGGAGAGCCTGTTTGTTCACCAGCTGTACCGAGGCTTCTTTTAATAATCTCTTTTTCTCGTCCAGATCCTTTGCAGCCAGTGCACCAAACAGCGCATCCTCATATTCTTTTGGATGGGCCATCATGTTTAAGTAGTTAAGGCCCTTGGAGGAATACAGGCGGATGTAGTTGTTGGTGAAATCCATTTTGGAAGCACCGGCACCGGTGATCAGACCGCCGTCATAGATTCCTTCTGCTTTCTGGGAGTTAAAGTCAGCCAGCTCAATGGTCTTGATATCCGCCTTGATGCCGATTTCTGCCAGGGAAGCCTGAAGGAGTACGGCAATGTTGTTATTGGTGGCAATGGTGCTGATCGTGGTTTGAAAGCCGTTTGGATAACCGGCGTCAGCCAGCATTTTTTTTGCAAGTTCCGTATCATACTCGATAAAGTCAATGTCTTCGTCATAAGACCAGGCCCCCGGAGTGCCGAACTGTGTGATTGCAGAACCTCTTCCGCCCGTAAGAGAATGGGCGTAGCCCTCCCAGTCAATGGCATGCATCACGGCCATTCGGACATTCAAATCGTAAAACGGCGAGGACTTGTCACCGCTGCAGAACATCACATATTTGATCTGACCCAGGTCGGGGGCTTCCTGTGCAATGTTCTGGTATTTTCCGTCAAGCTGTGAAATAATGGTGGAATCGTTGGTTGCAAGAAGATCGATCTCACCGTTCATAAATGCGGAAAGCTGAGCGGTTGTATCGGTAATGTAGGAGATGGTCAGTTCATCAAGATAAGGCTGGCCCTCGATCCAGTAATTTTCATTTTTTACATATTTGGTGTAAGAGCCTTTGACATATTCTGAAATGACAAAGGGGCCGGTTCCAACGGGATTGATGGCAGCCCAGTCTTCCCCGTTTTCTTCAAATGCGGTTGGGCAGTATACAAATACTTCGCCAAGGACCGTATCCCAGTTATTCTGCCAGGTATCGTAGGTGAGAACCACGGTATAGTCATCTTTTGCCTCATAAGAGACGGGATTTCCTAATTCTGCTTTCTTTCCTCCCTCCATCATCTTGTCAAAATTCCAAATCAGCGCTTCTGCATTAAAATCCGTTCCGTCGCTGAACTTAATATTCTTCTTTAAGGTTACGGTACAGGTCAGTGTCTCCGGGTCAGGTGAAATGTTCTCTGCCAGCCAGCTGGAAGTATTGCCTTCTGCATCCATACGCCCCAGAGATTCAATGGCCGGAGCTGCGGAAGCTCTGTCACCGGTGGAAGCGGAGAATGGAAGAAAGAAGGTGGTCGGTGCATCCGGATAGCAGATGGTTACGCTTCCTCCGTAACTGATTTCCCCTTTTGCTTCTGCGGAAGTTTCTGCGGTTGTTTTTTCAGCTCCGTCTGTGACGGCGGCAGGTGTTCCCCCGGTTTGTTTTTGTCCGCTGCATCCGCTTAGACTTCCCACGATTAAAGCGGTAATTAACGGAAATGCCCATATTTTTTTCAATTGTATTTCCTCCTTTATAGACTTGCCTCTGCAGGATGGTTTTATGAAGAAGCAAAGAATGTGTTGTACCCTTAATGTACCTGAATTATGTGGGATTTGCATTATACCGCCAATACAATAATAATAAAATTAATTGTTTTAACAACACATATTCCGATGTAGCTTAAATGTGTTGTTTGTTTTAATATTATAGGAGGAGTTATTTTTGGAGTTGTTATGCAATATCACAGGCGACTCTTCCCGAGAATGGGAAACTGTGACAGGACACGACGAAAACGGCATAGAATGGCATCAGAATCGGAGGTATACAAAATGATAAATGTAGAACTTGCCCGCGATTATGTGGCAAAAATTCACCGGCAGCTTGGTATTACCATTAATATTACGAACGAAAAAGGAATTATCATTGCCAGCGGCATTCCTTCTCATGTTGGTGACTTTCACCTGGTCGCGTATGAGTTGATTAAGAGTAAAACGTTCATAAAGATTATTGAGACACCGACCGACGGGCTGATTGGGGTTTCGGAAGGAGTCAATTTACTTTTGCTTCACCGCATGGAACCGATCGGTGCGGTGGGGATCTTAGGCAACAGCGACGACATCATGCCCATAGCCAAGATGGCAAAGCTGACCATCGAGTCCTTTTTCTTTAAAAACCAGACCAGTCAGGCGGACTTAATTGAATCACAGACCATCAGCAGGCTTCGGGATGCCCTTTTGTTTGAGCAGCCCATTAATCCCACACGAATCTTTCAATTGGCTACGGAAGTCGGTATACGGGACAATGTATACCGGGCTGCAATCATGATCCATACCACCGGAGATAACGCAAAGGAAGCCATTCAGTATCTTTACCAGGGGTACAGCAGTTCTCAAAAACAGCCCCAGGATATCCTGTTTCCCATGGATGGACAGCATCTGGTACTAATTAAGTCCTTTCGTAAATTTGAACCCGCTTTTTTTCGGGACAGCATGATGGAATTAAGTGAATACTTTATGGGGCTGCTAAAAGAAAAACGGTTTTTTGAGGATTCGGTCAAGCTGTAGTTATACTATACCATTCCGGCAGACTCCCTGATCCATTACAGGAATTCCTACAGCTGTTTGAAGTGGCTGGAGGATTACGTTCATTTCCGGACAGAGACGCTTTACTTTATCAACGATTACTTAATCGAGTATATGACAGGCTGTATCAGCCCCGATCTTTTAAGCCCTCTCTTTGAAAGTTACCGGAATGTCATTGACAACTATCTGGATAAAGAGCTGTTTCATACTACGGCTGCGGCATTGGCTTCTACTAATATGAGTCCGGCAGAGGCGGCAAAGGAATTGTTTGTACATAAGAATACGGTTCTTGCCCGCACCAGAAAATTCAAAGAGATCCTGGGGCTGCAGCCTTTAAGCAGTTCCAAGGATACCATTCTATTGCTGGCCCTTGACAGTTATTTGTCAAAGTGATTTTTCCGGAGAAAAGAAAGGTGTCTTATGAAAACAATAATTCAGGCACTTTATGTATTCCCGGCATAATGCAAATAAAAACAGAGTTTTATATAATCTTGCCATAGGGGTTAAAAATCAGAATGAAGTTGAAAGGGGGAAATACAATGGGCAGATACATTTTAAAACGTCTGGGGCAGACGGCAATCGTCTTGATCATACTGTCGTTTATTATTTTTATGCTCATATCCATGCTGCCGGGGGATCCGGTTTATGCCATGCTTGGCGGGGAGATATCAGAAGAAACCTATCAACGCTGGTATTACGCATTGAATCTGGACAAACCGGTGGTTGTCCGGTATTTTCTATGGCTGTGGGATGCCATCCGGCTGGATTTCGGCACATCCGCAAGCTATCATAAGTCAGTCACTGAGGTATTGGGAGATCATGTACCCGTAACCTTATACTTTTCCCTGTTATCCTTTTTTATCAGCATTCCGCTGGGCATCATTACCGGAATCTTAAGTGCGGTCTACCGGGGGAAAAAGATTGATACCATTGTGACCATGGGAGCAAATATCACCTGCTGTCTTCCCCAGTTCTGGCTGAGCGTATTGTTTCTGTACATATTTTCCATGAAGCTTGGCTGGTTTCCGTCCTTTGGATTCACCTCTCCGCTGGTGGATTTCACAAAAAGCATCCGTCAGACCATACTGCCGCTCACCTGTCTGACTCTGGGAGGAATCGCATCTATTACCAGGCAGACAAGATCCAGTATGCTTGAAGTAATCCGTCAGGATTATGTAAGAACGGCAAGGTCCAAGGGGCTTGCGGAGCGAAAGGTCATCTATGTCCATGCGCTGAAAAATGCGCTGATTCCTGTCATCACCCTGATGGGGCTGCGGCTTGGCATGCTGATCGGCGGTTCCATGTTTGTGGAGTCTGTGTTTAACATTCCAGGAGTGGGGACCTTATTTGTCACATCCATTCAGGCACAGGATATTCCGTTAATTCAGGCCTGTGTCTTGTTGATTGCGCTGGTATCCAGCGTTGTAAATGTAATTACGGATATTGTATATGCCGTTGTGGATCCGAGAATCCGTCTGAGCTAGGAGGAGGTGTTACCATGGAAGTGAATGCAGCAGCAATAAAAAATAAGGGATTGGAAAAGAGCAGGAAAAAGGAGCAATGGCGGAAATTTTTTAAGGTCCTGTTTGGCAGAAAGATCGTGCTGGTCAGTTTTATCGGAGTCATGATATTTGTGTTCATCGCGGTCTTTGCCCCGCTACTGGTTCCTCATGATCCCAATAAGACAAATCTGATGGACAGCTTAAAAAAACCGGGCCTGGAATATCTGTTTGGCACGGATAACTCCGGACGGGATGTTCTAAGCCGGGTCATTTATGGAACCCGTATTTCTCTGGTCGTAGGCGTTCTGGCGGTTATGATCGCATGTGCCATCGGAACATTTTTCGGAATGGCAGCAGGTTTTTTTGGAGGAGCCGTGGATGATGTGATCAACAGGGTCAGCGAGGCCATCCGCTCCATTCCGCAGATCGTCTTTGCCATGGCGCTCTGCGCAGTTCTTGGCGGAGGAATCATTAATCTGTCCATCGTACTTGGAATCTCCAATATGGCGATTTACATACGAATGATGCGGGGGCAGGTCTTATCAATTAAGGAAACCGATTACATCATGGCGGGAAAATTACAGGGGAACGGAAACTTTCGGCTGATGTTCCGGCATATTCTTCCAAACAGCATCTCACCGATTATCGTTACCATGACCCAGCAGGTCGGCCAGACCATTCTGGCAGAGGCGGGGCTCAGCTTTCTGGGACTTGGAATCAGTCAGCCTACAGCTTCCTGGGGAAGCATTGTCAGCGACGGAAGAAGCTTTCTTTTGCAGAACCCCACATTTTCCATTGCGCCCGGTATCTGCATTGCGCTGCTGGTAATCTTTTTAAATACACTTGGTGACGGCGTCCGGGATGCATTGGATCCGAGACTCAGAGGGGAAATCTGACAGGGGGTAGGCGAAATGAACCATCTATTAGAAGTGAATAATATACGGACTTGTTTTTTGACCGATGGGGCCAGGGTGCGTGCGGTGGACGGCGTATCTCTCCATCTGGACAGAGGCGAGGTGATTGGAATTGTAGGAGAATCAGGGAGCGGAAAATCCGTAACCATGATGAGCGTGCTTCAGCTGATTGGAGCGCCGGGAACGATCGAAGGCGGAGAGGTTCGCCTGGAGGGGGTGGAAAAGAACCTGCTGGATTACGGAGCGAACAGCACCCAGATGAGGGATGTGAGAGGCGGAAGAATCAGCATGATCTTTCAGGAACCAATGACGTCTTTAAATCCGGTTCTTACCATCGGATACCAGATACAGGAAAATATTATGCTTCATTTGAAGCTCGATAAGGAAAACGCAAAGAAACGCACCATTGAAATGCTGAAGATGGTAAAGATCCCCGATGCCGAACAGCGGTTTCATTACTATCCGCAGCAGTTTTCCGGAGGTATGAGACAGAGGATCATGATTGCCATGGCCATGTCCTCCAAACCGGATATATTGATTGCAGATGAAGCCACCACAGCGCTTGATGTGACCACTCAGGCCCAGCTTCTTGAGATGATCCGGGACATTGCAAAGGAAACGAAAACCGCAGTCATCATTGTGACCCATAACCTTGGCATTGTCGCCAGGTTCTCAGAACGGATCTATGTGATGTATTCCGGAAATGTGATGGAAACTGCCGGTACCGCCAGCATATTCAAACGTCCCTGCCATCCTTATACCAGAAGCCTGCTGCGGGCAATTCCAAGGCTTGATGACTTAAAGGACCGTGTGCTGGTGCCCATTGACGGACTTCCCCCAAACCCGGCCATGCGCCCGGAATACTGTCCCTTTTATGACCGGTGCGAGTATCGCATGGATAAGTGCAAAGAGAGCAGAAAGCCGGGGCTTATAGAGGTGAAAAAGGATCACTGGGCGGCCTGCTGTCTGACAGAGGAAGAACTGGAAGCAAAAGAAGAGGAGATCCGTAAAAAGCCAAAGAAGGCGGCACCGGTACGGAATCTCAGCCAGAAGAACTGTCTGGAAATTGAGAATGTAAGAAAATATTTTCCCATATACAAAGGAGTCATGAGGAAAAAAATAGGGGAAGTAAAGGCCATTGAAGACATAACCTTCCACTTGAGAAAGGGAGAGACCCTGGGCATCGTGGGAGAATCCGGCTGCGGAAAAACCACCATGGCAAGGTGTATCATGCGGGTCTATAAACCGGAGGAGGGGAAAATCCTTTTTGACGGAACGGATATCGCTTCCTTCAATGACAGGCAGCTAAAGCCTTACCGCCCAAGGATCGCCATGATCTTTCAGGATCCTTTTTCTTCCCTTGATCCCAGACAGACGGCAGGTTCCATTGTAGGAGAATCTTTAAAGCTATCCAAAAAGTACAGGGAGGCGGAAAGGTACGAAGAGCGGGTCGATGAGCTGTTCCGGATCGTTGGTCTGGATCCTGCATTAAAGGACAGAGTCCCTCACGAGTTTTCCGGAGGGCAGAGACAGCGCATCGGCATTGCCAGAGCCCTGTCCTCGGAGCCGGATATCATTATCTGCGACGAACCGATTTCTGCCCTGGACGTATCCATTCAGGCTCAGATCATCAATCTTTTGGAGGAGCTCCAGGCAAAGCTTGGCATCAGCTATTTGTTTATTGCTCACGATCTGGCGGTGGTAAAGCACATCAGTGACCGGATCTTAGTGATGTATCTGGGGAGGGTGGTAGAAATTGCTGATTGTGAAGATTTATACAATCATACCCTTCATCCGTACACAAAGGCACTGCTGTCGGCGGTGCCGGTGGCAGATCCAGAGGTGGAATCAGCAAGAGAGCGGGTTCCCATTCAGGGAGAGGTGCCAAGCATCGTAAACCGGCCCAGAGGCTGTCCCTTCCATGACCGCTGCAGCCAGGCCATGGACCGCTGCAAAAATGAAGTTCCAAAACTAAAAGAAGCTGGAAACAGGCATGAAGTCGCCTGCTTCTTATACGAAAACTAAAACCAAGACCAGGAGGTTCCTATGAATAAAAATACCATAAAAGTACAGATTCCGATTGTGTCCGATTATACGGATGAACAGCTTCTTTTTGCCAAGCAGATGGGACTGAATAACGTATTTGTAATGTTTAAGGATGAACACAGCAATTATGACTTTGTCATGAGATTTATGGAGCGGTGTGCCAAATATGACTTAACGGTAAATGATGCCGGAAACGTCAACATGTATAAGCATCCTTCCATTCACCTTGGCCGGCCGGACCGGGATGAGTGGATCGGAAAATATAACGATTTTAACCGGGTCCTGGGGAAAGCCGGAATCCGGGTGGGCTATGTGACCTGGGACCAGGGACGGGTATCCACCACTGAATTTGCAGTAGGAAAGCATACGAGAGGTGCGGTGGGAAGACTGGTGGATATGGAAGAATTGAACCGCCGTCCCCTTACCTTTGACCGGGAATATGAGAAAGAAGAAATGTGGGCGAATTTCAAGTATTTTATGGACCGGGTTCTGCCTGTATGTGAAGAAGCGGATATCCGTCTGGCACTTCACCCCAATGATCCGCCGGTGGAAAGCCTGGAGGGAGTCTGCAATCTCATCCATTCATCAGAAGATTACAAACGGGCATTTGAGATGGTAGATAACAGTCCTTACCTTGGCATGAAGTTCTGTGTGGGCTGCTGGCTGGAAGGCGGGGACCGGTTTGGGGATATCTTAAAGGATATTAAATATTTTGTGGAAAACAAAAAAGTATTTGTGGTACATTTCAGAAATGTCAGCAGCACCCTTCCGAAATTTGAAGAAACACTGCTGGAGGATGGATATATGGATATGTATCAGGTCATGAAACAGTTCGTAGCCAGCGGCTATGACGGAAGCATGCACTGTGACCACGTACCTGAATTTGTAAAATCCTGCGGTGGAAAGGATTCCGCTTTTGCATACTCCACCGGTTACATGAAAGCCCTGCTCCACTGTGCGGTTGCAGAACTTTCAAAATAATTCATTCTGCGGAGGTGCCGTTATGGATAACCGGCAAAATCATCATGCTTCCTTTCAGGGAATCATAAGAAGCAATCACGGAGTTGGCACCAGAAACTATATCGGAGTCATTGCTACGGAAAATGAATCAGCCACCGTTGCCAGGCAGATCGCTGATTATTTTACCTACGACCGGCTGGCAGGATATAAAAATATCGACGGGGTCATTCCTTACATAACGACGCTGGGCGGGGCCCTGGATATGAAGGGACAGATTCTTGATCTGCTGCGCAGAACCATGAGAGGGTTTATCGATAATCCCAACATGGGAGGGATGCTGGTGGTTTCCCTTCACTCCAGGGGAAACAGCGCAGAAGGATTTTTTGAAGCCGAACACTTAAGCGAAGGCCCTTTTTTAAAAAAGCTGATTGTCTGTAACGAAGGCGGAAGCCGCAGCAGTGTGGAAAAAGGCATTGACATCGTCTACAGCATGCTTCAAAAGGCAAATGCAGTAAAAAGAACCACCGTTTCTGCCAGACATCTGATCGTCGGTTTAAAATGCGGAGGAACCAATTCCATATTAGGCCGCTCCGCAAATCCGGCCCTTGGAGTTGCCGCTGATCTGCTGGTGAAAAACGGTGCCGCCGTCATATTGAGTGAGACCATGGAACTGTACGGAGTACAGGATGAGCTTTTAAAACGTTCCGCCAATGATGAAGTGCGGGAAAAACTTTTAAACCGCTTAAACTGGTGGATCCGTGCCATTCAGCTTAAAGAACTGCTGGTGTATGACAAAAATCTTCCAAAAGAATACTGGGATGTGAACAGCTATATTGCTGAACAGGCTTATAAGGGGATCGGAATCAAAAAAGCAGGGACCTCCCCTCTCATGGAGGTCTACCAGTATGCCCAGCCCGTAAAAGAAAAGGGACTGGTCTTTATGGATACCCCCGGTTATGATGCGGTGGCCGTCACCGGACAGATTGCCGGGGGAGCCACTTTGATCGCTTATACCACAGGAACCGGTTCCTGCTTTGGTGCATATCCGTCTCCGGTGCTTAAGATGGCGTCATCGGATTCCGTCTTTGAACAGATGCTTTCGGACCTGGATATCAACTGCGGCAGCATTTTAAACGGGGAAAATACCGTAGAGGAAATGGGGCAGCTCATTTTTGAAAAACTGCTGCGGGTAGCATCAGGAGAAAAAACAAAAGCCGAATTAAACGGAGTAGGGAGAAATGAATACTCTCCCTGGCAGATTGGTTCCATTGGATAAGATATGTCATAAATTTAACGGATCACAAAAAAATTGATAAATTAAAACGAATAAACGAAAATTTTTATAAAGAAATCTCAGTAAAAAGGCAGCCAATTGAAATTAAAAAGAAATTTTAAGAAAAAACCGCTTATTCTGTTATATAAATATCAACTATAAAATCAAAATATGGAGATATGAAAGAGAAAAAGCGGAAAAATAGTGTGAAAATAATATCAATGATCAAAGATACTCCGGAAAGAAATGAAGCTAGTGTATGCAAAAAAGAAAGCATACATCATACATCTGGATTTTACTCTGAAATAATCAGAAAAAACAAAAAAAACCATCTGGTATTAGATGAATTCTATTGTTAAAGATTAAGCGGAATAAGATAATTTAATGTCAAATAGATGTGAAATTAATAACTAAATTGACAGAACAGATCCCCTGCATATAATGAAGATTACAGAAGCAAATCAATCCGAAAGGGTTGTAAACACATATATCTGGAACCAGAAAGGGGATTTCATTATGGCAAACATAGAGCTTCAGAAAAAATATCAGTTATTTATCGGAGGACAGTGGAAGGACGCATCCGACGGCAAGACATTTCCAACCACATCTCCTGCAGACGGATCACTTCTTGCAGATTGTGCGGAGGCGACCAGGGAAGACGTTGACGAAGCGGTCAAAGAGGCCTGGAAGGCATTTGAGACATGGAAGCACGTGCCGGTCAAAGAAAGAGCGGCAGTCTTAAATAAAATTGCAGACATTATAGATGAAAACAGAGAGCACCTGGCGACCGTGGAATCCATGGATAACGGAAAGCCCATCAGAGAGACCATGAACGTGGATATTCCGCTGGCAGCACAGCATTTCCGTTATTTTGCAGGCTGTATTCTTGCTGACGAAGGCAGTGCCAACATCCTTGACGGAAATACCTTAAGTCTGATCTTAAAGGACCCCATCGGCGTGGTTGGCCAGATCGTACCCTGGAACTTCCCGTTTTTAATGGCTTCCTGGAAACTGGCACCGGTGCTGGCAAGCGGCTGCTGTACCGTATTTAAGACATCAAGCGCAACTCCGTTAAGCGTACTGGAGCTGGCAAGACTGGTTCAGGATGTGATTCCGGCCGGCGTATTTAATGTCATCACAGGTGCCGGCTCCAAGTCCGGACAGTATATGCTGGAGCATGAAGGTTTCCGTAAGCTGGCATTTACCGGTTCTACGGAAGTAGGCAGGAGCGTGGCGCTTGCTGCAGCTGAAAAGCTGATTCCTGCAACCCTCGAGCTGGGTGGTAAATCGGCTAATATCTTCTTTGAGGACTGCGATTGGGAGATGGCAATGGACGGCATTCAGCTGGGAATTCTCTTTAATCAGGGGCAGGTATGCTGTGCCGGTTCCAGAGTTTTCGTACAGGAAAGCATCTATGATAAATTTGTAGAAGAAGCAGTAAAACGCTTTAACAAGGTGAAGGTAGGCGATCCGCTGGATGCAGATACCCAGATGGGTAGCCAGATCAACAACGGACAGTTAAAGAAGATCTTAAGCTATGTGGAGATCGCCAAATCAGAAGGTGCTACGGTTCTCTGCGGCGGAGAAAAGCTGACAGGGAATGGTCTTGAAAAAGGTGCTTTCCTGAAACCAACTTTGCTTGGAAATGTAACAAATGATATGAGAGTGGCCCAGGAAGAAATCTTTGGACCGGTTGCCTGTATCATTAAATTCAAGACCGAAGAAGATGTGGTTAAGATGGCCAATGACAGTGAATTCGGTCTTGGCGGTGCTGTCTGGACCAAAGACATCAACCGCGCCATAAGAGTTGCCAGAGCTGTGGAGACCGGCCGTATATGGGTCAATACCTATAACAGCATCCCTGAGGGAGCACCGTTTGGAGGTTATAAGACCTCAGGAATCGGACGGGAGACTCATAAGGTAATGCTGGAGCACTATACTCAGATGAAGAATATCCTTATTAATCTGAATGAAGTTCCTTCCGGCTTTTATCCGCAAAAATAATAATAATAGAACATTCTTACTTGAAAAGGAGCCAGAAACCGGCGGATCAACATCAGCCGGTTTCTGGCTCCTTATTTGAATGAAGTAAAATATACTTCTTACTACCGCTTCTGCGGCAGCCGGTTTCTCATTTTGTGCTGAATAAAAAATATATGGGAAGAATTATTAGAACTGCTGGATCTGGATAGAATAAATAGAAAGCAGAAATGGGATAACTGATATATTAATCAAAAGAAATACAGGTAATTTGAAAAAACATAAGTGTTAAAAATATAGAAACAAATTCGGTATATACCACATATTTTGTTTATATTCGACAAAAAACAAGCCTAAAAATCGGGATTATCACCATATACAGACTGATATTTTAGTACTAATATATTAGTATCAGCAGTAAGGCGAAAGCCACTGCATGGGAGTCGGAAGGGTCATATCTGTCTTCTGCGGGTTACCTATTAACATTTTATTATAAGGAGGGTTCGTATGAACATCAATGTAATCATCGGTATTATTATGATTCTGTCTTTCCTTGGCATGGTATGGTACTGTGTTAAGGGACTCAATCTTATGGTGGGGTTTGCGGTCATGGCTACATTCTGGACCGTACTTGCACTGGTGGGAAATGCATTTTCACCAAATTCAGCAATGGAGGGCAAGTCATTCATCGATGTGCTGACCTATGTGTACGCAGATGGTCCGGCAGGTTATGCAAAATCAATTTTAGTTAATGTATTCTTTGGTGCATTCTTCGGCAGGGTACTGGTTGATACAGGAATCGCAGCAACTCTGATCCGTAAGGTGGTTGAGCTTGGCGGCGACAAGCCAAGAATCACCATGGGACTTTTGTGTGTAGTTACCGCAATCATCTTTATGTCCATGACAGGGATTGGTCCGGTAATTTCCATTGCAGTGATTGTACTTCCGATCATGCTGTCTCTCGGTATCCCGGCACCGGTTGCACTGTTCAGCTTTATGGGTTCCATTATGGCGGGTATCTTCGGCAACATCGTAAACTTCAAGCAGTATCAGACCATTTATGCAGGATTTAATCCGGCAGCAGAAGCTTATACCTATAACGACTATTTTAAGATCGGTGTAATCTGTATGGTCGTTGCGCTTGTAGTAGTACTTATTGTATCCAACTTCTTTATGAATAAAAAGAAATCATATGCCTGGGCAGCTACTCCAAACTCCGCAAGTGATAATGCTCCGGCTATTTCCTGGATCTCAGTTATCCTTCCGGTAATCGGCGTTGTTGCATTCAAAATTCCGATCATTCTTGGATTCTGTTTATCCGGCATCTTTGCACTTATTACAACCGGCAAGATGAAGGGAAGCTATTCGGAGATATGCAGACTGTTTGCAAAACTGTTTACAGATGGTTCCATCGATGTGGCTCCAATGGTTGGATTTTTGCTTACTCTGTCCATGTTTAACAATGCAGCAACTTATGCAGCTCCTTATTTTACAGCTATTCTCGGCGGATTTGTTCCACAGACAGCCCTTTTACTGGTGATTACGTTTGCGGTGCTCACACCACTTGGATTTTTCAGAGGCCCCATGAACCTGGTCGGATCAGGAACCGCCATTCTTGCAGTTGTAGTTGCAGCGATTCCCAGCGCACCGGTGGCATTCTTATTCCCGCTGTTTGCGATTACAACCATCGCACCGCAGCATCTGGATATTACCCAGTCCTGGGTCGCATGGGGATTTGGATATACCAAGGTTTCCACAAAGGATTATATGAAGATGTCCATACCTACCGGCTGGATCATCGGTGTGATCTGCTGTATCGCAGTATTTGTACTTTACGGCGGCTTAATGTAAGAATATACGGAACTGGCGGTCTCCGCCAGTTCCATTTATAAAAAGGGATCATTCAAAGGAATCTAAGGCAGAAAGGAGAATTCTTAAAATGGGAAGATCAGTAAGAATGGGCATCGATGTGGGAGGCACCCATACAAAAGCAGTTGCAATTGACAACGCCACCCACGAAATCATTGGGAAATCTTCTGTGAAAACAACACATGATGATCCCAGGGGCGTTGCAGCAGGTGTTGTAAAGTCATTTGAGAATTGCTTAAGAGAGAACGAAATCAGTCCTGACGATGTAGTTTTTGTTGCCCACTCGACCACACAGGCAACCAATGCCCTGATTGAAGGCGATGTAGCTACGGTTGGTGTCATCGGTATGGCAAAAGGCGGGCTGGAAGGATTTCTGGCAAAAAGACAGACGAAGATTGCAGATATTGATCTGGGAAACCAGAAGAAAATAAAGATCATCAATGAATTCTTAAATGTAAAAAAGATGGACCGCACCGTGGTCCAAAATACCATTGACTCCATGATACAGTCAGGGGCGCAGGTCCTCGTTTCCTCCATGGCATTCGGCGTTGATGACGCAGGTCCTGAAAAGGAAGTTTACGAAGCTGCCAGCGAGAAAAATATTCCAACCACCATGGCATCTGATATCACAAAGCTTTACGGCCTTACCAGACGGACAAGAACAGCCGCGATCAATGCTTCTATCCTGCCAAAGATGCTGGATACGGCAACCTCCACGGAAAATTCCGTAAGAGAAGCCGGAGTATTTGTGCCTCTGATGATCATGAGAGGAGACGGCGGTGTTATGGAGATATCCGAAATGAAAAAGCGCCCGGTGCTTACCATGCTTTCCGGTCCGGCTGCTTCTGTTATGGGATCTCTCATGTATTTAAGGGCATCAAACGGTGTTTATTTTGAAGTAGGCGGAACCACCACGAATATTGGAGTCATTAAAAACGGACGTCCGGCCATCGACTATTCCATCGTTGGAGGCCATCCTACCTATATTTCCTCACTGGATGTAAGAGTCCTGGGTGTGGCGGGAGGCTCCATGGTCCGTGCCAATAAACAGGGAATTATTGATGTCGGTCCCCGTTCCGCCCATATTGCCGGTCTTGATTATTCCGTATTTACCGATACCGACAAGATCAAAGGGCCTACCGTAGAATTTTTCTCTCCAAAGCCTGGGGATCCGTCTGATTATGTCAGGATCCGTTTGGAAGACGGGTCTGCCGTCACCATAACCAATTCCTGTGCGGCAAACGTACTGGGGCTGGTAAAGAAAGAACATTTCTCCTACGGAAATGTGGAATCGGCAAGAAAAGCAATGAAAGCCCTTGCTGACTACTGCGGCACGACTCCGGAGGATATTGCCAAACAGATCATGGAGAAAGCTTATTTAAAGATTGAACCTGTGATTTTGGAACTGGCAGAGAAATATAAGCTGGAAAAGGATCAGATTTCATTAGTAGGAGTTGGAGGAGGAGCCGCTTCCCTGATCGTCTATTTCAGTGAGAAAATGGGAGTAAAATATTCCATTCCCGAAAATGCCGAAGTTATTTCCTCCATCGGGGTAGCTCTTTCCATGGTCCGTGATGTGGTGGAACGTATCATACCGTCACCGTCAAAAGAAGACATTAAGTCTATTAAGAATGAGGCATTAAACAAGGCCATTGAATCCGGTGCAACGGCAGAATCTGTGGAGATCCATATAGAGATCGATCCCCAGACCTCTAAAGTAACCGCCATCGCAACCGGTTCTACGGAAGTCAAGACAGCAGATCTTTTAAAAGAATGCGATGAATCTGAAGCGCGTCATCTGGCAGCCGAGGATATGAGAATCGCTGATGAAGATGCAAAACTTCTGGAAAGTTCCAGTTATTTCTATATATATGGAGAACAGTCTGGTACCGATGGCGCAGGAGCTATCCGTATCATAGACAAAAAGGGATTTATAAAGGTTCAGCGCGGAAGGGGCATGTGCATCAAGACCACAGCAGCAGAGTGCATGAATGCGATCAAGCAGCTTTGGGAAGATATGGCTGTCTACCAGACCGACTTAATCATCAGACCCGATTACTATCTCTGCATGGGTGCCCGTGTCATGGACTTTTCAGCCGTTGATTTTGAGCAGCTGGAATTGCTTGTGGATCTGGAAATATCCGCTCTGGACGCCGATGAAGAAATTCTTGTGGTAGCGGCCAACAGAAAGCAGAGCTAAAACGTTTGGAGAAGGATATGGAAAAGACACAGCTGCGGATTATGGCGGAGGAACTGTTTAAAGTAAAGGACCAGTCCTGGGGAATGTATGCATTCTCCAGGGATATCCTTCGGGATAAAGTCGATGCAAAACAAAAGGAAGCCATGATCCGGCGGTCCATCCGCTGCGGAGAGGAACTGGCCGGTCAGGCAGTAAAGAGATTCGGAACCCGGGATCCGTGGGAAATAGCAGAAAAACTAAAGCTTAAGGTGGAGTTCACGGACAGAGGGCAGATAGCAGATCGGGTGTTATTTGCTCTTTTTATCCCCCCGGACCGGATTGAGATCATGACAGAACCCATTGAACGGGCAGTAGAGCAGGGCGGACTTTCTGAATTAATAACAAAAGAAGAGATCCAACGATTGATTCTGGGCCATGAGATATTTCATTATCTGGAAGAGGAGGAAACGGGGATATATACGAGAAATGAGAAAATTGTCCTCTGGAAGTTCCTTGGTTTTAAGAACCAATCGACAATACGGGCCTTATCTGAGATCGGAGGTATGTACTTTTCAAAGAATCTTAATAAATTTTCATATTCACCATTTGCTTTAGACATACTTTTGTATTATAATTATAGTCCAGATGAAGCCCTGAAGATGTACAGGGAAGTATTAAGCATTTAGCAGGAGGCATTGATGGGCGAAACAGACAACAGCCAGGTAGAACCTATTTACGATGTTTTGCGGACGGATATACTGGATTTAAGGCTGCGCCCTGGAATGATTTTCAGCATTAAGGACATCAGCGAGTCCTATCAGGTTGGCAGGACCCCGGTACGTGATGCACTAATAAGCCTTTCCAAGGAAGGGCTTATCACATTTCTGCCCCAGCGTGGGACCATGATATCAAAGATCGATTACGACAAAGTGAGAAATGAACGGTTTTTAAGGACCTGCGTGGAAGAAAACGTGATGCTGGAGTTTATGGCAGTGTGCAATCTAAAGACCATTACAGCCCTTGAACTGTCCCTGGAAAGACAGGAGGCGTTGGAAAAAACCGGTGATATCCGGGCATTTTTATCAGAGGATACTTATTTCCATTCTATCTTTTATGATGGGGCCAATAAAGGTTACTGCAACGACATATTAGAAGCTAATTCCGGACATTACCGGAGAATACGGCTGCTTTCCATGGCGGACGCAGGAATTGAGAAAGGCGTAGTGAAGCAGCACAGGGACTTGATGGATGCAATCCTTGCAAAAGATTCTGACCGCCTGCATGCGGTGCTGAATCACCATTTAAACCGGCTGGTCAGCAAAGAACGGCCGCTGGTAGCCAAATATGCAGATTTATTTGATCATGAACAAACCGAGGTCCGCAGGGAAGCCGACGGGCTGGGAGTGGATTTTCTGGTCGAGACGAAACTTAAGTATCACGCATAGCCGGGAAATACAAAAATTAGTTCGACCTCTTGCATTTCCCGGATAAATATGTTATAATGCTTTCATCGTTTAGATGAACAGAGTTCATAAAACCGTTGTGCGCGAGTGGCTCAGTTGGTGGAGTACGACCTTGCCAAGGTCGGGGTCGCGGGTTCGAGTCCCGTCTCGCGCTCTACATTCAAAAAGCAGGAAGCAGATTTCTAATTAGAAGTCTGCTTTTTTGTGTATAAAAACATATATAAAAAGGAAGTTCTATAGCCATGTTCCGAATTGCCAACCGCCTGCCAGGCAATTTTTATAAGAGCATTTATATTTCACTGGAATCAAACAACCAGGTAAAGAATGAATCCTTAGATTACTGAACCAATTTACATAATCAGTTTGCAAAATAGGTAGATAGTATGGATTGCAACAAGGCAGGTATAATTCCCTTTGAGAAGAACTGTAAGCTGAAAATTAATCAGCATTTTCAAATTCAAAAATGCCGATTAATTTCAACTGAACATGGAATCTGGTTCATTAATGGTAATTGCCCGGTGCTTTCGTAGGTAACACGCAGCATTGGGCGCATAGAGAGAATCTTAAAACTATGTCCTGCGAAAACAAGCGGAAGACTGTTTCCTGAACTGGTAATAATCAATCCTTTGTTTTCAAACTGTCCATTGTGCCAGACCTGTGTGATCGGTGTAATATCAATTTCCATATAGCTGAACTGGATATCATCCACAAAACAAGTTTCATATTTACAATCGAATTGAGGTCCGGAATAACAGTAACTGTATATATTGAAAAAATCTGTTAAAGGGTATAAGCAATAAAGATTACTTGAATATAATCTGCACGCCTTATTGGGGATGCAGACAGGAAGCTTATAAAGAATTAAACGGGAGCTTTCAACCTTTCGTATATAAAATTCAGGAGGCAGATCAAAATACAGATATATGTTTTCTCTGCATTGACCCATTTGTCCCAGGATTAATGGATTATCAGTGTATTTATAACAATTGGAAGAAAAGCTTCCGGAGTTCTTACAAATAATATCAATGAAACTCATGTGAATCCCTCCTTTTATAATATATGTATCAGCATACGGGACGGGCACTGCAACACTCTTGTCTATAGAGAATATACTGATAATAGGTCCACTAAAGCGGGCTGGTAAATAAAATATAGAAAGGATCTTAAATATGGCAATTGAAATATCAGTAACCAACGCAGCAGCTTTCAATACAAGCGTGTCAGATGCTTTTTTCGATATATCTTTCACAAATGATGCCGCATTTAGTTATGCCGGTAATTCCAGTATTTATTACTATGCCTTGCTAACGGATTCTACAGCAGGCACTGCAAAGACGCAGCAGGTAACGTTTGAAGTTCCTAAAACAGAGCAGGGAACAATAGATGCTTCCACAACGGAGACATTTACAATAGAAAATACAGAAGAACTTTTATCACCTGTTACTGCGTCTGAAGGAAGAATCTTATATGTAGCTCAATAACATGTAAAACAAGGGCCGGACATGTTCTGGCTCTTGTTAAAAAAGTTGTAAAATAGTGTTGACAAATGTCGTCTGCTTTGGTATGATATAACTCGCCGCTGGAAACGGCGGCAAAAACTTCTTCCAAAACACATCGTGAACCGATGAAAAAGTTTTG